>JBDTZG010000077.1:0-21531 GCA_040005235.1 Acidobacteriota bacterium | reverse complement strand
TGCCTCCTCGCTCCTTCGGGCGCCTTCGGCAGCAGCCAGTCGCTGCGGGGCAAACGAAACCACTACCGGACCGCTCTGCCCGGCGACGCCCGACAACCTCGCCTACGTCATCTACACCTCGGGCTCGACCGGGCGGCCGAAAGGGGTGGCGATCCGCCATTCGAGCGCGGTGGCGATGGTCGAGTGGGCCGGCGCGGCTTATTCGAGGGAAGAGCTGGCGGGGGTGCTCGCCGCCACTTCGATCTGCTTCGATCTCTCGGTGTTCGAGCTGTTCGCGCCGCTGGCCTACGGCGGCGCGGTGATCCTCGCCGGCAACGCGCTCGAGCTGGCGCTCGCGCCGGGAACCCCGGGGCACGACGAGGTCACGATGATCAACACGGTCCCCTCGGCGATGACCGAGCTGCTCCATCTGGGCGCCGTGCCGCCGTCGGTCCGGACCGTCAATCTGGCCGGAGAGCCGCTGCCGCTCTCCCTCGCCGAATCGCTCCACGCCGCGGGGATCGCCCGGGTGATGAACCTATACGGTCCGTCCGAGGACACCACCTACTCGACCGAGGCGCGCATTCCGTTCGGCGACACGAGAGCCCCGGCGATCGGCCGGCCGCTCCCCGGCAGCCGCGCCTACGTCGTCCGTGGGGGAGAGCGGACGCCGCTAGGCGTTCCGGCCGAGCTTTATTTGGGCGGCGCGGGGCTCGCGCGCGGCTATCTCAACCGGCCGGACCTCACCGCCGCCTCGTTCGTACCCGATTCTTGGAGCGGTTGGAGCGGCGAGCCGGGCGCGCGGCTCTACCGGACCGGCGACCGGGTGAGATACCGGCCCGACGGAGAGCTAGAGTTCCTCGGCCGGCTCGACCATCAGGTCAAGGTGCGCGGTTTCCGCATCGAGCTGGGGGAGATCGAGGCCGCCCTCTTGGGCGAGCCGTGGGTGCGCGAATCGGTGGTGCTGGCGCGGGAGGACCGGGCGGGCGACCGGCGTCTGGTGGCCTACGTCGTTGCGGCACCGGGCGTAGCGCCCGCCGATCCAACTGCTGCGCTCCGGGCGCGCCTTTCGGTACGCCTGCCGGAGTACATGGTGCCGGCGGATTTCGTCGTTCTCGCCGAACTGCCGCGGACGCCCAACGGCAAGCTCGACCGCCGGGCGCTGCCCGCGCCTACGGAGGTCGAATCCGCGTCCGGGGTCGCGGGAACTGCCGCCGCGCTGTCGCCGACCGCCGAGCTGATGGTGGGGATCTGGAGCGAGCTGCTCGGCGTCACGGCAATCGCCCCGGGCGACGACTTCTTCGCGCTCGGCGGGCATTCTCTCCTCGCCGCCCGGCTGCTCGCGCGGGTCCGCGACGTCTTCGAAGTCGAGCTTCCGCTTGCCGCCGTGTTTGCCGCGCCGACGCTCACTGGGATGGCGGCGGCGATCGACCGCGACCGGAAAGATGCCAGCTTCGTCGCGCCGATCACTCCCGAGCGCGCTCCGGCCGACGGGCGCATCGCGCCCCTGTCTTTCGGCCAGGAGCGGCTCTGGCTCGTCGCTCAGCTCGATCCGGAAAGCGTCGCCTACCACGTGCCGTTCGCGGCGCGGCTCGACGGCCGGCTCGATGTCGCGACGTTCCGCCGGGCGCTCGACGAGATCGTCCGCCGCCACGAGGTCCTGCGCACCACGTTCCCCCGCGATGCCGCCGAGGAATTGGCCGTCCAGCTCGTGGCGCCCTGGGCGCCGCTGCCGCTGCCGGCGATCGACCTATCCGGGCTTGGGGGTACGGCAGCGGGCGATGCGGAATCCGAGCGCCTGCTCGGCCTCCTCGGGCGGCAGCCACTCGACCTTGCGGACGGGCCGCTGGTGCGCGCGACGCTGCTCCGGCTCGGAGCCGAGCGGCACGTGGCGCTGCTGCTGCAACATCACATCGTCTCGGACGGCTGGTCGCTGGGGGTGCTCCGGCATGAGCTGGCAACGCTCTACGGCGCGTTTCTGGGCGGCAAGCCGAGCCCGTTGCCGGAGCTGCCGATCCAATACGCCGATTACGCGGCCTGGCAGCGCCGCCGGCTGGCGGCGGGGGATTTCGAGCTGCCGCTCGCCCGCGCCTCCGCCCGGCTGGCCGAGGTGCCGGAGGTTCTCGACCTGCCGACCGATCGGCCGCGGCCGGAGGCGCCGACCTCCTGCGGCGGCCGGTGCCCCGTGCGGTTGGCACCCGATCTCGGTCGCGAGCTTCGAACGCTCGCCCGCCGCCAGGGCGCGACGCTCCACATGGCGCTGCTCGCGGCGTTTTCCGCCCTGCTCTCGCGCGCGGCGGGACAGGAACGGTTCGCCGTCGGCACGCCGGTGGCCGGACGCGGCCGGAGCGAGCTCGAACCTCTGCTCGGTTTCTTCGTCAACGACGTGGCGCTGCCGTTGGACTTGTTCGGAGAGCCGAGCTTTGCCGATCTGCTGGTCCGGGTGCGGGCATCGGCGCTCGCGGCCTACGCCGATCAGGAGCTGCCGTTCGAACGCCTGGTCGAAGCGCTCCGGCCGCGCGATCGCTCGCGGTCGCCGCTGTTCCAAACGATGTTCGTGCTCCAGAACGCGCCGCTGCCGGCGGTCGATCTCCCCGGCCTCGCCCTCTCCTCGTTCGAGATCTCGACCGGCAGCTCGAAGCTCGATCTGACGCTCCTCCTGGCCGACGATCCGGCGACGGGAGAAGGGGTTCTCGGGTCGCTCGAATACGCCGCCGACCTGTTCGACCCGGCGACCGCGGAGCGGCTCGCCGCGGATTTCGCGCGGGTCGTCGAGGCGGCGACGGCCGATCCGGGGATGGGGCTCGCGGAGCTGCCCCTCTCGACCCCCGCGAGGCGCCAGGCGCTCCTCGGCGCGAACCCCCGGGCGCGCGGCGCCACGGCGCCGCCGCAGCTCCCCGCGACGCCGATGGAGGAGCTGCTCGCGGCGATCTGGGCCGACCTTCTCTACCGCGACCGGGTCGACGTCGAGGACGACTTCTTCGCGCTCGGCGGCCATTCGCTGCTAGCCGCGCGCCTGATCTCGCGGGTGCGCAAAGCGGTCGGGGTGGAGATCCCGCTGCGGACTCTGTTCAACGCGCCGACCGTGCGATCCCAGGCGCGCGTCATCCTCCGCCTTCAGGCGACCGCCCTCGGCGCGGGCATCGAGGCGCCGCCGCTCCTGCCCGCGCCGCGCGACCGCGAGCTGCCGCTGTCGTTTGCCCAGGAGCGGCTGTTCTTCCTCGACCGCTACGAGCCGGAGAGCCCGGTTTACAACCTCGCCGCGGCGCTCGATTTTGCCGGCGCGCTCGCGCCGCGGATCCTTGCCGCGGCCCTGTCGGAAATAGTCCGCCGCCACGAGGCGCTGCGCACCGTGTTCTTCGCGCGCGACGGGGTGCCGTTCCAGATCGTCGGCGAGGCCACGCCGCTCGCCCTGCCGGTGATCGACCTTTCGGCGCTCGAAGGAGAACGTCCGGTTGTGGCGGCGCGGATCGAGCGCGGCGAGGCGCGCCGGGGGTTCGATCTCGGGCGCGGGCCGCTGCTGCGGGCGACCCTTCTCCGATCCGGCGCCCGCGAATGGACGGCGCTGCTCACTCTCCACCACGTAGCCGCCGACGGCTGGTCGATCGAGGTGTTTCTGGCCGAGCTGTCGGCCTTCTATTGGAGCTTGTCCGCGGGCGAAATACCGGATTTGCCGGATCTGCCGATCCAGTACGCGGATTACGCGGTCTGGCAGCGCGGGTGGCTCGTGGGCGATGCTCTCGACGCCCGGCTCGCGGTTTGGCGCGAGCGTCTGCGCGACGCGCCGCAGGAGCTCGACTTACCCGCCGACCGGCCGCGTCCGGCGATTCAGAGCCTCACCGGCGGGCACCTGCCGGTCCGCCTCGGCCCCGGGCTCGCGCGCGCCGTGGCGACCACCGGCCGGAGCCGCGGCACGACTCCGTTCATGGTCCTGCTCGCGGCCTTCGAGAGCCTGCTGGGCCTCCTGTCCGGACAAGAAGAGGTGCTGGTCGGCTCGCCGGTCGCGAACCGCGGCCAGGAGGAAATCGAAGGGCTGATCGGGTTCTTCGTCAACACCCTGGTGCTGCGCGGCAATCTTGCCGGCGACCCGTCGTTCGGGGCGCTGCTCGATCGGACGCGCGAGGTCTGCCTGGAGGCGTTCGCGCACCAGGACCTGCCGTTCGAGCGGCTGGTCGAAGAGCTGAAACCCGAGCGCGACCTAGGGCGCCCGCCGCTGGTCCAGGCGCTGCTCGCCTACCGCCCGGCCCCCTCGTCCGGATCATCCGAGTCGAGGGGATCGCTTTCCCTCCCCGGCCTCAAGACGGCGGTGCGGGCGGTGCCGACCGGCACGGCCAAGCTCGACCTCACGCTGTCGCTGGTCGAAGAGCCGGAAGGCGCGCTCGGCGGTTTTCTCGAATACGCCACGGCGCTGTTCGACCCGGCGACCGCCGCGCGGATCTACCAGGACTTCGAGCTCCTACTCGGCCGTGCTGTGGCCGATCCCGACCGCCGACTCTCCGAGCTGCTCCTGCTTTCGGAGGCGCAGCGCCATCAGGTGGCGGCCCAGATCGATCGCCGGGCGCTCGCCGCCGCCGACCGCGCTTCGCCCGGTTCGCCCGGCGCCGAGATCGCGCCGAGAAATCCAGCTGAGGAGCTGCTGGCGGGGATCTGGGCGGAGGTTCTCGGGCGCGACCGGGTGGGAGTCGAGACGAGATTCTTCGATCTCGGCGGCCATTCGCTGCTCGCCCTGCGGGTGGCCGCGCGGGTGCGCGAGGCGTTCGGCGCCGACCTGCCCCTGCGCGCCCTGTTCGAGGCGCCGACGGTGGCCGCTCTCGCCCTGCGGATCGCGGAGGCCCAAGGAGCGGGCGGGATCGAGCCGGGTCCGCCCCTCGTCCGCTTGGCCGAAAGCGCGGAGCGGCCACTCTCGCTCGGCCAAGAACGGCTCTGGTTCCTCGATCGGCTGGAACCGGGTAGCTCCGCCTACAACCTGCCGTTCGCGCTCGACCTCGACGGACCGCTCTTGGTCCCGGCGCTCGCCGGTGCCCTCTCTGAGATTGTCCGCCGCCACGAGGTTCTGCGCACGACGTTCGTGCCGTCGTCCACCGACCCCGAGCGGCCGATGCAGCGGATCGCCCCGCCGGTAGCGGTGCCGCTGCCTGGGATCGACCTCGCGGGTCTGCCCTCCGCGGCGAAAGACGCGGAGGCGGCGCGGCTTGGCGACGTGGCGGCGTGCCGGCCGTTCGACCTCTCGGCGGGACCGCTCTGCCGTTTCGTCCGGCTCCGGCTCGCCGCGGACGCGCATCGCCTACTCGCGAACCTGCACCACGCGATCTTCGACGGCGGATCGCTTGGGCTTTTCCTGACCGAGCTTCGAACGCTCTATAGCGCCGCGCACTTGGGGGACGCCTCGCCGCTGGCCGAGCCGCCGCTCCAATACGCCGATTGGGCCGCCTGGCAGCGCTCGCGGCTCGCCGCTCCGGGCGTTCTCGACGGTCCGGCCGCCTGGTGGCGCGAGCGGCTGGCGGGTGCCAACGCGCTCGATCTGCCGCTCGACGCCCCGCGTCCGCCGGTCCAATCCTTTGCCGGCGGCACAGTGGCGCTGGCGTTGGCCGAGGAGCCGACCCGCGCATTGGCGGCGCTCGCCCGGCGCCTCGGCGCGACGCCGTTCATGGTCCTGCTCGCGGCGTTCGAGGCGCTCCTCGGCCGCCTCTCCGGCCAGGAGGATCTGACCGTCGGCACGCCGTTCGCGAACCGCGGCCGCCCCGAGGTCGAGGGGCTGATCGGCTTCTTCGTCGAGACCCTCGTGCTGCGCGGCGATCTTGCCGGCGATCCGCGCTTCGCCGAGCTGGCGGCGCGGGCGCGCGAAGCGGTGCTCGGCGCCCACGCCCATGGCGACCTGCCGTTCGAGCGCCTGGTCGAAGAGCTGCGTCCGGCGCGCGACCTCGCCCGCCCGCCGCTGTTCCAGGCGATGCTGGCGTTTCAGGACGGCCTGCCCGCGTTCGATCTGGACGGGCTCGCCGCGAGCGTCGCGCCGCTCTCGTCCGGCAGCGCCAAGTTCGAGCTGACCCTTGGCCTCGCCGCGGTAGGAGCCGGCCTTGTGGGCGGGCTCGAATACGCCTCCCGACTGTTCGACCGAACGACCGTCGCGCGCTGGACGCGGTCGTTCACGACGCTGCTTTTCGGAGCGCTCGCCGAGCCGGACCGGCGGCTGTCGGAGCTGCCGCTGCTCTCAGGGACAGAGCGGCACCAGTTGGAAGTCGAATGGAATGCGCCCGGTCCGGAGCCGGCGGGTGAGGCGGATGAGACGCTCGGACTGCACCAACTGTTCGAGGCGCAGGCGGCGCGGACGCCCGGGGCGATCGCCCTGGTCGCCGGCCATGAGCGGCTGACCTACGCCGAGCTCGACGAGCGGGCGGCGCTCGTCGCGCGGCGCCTCCGGGCTCAAGGCGTCGTTCCCGAGGTTTGCGTTGGCGTGAGCCTGGCGCGCGACGCCGACCTGGTGGTCGCGCTCTTGGGCGTGCTCAAAGCGGGGGGCGCTTACGTGCCGATCGATCCGGCCTATCCGGAGGAGCGGCGCGAGGTGATGGTCGCCGACTCGGGCGCCGGGCTTCTTCTCGACAAAACTTGGCTTGATCGAAACATCGAACCGGTGGCCCCGGCGCCCGAAGCTCCTGCGCTTTTCGGCGAGGGGGCGACGGCCGGCAACCTGGCCTACGTGATCTTCACCTCCGGCTCGACCGGCCGTCCCAAAGGAGTGGCGATCGAGCATCGGAGCGCATCGGCGCTGGTCGCCTGGGCGCGGCGGACCTACTCGGACGAAGAGCTGGCCGGCGTGCTCGCCGCCACCTCGATCGCTTTCGACCTCTCGGTCTTCGAGCTGTTCGTGACCCTCGCCTGCGGCGGCAGCGTGATCCTCGCCGCCAATGCCCTGGAGCTGCCCGAGCTGCCTGCGGCGCGCGAGGTCACGCTGATCAACACAGTGCCGTCGGCGATGGCGGAGCTGGTGCGGATGGGCGGCATCCCCCCGTCGGTCCGGACGGTGAACCTGGCGGGAGAGCCGCTGTCGCGGGCGTTGGTCGACGGCGTCTATGCGGCGGCCGGGGTCGAGCGGGTCTGCAATGCCTACGGCCCTTCGGAAGACACCACCTATTCGACCTTCGTGCACGTGCCGCGCGGCGAGCGCCGGGCGCCGACCATCGGCCGGCCGTTGCCTGGAACCGCGGCCTACCTGGTCGATCGGGGGCTCCGTCCGACGACGATCGGGGTACCCGGCGAGCTGCTGCTCGGCGGCTTGGGGCTCGCCCGCGGCTATCTCGGCCGGCCGGAGCTGACCGCCGAGCGCTTTATCCCCAATCCGTTCGGTGCAGTTGAGGGGGGCCGCCTGTACCGCACCGGCGACCTCGCGCGCTTCCTCCCCGACGGCCAGATCGAGTTCCTGGGACGGATCGACCACCAGGTCAAGGTGCGCGGTTTTCGCATCGAGCTGGGCGAGATCGAAGTCGTGTTGCGAGAACATCCGGCGCTCGCCGACCTGGCGGTGGTGGCGCGCGAGGACGGCAACGGCGACCGCGCACTTGCGGCCTACGTCGTCGTCCGGGAGGGCGCCGCGCCGCCGGCCGCGGACGACCTGCGCGCGCACCTGCGGCGGCGGCTGCCGGAATACATGGTGCCGGCCGACTTCGTCGTCCTGGCCGAGCTGCCGCGCACCCCGAACGGCAAGCTGAACCGCAAAGCGCTGCCGGCTCCGGAGCGCGGCCGATCGGCTCTTGCGCACGGATTTCGCGCACCGCGCACGCCGGACGAAGAGCTGCTGGCAGGGATCTGGGCCGACCTTTTGAAGGTTCCCCGGGTCGGCGTCGAGGACGACTTCTTCGCGCTCGGCGGGCACTCGCTCCTCTCAACCAGGCTCGTAGCCCGAGTGCGCGACGTCTTCGGCGTCGAGTTACCCCTGCGGGCACTGTTCGAGGCACCGACCGTGGCGGCGCTCGCGGCGCGGATCGCGTCGATCGAGGGAGGATCCCCGGACCTGCCCCCGCTGTTGCCGCGCCCGGAAGGGGATGCGTTCGACCTGCCGCTCTCGTTCGCCCAGGAACGGCTTTGGTTCCTCGATCGCCTGGAGCCGGGGAGCGCGGCGTACAACCTGCCGGTCGCTCTCTACCTGCGCGGCGAGTTGGACGTTCCCCGCTTCGCGCGCGCCTTGGCAGGCGTGGCGCGGCGGCACGAGGCGCTGCGCACGCGCTTCCGAGATTCCGGCACCGGGCCGATGCAAGAGATCGAAGCCGAAGCCGAAATTCCCTTCGTCGAGACCGACCTGCGCCTACTGCCGGAGTCGGCGCGCGGGGCGGAGGCCACGCGGCTGCTCTCGGCGGAAGCGCGGATGCCGTTCGATCTGGCGCGCGGGCCGCTCGCCCGCGCGCGTCTTTTGCGGCTCGACGAAGGGTTGCATCTGGCTCTCTTGACGCTCCACCACATCGCGGCGGACGGCTGGTCTTTCGGCGTGCTTCTTTCCGAGATCGCCGCGCTCTATGGCGGCGCCGTTTTACCTCCCCTGACGATCCAATACGCCGACTATGCCCTGTGGCAGCGGCGCTGGTTCGAGGGGCCGGTGCTCGAAGCGCAGCTCGCCTACTGGAGCGAGCGGTTGGAAGGGGCGCCGGTCGAGTTGGAGCTGCCCGCCGATCGGGCGCGACCGGCCCCTCCTACGGGGCGCGGCGGGGTGCTGCCGTTGGTCCTCGACGGGACGGCGTGGGACGGCCTTCGAGCCGTCTGCCGCAGGCTCGGAGCAACTCCGTATATGGGCTTGCTTGCGGCGTTCCAATCGCTGCTCGGGCGGCTGGCGGGGGAGGAGGACGTGCTGGTCGGCACGGCGGTCGCCAACCGGCGGCACAGCGCGACGGAAGGGTTGATCGGGGTGTTCGTCAACACCCTGGTCCTTCGCACGTCGCTCGCCGGAGACCCGGTCTTCGCCCGCCTGGTCGAGCGCGCGCGGGAGACGGCGCTCGGCGCCTTCGCCCACCAGGATCTGCCGTTCGAACGCCTGGTCGAGGAGCTTCATCCGGACCGCGACCTCGCCAGGCCGCCGCTGTTCCAGGTCCTGCTGGTGCTTCACAACGAACCGCTGCCGGTCCTGGAGCTGCCCGGACTGACGCTGGAACCGATCGAAGTGGCGACCGGCACCGCGAAGCTCGACCTCACGCTCGCGTTGACTGAACGAGGCGAGCGGCAGGACGGGGTCACGGGCGGGTTGGAGTACAGCTGCGACCGATTCGACGCGGCGACCGCCGGGCGAATCGCCCGCGCTTTCGAGGCGTGGATCGCGGCGGCGGCGGAGAACCCGCGCCGACGGCTCTCCGAGCTCCCGCTGCTCGCCGCGGAGGAGCTGCTTCAGCTCGGCGTTCCTCAAGGGGAACGGCCGGAGCGACGCCTGCTCCGGGCGCGCGGCTCGGCGGTCTCCGGGATCGCTGCCTATCGCGCGCCGCTCTCGCCGCTCGAAGAAGGGTTGGCCGATCTTTGGAGCGAGCTGTTGGGGGCGGACCCGATCGGCCGCGACGACGATTTCTTCCGCCTCGGCGGTCACTCGCTGCTCGCGGCGCGGATGGTGGCGCGGCTGCGCGATGCCTTCGGCGTCGATCTCCCCCTGCGTGCCGTGTTCGCGGCGCCGACCGTGGCCGCTCTCGCGGCGCGGATCGCCACGATGCGGGAAGGCGGTGCCGCGGATGCGCTCCCCCTGGTTGCGCGGTCGGAGGGAGCGGAGATCGAACTGCCGCTCTCGTTCGCCCAGGAGCGGCTCTGGTTTCTCGATCGCTTGGAGCCGGGCAGTCCGGTCTACAACCTACCGGTCGGCCTGCGCCTCTCCGGCGAGCTGGATGTTCCCCGCTTCGCCCGCGCCCTGTCCGGCGTAGTGCGGCGGCACGAGCCGCTGCGCACGCGCTTCCGGGATTCCGGCGCAGGTCCGGTTCAGGAGATCGATGCGGAACAAGCGATCTCTCTCGGCTGCACGGATTTGCGCCTCCTGCCGGAGGCCACGCGAGGGCAGGAGGTGGCGCGGCTATTGGCGGCGGAGGCGCGGCTGCCGTTCGACCTGGCGCGCGGGCCTCTCCTGCGCGCCCGGCTCTTGCGGCTCGAAGACGGTCTGCATCTGGCGCTCCTCTCGCTGCACCACATCGCGGCCGACGGCTGGTCTTTTGGCGTGCTCCTCTCCGAGGTTGCCGCGCACTACGGCGGCGCCACATTGCCTCCGCTACCGATCCAGTACGCCGACTACGCGCTCTGGCAGCGACGCGGGTTGGCGGGACCGATGCTCGAAGCGCAGCTCGCCTGGTGGAGCGAGCGCCTGGGCGGGGCGCCCACGGAGCTGGAGTTGCCCGCCGATCGGCAGTGGCCGGCGGTGCCCTCCCGGCGCGGCGGGGTGCGGCCGTTCGGCTTGGGGCCGGAGGAGTGGGATCGGCTGCGCGCACTGTGCCGCAGGCGTGGTGCCACCCCGTTCATGGGCTTGCTCGCGGCGCTGCAAGCGTTTCTCGGGCGGCTCGCCGACGAGGAAGAGGTGTTGGTCGGCACGGCCGTGGCCAACCGGCGGCACAGCGCCACGGAAGGGTTGATCGGGCTGTTCGTCAACACCCTGGTTCTCCGAACGTCGCTCGTCGGCGATCCACCGTTCGAGCGCCTGGTTGAGCGCGCGCGGGAAACGGCTCTCGGCGCCTACGCTCACCAGGATCTGCCGTTCGAGCGCCTGGTCGAGGAGCTTGCCGCGGAGCGGGATCTCGCCGGGTCGCCGCTGTTCCAGGTTCTGCTGGTGCTGCACAACGCGCCGCTGCCGGTTCTGGATCTGCCGGGGCTCACCCTCACGCCGATCGAGATCGAGACCGGCACGGCCAAGCTCGATCTCACCCTTTCGCTCACCGAGCGGGAGGAAAGCGTGGAAGGTGGGTTGGAGTACAGCGCCGACCGGTTCGACGCGACGACCGCCGAGCGCTTCGCCCGCGCTTTCGAGGTCTGGGTCGCCGCGGCGGCAGAGAGCCCGCGCCGGCGGCTCTCGGAGCTTCCTCTGCTGGCCGCGGAGGAGCTGCTGCAGCTCGTCGTTCCGCCGGCAGGACGGCCGGAGCGACGCCTGCTCCGGGCGCGCGGCTCGTTACTTTCTGGAGCCGTGGCCTATCGCGCGCCGCTCTCGCCGCTCGAAGAGGGGTTGGCCGATCTCTGGACCGAGCTTTTGGGTGCCGACCGGATCGGCCGCGACGACGACTTCTTCCACCTCGGCGGCCACTCGCTGCTCGCCGCCCGCCTGGTGGCGCGGGTGCGCGAGACCTACGCGATCGAGTTGCCGGTGCGGGCGGTGTTCGAGGCGCCGACCCTCGCCGCTCTTGCCGCGCGTACCCAGCGGATGATCGCCGCCGCGCCGGGCGCTTCGCCGCCGATCGCGCGCCGCGCCGCGGACGCTCCGGTGCGCGCCTCGTTTGCACAGGAACGGATCTGGTTCCTCGATCGCTTCGCGCCCGGCGATTCCTCGTACAACATCCCGGTGGCGCTGCGCCTCCTTGGGGCTCTCGACCCGCGGCGCTTCGCGCTCGCCTTCGAGCGGGTGGTCGAGCGGCAGGAGGCGCTGCGCACCGCCTTCCGGGAGCGCGAGGGACAGGTCGTATTGGAAATTTCGCCGCGCGCCGAGCTGCCGGTTGGTCGCGTGGACCTCGCCGCCTTGCCGGCCGCGGCGACGGGTACTGAGACGAAGCGCTTGCTGCGCACCGAGGCGTCGCGGCCGTTCGATCTCGCCCGGTCGCCGCTCGCGAGGATCGTCTTGTTGCACCTTCCCTCCGAGCACCTCGCGATCTTGACCCTTCATCACATCGTGGCCGACGGCTGGTCGATAGGCGTGCTGTTGCGCGAGGTCGGGGCGTTCTACGCCGCGGGGGAGGGTGAGGAGCCGGCTCTGCCCGCGCTGCCGATCCAGTACGCCGACTTTGCCGCCTGGCAACGCGACTGGCTGGAAGGGGAGGCGCTCGCCGGCCAACTCGTCTGGTGGCGCGAGGCGCTGCATGGCTCGGTCCATGGGGTCGTTGGGCCACCGCCCGCGCTCACGTTGCCCACGGACCGGCCGCGGCCGGCCGTGGCGAACTCGTGTGGCAGGAGCCTGCCGGTCGAGATCGGCGAGCCGCTCACCCGCGCGCTCGCCGCCCTCGGACGGCGGCACGGCGCGACCCTGTTCATGACCCTGCTCGCCGCCTACGAGGTTCTTCTCTCCCGCCTCTCGGGGCAGGAGCGCCTGGTGGTCGGCTCGCCGGTCGCGAGCCGCTCCCGGGTCGAGACGGAAGGATTGATCGGGCTCTTCTTGAGCACCCTGCCGCTGCCGGCCGACCTGGGGCGAGATCCCCGTTTCTCCGCGCTGCTCGCCCAGGTCCGCGAGACGACGCTCGGCGCCTATGCCCATCAGGACCTGCCGTTCGAGAAGCTGGTGGCCGAGCTGGCGCCGGAGCGCAACCTCGCCCACGCGCCGATCTTCCAGGTTCTCCTGGTGTTGCAGAACACGCCGCTGCCGAAGCTCGACCTGCCGGGGCTGGTCCTGGAAGGCGTCGAAGTCGAGAGCGACAGCGCGAAGCTCGATCTGGTGCTCAACGTTCAAGAGTCCGCCGACCGCGGCCTCGCGGGCCGGTTCCTCTACAAGACCGACCTGTTCGACCGCGCGACCGTGTCCCGCTTCGCCGGGCACCTCAACACCCTGATCGCGGGCCTTGAGGCGAATCCTGAACGGCGGATCTCGGAGCTGCCGCTGCTTTCCCCTGCCGAGCAACAACAGCTCCAGGATTGGAACGCCACGGCGACGACCTACCGCGAAAGGGTCTGCCTGCACGAGCTGATCGAGGAGCAGGCGGCGCGCACGCCCGACGCGGTCGCCGTCACCTCGGCCGGCGCGCCGCTCAGCTATCGCCGTCTCGATCGCGCGGCCAACGCTCTGGCGCGGCGGCTGGTGGAGCTGGGGGTCGGTCCGGAGGCACGGGTGGGGATCGTCGCCGAGCGTTCGCTGGAGCTGAGCGTCGGCCTGCTCGCGATCTTGAAGGCCGGCGGCGCCTACGTGCCGCTCGACCCGTCCTACCCGGAAGAACGGCTGGCCTGGATGCTCGAAGACTCGCGAGTGGGCGTGCTCCTCGCCCAGGAGCGGCTGGTCGCGGCGCTGCCGGCGCATGGCGCGCGGGTGGTGCTCCTCGACGGCTGTCTCGAGGAAGAGGGCGAGGCTCTACCGCCCCGCGGCACCGATCCCGATAACCTGGCCTACGTCATCTACACCTCGGGCTCGACCGGCCGGCCCAAGGGGGCGATGAACAGCCACCGAGCGATCGTCAACCGTCTGCTCTGGATGCAGGAGCGTTATTCCTTAGGTCCCGCCGACCGGGTGCTCCAAAAGACGCCTGTGAGCTTCGACGTCTCGGTGTGGGAGCTGTTCTGGCCGCTGCTCGCGGGCGCCCGCCTGGTGATGGCGGAGCCGGGTCGCCACGGCGACAGCGCCTACCTGGTCGAGACGATCGAGGCCGAACGCATCACGACGCTCCATTTCGTGCCGTCGATGCTCCAGGTCTTCGTCTCGGCACCGGGCGTCGAACGGTGCGGCTCGGTCGTGCGGGTGATCGCGAGCGGCGAGGCGCTCTCCCGCGACCTTCAGGACCGGTTCCTGGCGCGCTCCGGCGCCGCACTCGACAACCTGTACGGTCCGACTGAGGCGGCGGTCGACGTCACTTGGTGGGCCTGTGAGCACGGCAGCCGGAGCACGGTGCCGATCGGCCGGCCGGTCGCCAACACGACGATCCATCTGCTCGACCGCACGCTCCGGCCGGTGCCGGTGGGGGTCTCGGGCGAGTTGTTCATCGGCGGCGTCCAGGTCGGGCGCGGCTATTGGCGGCGGCCGGAGCTGACCGCGGAACGGTTCGTGCCCGACCCGTTCTCGGCCGAGCCGGGCGCACGCCTGTATCGCACCGGCGACCTGGCCCGCTACGCCACCGACGCGGCGATCGAGTACCTGGGCCGGCTCGATCATCAGGTGAAGATCCGCGGCTTCCGCATCGAGCTGGGGGAGATCGAGGCGGTGCTCACCGATCAGTCCGGCGTCGCCGAAGCGGTGGTGCTGGCGCTCGCTGCGGCGTCGGCCGGAGGGGCGGAAGGGGACCGGCGACTGGTCGCCTATGTGACGCCCGTGGATCTCTCCGTAGCCGCGCTCTCCGCTGCCCTGCGTGCGCTTCTGCCCGACCACATGGTCCCCTCGGCTTTCGTGCGGCTCGTTTCCCTGCCGCTTTCGCCCAGCGGCAAGGCGGACCGGGCGGCGCTCGCGAAGCTGCCGTTGGAACCGTCGTTGGCGGAAGCGGGCGCGGGCGGGCGGGAGCATGTTGCACCGCGCACCGCCCTCGAAAGCGATCTCGTCGATCTTTGGCACGAGGCCGTGGGCGCGGAAAAGGTCGGGATTCACGATCCGTTCTTCGCGCTCGGCGGCAGCTCGATCTCGGGCGCGATCCTGATCAACCGGGTGCAGGAGCGGCTCGGCGAGATCGTCCACGTGGTGGCGATCTTCGACCATCCGACGGTGGCCGGCCTCGCGGCGTACCTGGCGCGCGATTATCCGAAGGCGGTCGCCGCGGTCTGGGGCGCCGAGTCGCTCGTTTCGACGGCTGAGAAACCCGTCGCGCCGGTCGAACGGGTTGACGAAGCTAAGTCCGAGTTGCTGCGCCGGATCGTCACCCCGGTCTCCTGGCACCCCGCGGCGGTGAAAAACCCGCCGGCCCTGTTCGTGCTGTCGCCGCCGCGCTCCGGCTCAACGCTCCTGCGGGTGATGCTCGCCGGCCATCCGCGGCTGTTCGCGCCGCCGGAGCTGGAGCTGCTCACCTTCGGCGACATGGCGGAGCGCAAGGCGGCGTTCTCGGGACGCGAGAGCTTCTGGCTCGAAGGGCTGCTGCGCGCGGTGATGGAGGTGCGGCAATGCGGCCCCGAGGAGGCGGCCGAGATCCTTGCCGCCGCCGAGGCCGAGGCGCTGCCGACCCAAGTGCTGACCCGCCGGCTCCAGGGCTGGCTCGGCGACCGCCTGCTGGTGGACAAGACCCCCTCGTACGCGCTCGATCCGGCGCTTCTGGCGCGCATCGAGCAGAGCTTCGAGGAGCCGCGCTACCTGCACCTGACGCGCCATCCCTACGGCATGATCCGCTCGTTCGAAGAGGCGCGCCTGGAGCAGGTTTTCTTCCGCCACCGCCACCCGTTCTCGCGCCGTGAGCTGGCGGAGCTGGTCTGGCTCGCGAGCCACGACAACGTCGAGCGCTTCCTCGCCGGTGTACCGGAAGAACGGCATCATCGGCTGAGGTTCGAAGATCTCGTGCGCGATCCGGCCCGCGAGCTGGCCGCGATCTGCGCCTTTCTCGGCCTCGACTATCACCCCGAGATGGCCGATCCCTACGGCGACGCCCGAGCGCGGATGACCGACGGGCCGTACGAAGAATCGCGGATGCTCGGCGACGTCAAGTTCCACCGCCATGCCAGAGTCGACGCGGCCGTCGCCGAGCGCTGGCGCGAAGAGCTGAACGAGAACTTCTTGGGCGACCCGGCGCGCGTTCTCGCCGCCCGGCTCGGCTATGAAGTCGAATCGGTCGAACCGGTTGAATCGTTAGAACCGGCGCGGGTAGCTCTGGGGCCGATTCCGCGGCTTCCTCGGCGGCCCGACGAGCCTACCGCCCTCTCCTTCGCCCAGGAGCGGCTCTGGTTCCTGGATCAACTCGATCCGCACAACGCGGCGTACAACATCCCCGCCGCTTTCCTTCTCAAGGGAGAGCTTTCGGTGCCGCTGCTTAAAGCGAGTGCCGCCGAGATCGCGCGCCGCCACGAGACGCTGCGCACAAGTTTTGCCGAACGAGACGGCCGGCCGGTCTCGCTCGTAGCGCCGCCGGGTCCAGCGTCTTTACCGCAGGTCGAGCTGTCGGGCCTGAACGTCGAAGTGCGCCGGAAAGAGGCCGCGCGGCTGGCCCGGCAGGAGGCCGCGCGGCCGTTCGATCTGGCGGCCGGACCGCTCGTCCGCCTCGGCCTTTTGCGGCTCACGGAGGCGGAGTGGACGGTCCTCCTCGCGCTCCACCACGTCGTCGCCGACGGCTGGTCGCTTGGGGTCTACATCCGCGAGATGGCGGCTCTCTACACGGCTTTTGTGGCGGGGGAGCCATCGCCCCTACCGGAGCCACCGATCCAGTACGCCGACTACGCGGCCTGGCAGCGTTCGCGGCTGATCGGCCCGGCGCTCGACGCCCAGATCTCCTGGTGGCGCGAGCAGCTCGCCAGCCCCGAGAATGCCGCCGCGCCCACCGCGCCCGACGTCCTCGACCTGCCGACCGACCGGCCGCGAGCGCCGGTGCAGAGCCTTGTCGGCGCCGAGCGCGGCTTCGCTCTGTCGCCCGCGCTGTCGCAACGGCTTCGCGACCTGTCACGGCGCGAGGACGTCACCCTGTTCATGGCCGTGCTCGCCGCTTTCCAGGCGCTGCTCGGCCGCCACTCCGGCCAGGAGCGGGTGCTCGTGGGCTCGCCGGTCGCCAACCGAAACCGCGCCGAGACGGAAGGCCTGATCGGCCTGTTCGTCAACACTCTAGTGTTCAACGGCGACCTCGCCGGCACTCCCTCATTTCGCGATCTGCTCGCTCGGACCCGGGGCAAGAGCATCGGCGCCTTCGCCCACGCGGAAGTGCCGTTCGAGCGTCTGGTCGATGCGCTTGTAGAGCGGCGCGACCCGTCGCGCCCGCCGCTGTTCCAGGTGATGCTCGCCTACCAGAACGCGCCGGCCGGTGCGGCGGCGTTACCCGGGCTCACCCTCTCGGCCGAAGCGGTGGCGAGCGGCACCTCCAAGTTCGAGCTCACCCTGGCGGTCGCCGAGGTGGGGGAAGGCGAGTCGTGGCATCTCGCCGGGACGCTCGACTACAGCGCCGGGCTGTTCGATACCGCGACCGCCGCGCGCCTCCTCTCCCGGTTCGAGGTCCTTCTGGGGGAGGCGGTGGCGGACCCGGAGCGATCGCTTCAAGAGCTGTCGCTGCTCTCGCCGGTCGAGCGACACCAGACCCGTTTCGAGTGGCCCGCGGGAGATCCTTACGAGGACGGCGACGGCGCCTGCCTGCACGAGCTGGTCGAGGCGCAGGTGCAGCGGACGCCGGACGCGCTCGCCCTGGTGGCCGGTGCCGATCAACTGAGCTACCGCGATCTCGACGAGCGGGCCGATCGCCTGGCGCTCCGCCTTCGCGAGCTGGGGGCCGGCCCGGAACGGCGAGTCGCCGTCTGTCTCGACCGTTCGGCGGAGTTGGTCGTTGCGCTGCTCGCGGTGCTCAAGGCGGGGAGCGCCTACGTGCCGCTTGACCCGGCCTACCCGCAAGAGCGGCGGCAGTTCGTGCTCGAAGATTCGGGCGCGGCGCTGCGGATCGGTCGTGGCCTTGAGGTCTCGTCGGTTGGCCCCGACGCGCCGCTTTCCAATCCGGGAAATTCCGGTCCCGACCACCTCGCCTACGTGATCTATACCTCCGGCTCGACCGGCGTTCCGAAAGGCGTGGCGATCACGCACGGGAACGCCGTTGCCTTCGTGCGCTGGGCGGGCGCGGTCTTTTCGATCGCGGAGCTTTCCGGGGTGCTCGCCGCCACTTCGATCAGCTTCGACCTGTCGATCTTTGAACTGTTCGTGCCGTTGAGCCGCGGCGGGACCGTGATCCTCGCCGACGACGCGCTGGCTTTGCCCTCCGCGGCGGAGGCGGCCCGCGCCGCGGGGGTCGAGATCACCCTGGTCAACACCGTTCCCTCGGCGATCGCCGAGCTGGTGCGTTTGGCTGCCCTGCCGGCTTCGGTGCGAACGGTCAGTCTGGCGGGCGAGCCGCTCCAGCGCGGGCTCGTCGACCGGGTCTACGCGCAGCCCGGCGTTGCAAGGGTGCTCAATCTGTATGGGCCGTCCGAGGACACCACCTACTCGACCTTCGCGCGGGTCGCGGCGGGACCTGGCGGAGCGCCGACGATCGGCCGGCCGGTCGGCGGCACCCGGGCCTACGTGCTGGACGGCGATTTCAAGCCGGTGCCGGCGGGATTACCGGGGGAGCTGTACCTCGGCGGCGCCGGTCTCGCCCGCGGCTATCTCGATCGGCCCGGCGCCACCGCCGAACGCTTCGTGCCGGACCCGTTCGGCGGCTCCGCAGGTGGGGGCACTCGCCTCTATCGGACCGGAGACCTCGCCCGCTGGCGACCGGAAGGCGATTTGGAGTTCCTCGGGCGGCGCGATTTCCAGGTAAAGATCCGCGGCTTCCGCATCGAGCTGGGGGAGATCGAGGCCGCTCTCGCCGAGCACCCGGCGGTCGCCGAGGCGGCGGTGCTGGCGCGCCCGGAAGAAGATGGCGGACTGCGGCTGGTGGCGTATGTGGCGCCTCAAGGAGCAGGCGACCTACGCGACTACCTCGCCGCCCGTCTTCCCGCGCACATGCTTCCTTCAGCCTTCGTTGGGCTCCCGGCGCTGCCGCTCACCGCCAACGGCAAGATCGACCGCCGGGCTCTGGCGAAGCTGGCGGTAGGGACCGAGCCGGGCGAGGGGGGCGGCGCGACCGGGCGTTTGCCCTCGACCCCGGAGGAAGAGCTGGTGGCCGGGATCTGGTCGGAGGTCCTCGGGTTGGGGAGCGTCGGCGCCACAGACGACTTCTTCCATCTCGGCGGCCATTCTCTGCTCGCCACCCGGGTGGTCTCCCGTCTCCGACAGGCCTTCGCGATCGAGCTGCCGGTGCGCGCGCTGTTCGCCTTCCCGACCGTCGCGGCACTCGCGGCCGAGGTGGCAAGGGTGCGGGTGGCCGGAGAGCCGGATGAGCTGGAAGCGCCGCCGATCCTGCCGGTGCCGCGCGGCGAGCGGATTCCGCTCTCGTTCGCCCAGGAGCGGATTTGGTTCCTAGACCAGCTGGAGCCCGACAGCGCGACGTTCAACCTGTCGGCCACCGTGCGGCTTGCCGGGCGCCTCCAGCGCCCACTGTTCGACCGCGCACTCTCCGAGGTGGTGCGCCGCCACGAGACCCTGCGCACCACTTTCCGCCTTTCCGGCGCGGAGCCGGTCCAAGTGATCGCGCCGGCCGTCTTGCTCGTCTGCCCGGTCGTCGATCTCGCGGCGCTGCCGGCGGAGACGCGCCGCCGCGAAGCCTCCCGGCGGATCGCCGAAGAGGTCGCGCGACCGTTCGATCTCGCCCGCGGTCCGCTGCTGCGCGCGACGCTTCTGCGGCTCGGCGACCAAGAGCACACGGGCCTACTCACCGTGCATCACGTGATCTCGGACGGCTGGTCGCAAGGTCTCCTGCTCGAAGAGCTGGCCACCCTCTACGGTGCGTTCGCCCGCGGCGAGGCGTCGCCGCTGCCCGAGCCCGCGATCCAGTACGCCGACTACGGTGTCTGGCAGCGCGCGTGGCTCCACGGTCCCGTCCTCGATCGCCAGCTCGGCTACTGGCGCGGGCGGTTGACCGGCGCACCGCCGCGGCTCGACCTGCCGACCGACCGTCCGCGCCCGACGGTACAGACGTTCCGCGTCGGCCAACGCTCGGTCCGGCTCACTCCGAATCTGTCGTCCGCGCTACGCGCCCTGTCGCGCCGGCAGGGCGCCACGCTGTTCATGACCCTGCTCGCCGCGTTCGATTTGCTGCTCTCCCGCCACTCCGGCCAGGAGGATCTGGTGGTCGGCACGCCGATCGCCGGCCGCGGCCGGATCGAGACCGAGAAACTGATCGGGCTGTTTCTCAATACCCTCGCTCTGCGCACGGACCTGTCGGGCTCGCCGAGCTTCGCGGATCTGGTGGCGCGCGTGCGTGAGACGGCGCTCGGCGCCTATGGGCACCAGGACGTGCCGTTCGAAAAGATCCTCGACGACCTGCGCCCCTCTCGCGACCTAGGGCGCACGCCGCTGTTCCAGGTCTTCTTCAACCTGCTCAACCTGCCGAACGTAAAGGTCGAGCTGCCCGGGCTCGCTCTCGAAGCCGTACCCGCTCCGGCCCTCGGCGCCAAGTTCGATTTGACGCTCTACGCCGCCGAGCATGACGGCGGCCTGGGCTTCGAGTGGGTCTACAACGCCGACCTGTTCGACCCCGCGCGGATCGAGATCCTTTCGGCGCAATGGGAATCGCTGCTCGACCAGGCGGTCGCCGCTCCCGAGCGGTCGATCGACGACTTCTCGCTCCGGCTCGAAGCGGACCGCGCGATCCTGCCCGACCCAACTCTGCCTCTCCCTGCCGGCTGGCCCGGGTCGGTGGTGGCGCGTTTCGCCGAGCACGCGAAGCTCGCGCCCGAGCGCCCGGCGATCCTCTCGGACGAGCGGAACTGGACCTACGGCGAGTTGGATGCGGCGAGCCGCCGGATCGCGGGGCGGCTCCGCAATGACGGAATCGGCGCGGGAGATCTCGTCGCGATTTACGCCCGGCGTTCCGGCTTCCTAGTCGAGGCGATGCTCGGAACCTGGCGTGCGGGCGCCGCGTTTTTGATTCTCGACGCCGCCTATCCGCCGACGCGCCTGGCCGACTGTCTCAACCAGGCCCGGCCGCGCGCGCTGATCGAAGTCGCGGTCCTGCCGGCCGCACTCGAATCCGAGGTGGCCGGTCTCTCGCTGCGTTGCCGCATCGCCCCGGAATCCAACCCGGCCGTTGGCGACCCGGCTCCGGATGTCGTGAACGGGCCGGACGATCTCGCCTATGTGGCGTTCACCTCCGGTTCGACCGGAAAGCCGAAGGGAATCCTCGGTACGCACCGGCCGGTGTCGCACTTCCTCACGTGGCACACGGAGACCTTCCATCTCGGGAGAGAGGACCGCTTCAGCCTGCTCGCCGGGCTCTCTCATGATCCCCTGCTGCGCGACGTCTTCACCCCTCTCTGGCTGGGCGCCACGCTCTGCGTACCGGGCGCCGACGAAATGCGCGAGCCGGGCCTGCTGCTCGCCTGGCTCGCGCGCCAAAAGGTGACGGCGATCCATCTGACCCCCGCGCTGGGGCAGCTCCTCGCCTCGGCGACTCCCGAACGCGAGCCCGAGGTCGCCCCGGTTCTCTCTCTCCTTCGGTGGGCTTTTTACGGCGGCGGCGCGCTTTCCGGCGGCGATGTGGCGCGCCTCGCCCGGCTCGCTCCGGAAGCCACTGCCGTCAATTTCTATGGCGCCACCGAGACGCCGCAGGCGATGGCCTGGAACGAGGTCGCGGCGGATGCGGGCGAGGGCCGGGTGCCGCTCGGCCGCGGCATCGACGGCGTGCAGATCCTGGTGCTTTCGCGCGCCGGACAACTCGTTGGCCGTGGCGAGCGCGGCGAGATCTGCGTGCGCACCCCTTATCTCGCGCAAGGCTATCTCGGCGATCCGGAGGCGACCGCTGACCGCTTCATCGTCAACCCGGCGACCCGCTTGTTATCCGGCAATCCGGCGGATCGGATCTACCGCACCGGCGATCTCGGCCGCTATCTTCTGGACGGCACGGTGGAGTTCCTCGGCCGCGCCGACGAGCAGGTGAACGTCCGCGGTTACCGCGTCGAGCTGGGCGAGATCGAGGCGGCGCTCAGTTGCCACCCGGGAATCCGTGAGACGGTGGTCCTGGCGTGCGAAGA
>JBDTZG010000008.1:0-135095 GCA_040005235.1 Acidobacteriota bacterium | reverse complement strand
CCCTGGCCGTTCCCCTGGCCGGTGACCATCATGCAGCCGGCCCCCTCGCGGCCGAAGTTGCCGGTGGCGAGCGCCAGGTTGATCAGGCCGAGGACGTTTTCGACCCCTTTCGACTGGTGCTCCACCCCACGCGCGTGGAGCGTCACCGCCCGCTCCGCCTCGCCGTACCAGATTGCTGCTTTTTCGATCGCCGCCGGGGGAACTCCGGTGAGTTCCGCGGTGCGCTTCGGGGTCCAGGGCTCGGCCGAGGCGGCGACCGCGTCGAACCCGGTGGTGTGCGCGTCGATGAAGTCGCGGTCGAGCAACCCTTCGCGCACGATCACATGGAGCAACCCGAGATAAAGCGCAATGTCGGTGCCGGGGCGCAGCGGCAGATAGAGATCGGCGTTGCGGCTGATCGGCGTCATCCGCGGGTCCGCGACGATCAGCCGGCCGCCTTGATCGCGCATCCGCCAGAGGTAGCTGGTGGTGATCGGCGCGCACTCGCCGATGTTGGCGCCGCAGACCAGGGCGACCTGCGCTGTCGCGATGTCCTCCCACGGGTTCGGCGAACGGTCGACCCCGAGCGCCATCTTGTACGCCGTGCCGGCCGAGACCATGCAGAGCCGGCCGTTGTAGTCGATGTGCCGGGTGCCGAGCGCCACGCGGGCGAACTTGCCGAGCAGATAGGACTTCTCGGTGGTGAGCGACGCGCCGCCGTAGATTGCCACGGCGTCCTTGCCGTGGCTTCCTTGAATCTCCTGGAGGCGCCCCGTGACCTGGCCGAGAGCCTCGTCCCAAGTCGCCTTGCGAAAGCCCTCGCCGGGAACGCGAATCAGCGGATCGAGCAGCCGGTCGGGGTGGCTCCCTTGCAGGTAGCGCTTCACCCCTTTCGGGCAAAGCATCCCCCGGTTGAACGGGAACTCCTCCCACGGCTCGAAACCGACCACCTGATTGTCCTTGACCGCCAGGCGGATGCCGCACTGCTGACCGCAGAAGCAGCAGTGGGTCTCTACCAGACGGTCGGGGGCGGCACCCGCCCCGGCCTGCCAGCCCCCGGGCGGGGCGTACGCGAGGTGCGGGCCGTAGATCTCGGCAAGCGCCTCGGGGGTGGTCGGAATCTCAGCCACGAAACTCTCCGCGGGCGACCGAAAAAGCCGCCATCTGCGCTTGGCCCAGCGAGATCCGTTTGCAGACCGGACAGAGCGCCTGCCAGTGCCCGGGCGGCTCGCTCTTGCCTTCGGTTCGCCCGTCGATCCGATAGTCGAAACCCAGCTCGCTCAGAACCTGGGCGAGATCGTCGAGGTGCATCCGCGAGGCAAAGCGCTCGCCGCAGCGGGCGCAAGCTACCCCCTCCCCTTCCTCTCCCGCCTGCTGGTAGAGCTTCACCCCCAGCTGCGCCGGGCGCTGGAAGACGTGGAACAGCTTGCCGAACGGCAGATAGAGGAGCGCGGCGATCACCGTGATCGCATGGAGCAGCGCGAGAAACGGGTACAAACCGCCACGTAAGAAGAGGGTGGAAACGGTAAGCGCCAGGCCGGTCACCGAGATCGCGAAGAGGAGGATCAGCGGCAAAAAATCCATCGCGAACGACTGCACCGCGAGCGCCCCCCGGTCGCCCAGCCTCCGCCACAGCGCGAGCGCGATTCCGGCGAGGACGAGGATCGCCGCGACGTCGAGCGCATGGAAGATCAGCCAGGCGAGCGGCGTTCCGAGCGCGAACGAGAAGGCGGGAAAGCCGAACAGGTACGTGACGTAGCGGCCGGTCTCGCTCGCGAGGCTCAGATCGCCCGCGGCGCTCTCGAAGTGAATCCAGCCGAAGACGAGCGGAAAGGTCACTCCCGCCGCGAGCAGGCAGCCCCAGAACAGCAGCTGGTGCATCCACCAGCGGAGTTTCGACCGCTTGCGCAGGAAGGTCTGGCCGACCAGGTGGGTGGCCGCCGTCCGCGACAGGCCGGCGAGCGAGCGGAAGACGCCGCGGCTCCGGAGCAGTTGCCAGCCGCGGCGCCAGTACATTTGGGTCGGCGGTTTTTGCAACCAGACCGCGTAGTGATAGGCGACACCCCAGGTCGCAAAGACCGTCGCGAAGGTGTAGACCACAAGCGCCGGATCGAAATGCTGGAGATTGCGCGAGCCGACGACGATTCCGGCGACGAGAAAGCCGGTGATCAACGTTGCGACCGAGCCGGCCTTCAGGCGATCCGCCGCGCGCGCGAGCCCGGGCGGCAGGGTCCGGTCGTCTTCCTTGGAGAGAAACACCCGCCGATTGAGCCAGCCGAGAAGGAGCGCGGTGAGCGCAAGCAGCAAGAATCCCGGCCAGAGGGCACCCAGCCGGTCGCGGAAGACGCCCAGCAAGAGCGGAGGGAAGAAGCCGCCGAGGCCGCCCATCGCGCCGACCAGGCCGGTGACGGTCGCGGTGTCGGCCGGGAAATACTGCGGCACCAGCTTGAACACCGCCCCGTTGCCGAGGCCGAGCAGGAACGAACAGCCGAGCGCGCCGACGGTAAAAGGCACCATTCTTGGCCAGGCGAGCAGCAGGGCGAACGGCGCGACCCCGGCAAACACCCACGAGAGCACCCGCGCGCCGCCGATCCGATCCGCCAACCAGCCGCCGACCGGCCGCATCAGAGTTGCGAGCACGACGAAACCGGCGGCGCGAAAACCGGCATCGGCCGGAGTCAGGCGGAACTGGTCTTTGAGCAGCGACGGCAGGTAGATCGAGAAGGCGACGAAGCCGCCGAAGGTGAGGAAATAAAATAGCGAGAGCACCCAGGCGAGCCGCTCGCGGGCGAGCAACGAAAGCATCGCACCCAGCCCCTTCGGCGCGGCCTTGGCGGGCGCGTCTTTGGCCAGCAGGCCGAACGCGATCCCCCAGACGACCAGCACGACCGCCATCCCTTTGAATACCGGCTGCCAGCCCCAGGCGGCGGCGACCAGCGGCCCCAGGAACACGGCGGCCGATTGGCCGATGTTGCCCAGGCCGTAGATCCCCAGCGCGGAGCCCTGGCGGGCGGGCGGCGTCCAGCGCGACACGTAGCCGACCCCGACCGGAAACGACGAACCGGCGAGACCTAAGAAGAACGCGACGACCAGGAGCGACCGGTAGGTCGTCGCACCCGGCACGAGCCACGCCGGCACGGCGACCACGAGCATCAGGATCGAGAACACCCACCGCCCGCCAAAGCGATCGGCGAGCAGACCGACCGGAATGCGCGCAAGCGCCCCGAGCAACACCGGCACGGCGACCAGGAAGGCGGTCTGTGTCGCCGAGAGGCCGAACTGCTCGCGAAACCGGGGCGCGAAGGCCGAGATCAAGCCCCAGGCGGCAAAACAGACCGCGAAGGAGAGGGTACTCAACAAGACATGCCGGCCGTTCGAGCTCGTTTCCTCAGGCATCGCGACTCCTCGGGATCGGAGTCCTACTGTAAGGTGGCGTGCTCTGACATGGAACCGCCCCAACGGGTGGGGCGAGGCGGCGTGCGCAAGGGAGGTTCTGACCCGAGATCCCTGCTGTGAGCGGCCTTCCCTATACCTCTCTCAGGACCAGCGGCGTCGAACCGATCCGCTTCCTGTCGGGCTCTTGGACCAGGCTGAGAAGAAGCGAGACCAGTTCGCTCGATGCCATCTGCAAGGCGTGGCCGAAGTGCATCTGGCGATCGTTGAGGTCGTCGAATAGATAGTAGAGGTCCGAGATATTCTCATAGAACCCTCTCCGAAGGGTATACATCTCCTCGCTGCGCATCAACTCTCGTTGTGCTACTCGGCGAAGATATTCGCGTTTCTTCTCGTCCCCATCGCTAAGTAGATAAGCCAGGGCCGCCGTGGTGCCAACCTGCGCAGGAGTAAAGTGAAGCGAGGAATTGAAACTCTCGGATAGCTCAACGAGGCGTTCGGTCACCGCCGGAACGTCGAAGGCTCGCGGAACCGTTTTGTCGGACGGATTGAGGATCTCGTGGTCGATCAAGATCTTGAGCCCTTTTAACCGCGCGAGCATCGGGTAGCTGTGACGTTGGAGGCAATTCTCGAGCAGCTCGCGATGTGAGTTGGGGCTACCATCAAGTTTCTTGCCCTCGACACGACCCACCCAAGACCGAATCAGTCTTCTTAGTCGGGCGGCAGTTCTGGCATTGCTCTTGGTTGGCCGAGCCGAGACGAGCCCTAGCGAGCAAGCCACAACCAGCGCATCGACTGGAATCCGGTCACCGACAAGATACTCTCTGCGCTCCGCCGCCTTTCGGCCACGACGGAAGAGCCGATCGGCTCGCTCAAGTGCGTAGAGTGCGACATTCCCGAGGTAAAGCCAGAAGCCGTGACCGCAGACCTCCGCGGTGAGGAGTTCCTGGTCTATACTCAAGACTACGTTACGAACACCGCTGGGCCTCTTCGAATTCCACTCAGCCAATTCTTGAACCGAACGGAACCACCACAGGTAGGTTGCTGCTGTGTCCGCGATCTTGAGGAACTCCCGTGCGGAATCCTCAACGTAGCCTGCCAGTTCCAGGCAGCGCGCACCAATGAGCATTATGCTTAGGGAAACACAAATGCGATCTAGATCGTCGTGCCGCGGCCGACCACCTTCCGCCTCGAACTTGACGAGCCGCACTCTATCGTCCGAGCCCGACCACTCTTCGTTCCAGCGACCGAGCCACCCACTGAGTGTTCCTGCCTCCAGAATCCACTCCCCGAGAGGAATTCGGATCTGGTAACCGCCGACCTTGTCCTCGGCGCCTCGCTTGTCCGAGAGCTGCTCCATCCAACGTGAAAAGGCCGCAAACAATTCGTCAATCGCACGCGGATCCTTGACAGGGTTTCCCGATGCATCTGTCTTGGGAGGAACCTCAGAACTGAGAATAAGGTCCGCCGAGGCATCGTGCTTCGGTCTGGTATCCCCTTCGACTGTATCCAAAGCCCTGCGAAGGGGTGTACGTTCTTTAAGGCATTGTAGAAGGCCAAAGAGGGAGACTCGACCCAACATCACCTCGGCGAAGTCGTTCAGAGTACCGCCCAATGATCGGAGAACATAGTCGGGCCAGGAGCCCGGCTCGAAGGTGTCCCAAAGCGGCCGTTCTGGGCTTTCCTCTAGAATGTTGAGCTTTCTCTTCGAGCTGGTCAATCGGTACGCGGTAAAACGCCTCAACTCGTGGAGCGCCACAGCGTAATGGTAATGTGCCCTCAAGAGATAGCCTTCAGCACCATGGCGCGGAGACTGCGGGTCGTACTTCTCCGCCCAGTGAATGATGTTCGCCTTCGAGACAAGACTACGGCCCTTAAAGAACAGTAGGTCGCCGGCTTTACCGTGCAACTCCGCGGCGATGAGTGCGAAGTTGCTGTGCCGAACAACGACCGCGCTCTCGGCCTCTTCAACCCGGGCGTCCCTAACGAACGGCAGAATCCGCCGCAGTTGCCAAAGCTCGCTCTCAACCAAAGTCACGCTTGTGTCGACGGCTCCAGCGAGCTTCTCCGAGACCCAAGCTTCCGCAAAGACCGGCTGAAATACGAGGTTTAGGTGTTTGAGCACGTGAAGCCGATTCTCGGGTGTTTTTTGCTGGTCATGAGCGATCCCGAAATGAACAGCCTCGAATCGTCCCTCCTCGTCGAGGAGTGCCAGCAATAGTGAGCGAGCGAGCGACGATGCGTTTCCGTACTCTACACCGGCGCGCTCGTAGTTCCGAGACAACTCAAAGGTCATTCCGACCTGAAGGATCAAGCGCAACCGAGCAATTCCCCATGTGAGGTACCGGCGAGCGTTGGCCGGACCGGGCGGTGCTCCGCCCACAATCTGAAGCATCGGCGATTGTCTCTCGAGGAACTCGCTACCACCAGTGACTGCTCGTAGTTCGAGGTCGAGCAGAGATGTCGCCTGGCGATAATAGAGCCGAGCCGTCTCGTACTCTTGGTCGAATTCATAGAGCTCTCCCAAGCCTGAGACGAGATCTTGAATTTCTTTTCCGTTACCCTCCCTAAGTCTCTTGATCGAGGTTTCATAAACCGACTTGAGCGCCTGCGACTCATCGAGCGTGAAGTTGAACGCTGCCATCTCGGCCGGGGAATGGCGCGAGATGTAATCTACTTCTCTGGCTACCTCGCTCCGGAATCGGAAGTCGTACATTCCGTTGCGAATTGGGTGCAGGAAGCGCTCTGACCACTGCTCCACCATAGTCTCTAGAACCTCACGCAGATCGGGCGCCCGGTGGATATGTACCATGTCTTCTACCCGCTCAAGGTTCGCCCAGGAGAAAGCACGGCGGTGGAACTTGAAAAGAAAATCCGACAGGTAAAAGACCGAGACAGTCATCTTGTCATCGCGACGGGTAAACCCGCGTGCGAACGTTCGGTGCAAGTGCCGGTAGACCCGGGAGATCAGCTGAATCCGAAAACGTTCGTCGTCTTCAAAGACAAGAACGTGATCGCAGCGAAAAGCTTCCTTCTTATGAGGCACCACACGCCATAATGGTCGAACGAACGTGCCAAGAAGCTCGCGAAGGCGTTTTGGGTTACCCATGCTCCGGTATGCCAGAAACTCGATGAAGTCGCTCGCGAGATCGTCAGTGCCAGGAGCCGGCGTTCCTTCCAGCGTTAAAATATTCAGGCCTTTTACTCCTCTCTCGAATCTCGTCTCAGGTGAACGGTCATCATTAAAAGTGTCAGGCTCACACTGGTCGAGCTGAAGACTAAATGCCGGCTGACGTCGGCGGTGCGAAGAGAGCTTGTAAATCCGTTGCGCACGATCCATTGAAGCTTCAACGAAACGAAATATATTGTGGTCAAGAGTTGTAGGTTCCTCGCGCTCACTTCGGTCGGTGAGCAAGGTCGGCAGGTAGACCTCAGCGCTAAATATGTTCGTGAGAAGTGGCAAGCGTGAGGTCTGATCGGCGAGCCACTCATCGTGGAGATTTCGGCCACCCACGAAAATGAATTTGGCAGGGGCCGAAGCGAGTAAATTTTTTAAATCAGCCAATAATTTGTGAAGTTCAAGCGAGCGTCGTCGCTCCGCGTTGAGAATCTCGGACTGCTGCGGCTCTACGCTGATCTCGTCGGTTAACCCGACTCGTGTGCCGAGCTTGTCAAGTTCATCGAAGACGAACGTAATCTCGGGTACCGGAAGACTGAAGCGCTGATTGCGCGCACCTGGAAGCCGGATGGCGGCTTCTTGAATCTCTTCAAGGATGTGAAGAAAGAGGAATTCTACCGAGCGAGGATCAAAAGGCTCCTGGTTGATCTGACGGACTCTTTCGCCGATCATGAAGCCCTCGAGCCACTGTGCAGGTTGCCACCGCCCGACCCGGGAGGTGACGCTGGTGCTAGCTGTCAAACTATCCAGAATTGCGTCGATCTTTCGCTGAACATCTCGATAAGGCAGGAAGGGCAGTCGACGGAGAATCCAACGTGAACCGATGAATAAAACTACGAAGATGAGTAAGTGGTAGACGCGAAAGCTCATGCCTTCTGTCAGAAACGGACGATCGGCTTCTGGCCAAGGGTGTATCTGTAGGGGGAGGACTTTGAGGAGCAGGTGGTTCCTAAGCGCAGGATAGTCTTTCCAAATTAAGCCTTCTGTGATATTGAAGTAGAGAACTCGCACCGCGGCGTCGCCCCAGGGAAGTGTGCAGACGAGATTGGTCACTCCCGGCCCGGTCTGAGCACCTTCGAGAAGCTCGCAGAGATGTCGGTAGTTGTCTCGCTCGGCGATATCAAGCTGGGCTGTATAGGCGGGACGTGGCAACTCTGGGAGCTTGAAGCAACGGCCCCCAACGAGGCCGACCAGAGTAAGCAGCAGAAGCAAGCCGATCGTCCTGGCCAGGTTTGCAAGGGCACTATTCCACGAGAGAAATAGTCGGCGATAGCGCGCTTGAAGTCCCACCAGCATGGCCTGAATCACCCGACGGTGATCGAGCGTTTCGAACCCGAGGTTGACCGAAACCGTGATTGCAGGCAGCCACGCCCGATAGAGAACCCAGGGGATTGTCATGCGGGCCAGACCTCGGAGCCTCCGACGATCGTCGGGGCCGCCGTTCCCTTCGCCCTCGCCCGGAGGTCGGTGTGTAACGATCGGTAGGCTGGATCGCGCCGCCAGGAATGGCCGGACGATCCACTGGTACTCGATGTGATAGAGAAAAAATGCGGTCAGCCACAGAGCGAGGATCCAGAGTTGCTCTTCTTTTGGCGCATCCATCGCCCCGAGATCGCTCCGGGACCAGCACGGCCCTACATTCCCCCCCAATATGTGCTCGTGACGTCCTGAAACGTACCAGAGAGAACCCGCAGGGCGGATTGAGGATGTTAAATCGTCAACTGTCCTGACCGGAGAAAATAGCGAAATCACAGGGTGGAGAAGATGCAGGCATACGACAATCGAGAGGACAGCCTTGAAACTGAGGAGAACAATGGCTTTCGGGTTGCCAGTCGATGGCTTAAGCGCTCCATCGCCGACTAGTTTATCGGAGTGATATTTGTGACTAAAGAAGCTACCGAGGATAAATATGATCGACGAGACCAAGACGGTTAGAGAGCTGTTCCGAACGGAATAAAAGATGCAAAGAAAAGCGACGAAAGTGGATCCGATAGCGATCGCGAAGTAAGTCTGGTGAGCCTTCGGATCTTCGTCCAGTTGATTTTTCTTTTTTTTGTGCTCAGCGCCTGTGATCCACGCCGCGACTGCGGCAAAAGAGAATCCGAATCCAAGGAGGGCAAGAAAATTTGGTTCCGGGCTCCCTGACCTATCGATGGGTAGCGCGATGCAAGGAGTGAGCAGCAGCAGAATTAAAGGCGCGAACCAAAGCCAATTTATCGAGCCGTACCTCTTGATCGTCATAAGCAGGAACGTTCCCCCAAGTACATGAAACAGGATACCGATCGAGAGCGCGGGCGCACCGAACGGGGGAAATCGCCAGATGAGCGCCGCGAGAGTGAGCGTGAGCAGTGCGCTGATGATCGACGAGTGGTGCTTCAACCATGTGGGTCGTGCATAGCGGAAAAGCTCCGAGAAGAGCTCCCAGGCATAGAGCATCGGATAGAGGCAGGCCACCACGACAGGAGCGATCATGATCCAGCCGAGTAGAGAGGGGGTGTTCGCACCGGAGCCGCCCTGTCGGTTGCCGGCGAGGACGAGGATCTCGAGCAGCTCTGAGACCATCAACGCGATACACAGCCCGACCACGCCGAGTAGCGCGACAAACAGTCGGTCCCAGAAGACAGCTCTCCCTACGTCGCTACGCAAGAAGCGCTCGAAGACCTCCTCGTCGTACTCACCAAGACAGTAACGAACGAAACTAGTCTTACCGACGCCGCGGTTGCCGGTCACGAGAAAGGCGCCGCGTTTTCCTGCACGAAGGAGGATTTCGATGAAGTAGGCACGCTGGCCTGCACGCCCGATCAGAACCTCGTTGGCCGGCGGCTCGGCCTCCGAGCCGGCGACATAGCGGCCAAAGGGTGCGGCGTAGGTCCGTCGAAAAAGCTGCTTCGATCCAGGCATGCCTGTCCCCTTTAAGCTCGAGCCCGCTATTGGAAATAGCTAGAACTTCTCTAGAGAGCCCCAAAAGGAAACGCGAGAATTAACCGCCACTCAGGTCAGGTGTACGATCGAGATCGTACTCTTCGAGTATCGGCTTGACAAATAGAGTAGTTGAGACGGGCAGAATCGAGCCTCCTGCCGACACAACTACCCGCCGCGCAGATCCTACGGCGCGCAGGGAAGCGCCAACCTGTCGCGCAGTCCGAACGGTGCGGCACCTGGCGGTTTGCGGTAGGTCCTTTCGATGCCGGTCAGAGAGTCACGAACGCGGATCTCGACTTCGAGGTCGCTCGTGCGCTGTAGACCCAGCATTTGGCCGTCGCGGCGCAACCGTCTTGCAGCTTCACCAGCGCCGACCAGTTGTCGGGCACAATCAGCGAGAACAGGCTTGCCGAGGCGGAGGTCGGCACGGCGACGATGCCGGGGCCGGTCTCGCCGTTCCCCTTCTTCCAGGTCAGTTCGACGCCGAACCGGCCGCTATGCAGGCAGGCGCGGGTCTCGGAGGGGCGCAGGCGGGGGGCGGTGGCGGCCTGGCGGGCGGGCGGCGTCCAGCGCGACACGTAGCCGACCCCGACCGGAAACGACGAACCGGCGAGACCTAAGAAGAACGCGACGACCAGGAGCGACCGGTAGGTCGTCGCACCCGGCACGAGCCACGCCGGCACGGCGACCACGAGCATCAGGATCGAGAACACCCACCGCCCGCCAAAGCGATCGGCGAGCAGACCGACCGGAATGCGCGCAAGCGCCCCGAGCAACACCGGCACGGCGACCAGGAAGGCGGTCTGTGTCGCCGAGAGGCCGAACTGCTCGCGAAACCGGGGCGCGAAGGCCGAGATCAAGCCCCAGGCGGCAAAACAGACCGCGAAGGAGAGGGTACTCAACAAGACATGCCGGCCGTTCGAGCTCGTTTCCTCAGGCATCGCGACTCCTCGGGATCGGAGTCCTACTGTAAGGTGGCGTGCTGCGAGCTGGAACCGCCCGAACGGGTAGGGCGAGCCCTTATTGCCGCTCTCTCTCGCGCACCGCCGCTCCTCCTCCTTCGCGTCGATTCTTGCGCAGGATCGGCGGGTCGTCGGCTCCGCCGCCCGCTCCAAAACCCGGGCTCGACAGCGTTCCGCTCGTTCCGCTCGTGCCGGCCGGATCGATCAGGCCGAGCCGCTCGAAGTCGGCACGGGTGGCGCCTCCCGAGAGCCCCGAGCGCATCACCGCCTGAATCGCCTGCCGCTCTGCGCCGTTCAAGGTGCCGACGCTCGAACTGTTGGGGTTGGTCATCAAAGCGTCGGGCATCTGGAACCCGTCCAAGTGGCAGACACCCAGGATGCCGTGGACCAGCTCGTGGTTGTGGACGTTGCCGCCGAACTGATGGCGCGCGACGGTTCGCGAACCGGCGAGGATGCCGGGCGCTTGAAAGACGTATTTGGCGCACCCTCCCGTGCCGGGGCGGCAGAAGGCGTCGACGCCTGCGTCGTTGAGCGAGGTATTGGTCACTTCGAGCAAGCCGGGGATCGGATCTTCTTCCGGCGTGGTCTCGATCACCAGTTGGTAGGCTCCGGCGATCAGGCCGCGAAAATCGGCAAGGAAGCCGTCGATGTTGTTTCTCTCGCCATTTGAAAGCGCAGTGCTCAGCCGAACCCGGATGCGGCTGCCGCGTGGAAAGGCGCGCCAAATGCCGGTGTCGAGGCAGGTGGCTCCTTGGGCCGCCCGGAGCGGACCTTCGCCCAAGAAGAGCGCCGCGATGACGTTCGCTCGCGTGATCGCCGGGTTCGGTGGCGGCGGACTCGTCGGCGAGCCGCCGTTCTTGCCGCAGGCCGCGCCGAGCAAAGCGGCGAGAAACAGTCCGGCGAAGGGAACGGGCGCCCGCGGTTTCATGATTCTTCCCTGGGGCGGCCGTCCGAGATCAGCCGGGCAGGAAGAAGAACACCATTCCGAGGATCAGATAGACGGCGAGCAGCTGCGCCCCTTCGAGCCAGTTCGACTCGCCGTCGCTCGCGATCTGGGTCGCGACGACGATCGCCACCGTGACCGCGAGCACCTCCGGCAGGGTGAACACGAGGTCCATCGGCCGGGGCCCCATCAAGTAGGAGAGCAGGACCAGGAGCGGCGCCACGAAGATCGCGATCTGCACGCTCGAACCGATGGCGATGCCGATCGACAGGTCCATCCGGTTGCGCCGCGCCGCTACCACGGCGGTCGAATGCTCCGCGGCGTTGCCGATGATCGCGACGACCACTACGCCGATGAAGACCTCGGTCATGCCGAGCGATCGCGCCGCCTCTTCGACCGCGCCGACCAGGATCTCGCTCATCCAGGCAACCAGCCCGGTTGCGACCGCGAGGATGCCGAGCGCTTTCTTGATGCTCCAGGGCGGGCCGCCTTCCGCCGACTGGCTGTGCCCGCCCTCGCCGGCGAACAGGCTCTTGTGGGTGACCAGCGCGAAGATCAGGCCGCAGACGTAGGTGGCGAGCAAAACCCACGAGATGTCGAACGACAGCCGCCCCTCGATCAGCTGGGCGTTCTTGCCCGCCATGTGGTGAAACGCGGCCGGCGCGATCAGCCCCACCGCGGCCAAAAGGAGCATGGTCGATTGCGAACGAGCCGCCGTGGCGTTGAAGCGCTGCGCTTTGTATTTCAACCCGCCCGAGAGGACCGCGGCGCCGAGCACGAGCAGGATGTTGCCGATGATCGAGCCGGTGAGCGACGCCTTCACCACCGGGTAGAGCCCTTTGCGGAGGGCCATGATCGCGATGATCATCTCGGCCGCGTTGCCGAACGTGGCGTTTAAGAGGCCGCCGACCCCTTCGCCCGCATGTTCGGCGAGATGCTCGGTCGCCCGGCCCATCCAGCCGGCGAGCGGAATCACCGCGGCGCAGGCGAAGAAGAAGATCAGCACCTGTCGCTCGGGCATGGAATGCTCCAACACCGCGGCGATCGGCACGCAGATCAGCAGCCAGGAGAGCGAAGGGCGAAGCCAGGTCTTCATATCTTGGGCGCGTAGTGTAGCGGGGTGGGGGGTTCGAAGGAAGCCGAAATCCGCGCCGCCGCTCTGTTAGAGTCCGCCGCCATCATGACGCCAGATCTCTCCGTGATCCTCGCCGTCGGCGAGCGGCGCGACCGTGCGCCCGCCTGCCTGGCCTCTCTGCTTGCGCAGGAGGGGATCGAGCGGATCGAGATCCTGCTCTATGACCTGGCTCCGGGGGAACCGGAGCCGATCCGAGGCAGCGATCACCCGAGCGTGATCATCAAACGCCTGCCCCCCGAAACGCTGTTTTCGGTGGTCAAGGCACGGGGTGTCGAAGAGGCGCGGGCTCCCGTCGTGACGTTCGTCGAGGAGCATTGCCGAGCCTTCCCCGGATGGGCGGCGGCGCTGATCGAGGCACATCGCGGGTCCCACGCGGGGGTCGGGCCGGAGGTCCACAACGGCAATGCGAACGTGCCGTTCAGCCGATCGATCCACGTCGTCAACTACCAGATGTTTTATCCCGGCGCGGCGCGCGGCGAGCGCGTCATGCTGCCGGGGCACAACAGCTCGTGGAAGCGAGAGGCGCTGCTGGCCTACGGCGACCGGCTGGAAGAGTATCTGCGGGCGGAGATCGTGCTCCACTTAAAGTTGACCGCGGACGGCCATCGCCTGCTGCTCGAACCGGCGGCGAAGCTCGCGCACTTGAACGAAAGCGACCTAAGGAGCGCCTCCCGCGGGCGCTATCTGTGGAATCGGATCTATGCCCATGAACGCGCCAAGGCGTTCGGCTGGTCGTCCGCGCGTCGCTGGGGGTATCTCGCGGCGACCCCGATCATCCCGATCTATTCGGTGATCCGTCTGATGCACTGGCTCGCCAAGGAGCGGCCCGACCTGCTCGGGATAGCGGCCCGGGGCCTGCCGCGGATCGCCGCGGTCGCGGTCGTGGCGGCGCTCGGCCATTCGGCGGGCCTGCTGCTCGGACCGGGCGATGCCGAGGCCCGTTTCACCTGGTTCGAGATGAACGAGCGCCGCGCCCCGGGGCCGGCATGACCGGGCGTTCTTCGGGGCATATCCCCGCGCTCTCGGTCGTCATTCCCGCCTACGACTCGCACTCGACGATTCTCGCCTGCCTGGAAGCGTTGGAGCGGCAGACTTTCACGGATTTCGAGACGATCGTGATCGACAGCGGCCCGGACGGCACGTCGGAGCGGCTGGTGCGCGAGCGCTTCCCTCGCGTTCGCTTCCTGCGCAGCGCGAGCCGCCTGCTGCCGCAGGCCGCGCGCCGGGTCGGAGTCGGTCATTCGCTCGCGCCGGTGATCGTGTTCACCGACCCCGACTGCTATGCCGACCGTGAATGGCTGGGGCGCCTGCTCGCGCGGCACCGGGCCACCGGCGAGGTGGTGGTCGGCGCGCTCGCCTGCCACGGCGGCCGGCTGTGGGATCGCGCGGTCCATCTGTGCAAATTCAGCAAATGGCTGCCGCGCGGCGTCGCAAGGCCGGTCGACATGGCGCCGACCGCAAACCTCTTGATCGACCGCGAGCACCTCCGTGCGGCAGGAGATCTGGCGGTGAGCGATTCTCTGATGGGCGACGTCGAGCTGTCGCGCAACCTGCTCGCGAATGGGCGGACGCTCTGGTTCGAGCCGGCGGCGGCGGTCGCCCACCACCATGAGCAGACGCTGGCGAGCTTCGCCCGCGAGCGATTCGTCCGCGGCAGGCGTTACGGCCAGCTGCGTGCCGGTTGGCTCGGTCACCGCACGACGCCGCTGCTGCGCTACCTGCTGGCCACGGTTCTGCCGGTTCGGATGGCCCGGATATCTGCGTTCGTCGCCCGCGACGCCTACCGATCGGCGCAGCTCGGCGCGTTCGTCGGGGGGCTGCCGATCGTCCTCGGAGGGCATGTCCTGTCGCTCGCCGGAGAGGCGGTCGCCTATGCCGCGGCGCTCGTCACCACCACGCCGCCGTAAACCTTATGTTCCCTTGGCGAGCCGAATCCCGGTGAGCTGAAACCGGGTGTCGGCCGGCCAGAAATTGCGGTAGCTGGGCCGGATGTGCGAGCGCGGAGTCGCGCACGAGCCGCCGCGCAGCACGCGCTGGTTGTCCATGAACTTCCCGTTGTACTCCATCAGGTTGCCGTCGAACGGTGCGTAGCCCGGATAGGGCTCGTAATGATTGGTCGTCCATTCCCAGAGATCGCCGGCCATTTGGGACAGGCCCTCGCCCGCGGGCGCGGGGAGCGGATGAAATGCCCGATTCTCCAAATGATTGCCAACGGCGGGGTCGAATCCGCCGAGGCGCGCGCCGTGCTCCCATTCGCGCTCGGTGGGCAGGCGGGCGCCCTTCCAGGCTGTATCAGTCTCCCCTTTCCAGCGCGCATAGGCGTCGGCTTCGTAGAAACTGAGGTGGGAGACCGGCTCTTTCCGGTCGACCCTCCGCTCGCCGGACAACGTCCACGCCGCCCACTCATCCCCCGTGTCCCAGCAGGTCCGCCAATAGAGCGGCGCGTGCCAGCCCTGCTGCTTCGCCTGGCCCCAGCCGTTCGCCAGCCAGAGCAGCGGCTTTTCGTAGCCGCCGTCTTCGATGAACTCGATGTACTCGCCGGCCGTCACCAGGCGGTTCGCCAGGGCGAACGGTTCGAGCCAGCTCTTATGGACCGGCAGCTCGTTGTCCCAGCACCAGCCCCCTTCGACGTTGCCGATCTCGACCAGGCCGCCCTCGAAGCCGATCCAGGTGGAGTTTCCGCCTCCCGGTGCGGCTTCCGGCGTGAGCGGCGCATAGATCGCCCGCAGCTCGGGAGGATCGTTCGCGAGGATGTTCTTGACCTCCGTGAGCAGCAGCTCCTGGTGTTGCTGCTCGTGCTCCAGGCCGGTCCTCACCAGGAACTCGAAGCTCTCCCAATCGCTCTCCGGCACGTCGGCGATCAGCGTCTCCATCCGGCCGTCGACGGAAGCCCGGTAAGCGAGCACCTCGTCGTTGCCCGGCCGGGTGAGCGAGCCGCGGCGGTGGCGCTCGATCCGCGGCCCGACCGATTCGTAATAGGAGTTGAGGACGAATTCGAGCCGGCCGTCTTCCGCCACCTCGCGCCCCCAAGAGGCGAGGACGTTGCGGGCGAAAAACCAGCTCGTATGTCCGAGGTTCCACCAGGGAGGGCTTACATCAGGCATCGACTGAATGCGCCAGACCTCCGGCGCGAGCGGTTGCACCAGCTCCCGGGACAATCCGCGGACCTCGTGGAATGCGGCGAGCAGCTCATCTCGGTTCATCGCGTTTCCTTGTCTTCCGGCTCTCCGAGCTCGTCCGCCTCCGCATCGTCGGCGTCCGACGGCGGAAAGAAATGCAGCTGCGTTTGCAGCGCCCGCGGAATCCGGTCGATCGGCGCCAGCTCCTCGATCTCTTCGCCGGAGGTAGCGCCGTACTCTTTCAATTTCCGCGCCGCCGGCATCACCCGGGTTTCGAGCGAGCCGACGGCTTTGTTGTAGGCGTCGATCGCCCTTTCAAGGCCGCCGGAAAGCGCGCCGAAGTGTCCGGCGAGCGTCCGCAGCCGGTCGTGGAGCACCCGGCCCAGCTTGCTGATTTCGAGCGCGTTCTTGGTCATCTGCTCCTGGCGCCAGCCGTAGGCCACGGCGCGCAGAAGCGCGATCAGGGTCGTGGGGGTGGCAAGGATCACCTTCTGCTCCACCCCCGCCTCGATCAAGCTCGGGTCTTGCTCGAGCGCCGCCGAAAAAAAGGCTTCGCTAGGGAGAAACAAGACGACGAATTCGGGCGCCGGCTCGAACTGGCTCCAGTACGACTTGGCCGAAAGTTTGTTGAGATGAGCGCGCACCTGCGCCGCGTGCCTCACCAGATGGAGACGGCGGGCCTCTTCATCGACGGTCTCGATCGCCGCCAGATACGATTCCAAAGGCGCTTTGGAATCGACCACGATGGTCTTCTCGTTCGGCAGCTTGATGGTCAGATCGGGACGCACCCGCCCCTCTTCGATCGAGCCGCCGACCGGCTGCTGCTCGAAGTCGCAGTGCTCGATCATGCCGGCCATCTCGACCACGCGGCGCAGCTGGATCTCCCCCCAGCGCCCGCGGGTGGCCGGCTGGCGCAGCGCTTGGACCAGGCGGGAGGTCTCGACATGCAGGCTCGCTTGAGTGGTCGCGAGGCGTTGCAGCTGGTCGGTCAGGCTGGTGTTGGCCTGAGCGCGGCTCACCTCCAGCTCGCGGATCTTCTCGTCCACCTTGCCGAGCGAATCGGAGAGCGGCCGGACCAGCTCGCCGATCGCCTTCTCCCGCGCGGCCAGGTCGCCGCGCGCCCGCTCCTGGAAGACCTCCAGGTTTTGTTTCGCGAGATGAAGGAACGCCTCGTTGTTCTTCGCCAGCGCTTCTGCCGACGCGGCGGAAAACGCCTGACCGAGCTGCTCGCGCGCGCCTTCGAGCAGGCGCAGCTTCTCGCCCGCATTCTCGCGCTCCAGCTCGAGGGCGGTCTCGGCCTCGGCCACCCGCGTGCGCAGGCCATAGGAGGTCCGGCGCAGCTCGTCCCGCTCGGCGCGCAGGTCCAGCGCCTCGCGGTCGCGCCCGGCCAGCCGTTCGGTGAGGGTGGAGCGCTCCGCCCGGGCAAGCAAGCGCGCGATCCCCCAGGCGAGGAGCGCCCCGATTCCGAGACCCAGCAGAGCGAGCAGGTAGGGCGACGAACCCATCTAAATGCCGAAGCGCTCCATCTTGATCGCCAGGCCGTTGCGCGACAGGCCGAGCATGCGCGCCGCGAGCGATTTGTTGCCGTGCGAGCGCCGCAGCGCCTCGCGGATCGCCGCCTGTTCGGTGATCCCTACCAAGCGGTCGAGGTCGAGGTCGGTGGTACCGTCGACCCGCGCGGTCTGCAGGCGCCCCTTGCGCACCTTCTCCGGCAGCGAGCTCAGCTCGACGGGCCGGCCGGCCGGGCAGAGGTAGACCATCTGCCGCGCGATCCCTTCCAGCTCGTCCAGGTTGCCCGGGTAGTCGTAGGCCAGCAGCGCGGTCATCGCCTTGACCGTGATGCCGGCGAGGCGGGTGCCGGTATCGTGGCAGAACCGGTTGACAAAGCTCTGGATCAGGAGCGGCAGATCTTCCTTCCGATCGCGAAGGGGGGGTACGTCGACCGTCGTGCGGGAGAGCCGATAGGCGAGATCGACCCGGAACTGGTCGCGCGCCACGGCCTCTTCAAGCGGCGCTTTGCTCCCGGCGATCAGACGGACGTCAACCGTGGTGGCCTCAAGACCGTCCGCCAGCTCGACCTCTCCGGTGCGCAGGAAGCGAACCAGGCGCGCCTGCACTTCGAGCGGCAGGTGGTCGACGTCGTCCAGGAACAGCGTGCCGCCGTTGGCGAGCAGGAGCTTGCCCTCGCGCCGGATCGTCCCGTCGCGGCCGACCAGCTCTGAGCCGAACAGGTCGGCCTCGATCGCCGCGGGGCGCGCTCCGGCCGCAATCGCGACCACGAACGGCCCCTGGCTCCGCGGTCCCGACCGGTGGAGCGAATGGGCGAGCAGTTGCTTGCCCAGGCCCGCCTCGCCGCGCAGCAGGACCGGAATCGACGGGTCGACCGCGGCGCGCAGCTCGTCGAGCATCCGTTTCATCGCGGGCGATTCGCCGATCACCAGTCCGGCGTCGAGCACCAGGTCCTGCTGGCCGAGCGAACCGGGCAGGATCGGCTCGAACGCGCCGACGTGGTGGATCAGCCCGAGGGCGATCAGGTGGCCGACCGCGCGCAGCGCCTCGGAGATCGACGGCGACTCGGTGGGCGAAAAGCGCGGCAGCGCCGCGATCAGCCGGTACGACCGCTCGACCGCCTGGAACGCATGGTGGCCGATCCACGCCTCCTTGCCGTCGAGGGCGCCCAAGAAACCGCCGCCGCGACCCCCGCGCGCCACGACTTGATCGAGCAGCGCCTCGCCGCTCGACAGCCAGGCCTGGTCGGTCGCAACCGCGAGGCGGATCGCCGAGCGCTCCCCTTCGCCGACCAGCAGGAACAGCACGCCGCCGCCGAAATCGCGCAGCAGCTCGCGCACCAGTGACTCCGAAGTCACCCGGCTCTGGGTGTCGGCAAGCGTCCAGTCGCTCAAGCGGGAGAGGTGGCCGAGCATGCCTTCGGCGGTGATCCGCGGCACCAGATCTTCGACCGGCGCGGCCGTGGGCGGCCGGGGGCTCTCGGCGGCGACGTCCTCGACCAGCAGCGTGACGGTGCCCACCCGGATCTCGTCCAGCACTTCGAGCTCGGCTTCCTTCACGCGCTTGCCCGAGACCAGGGTGCCGCGGCGGCTGCCGAGGTCCTCGATCTTGAGCACACCGGCCTCGTATCGGAGCCGGGCGTGCTGCTGAGCGACCCCGACGTAATCCAGGGCGATGTCACAGTTGGGATGGCTCCCGATCAGGAGCTCGGAGCGGTGCAGCGGATAGCGATGCACGCCGTCGGGAGCGTAGGCGACCAATCGCAGCATGGGAGTTGGGAGCATACGCCATGCGCCGGATTCTGAAGAAGGAAGGTATCCTCCGCCTTCATGTCCGCCTCGAATTCGCCCCCAGCTCCCGCCAACGACCTGTTCCTGCGCGCCGCCCGCGGCGAAGCGGTGGAGCGCCCGCCGGTCTGGATGATGCGCCAGGCCGGCCGCTACCTACCGGAATACCGCGAGGTGCGCGCGCAGGTCGATTTTCTGACCCTGTGCAAGACCCCGGAGCTGGCGGCGAAGGTGACGATCCAACCGATCGACCGCTTAGGCGTCGACGCGGCGATTTTGTTCGCGGACATCCTGTTGCCGCTCGAAGCGATGGGCGCCGAGCTGCGCTTCGAGAAAGGCGACGGACCGGTCTTTCCCTCCCCCATCCGCCATCGCGACCGGATCGCCGATCTCGCCCGGCCCGACGTGAGGGGCACGCTCGGCTATGTCTTCGAGGCGCTGCGGACCGTCCGCCGCGAGCTGGCCGGGAGGGTGCCCGTGCTCGGGTTCGGCGGCACGCCCTGGACGCTCGCCTCCTACCTGGTCGAGGGGGGGACCTCCAAGCAATTCACCCATCTGCTCGGCTGGAGCTGGGAAGATCCGGATGGATTGAAGCTCCTCCTCGACCGCCTCGCCGAGGTGTCGATCGACTATCTCCTCGGCCAGATCGACGCGGGCGCCCAGGGGATTCAACTGTTCGACTCCTGGGGGGGCCTGCTCGACCTGGAGCGTTGGCGGCGGATCTCTCTGCCGTCGATCCTCGCGATCGCCGAGGCGCTGGGGACCCGGGTGCCCTTGATCTATTACGTCCAGGGAGGGAGCCACCTGCTGCCCGGGCTCGCCGAGCTGCCGGTGCAGATCCTGTCAGTCGATTGGCGGACGCCGCTCTCCGAGGTGCGCCGGATCGTCGGACCGAACAAGGTGCTCCAAGGAAATCTCGACCCAGCGGCGCTGCTGGCTTCTCCTAAAGAGATCGAACGGCGGACCCGCGCGCTGCTCGGCGACGCCGCGGGCGGGCCGCACATCGCGAACTTAGGTCACGGCATCTTTCCGAACACTCCGGTGGAGAACGCGCAGGCTTTCGTCGAGACGGTCAAAGGTCTACGAGGGTAGCCCCAACCTTTAGTTGAAGACCCAGGTCTTGCCCGCGGTCCCTTCGGCGACCCAGGCGTTCGGCGAGACCGAGGTGGTCCACTTGAGCAGGCGGGTGCGGGCTCCGGCGATGTCTTGGACCCGCACTTCGAGAAAGTTTCCGACGTTGTCGCCAAAGCGGATCGCGCCGGTCCGTTCGATCGAACCGTCGGGCTGATACACCGCCCACCCTTTGGACGAATTCTCGGAAAAATTGTCGATGGCGTCCGCGCCGTTCGGCGCGGAGTCCGCCGGCCCCCAGAATTTGACGTCTTGGGGGAGGGGAAAGCGGTTGACCAGTTTGTCGGTCGCTTCTTCGAACGTACCGTTGGCGTTCAAGTCGGCGAAGGCGATCATCCGGTTCCCGGTAAAATCCGCCTCCACCCGCACCGGTCGATTGCGCTTCACCGCCTCGAACCGCGACAGGCTCATCAAGCTGGTGGTCTGGCGGGCGATCGTGATCAACCTGCTCTTGTGGATGTACTTGATCAGGGTCGGATAGCCGAATAGCGCCAGAATCAACATCAGCGCCAGCACCATCAACAGCTCGATCATCGTGAACCCGCGCGAACGAACCGAGAGCATGGGGTGGTTTCGATGTCTGCGCATGGCGGCGTTACCTCGGGCGATTGGGCTTGTATTTAGACTTGATCATAAGCCTTTAGAGCCCTGACCGCGAGCCCCCGGCTCAATGGCTGGCCGCGATCGTCTCGATCCACTGGTCGGTCTTGATGAAACCCTCGCCCCAAGGCTTCCACTCCTCCGGGAAACCGGCCGCTTTGATCTGATCCACGGTCTTGCCTGCCGCCAGCCCTTCGTGGACGATTCGCGAGGTCTCGACCAGCATGCGATGGAACTTCGCCAAGCCGTCTTTGTTCGAGAGCGCCCCGTGGCCGGGGATGACCTTCACGTCCGCCGGTAGGCGATCGAGGATTTTGCCGACGTTCCGGGTGAGCCCCTCGACGCTGCCGCCGCTGCCGATGTCGACGAAGGGAAACATGCCGTTGAAGAACTCGTCGCCCATGTGGACGACGTTCGAGCCGGTGAAGAAGATCACCGAGTCGCCGTCGGTATGGCCGTTGGGAAAGTGGATCGCCTGGATCTCCTCGCCGTTGAAATGGATCGCGAGAGAATCGTCGAAGGTGACGACCGGCAGCGCCTTTTCCGGCGAGGCGGGAACCTTCTCATCGAACACCGTCTGATCGACCGCCATCCGCTTCCTGACGTTGGTCTGGGCGAAGATCGGCGCCTCGGCACCAAACTTCTCGTTGCCGCCGGTGTGATCGCCGTGCCAATGGGTATTGAGGATGAATTTGAGCTTGCCTTCGGACAGGCCCTTCAAAGCGGCGTGGATTTTGTCCGAGAGGGGTGCGTACTGATCGTCGACGATCAGGAGACCGTCGGCGCCCACCGAAACGCCGATGTTGCCTCCGGCGCCCTCCAGCATGAAGATCTTGCCGGCGACCGGCGTGACTTTGATCTCGATCTTGGAGAAATCGCGATCCTGGGCCTGGGCGGACGGCGAAAGAACGACGAGTGCGAGCGTCGCGGCGGCCGCGAAGCGGGGCAAGTTCAGTGCGAAACCTGAAGACATGGCTACCTCCTGAAGTTCCGCGAACTCTACCATCACCCGGCCGGCCTGACCGTTCGTCCCAGGTCCGCCAACCCGTCTGGCATTGGCTCATAGAATGCAAGATATGAGCGGTCGCCTCCTTCGTCCTCGCGCCCTTTCTGCCGCGGTGCTCCTTTCGCTTTTCTTTCCTGCCCTCTCGTCCGCCGCCGCTCCGCCCGAGACGTTCCGCGATCAGCTCGCGGTGCGCGAGGCGGAGATCGTCGTGGGCCTGCCTCCGGCGCTTCAGGCCGAGCGGGACCGTTCGCTCCGCCCGGAGGATTTCGTCGTCCGCATCGACGGCGAGCCGCACAAGGTCCTCCGGCTCCTGCCGCTCGGCGGCGAGCGATCGCCCTGGCGTCTGGTCGTGGTGGTCGATCCCGCCCTCGCCCATCCCGACACGATCGTCGCGAGCCTGCTCTCGCTCGCGAGCGAATCGGACGCCGTCGCTTCCTTCGGCACGGTCGACCTCGCGACCTTCGATTCTCTAAACTCCAAGATCGGCTGGATCGGGCGCAACTTGAGCGGCGCGCAATCGATCGAGCTCACGCTCGCCGAGGCGGCCGGCCGGGCGCGCTCCGACCGGCGGCGGAACGATCCGCACCGCGAGATATCCCCGGCGGTGGCGGCGGGCCACTTGGCCGCGATCGCCCGCTTCCTGCTCGCCGACGGCGGCGGCGGTCCCCGCGCTCTCGCCCTGCCGCTCGATCCGATCGCGAGCTCGAATCCAACCGACTTCGGCGTTCCGACCGGGGACATTGCCGCCACCTCTCGGCTGCTCGCTTCCTACGGCTGGACGCTTCTACCCTTGGGTCTCGACGCGCGAACCACGTTCGGGCTCGACGGCCCGGGCGTCAGCGCCTATGACCATTGGAACGACACCTCGTTCGTCGGCCGCGGCGTCGACGTGCTCGGCATCCTTCGCTGGCTGCGCGGCAAGCGAGCCGTGCCGCCGCCGCGCGCCCGGGTGACGATCGAGGCCGAGACCCTCCCCGGTTTCGGCGCCGCCCGTGGGCTCGCCGAGGCCACCGGCGGCATCCCGATCGATCGAAGCGAGCAGATCCGGCCGACCCTCGAAGCTCTCGGCCACCGCTACGTACTCGGTTATGAAGTGAGCGCGGAACCCAAAACCGGCGAAATCGTCTCCGTCGCCGTAACCAGCGCCCGCGGCTCCTCACCCGCGGTCTCGCCGCACTTCGCCCGCACGGGGGCGAGTCAAGACCTCGCCGATCTCTTGCTCGCCGGGCTCCTCGAGGGCGATCCGCCGCGGAAGGACCTGCCCGTAACGGCGAAGCTCGCCGATGGAAAGCTTTTGATCGACCTCCCCGCCTCCGCCGAAGACGCCCCGCCGCTCGGGCCGTTGCGGATCTCCTGGACGATTCGGCACGCCGGAGCCGCCGACGAGACCCATCACGACCTGGTCCTAGGCCCCGCTGCAGGAGACAAGCCGCTGCATCGTGAAATCGCGCTCCCGCCCGGCACCGATCCGGCGGCCGCGGCGGTGCTGATTCAGACGATCGGATCCGAAGCCGTCTGGGGCGAGCGCCTCGGCACGCCGGTAGGCTGAGGCCGGTTCTTACTCGTAGCATTTACTCGTAGCGCAGGGCTTCGATCGGATCTAGCTCCGCGGCGCGGGCCGCCGGATAGAAGCCGGAGGCGAGGCCAACGGCCAATGCCACGCCGGTCGCGAGAAGGATCGAAGGCAGGGTCACCACCGTAGCCCAACCGGCGCCGAGCGATACTCCTTTGGCGATCGCCACCCCCAGAACCACCCCGGCGATGCCCCCCAAGCCGCTGATCGCGAACGCCTCGGCGAGGAATTGGGTCCGGATGTCCTGGCGTCGGGCGCCAACCGCACGGCGGAGGCCGATCTCGCGCGTCCGTTCGAGCACCGAGGCGAGCATGATGTTCATGATCCCGATGCCGCCCACGAGAAGCGAGATCCCGGCGATCGCCCCCATTACGATGTTGAACAGCCGCTGGGTGCGGCGGTTCTGTTCGAGCAAGGTTTCAGGCACCACCAAGTCGTAGTCCTCGGCGCCGCCGTGGAGCCGGGCGAGCAGCGCGGAAAGCGCCGCGGCGGCCGGGGGGATGTCGATGCCCGGAGCCAACCGCACGGCGATCTCGTCGAGCGGCGCCGCGAGCGGCTCGCGCTCGAATTTGCGCTCCGCGGTCGCGACCGGCAGATAGACCTCGCGCGAAGTCGAGCCGATCGAAACCCCTTCGAAGCTGTCGCCGCCCGCCGACGCGGCGAGCACGCCCACCACCGTCAGCCAGACGTCGCCGATCTTCACCGGCCGGCCGAGCGCGGGCTCCTGGCCGAACAGGTCGCGGCGCACCGACGGCCCCAGAACGCAGACCTGCGCCGAGGTCGCCTGGTCGAGCGCGTCGAGATAGCGCCCCTCCGCGAGGTCGAGCCGGGCGAGCTGCGCCTGCTCGGGCGCCGCGCCCCAGATCACCGCGTCGGCACGCGCGCCGGCCGCTTCGACCTTGGTCGCGTCGAGCTTGATCCGCGGCACCGCGAGCTCGACGCCGGGGATCGCATCGCGGATCGCCGCGAGATCGCGCATCGAGACGCCGAGCGATTTCTTGCGGATCTCTTTGGCCGCATCGTCGTCGAGATCGCGACCGCGCACCACCAGATTGCGGAGCCCGAGCCGCTCGACCAGGGCGAGCGCCTGCTTTTCGGCCCCCTTGCCGATCGAAAGCATGGCGATCACCGCGCCGACGCCGAAAATCACCCCGAGCGTCGCGAGAGCCGCGCGCAGCTTGTGGGCGGCGAGGCTGTCGAGCCCGGCACGCAACGCTTCGCGCGGGATCACGGCGCTCCTCCCTCGGGTCCCGCGGGCCGGGCCGATTGGGCGGGCGTTCCCGGCAGGCCCGCTGGCCCGGCTTTGGGTTCGGAGGTCGCGGGCGCGCTCCCCAGCTCGGGGTCGATCAAGGCGATGACGTCTCCGGCCGCGAGCCCCGATTCGACCACCAGCCGCCCCGGACCCGCCGGCGAGGTGACGACCGGCACGGCCTCGAAGCGCCCGCCGGCCTTGCCCTTCTCGCGCCGGAACACCACGCTTTTGCCTCCTCGCTCGAACAGCGCCTGGCGCGGAATCGAGAGCGCCTGGGCGCGCCGTTCCAGAACCAGCTCGGCGCGCACGCGGGCGCCGGGCTTGGCGACGCTCGGATCGGTTTGGGCGAGATCGAGGTCGACTGCAAAATACTGCACCGGCGAACCGCGGAAGCGGGGCTTGGCCAGCGTATCGACGCGGGCCACCTTCGCCGCCACCGGCCGGTCCGGCCGGGATTCGAGGATCACGGTCGCCGCCTTGCCGACCTCCAGCCCGTCCGCGTCGGCTTCGAGCACGTAGACCTCCGCACGCATCGTGTTCAACTCGGGCAGCTCGCCGATCGGCTGGCCGGCGAACACCGTATCGCCCGGGCGCACGGGATCGTTCCGGAAATCGCGCTTGGGGACGAACAGGCCGTCGTGCGGCGCGCGCATCTCGATCGCGGCGAGCCCGCGCTCGGACCGGCCGATCGAAACTTCGGCTTTGCGCGCGTCGATCTCGATCAGCGCCCGCTCGGCCGCAGACTGCGCGGCGCGTAGCCCGCGCGCCTTGCGAGCGTTCTTCTCTCGCGCCTGGGCCAGCTCGCGGTCGGCCGCCGATGCCAAAATTTCGTTGCGCGAAAAAACCTCGGCGTCGCGCTTCTGGAACTTGTCGGCCGCTTCGAGATCCCCGCGCGCCAGATCGGCGTCGACGTCGAGATCGGCGAGCGCGGCGCTCGAAGTGGCGCCCGATTTCTTCCTCTGCTCGCGGGTCTTGGCGAGGTCGCCGCGCGCGGTGTCGAGCGCCTTGTCGAGCTCCGTCGGATCGAAGGTTGCGATCACGTCGCCGGCATGGACCCGCGCGCCGTCCGGGGCGAGCCAGGCGATGCGCATCGGTCCGGGCGCTTCGACCGGCACGGAGAGCGGCGTCGCCTGCGCCGCTTCGAGGTTACCTTCGGCCGCCACCCGCCGCACCAGCGGCTCCATTCGCACCGTGACGGTCGGCACCGCGACGTCGTCTGTACCGCAACCGGCAAGCCATGCCCAGAAGAGGAGGGCGCCGGCCCCCCTCGCCCACGGCGGCAACCTCACTTCGCCTCCTCCGCCAGGTCGCGCCTTGCCACGGCATCGCCAGGTTTGAGGCCGGCGAGCACCTCGAACGCCTCGGGCGTGCGCCGGCCGAGCTTCGGGTAGACCTCTTCGAACCCCCACGTCGTCCGCCGCAGAACCCTGGGTCCCTCGGCGGAGGGAAAGACCGACTCGGCCGGTACCAGCAGCAGACCGGTCACCCGCGAGATCTCGACCGTGCCGCGGAAACGCATGCCGGGGCGCAACCGCCCGGCGAGCGCGGAGGCCGCAGGAGATCCCTCGGTCGCCGCGCCGGAGGTACCCGGAAGCGCGCCGGGCAGGGAGACGTCGAGCGCGATCACCTTGCCTTCCGAGCGTTCCTTGCCGCGCTCTTCGCGCACCGCGCGATCGACGGCATCGAGCCGGCCGACCACCGGCAGATCGGGCAGCGCGTCGAGCGCGATCCGCACCTTCTGTCCGATCGCCAAACGGCCGACGTCGGCCTCGCTCACCTCGCCGCGCGCGCTCATCCGGCCGAGATCCGGCAGCTCGACCACCTTTTGCATCTGCCAGCAGGAATCGCCGATCCGCTTCTTCTGGCCGTTGCGATCGGCAACGTAAATCACGGTCCCGGCGCGCGGCGCGCGGACGGTCATCTTCTCGATCGACTCCTGCACCTCGCGCAGGCGGGCCGCCGCGCGATCGCGCTTGTCGGAGAGCGCACCCAGCGCGGCGGCGCCGCTTCGGGCCTCCTGACGCAGCCGCTCGCTCCGGTAGGCGACTTCCTTTTCGGCCAACGCGAGGTCGGCTTTCGCCCCGAGGAGCTCAATCCGCGACGACAGATCCGGAGGAACCTGCGCTTGGAGCGATGCCTTCCGCTGCCGCGCTTCGGCTTCGGCGAGGGCGACTTCCGCCTCGCCGCGGGCGAGCGCCAGCTCGGTACGTTTCTTCGCGATCTCTTGCTCGGCCGAATCGCGCTCGGCGGACTTTTCGACCAACTGCCGCTCCAGCTCGGCGGTGTCGAAGCGGACCACCGGAGCGCCGGCCGGAACGCTCCGCCCTTCGGGGGCCAGCTCGGCGATTTTGTACTCCCAGGTTTCCGGAATCTGAGGCGGACCCAGCATCACGGAAGTCACGGCTTCAAGCTCGCCCGAGACCGGAACGGTGGTGACCAGGTCGCCCCGTTCGACCACCGCCCAGTCGCGCGGCGACGCGGTAACCCTGCCCGACCGTGAAGCCCAGGCGAGGCCGCCCAGAATCACCAGCGCCCCGATGATTGCCAGGGCGATGCGCAGCCCCAGCTTTCTGCGGCCCTTCCGCTCGCGCGCCGACACCTGCACCTCCGGCGCGTCCTCCGTCCTTACGGTCCTTGCCGCCCTTTGGGTCTTTTCCGTCATCGCGCTTCACCCCCGCCCTCAACCCGCAACCGCTGACCGACCGCCAACCCCGCCAGGACCCGGCAATCGAGGGGGCCGCAGGCGCCGAGGCGTACCGCGGCGAATCCGCCCGCTGCGAGGCGCGCCCGCGGCGGATTCGCTGCAAGATCGAGCCCCGTGCGAGGAGCAAGCAGGCCCATCTGCGGCGCGCCGCAGGCTTCCACCCGAACCGACATCCCCGGCAGCATGCGCTTCGGATCGGCCTTGGCAAGGGCGACCCGCACGGCGAATGCCCGCCGGAGGCGCGCGCCCTTGGCCGCCTCGCCCGCGAGAGCCGAGATCTCCTCGATCCGGCAGGGCAGCGTCTCGCGCGGATAGGCGTCGAGCGTGCAGGTCGCCGCCATGCCGGGGGCGATCCGGCCGTCGTCGACGTCGGCCAGACGCGCGCGCACGCCAAGGGTCGAAAGATCCGGCAGGCTGGCAATCGCCATCCCGACCCAGACGGAGTCCCCTTCGCGCAGCTCGCGATCCTCCCAAGGGTGTTTACCGATCAGCACCAGCCCGGCGCGCGGCGCCGAAAGCGACAGCGCCGAGCGCCCTCGCTCCGCGGTTTCGATCTCCCGCCGCGACGCGGCGAGCGAGATCCGGTCGACGGCGAGATCCGCTTGGCTGGTGGCCGCTTGGGTGGCTAGAGCCCGCTCGGCTTTCGCCAGCTCCCCCTCCGCCCGGGCGAGCGCCCGCTGCCGCTCCTGATATTCCGCCTGCGGAAGGAGCTCAGGCGGCACCTCTGCCTTCGTCCGAGCCTTGCCCAAAGCGGTCCGCTTCTCCTCGATCGCATAGCGCTTCTCGGCCGCGCTGGTCTCCGCCTCCGCCGTCTTCTGCTCCAGCGCCCGCTCCGCTTCGGTCGCTTTGAGCTTTTTCTCCTCGACATCCGAGGCCAGCGACCCGCTGTCGAAGATCGCCACCGGGTCCCCCGCCTTCACCTCCGACCCGTCCTTGGCCAGCCACCGGATCTGCGCCTGCCAACCCGGAACCGGCGGCACGGACAGCACCTCCGCCCGCTCCGCAACCAGCTCGCCCGTGAGCAGCTGGCAAGGGCGCACCTCGCCTTGTCGGACGACGAGGTCCGAAGGAGCGGAATCGACGGCCGCCGATCCCACGGCCCCCTGGCAGCCGAGGGCCGAAATGAAGAGGGGGAAGGAGAGGGCGAGGAGCGCCAGGCTCCGGCGGGCTGCGCGCATTCTTAGAACTTCTACGACATCCGAGGGAAAACGTCTAGGGGAATCCAGGAAAATTAAATCGCCGCCGGGGCCTTCGGCCCGCGGCGGCGTTGGTTTTCACCCGTCCCCTGCCTTCTACTTCCCGAAATCGACCTTCGGAGCCGTCTCGGCGCCGGGGGTAGCGGCGAAGTAGGGCTTGGGCGGGAAGTGCCAGCCGAGGAGGCTGATGAACAGGCTGGCCGGGAACTGCCGGACCCGGGTGTTGTAGCCCTTGGCGACTTCGTTGAAGCGGTTGCGCTCGACGTTGATCCGGTTCTCCGAGCCTTCGATCGAGGCCATGAGGTTGGTGAATGCCTCGGTCGAGCGGAGTTGCGGGTACTGCTCGACCACTACCATGAGTCGCGACAGGGCCGAGGAGAGGCCGTCCTGAGCCTGCTGGAACTGCTGGAACTTAGCCGGATCGTTAAGGATCTCACTGGTCGCCTGGGCCGAGATCTGGCCGACGCGGCTGCGCGCCTCGATCACCTTCGTCAAGGTGTCCTGCTCGAACTGGGCCGAGCCTTTGACGGTGGCCACGAGGTTCGGAATCAGATCCGCCCGCCGCTGGTAGGCGTTCTCGACCTGCGCCCACTGCGTATCGACTTCCTGCTGCGAACCCACGAGCCCGTTGTATTGGCCGACGCCCCATAGGGCCCCCAGGGCGAGAACTGCCACGATAATCCCGATGATGACGCAACCGGCCTTACCCATCTTCGATCTCCTCCGAAAGTGATGCCGCAGAATCTCTGCCGCCTCGATACTATCGCGAGCCGAAACTCAGTGCCGATCGGCGATATGCTCACCCCGAGCCGTGCAGAACTACCTCGACCTCCTCCGCCACGTCCTCGACCACGGGGTCCAGAAAGACGACCGCACGGGCACCGGTACGCTCTCGGTGTTCGGCTACCAGATGCGGTTCGACCTGGCCGCCGGCTTCCCGCTGGTAACGACCAAGAAACTGCACCTGAAATCGATCGTCCACGAGCTGCTCTGGTTCCTCGCCGGCCGTACCGACGTCGCCTGGCTTCACGAGCGAGGGGTCTCGATCTGGGATGAGTGGGCGGACGAGCACGGCCACCTGGGGCCGATCTACGGCCGGCAGTGGCGATCGTGGCCGGCGCCGGACGGCACGACGATCGACCAGATCGCAGGCGTGGTCGAACAGATCCGCAAAAACCCCAGCTCGCGCCGCCACATCGTCTCGGCCTGGAACGTCGGCGAGCTGGATCGGATGCAGCTCGCCCCCTGCCATGCCCTGTTCCAGTTCTGGGTCGGCGGCGGAAAGCTCTCCTGCCAGCTCTACCAGCGAAGCGCCGACCTGTTTCTCGGCGTGCCGTTCAACATTGCGTCCTATGCGCTCTTGACTTCGATGGTGGCGCAGGTCTGCGATCTGGCGCCCGGGGAATTCGTCCATACCTTAGGCGACGCGCATCTGTACTTGAACCATCTCGACGCCGCGCGGCTTCAGCTCTCCCGGACGCCGCGACCGGCGCCCCGGCTCCTGCTCAACCAAGAAGTCCGCTCGCTGTTCGATTTCCGCTTCGAGGACATCGCGATCGAAGGCTACGACCCTTACCCCTCGATCCCGGCGCCGATCGCGATCTGACCGGCCCGGCCCCCTGCATGAAGACCACGATCATCGCGGCGGTCGCCGCCAATCGGACGATCGGAATCACCAAAGAGGGCAAAGCGGATGTGCCCTGGCGCCTGCCGGAGGACCTTCGCCGGTTCAAGCGCCGGACTCTCGGCCACACGGTGGTGATGGGCCGCGCGACCTGGAAGTCGATCGGCGGCAAGCCGTTGCCCGGCCGGACCAACCTGGTGCTGACGAGGAACCCGGGGTTCCGTGCGCCCGGAGCGCAGGTCGTGACAACGCTCGAATCTGCCTTCGAGATCGGCCGGGAGCGGGGCGACGACGAACTGTTCGTGGTCGGCGGCGCCGTAGTCTACGCCGCAGCCTTGAGGCAGGTCGATCGCCTCGACCTCACGCTCATCGAACGCGAGTACCCGGGGGACACCTTCTTTCCGGAAGTCGATTGGAACCATTGGCGCCGGCTCGAGAACGATCGGCGGGAGCCCGAGGGTGACCTGCCCGCGTTCGCCTTCACCCTTTGGGAACGGCGGGAGCCCGCTTGATTCGAGGGTTCCTCCCTGTCGTGCTGCTGGCTTTCACTCTCGCGGGTTGCGGCCTCCGCGGACCACGCTCGACGGACGGAGTGGAGCGGGTGAAGATCTTCCTGATCGCGCCGGATGGCGCCGTCGGCGACTGCCGAAACGACCGGCCGATGCCGATCGAGATCGTCCTGCCACGCCGCCAGCCCGCGCTCGAAGGGGCGCTCGCGGTGCTGCTGGGGAAGAAGGATCGCTTCGATACCCGGAGCGGCCTTCTCCATGCGCTCTACACCTCGCCGCTCCGCCTGCGCGGAGTCGAGCGGAGCGGAAAGACCGCGCGGCTTCACCTCGACGGCTACTTGGAATTGGGCGATGCCTGCGACGCCGCGCGGGTGCGCCTGCAGCTCGAACGGACGGCGCTTCAATTTCGCGACCTCGACCGGGTGGAGATCGACGTCTCCGGCCGGCCCCTAGAAGAGCTGTTGGCGAAGGCGGAGTCGCGCAGTGACTCTGACGGGCCGCCCTGACGGCCCACCCTGACTGACGGCCCGCCCTTGGCGCGGGGTGCCCGGTCGGGTTATTCTATCGGGCGCTCATGCGTATTCGAACTACCGGGCTCGTCGTCGCCGCCCTGTTTGCGGCACACTCCGCCACCGCTTCGGTCGGGGCAGATTCGGCGCGCCCGCTGCTACTGATCGCCCCTTCGGCGGCGATCCCGATGGTCGCGGGAGAGACCGCGGAGCTGGAATGGGGGCCGCTCGCCTCGTTCCTGGATCTTCCGAACGTCGAGGAGTGGGAGGCCTTTCTGTCGCTCGACGACGGCGCCACCTACCCGATCCGCATCACGCCTCACCTCGATCGCGACCTGCACCGGATCTCCTGGCAGGTGCCGGAGTTTCCGTCGCGCACCGCCCGCCTGCTGCTCCGCTTCGGCGACGAGCAGCGCGAGACTTCGATCGAAATCCCCCATCGGTTCGTGATCCTGCCTGGCCTCGCGGGAGCTTCGCGGATCGCGGCGACCCGGAGCCTGACGGTCGAGTCCTACGGGCTCGGCGAACCGGCACGGCCGGGCGATCCGGGCGTCGTCCTCTGGGTCGAAGGTTCCCGCCGCGGCGGCGACCTGGTCCGCGTTGAGTCGGCCGCGCCCGATGCCAGCGAGCACCTGCACGGTCCTTTCGCTCTCGAATCGATCGATCCGGGCGCCGCGGAGGCTCCGGAATCCGGCGCGAAGATGCGCCTGGCGGCCGCCGCGTCGACCCCCGCTTTCGTGCCGATACCCTCGCGCGCGCTTCAGGCGGAGCCCGTGCGCGCGGCATTCCATCCGCTCTCCCCTCTCCTTCAGACCCTGCGTTCGAACCAGTGAGACGGCGCGGAAATCTTCCGCGCTCCGTCCCTCGTTCGAAACGCCACTTCGGCCCCAAGATCCGCCGTTCGGAACTTGGAAACCATGTGCGCGATGAATTCATCGCAGGTTCTAAAAGGAGAAGCTCCATGAGTTTCAAATCCCATCGCGGCGGGACCGCCCTGTCGCTCGCTTTGTCTACCGTCTTCGCTTTCGCCGGATCCTTCCAGCTCGCCGCACAGGACGATTCGACCCCGCCCACCCTTGAAGAAACGCTTCAGGTCACCGCAACGCGCGTGCCCGAAGACGTTGAAACCGTCCCGGCTTCGGTCACCGTCGTCTCGGGCGAAGAGCTGGCCGAGCGCGGCATCACCAATCTGACCGGTGCCCTGGCGCTGGTCGCCGGAGTGGCGATCCCGCAAGGCGGCGACGGCGGCCCGGCCGGTTCGGTGCCGGAAATCTGGGGCCTCCGCGAGTTCGACGCTTTCCTGCTGGTGGTCGACGGCGTGCCGGCCGGGGGAGCGTTCAACCCCGCGCTCATCTCGCTCGATCTCACCAACGTCGATCGGATCGAAGTCCTGCGCGGCGCAGCGCCCGTGATGTACGGCGCCACCTCGTTCGTCGGCGTCATCCAGGTCCTCCACCGCCAGCCCGGCAGCCGGACAGACGGGGCGGCCGGCGATTATCGTCTCGGGGTAGGCAACTACGGCAGCGGCCTCGCCGCGGTCTCCCTCGACCTTCCCGCCCTCGGCAGCTACCAGCAGTCGCTGACCGTGAACGGAGAGCGGCGCGGATTCAAGGACGACGACACCGGCTTCGATCGCGGCCACGTCCTCTACCGCGGTCGCACCGATAGCGGCTTCCACCTCGACTTCGACGGCTCGGTGGTCAACCAGGATCCGGCGAGCCCGCACGTGCGCGAAGGCCGCGTTCTCTCTTCGATCACCCCGCTCGACGCCAACTACAACCCGAGCAACGCCAAGATCGACGAGGATCGTTTTCAACTCTCCGGCGGCTACGACAAGAAGCTCGGCAACGGCCAATGGTCCACCACCGTGGCGTTCACCCATACCAAGAAAGAGACCGTCCGCGGCTTCCTGGCCGACCTCGGAGGCGAGGGCGACGACGCCGAGGGCTTCGAGCAGGATCTGACCCTCACCGACATCTATCTCGACACCCATTGGGAGGCAAAGATCGGCTCGGCGTTCCAGGTGGTGGCCGGTCTCGACCATTTGTACGGCAAGGGGAAGGCCGATTCCGAGACGTTCGGCTACCACGTGAACATCGACGGCTCGGGCGCCGAGAGCAGCAACCACGTCGAGCACGAGATGGGGTTCGACTCGGAAGACGAGCGCAACTTCACCGGCCTTTACGCCAACTTCGAATGGAACCCCGCGCCGCGCTGGCGCTTCACTCTCGGCGGCCGGTTGAACCGCACCGCCGAGGACATCGAAGCCGGCGAAGAAGAGCTCGACATGGATGCGGGTGACGAAGGAGAAGAAGAGCACGGCAGCGACAGTCGCACCACCACCCGCGGTAGCGGCACGGTGGGGGTGAACTTCCTCGCCTGGAGCCAGGACAACGGCGACGGCGTGTGGCTCTATGCCGACGCGCGCGACGCCTATAAGCCGGCGGCGCTCGACTTCGGTCCCGAGGCCGAGGCCGACATCCTGGAGCCCGAAACGGCGAAGAGCTACGAGCTCGGCGCCAAGGGCCACCTGCTCGACGGCCGGCTCGACTTCGACATCTCGGCGTTCAAGATGGACTTCGAGAACCTGATCATCTCGATCAACGAAGACGGCCAGCCGGGCCTCGGCAACGGCGGCAAGCAGCGGTTCAAGGGCGAAGAGATCGAAGTGCGCTACCGCCTGTTCCCGGATCTCCGCGCAACCGTGACCTACGCCCATCACAGCTCGAAGTTCGTCGACTTCGTCCAGGACTTCGACGGCACGCTCACCCAGTTGGCCGGCAAGCGGCTGGAGACGACGCCGGAGAAACTCGCCTCCTATGGCCTGCTCTACAGCCCGAAGACCGGCTTCAACGCCTACGTTATCGGCAACTCCACGGGAGACCGCTTCTTGAACAAGCGCAACACCGCACTCGCCAAGGCCTACAGCACCTGGGGCGCGGGCGTCGGCTACCGCTTCGGTCGCGGCGAGCTGCGTCTCGACGGCGAGAACCTCTCCGACGAGCGCCCGCCGGTCTCCGAAAGCGAGCTGGGCGACGCGCAGTACTACCGCCTCCCGGCGCGCAGCTACCTGTTGAGCTGGCAGAGCCGGTTCTAGGGTAAGCAACCGAAGCAAGTAGCAAGACCGCCCACCTCCGTCATCCCGAGCGAAAGCGAGGGATCCGGGGGTTGGGCGGGCACGTGGCTTTTGTGGCGCGATACCTCGCTTGCCGCACCGGATAGCGAACCTCCAGCGCGCCGGGTCGAGATCTGGATCCGTTGCGCGCTGGCGTCTGCCGATCGCGGCTTTCCGAGCCGTATCGGTGCATTCCGGGAGGGATAGCGGTGTTCGGGCGCCGCAAGCCGCTAGCCGCCGCCGATCGCGGTGTTCCGCGGCCGGAAGCCGCTTTCTGAGTTCGAGAGCCGTTTCCTGGTTCCGAGCGCCGCTTCCTGGAACGGCAAGCCGCTTTCTGGGACCGCAAGCCGCTTCCTGGGACTTTCTCCCGCTTCCTGGGACGGATAGCCGCTTCCTGAGACTTTCTCCCGCTTCCTGAGACGGATAGCCGCTTCCCGGGACTTTCTTCCGCTTCCTGGGACTTTCTTCCGCTTCCTGGGACGGATAGCCGCTTCCTGGGACCGCAAGCCGCTTCCGGGGCCCGATCGCCGCTTCCGGGAATGGCAAGCCGCTTCCTGGCGAGGACCGCCGAGTTCGGGAACCGATCGCCGCCATCAGGGGCCGCGCGGGCGCCGCACCGACGGGAAGTCCCCTCCTTCGGGGTGGCGGCGTTCGGACGGCGATTCCAGCATACTCCAGGCATGCCGATGACGGGCCGCCAGATCCGCCAGTCCATTTTGAGCTCGCGCGAGGCTCGGATCGCGGTGCTTGCGCTCGCCGCGATCACCCTCCACCTCTTGCTGCGCTACGCCCTCCCTCAGTGGGGCGAGATCGCCGGGCTGGGCGGCCTGCCGCTTTTCGATCTGCCGCTCTTGGCCGGATTGGTCCTGGGTGGAGCGCCGCTCGTCTGGACGCTTCTCCGCCAGGCGCTCCGGCGCGAATTCGGCTCTGACTTGCTCGCCGGGATTTCGATCGTCACCGCAATCCTGCTCGGCGAATACCTCGCGGGCACTCTTGTCGTCCTGATGCTCTCCGGCGGCCAGGCGCTTGAAGCGTTTGCGGTGCGGAGCGCCTCTTCGGTGCTCGAAGCTCTGGCCAAGCGCATGCCCGCGATCGCCCACCGGAGAGCCGGGCAGGAGATCGCGGACATTCCCCTCGGCGAGGTGGCGGTGGGTGATCGGCTGGTCGTCTTCCCGCATGAGATCTGCCCGGTGGACGGCGAGGTCGAAGAAGGGCACGGCTCGATGGATGAGTCGTATCTGACCGGCGAACCGTACGGGATCGAAAAGGCGCCCGGGTCGAGCGTGCTGTCGGGCGCGGTCAACGGCGACAGCGTGCTGGTCGTGCGGGCGACAAAGCGGGCGGTCGATTCCCGCTACACGAAGATCATGGAGGTCATGCGGTCTTCCGAGCAGCAGCGTCCTCAACTGCGGCGCCTCGGCGACCAGCTCGGGGCGATCTACACGCCGCTCGCGGTCGGGCTCGCGGTCGCGGCCTGGGCGATCTCTGGCGAACGGATTCGCTTTCTCGCCGTGCTGGTCGTCGCCACCCCCTGCCCGCTTTTGATCGCGATTCCGGTCGCGATCATCGGCTCGATCTCGCTCGCCGCCAAGCGGGGCATCATCATCAAAGACCCCGCGGTGCTCGAACGGATCTCCACTTGCCGGACGGCGATCTTCGACAAGACCGGCACGCTCACCTACGGCCAGCCCAAGCTCACCGAGGTGGTTCCTCTCGCCGGATTTTCGGCCGACCGCGTGCTCGCCGACGTGGCGAGCCTGGAACGCTATTCGCGCCATCCGCTGTCCGGGGCGATTCTGGACGCCGCCAAGACCAAGGCGCTTGCGCTCTCCCCCGCCACCGCGATCGGCGAACGGGCGGGCGAAGGGCTGGTCGGCACGGTCGGGGGCCGTAAAATCCAGGTCGGCAGCCGGAGCGGCCTCGCCAAAGAGAGCGCGGACCTCGCGGCCATGCTCCCCGCGGCGGAGAGCGGCCTCGAATGCGTGATCCGTAGCGACGGCCGGCCAGCAGCGCTGTTTCGTTTCCGCGACGTCCCGCGGCAGGACGGCGCGAGCTTCATCCGCCACCTCATACCGCGGCATCGCTTCGACCGCATCCTGTTGGTCTCCGGCGACCGCGAGGACGAGGTGCGCCATCTTGCCGCCCAGGTGGGGATTGCCGAGGTGTATTCCTCGCAGACCCCGGAGCAGAAGGTGGCGATCACCCGCGCCGAGACCGAACGGGCGCCGACACTGTTCCTGGGAGACGGCATCAACGACGCCCCGGCGCTCGCGACCGCGACCGTCGGAATCGCGTTCGGCCAAAACAGCGACGTGACCGCGGAAGCCGCGGGCGCCGTGATCCTCGACAGCTCCCTCGGACGGGTCGATGAGCTGCTGCACATCGGCCGGCGAATGCGCTCGATCGCCCTGATCAGCGCGGTGGGCGGAATGGCCTTCTCGGTGATCGGCATGGCGCTCGCGGCAGCCGGCTGGCTCTCCCCCGTCGCAGGCGCGATCGCCCAGGAGGCGATCGACGTCGCGGCGGTCCTTCAGGCGCTGCGCGCCGCCTGGCCACCGCGCACCCTCTCCGACTGCTGACCGCAGAACGGACACGGTCGCGCTCATTCTGAACCGGCCCTCAGGCCGCGGAGAGCGGGCGGCGGCCCTCGTGATTTCTCCGCCGGCACGGGCGCTGCTCGGATAGGATGGAAGGGTGGGAGGAAACATGAGCGAATCGTTCTCCGCCAGCCGCTTCACCAAAGGCAATTTCTTCTTCCCGACGCGCATCGAGGTGACCCCGGAGCGGGTCGCGCGGATCAAGCCGCGCCTATTCGGCCGCACCGAGGAGAGCATCGGAATTTCGAACGTGGCCTCGGTCGAGATCAACACGGGGCTGATGTTCTCCGAAATCCGCATCGATTCGACCGGCGGGAGCAACCCGCTCACCAGCCACGGCCACACCAAGCGTGACGCGCGCCGCATCCGCGAGCTGATCGAGCAGTATCAGCGGCCGTCCGACGCGAATAAGTGATCCGAACGGGAAGCCCCGAGGCTCCGGATCGCTGAGCGGGGCGAGGGGCTAGAGACCGATCTCGTCGCCGTCGGCGAGCACCCGGAAACCGTGCGCCGCGATGTCCTTCCTCGCTGCGTCCTTCTTTTCCAGGGCGACATTCGAATGGTTCAGGTGGGTGAACCGGACTTCCAGCTTGCCCGACTTCACCCGCTCCCCCAGCAGATCCATCGTGTCGGTGATCAGCGGATGGCCGATCTTCGCCGGATCGCGATCGGGCAGCTCGGCGCGCGAATAAAACGTGCCGTCGAGCAGCGCGATGTCGATCTTTTCATCCGCGAGGACGTCGGGCAGCGGTTTCTTCCAGGCGCGCCAGGAGTCCGTGTCCGGCACGTAGAGGACGGAGTTGCGCGGGCCGCGGATCACGAAGCCGAACGTGTCCGACAGCTCGTCGCGGTGCGGAACTTGGATCGGCTTGATCGACAAGCCCGGCTCCAACTCGAACCACGATTCGGGGGCAAACTCGTGAAGGACGATGTTCTTCTGTCCCACCAGCTGGCTCCAGGGACCGTTCGCGCGCAGGTAGCCGGCCATCCGCGGCGAGGCCCAGACGGGAATCTCGCGGCTGGCGAGCGTTTCGAAGCCGAGCCAGGCGAGGCCCAGGTAGTGGCCGATGTGCGCGTGGGTGAGCAGGATGCCGTCGACCGGCTGCCGGTCGGTACGGTCGGTCGGATGGGCGCGCCAGCGATGGATCGCTTCGATCTGCGCGGGCAGATCCGGTCCGGCGTCGATCAGGTAGGTCTTGCCCGACGCCGCGCGAAGGGCCAGGCTCGCCACCCGCCGGGCGAGCTTGGGATTATGGCGCGCCAGCTCGCAACGATCGCAAGAGCAGGCGACCTGCGGGTAGCCGCCATCCTGGGCGGTGCCCAAGGCGATGAGAGTATTTGAGGGGGGCGTTGACGCAGAGAAGAGGACGCAAGGGACGGCAAGGACAAAAGGCAAAAGCGAATAGCGGCGCCGGGCGATCATGGCAAAAGTATGACTTTGGTGCAGCCTTCGGCCCGGCGGTCGAACAGGTCGTAGCCGTGCGGCCCATCGGCCAACGGCAGCCGGTGGGAGATCATCCGCGCAAGGTCGCCGGCCCTGCGGGTGGCAATCGGCAGCAACCGGTCCATGTACGCGCGAGCGGGGCAGCGGCCGGTGCGATAGGTCAGGTTCTTGTCGTAGAGATGGGCCGGCGCGAGCGCGAACGTCGGCTCGTTGTGGACGCCGAGAGCCGAGATCGCGCCTCCCGGCCGCACCAGGTCGTAGGCCAGCTGGAGCGCCGAGGTGCTGCCCACCGCCTCGGCGACGCCGTCGACCCCCTGGCCGCCGGTGGCTGCCAAAATCCATTCGACCGGATGCGCATCGAGCGGCACCGGCTCGGCGCCGTAGCCTTCGGCAAGCGCCAGACGTTCCGCCACCGTGTCGAGCGCAAAGACCCGCTCGGCCCCCAGCTCGCGCGCGCCGAGGATCGCCATCAGACCCACCGGGCCGCAGCCGACCACGGCGATCACCGCGCCCGGGCCGGCTCCCGCCTGCTCGGCACCGAAAGCGCCGGTCGCGAGCACGTCGCCCGCGAGCACCGCGATCTCGTAGGGCAACTCGTCCCCGATCGACACCAGGGTCGAATCCGCGAGCGGCACGCGCACTAGCTCCGCCTGTGCGCCTGCCAGGCCTTTGCCCTCGTGGACCCAGCCGAACAGCTGGCCGCGGACGCAGCGTGCGGTCAAGCCGCGGCGACAGGCCGGGCAGATACCGCAGCTGGTCGAAAACGGGCTCGCCACCCGGGCGCCGGGAGCAAAGCCGCGCACCCCGGACCCAACCGCCACCACCTCTCCGGCCAGCTCGTGCCCCATCGGGGTCCCAAGGTCGAGGCCCGCCTCGGCGCCGCGGTAGACGTGAAGGTCGGAGCCGCAGACTCCTGCCGCGCGCACGGCGACGATCGCGTCTCCCGGATCGAGGATTCCCGGGTCGGGGACCTCTTGGCAGACGAGTCGGCGGACTCCCTCGAACAAAACGGCGCGCATCGAAGAGTTGGCTTGTTGCGAAGCTAGAACAGCTCGCGCACCAATTCGGCGCCCGCCGCCCTCAGCCGGGCGCGGGCACGCGCCACCTGCCCCGGATGGCGCTGCACGAGTGCCAGGCAGTAGCCGTCCGGCAGCATCATCACGTGGATGTGGACCTTGCGCTTCTCGATGTGGATCAGCTGAGTCTTGCCGAGATGATTGAGCGTCATCACCTTGTCGAGATGGCGCATGTAGATCCCGATATAGGCGCCGATCACCTGCAGGTCGTACTTCGAGATCTCGGCGCAGGCGAGGTGAACGGTCTCGCCGGTCGAGTCGAGGAACAGAACGCCGACGGCATCTTGCTGCGCGGCGAGCAATCGAGCCAGGGTGTCTTCAAATGCCATGCGCTAACCTCGGGCCACCATTAATTCGAAGGGCTGAACGGCACCGTGCGGGCCGGCCGCGCGGTCTTCGGCCGGATGGATCTCTCCGGCGTCGTAGGCGCGCAGGAACGCCGTCACCACTTTGGCGTCGAACCGGCTGCCGGCGAGCTTGGTGATCGTATCGACCGCAAAACGAAGATCGTACGCCTGCTGATACGGTCGGTTCGTGGTCACCGCATCGAACGTGTCGGCGACCGCCACGATCCGCGCGAAAAGCGGGATCTGATCGCCGCGCAAACCGTCCGGATAGCCTCGGCCGTTCCAGCTTTCATGGTGCCAGCGAACGGCGGGCAGGACGTCTTTGAGCTGCTCGATCGGCGACAGGATTTCGGCGCCGATCACGGTGTGCAGCTTCATTTGATCGTACTCGTCCGGAGTGAGCACGCCGACTTTCTTCAAGATCCGGTCGTCGACGCCGATCTTGCCCACGTCGTGGAGCAGCGCGCCGATCCAAATCTTTTCGATCAAGTCATCGGAAAAACCGAGCCTTCCGGCGATCGCGCGAGCGAACGTCGCCACCCGCTCCGAATGGCCGCGGGTGTAAGGGTCCTTGGCGTCGATCGCGGCGGCGAACGCGCGCAACGAGCCGATGAACAGATCGCGGTTCGCCTGCGCCGCGGCGCGCAGCTGCTCGACGAAACTTTCGAGCTGGCCGCTCATGCGATTGAAGTCTTCGGCCAGATCGCCGAGCTCGCGGCCGACCCCTTCGGATTCCAATCGCCGTTCGAAATGCCCCTCGGCGATCTCGTGGGTGCGCTGGGCCAAGGTCTGAATCGGCCGGCTGGCGCGCCGGGCGGCGAAGAACGCGACGCCGAGCGCCACGCCGATCAGCACGACGGTCGAGGCGATGGTGTTCCACAGCATCTTCCGCACCATCTCGAACGCCAGCCGGGCCGGCTTCTGCACCACCACCCCCCAGCCGCTCTCGCGCACGCTGCTCACCTGGGCGAGATAGCGCTGCGGCCGGCCGGCGGTGGCGACGACGTATTCCTTGGTCAGGTCGAGCGGCCGGTTCTTGAAGTCGACCAGCACCTTCGAGGCGATCAACGCGCGGGTGGTCTCGGGGCTGAAGCCGCGCTGCCAGAGGATCTCGCCCCGTTCGTCGATCAGAGCGATCGCCCCTTCCTTGCCCGCCTCCTCGCGGTAGAGGTCGGCGGCCGGAGTGAATGCGAACAGGGCGACCACCACGAGCCGCGGCGCCTTGGGCGGCACCGGCACCGCGAGCGCCGCCAGCGGATTCTTCTGCTCGCCGCGGACGAAAACGTAGGTCGGCGCGAGGTGGGAGAGCGACATGCGAAACGCCGTGTCGACCGCTTCGCCGCGCTCGCGGCTCAAAGGCGGCAGCAAAGCGTGGCCGGCGATGTCGAAGACGCCGATCACGCGCGCCGCCGAGGTGCGGGTGACCTCGCTCAGATAGGGCGCCACCCACGGCTGGTCGAGCCGCGTGAGGACGTCCTCCGATCCGGGGGTGGCGAGCAGAACCTGACCCACCAGGGTCAGCTCCCGGCGGGTCGCCACCAGATCGGCGTCCACCTGGCGGGAGAGCGCGCCGACCTCGCGGATCAGCACGTCGCGCTCGGCGTTTTGCAGCAGCCCGCGATTTTGCAGCAGCAGCAGCGCGCCGGAGAGCACCAGAGGGAGGATGCCCGAGAGGAGCAGGACGAAAAACAGGACCGAACGCAGCGAAAGGCGACGGAATAGGCTGCGAGGATTCGTCATGAGCGCTCTGGACGGGATTTTGACCTAAGTTCCAAAGCTCGCATTATAGACGACTTGCCGCTCCGGAACGGTTCACGAAGCCCAAGGGCTCGCGAGGAACGCCACGAGCTCCGTTTCGATCTCCGCCGGGTCGACCCGCGGCTCGATCCGTCCTTGGCCCAGCCGGGCGGCAAGCACCCAGGCAAGGCCCGCCTCGACCGCCTTCTTGTCGCGCGCAATCCCCGCCAACAATTCAGGCCCAGCGACCGGCGGCAGGGCCGGTAGCTCCAAGCGGAAAAGCAGCGAGCGGAGACGCTCCGCGTCCTCCGCCGGCAGTCCACGCTTGCGCGACAGGCGTAGCGCGAACAGCAGGCCATAGGCCACCGCCTCGCCGTGGCGCAGGCCGGTAAACCCAAGCGCCGCCTCGATCGCGTGGCCGAGCGTGTGGCCGAAATTGAGCAGCCGCCGGTCGCCCTCCTCGGCCGGATCGCGTTCGACCACCGCCACCTTCGCCGCCGCCGCCGCCGCGACCACCGGAGCGAGCGCTCCGGGCTCGGCGGACAGCAGCGCGGGCAGGTCGCGCTCGATCCGCCCGAACAGGTCGAGATCGAGCAACGCCGCCATCTTGATCGCCTCGACCAGGCCGGAGCGCAGCTCCGCGGGCGGCAGAGTCCCAAGCACGTCGGTGTCGGCGATCACCAGCTCGGGATGATGGAACAGGCCGACCAGGTTCTTGCCCTCGGGCAGGTCGATGCCGGTCTTGCCGCCGATCGAGGCATCCACCTGGGCGAGCAGCGTGGTCGGCAGCTGCGCGAAATCCAGGCCACGCAGGAAGCAGCCCGCCGCAAAGCCGGCGAGGTCGCCGACGCTGCCGCCGCCGAACGCCAGCACCCGGCTGTCGCGCTTGCCGCCGGAGAGAGCCATCCGCCGCCAAAGACCGTCGAGCACCTCGGTCGATTTCGCCGCTTCGCCGTCGGGGATCTCCAGCACTTCACAGCGCCGCGCCCGGCCGCAGAGCGGTCCGAGCCGGTAGCCATGAAGCTCCAACAGGGGCCGGCTGGAGATCAGGAAGACGGTGCGGTCTGCGACGAACGAGGAGGCCAACTCGGCGCCGGCCGAAAGCGCGCCCGGCCCGATCAGGATCGAGGTCACCCCCGAGCCGCCGCGGCCGTGCGCCAAGGTAGATCGAAAAATTTCGCTCACGGAAGTTGGCTCACGAAGGGGGCCTCAAGGTTCGAACAAGCTGGCGGCGGAGCCCGCGCGCTTGACGTTGATCGGCCCGCCGATCCGGGCCGGTTGCAGGCGTAGGAAGGTCCCGCCGAAGCGGTCGCCGAAGGCGAACGGCCCCCAGATCAGGTCGTGGGGCTCGACCCCCTCGGCCGAGAGCGCCAGGAAACCCCGCGAAGGAACGAACTCCTGGACGATCCAAAGGTCGCCCGAAAAGGCGGTGTCGATCGCCTCCTGCCAGCGTTCGTCCGTGCTGGCGCGGCCGACCACCACGTCCTTGCCCCCGAGCGAGCGGCACGATTTGAGCACCAGATCGCCGCGGCGCTCGGCCAGCAGCGTCTTTAGGTCCCAATCTTTACCGTCGAACCTCACCTCGCGCCGGTTGACTATGCGGGTCCAGGGAAGATGGGCGGAAAGCAGCTCGCGCTCCTCCGGCGTGAACCGATCCGAATCCTGGTTCTCGGATAGGAGCGCCAGATTATTCTTGCCCGACAGAATCCAATGGATCGGCCCGTTGAACAGCACCAGCTCGCCGGCCGCTGCGAGCGGATAGGCGGCCGGATGGGTCCATTTCGGGGTCATCTCGATCATGCCGTGAATCCGCCGGTCTCCCGAGTAGAGCGCGCCGTCCTTCTCGTACAGCTCTTCGAGCTGAGAGAGGTAAAGGCGACCGCCGAGCGGCAGGCCGCGCTCGGCGAGCGCGAGATCGAATTCGCCCTTGAACCGCTCTGCCAGTCCGAAATCGAGCTTCTGGTGGAGCAGCATCGAGAGGTTCAAATATCCCTCCCGGCCGAGGCCCAGCTTCAACGCCTCGTCGAGAAAGTGGTGGAAGATCTCGCGCGTGGTGTTCTTCTGCGCCGTCCAGGGGATTCCCTCGCGCTCGAAGAACTCGCGCAGCTCGGGCACCCGCTCGTAACGCTCGGCGCGAAACCTCGATTCTCCGCCGCCGATGCGGGCGCCGAAGTTGAACTCCAGGCACTTGAACCCGCCGCCCTCCGACCAGGCCAGGTCGGCGCGGCCGAGCGCGGAATCGAGGCCGTTCGGGGGTTCGAGCAGCAGCTCTGCGTAGAGCGGATCGAGCCCGAAATGTTCGGCGATCCGTTCCGGGTCGTTGTCGAAGATCCGCTCCGGAATCCGGCGGTGCAGTCGCGAGAGCCCCATCGTCACCCGCTCGATCTCGGCGAGCACGTCCGGACCGGCGAAGAACGGCCACGGATGCAGGATGCCCGTGTAATAGAGCACCTCGTCCTCGCGGAAGCCGAACCCCATGAGGTATTCCAGATCGAGACATTTCGGGTTGGCCATCGCGAAGTCACGGAAGCGGACGTCGGTTTCGGACAGCGCCCGGTGGTTGTCGAGCAGCTCTTGGGTCCAGGCCATGGGCGGTCCTCAGACTTCGTACATGCTGCTTGCCGAGCCGGTCCGGCTGGCGTTGATCGCCCCGCCGACCCGCGTCGGCTGCAGGCGAAGGAAGTTGCCGCCGAAGCGGGAGCCGAAGGCGAACGGACCCCAGATCAGATCGTGGCGCTCGACCCCGGCGTCGGAAAGCGCCAGATAGCTTTTGGAGACCACGAACTCCTGAACGATCCAAAGATCGCCCGACAGCGCGGTGTCGATCGCCGCCTGCCACTCCGCGTCGGTCGAGGCCCGGCCGATCGCCACGTCCTTACCCCCGAGCGACCGGCAGGACTTCAAAACCAGGTCACCCCGACGCTCCGCGAGCAGGGTCGGCAGATCCCAATCGCGGCCGTCGAAGCGCACGTCTTTCCGCTCCACCACACGGGTCCACGGCAGGTGGCCGCGGAGCAGCTCCCGCTCTTCGGCGGTGAAGCACTCCGAGTCCTGGTACTCCGAGAGCAACGCGAGATTCTGCTTGCCCGCGAGGATCGCGTGGATCGGCCCGTTGAACAGCACGAGCTCGCCCGCGGCGGCGAGCGGATAGACGGCGGGATGGGTACCGCGAACGGTCATTTCGACCAGGCCATGGAGACGGGCGCCGGCGAGGCGAAGGGCGCCCTCCTCCTCTCGCAATTGGTGCTGCCAACAGACGTGCAGGCGGCCGCCGAGCGGCAGGCCGGAGTCGCGTAGCGCGGCGTCAAATTCGCGGGCAAAGCGCTCGCCCATTCCGAACAGCAACGGCTGATCGATCAGCAGGCCGAGGTTCAGCGTCCCTTCCTTGCCCAGCCCGAGCCGCAGCGCCTCGTCGAAGAAATGCGCGAACATCTCGCGCACCGTGTCGCGATGCGCCCAGGAGAGCCCCTCTCGTGCCAGGAATTCCTGAAACTCGGGCACTTGGCGATAGATCCCCGTGCGGTATCTCGCCTCGGTGCCGCCCAGGCGGGAACCGAAGTTGAATTCGACGCACTTCAAGCCATCGCTCGATCCCACCAGGTCGGCCCGCGCGAGCGCCGAATCGAGCCCGTTCGGCGGCTCGACCAGAAGCTCGGTGAACAGCGGATCGAGTCCGTAGTAGGCCGCGATCCGCTCCGGATCGTTGTCGAAGATCCGTTCCGGGATCAGGCGATGCAGGCGCGACAGGCCGAGGGTCACGCGCTCCAGCTCGGAGCGCATCTGGCGGCCGACGAAGAACGGCCAAGGGTGAAGCCCGCCGGTGTAGTAGACGGACTCGGGCTCCTGGAACCCAAACTTCAACAGGTAGTCCATGTCCAGGCAGTTGGGGGTGGCCATCGCAAAATCGCGAAAGCGAATGTCCACCTCCGACAGCGCGGCGTGGTTGGCCAGCAGGTCCTCGGTCCAGGCCATGCGGCTCGAATCAGGCCTCGGCCGGGCGTGCCGGCCGCGCGAGCTGGATTCCCAGCTCGGCCAGCTGGCGGGCATCGACCGTGGAGGGGGCTTCGGTGAGCAGGTCGGTCGCCGAAGCGGTCTTCGGAAACGCGATCACGTCGCGAATCGATGAAGCTCCCGCGAGCAGCATGACCATCCGATCGAGACCGAGCGCGATCCCGCCGTGCGGCGGCGTGCCGTAGCGCAGCGCCTCGCGGAACCAGCCGAAACGCGCCTCGGCTTCGGCGTCGTCGATTCCGAGCAGCCGGAACATTTGCGCTTGGACCTCCGGATCGTGAATCCGGATCGATCCGCCGCCCAGCTCGATACCGTCCATCACCACGTCGTAGGCCCGCGCGCGAACGCGCCCCGGGTCGGTCGCCAGCAGCTCGAAGTCGCGCGGGTCGGGGCTGGTGAACGGGTGGTGCATAGCGTCCCAGCGGTTGCCTTCCGAATTCCGTTCGAACAGCGGAAAGTCGGTCACCCAAAGGAACGCGTGGCGCCCGGCGGGAATCAATCCGTAGGTTTTCGCCAGCTCCAGCCGCAGAGCTCCGAGCGCCGCGGCCACGGTCTTGGCCGGTCCGGCAACCAGGAGCGCGAGCGCCCCTTCTTCGAGACCGAGCGCGTCGGCTGCGCCCGCGACCTCGCCTTCGGTGAGCGCACCTTTCACCTGGAAGATCGTCTCGCCCGCTTTGCGCTTCAAGGTCAGCACGCCGGCCGCGCCGGTGCGGCGGGCGATTTCGATCCAGCCGTCGACCTGCTTGCGGCTCGCCTCCGCGGCGCCCGGGATCGCGAAGCCGCGAATCGCGCCGCCGCTCGCCGCCGCTTCGGAGAATCCCCGGAAGCCGGTCCCCCCGAGCCGCTCGGTGAGATCGCGGATCTCCAATTCGAAGCGCAGGTCGGGCCGGTCGCTGCCGTAACGCGCGACCGCGTCGGCATAGGTGAGGCGCGGGAACGGCTGCGGCAGCTCGATGCCGAGCGGCGAGAGCGGGAAGATGCGCCGGAACAGTCCCTCGATCAGCTCGTAGATCTCCTCCTCGGTCGGGAAGGACATTTCGAGGTCGATCTGGGTGAATTCCGGCTGGCGGTCGGCGCGCAGGTCCTCGTCGCGGAAACAGCGGGCGAACTGCACGTAGCGCTCGAAACCGGCGACCATCAACAGCTGTTTGAACAGCTGCGGCGACTGCGGCAGGGCGTAGAACGAGCCGCGGTGGACGCGGCTGGGGACCAGGTAGTCGCGCGCCCCTTCCGGGGTCGAACGGGTGAGAATCGGCGTCTCGACGTCGATGAACTCGGCGTCGTGAAAATAATTGCGCGCCTCGTGGACCACCCGATGGCGAAGCATCAGATTCTTCTGCAGCTCCGCGCCGCGCAGGTCGAGATAGCGGTAGCGCAGGCGAAGATCCTCGCCCGCCTCGACCCGCCCGTCGAGCGGGATCGGCAGCGGCTCGGCGCGGGTGAGCACCACGCCGCGGTCCGCGAGAACCTCAAGCGTGCCGGTCGCGACCTCCGGATTCACGTTCTCGGGAGTCCGCGCCACCACCCGGCCCTCGACCTCGATCACCCATTCGGAGCGAACCGCCCCGAGCGCCGAGGCCGCTTCCGGCTGGAGATCGGGCTTGATCACCACTTGGACCACGCCGCTGCGATCGCGCAGATCGAGAAAAATCACGCCGCCGTGATCGCGGCGTCGCTGTACCCAAGCTTTGAGGAGCACCGAGCTCCCGATGTCGTCTGGTCCAATCGTTCCTGCGCCGCGCCGGGTATTCACTGGTAGAGACCTCGCATGCAAACCGCTAATTTTGGGAATCCGGCGTCGCCTCGGGATCGAGAACGTCCGGAGTTGCCGCGAGCTCCAACCGGTACCGCTCCTTGAGCGCCGCATAGCGAGCGGCGATGGCGCGGATTTCCGCTCGCTCCGCCTCCGACAACTCGCGCACCGGCCGCGCCGGTATGCCCAGCGCGAGCATTCCCGCCGGGATGCGATGCCCGGGGGCCACCACGGCGCCGGCCCCGATCTGCGCCCCGGTTTCGACCACCGCGCCGTCCAACACTCTGGCCCCAATGCCGATCAACGCGCCGTCTTCGACCGTGCAGCCGTGGACCGTCGCCTGATGGCCGATCACCACGTCTGCGCCGATCGAGAGCGGAAACCGTTCGTGGGTGACGTGGAGCACCGAACCATCCTGGACGTTGGTTCGCGCACCGATCCGAATCCAATGAACGTCGCCGCGGGCGATCGTATGGAACCAGAAAGAGACGTCGTCGCCGAGCGTCACGTCGCCCGCCACATGGGCCGACGGGGCGAGCCAGACCCGTGCGCCGAGCCGGGGCCGGCGCCCTTCGAACGGATGGATCGGCATCGCCGCCTACCCGCCGGGCTTGGTGGCCGGCGCCGGCTTGGCGGCTGCCGGCGTCGCGGGCGCCGCCGGCATGGGGACCGGCTGGGCCGAGAACAGGATTCGCTCGTAGAGCGGACGCTGCTTGGCGAAGTCGGCCTTGCCGGCCTGGCCGACGAAATCGACGCTGGTCTTGGGCAGCGGCAGCTTGAGCGTCAGGCTGGAGCGCGCTTCGGCGTCCTTGCCCCGATCGATCTGCACCAGCACGCCGCGCGCGCCGTGGACCTCTTTGACCGCGACGACCGCTTTCCAAGTATCGTCCTTGGCGTCGTTCTCGCGGATCGCCGCGACGACCGAATTCGGATCTGCGAGCGAGACGGTGGAGATCCGCACGTAGATGAACCGCGGATCGACGTTCGGCTTGGCGTCCGGCGGGCCGATCCAAAGACCCGGATCGTTCAGCACCTGGCGAGCGGTCCACCCTTCGGGGACCTCGATCGTGTAGGGGAACGGAAACTTCGGGCTCGCGCTCGGCAGGGTGAGACGATGGAATTTGCCCGGCAGCGCAGCGGCCGCCGATGCGGCGGCGGTCGCGGATATCCCGCAGACGGTTGCTGCGGCGAGGAAGGCGAGATAAGAAGGAACGCGCGACATGAAGCTCCTCGATGACCCTGGGGGCGGAAGCGTCCGAGCAACCAAGCCGTCCGATGCCCGCCCGGAGAGGGCCGGTGTTCCCGCGGCCGGAAAGGATCCCGCGGATGACGGCGAGCATGGCATAAAATCCGGCGCCGTCCAACGCGGACGGACTCGAACGAGCCTCTCCAGATGAATGCAACCGCCGCGATCGACGTCGTCATCCCCGCGCTCAACGAAGAGGCTTCGCTGCCTCTGGTGCTCGCGGGTCTCCCCCGTCCGCCGGTTCGGCGCATCGTGGTCGCCGACAACGGCTCGACCGACGCGACCGCCCAAGTGGCGGTCGCCGGGGGCGCGGTGGTCGTTCCCGCCGCGCGCCGCGGCTACGGCAGCGCCTGCCTGGCGGGACTCGCCCACCTGCGGAAGCACGATCCGCCGGACATCGTGGTCTTCATCGACGCCGACTTTTCCGATCACCCGGAGGAGCTGCCGGAGGTGGTCGCGCCGATCCTCGCCGGAACCGCCGACGTGGTGATCGGCTCCCGCGTGCTCGGCCGCCGCGAGCGCGGCGCGCTGCTCCCCCAGGCGCGCGCCGGCAACCTCGTCGCATGCCTGTTGATCCGCCTGCTCTACGGCCACCGCTACACCGACCTGGGGCCGTTTCGCGCCGCCCGCTGGGACGCTCTCGAGCGCGTCGGCATGTCCGACCCCAACTTCGGCTGGACCGCGGAGCTTCAGGTCAAAGCCCTGCGCGCCGGATTGCGGGTGGTCGAAGTGCCGGTGTCGTACCGAAAGCGGGTAGGAGTCTCCAAAATCACCGGCACGATCCGCGGCACGATCGCCGCCGGCTACAAAATCCTCTGGACCGTCCTGCGCTACAGCCGGGGCCCGCTCGACCGGGCGTGAAGCACCCTCTTTCTTGGAGAATGACGCATGCCCGAGCCCGTCCGCTCCACGATCGACATCGAAGTCCGCTACGCCGAGACCGACCAGATGGCGGTCGTCCATCATGCCAACTACATCATCTGGTTCGAGCTCGCCCGCACCCGGATCTGCGAGATGTCCGGCTTCCACTACGCCGAAATCGAGAACATGGGCTACCTGCTGATGGTGACCGGAATCTCCGCCCGCTACCGCCGCCCGGCCCGCTACGGCGACACGGTACAGGTCACCTGCTGGGGCGAGCACCTGGGCAGCCGCGGCATCCACTTCGCCTACGAAGTCCACAAGAACGGCGAGCTGCTGGTGACCGGCAACTCCGAGCACCTCTGGATCGACAAATCGACCGGCCGGCCCTGCCGCATGCCGGAGGCGTTCCGCGAGTCGTTCGAGCGGTTGGCGGGGAAGACGGGGAGTTAGCTTGACTTCTGCGAGGAGGGGGGCAGAATGATCCCGGCGAGGCCCGCATTTTGCACACTCCTTTGGTGCAGGGTATAATTGAGTCGCAAAAGTCCTTCTCTGCCGAAAGGGGGTCCGACATGATGCTCCCAGACCCTATTCAGGTGCGATTCCAGGGCGGCGGTATTTCGCTTGCGCGGATAGGAGCCGGCGACTTGGCGCGTGTCCTAAAAAAACTGGAGGACTACGTTTCCCGGCATATAAGCACGCATTGCCCGGGCCTGCCAAAAGATAAGATCCTTGTGTCTCTTAGCTCGGTGGCGAACGCGAGCGCTGGTTACGGCTTCGACTCGCTCGTTCCTGACCTCGCAGCACAGTCGTTCTATGTCCTTGGTAGGGCGATTGAGGGGCAAAACTATATCGGCGTTGATAAATCATCAATCGAATTTGTCAAGGTTCTATCTGCAATAACCCGTAAATATGACTGCATCGCAGAGCTAACCACTCCTCGGGACAATGACGACTTCAAAACGATAATCACCCCTGTCACCCAGGTCGCCTCCTTATCCTCCATCGAAGGTGAAACCTCCTTGTACGGCTACCTGCAGAGAATCGGCGGCGCCGAGCCAAGTTTTGCATTGAAAATCTCTGAAGATGTAACTATTTATGGAGATATCAGCGCTGAAGACGCAAAGGCCCTGAGCCCACGGCTCTACACATGGGTTGGAATCTCTGGTGTTGCAAGGTGGGATTCAGTGACCGGCGATATCCTTGAATTCCGAGCAACTTCGATATCTCCCTATGTGGATGTCGATCTAAAGGAAGCGATTGACCGCCTCAGCGATTCAATCGGCAAGTACTGGGACGAAGAGATAGAAGTAGGACTTCTGTTATCGAGCATCCGAGAGGACGGCGATTTATGAGCCTAGTCTTCCTTGATACACAGATTTTAGTTTGGGGAGTCAAGAAAGAGTTCACTGAAGGTCAGGAGGAAATGGTAGCAGAAGCTGGAGCTTTCATCGACAGCCTCCGCGGAGGAGGTGATCGCGTGGCGATTTCCGCGGTCGTCTTTGGAGAGCTGCTGCTTCGAGTTCCGACGGCAGAGCATGCCGCGGCGGGAGCACAGATACTCCGGGACTTCATTGTCATCCCGTACGACGCCCCTGCCGCGATTGCAGCTGCGAATGTCTGGCGGTCAAACAAAGAGTCACGAATCATCGACGAAATTCTAGAAGATGGGACGCGGAGCAGGGCGGCGATCAGGGCCGATTGTCAGATAATTGGCACGGCGCTGAGCAGGAGCCCCGCTCGGATCGTTTCGCAAGATTTGGATTTGTGTAAGCTGGCGAGGAATTTTATAGACGCACGAGCTATGCCGCGCAGGATGCGGACGCTCTTCTCGTAGCAACAACAACTGCATCGTCTTCCAGGATTAACTCCAATACTCCACTGCCGGCGCTTGCTCGGATCCCTTCCCCTGCGCCCCAGGAGGCTTCCCCGACCTCCTCGGGTAGCCTCCCAAAGCTTCCGGGCGCGCATTTCAGACGCTCATCCGGCAGGTTCGAGCACCACCCCCCGCAGCCGGCTCCCCTCCGGCAGCGACACGTAGAAGAAATACTTGCCCTGTGACGGCAGATCCACCGCAACCGGTTCGCCCCCCAACGGCGTGTCCGCGACCTTGCGATTCGCCGCGTCGACCCCGCGGAGCGAGCCGGGACCAGCGATTGTTCCGTCGAGATGGAAAGAGTACTTGCCCGCGGCGAAGCAGCCCTTGAAGAGCACCCACTGGCCCGGCAGTTGATAGGCCACGTTCGGCCCGGTGCGCATGCGCAGATCGGGGACGTGGGCGTCGCGGGCGGAGATCGGTCCGCCGGTGCGGCAGTCGGCGGGGAGGGGTTCCAGGCGGTAGAGCTGGACGATCGGCCCGAGGCGGATGCGGTTGGGGATCCATTCGCCGATTTTCGGGTAGCTGGCGAGGATCGTCGAATAGTTCTGGGCGATCCCCTTGTGGTGCTCTTTGGTCAGCAGCTCGGGGTCAAGAAAGCGCTTGTAGGCGTCGCTTGCGAGCAGCAGGTAGTCGTTGCCCGCTTCGCGCATTTCGGGCTCGGCCAGCCGGCCGGCGAAGCGGGTGGGGACGATCTCGAACGTGCCGTCGGGAAAGTTTGGCGTGTACTGCTCCTTGACGATCCGCGCGCCGGGCGGCAGGTTCGCGTAGACCCAGGCCGCCGCCAGCTCGCGGGTCGAAGCGCGGGCGTAGCCGATCGTCTCGATCGTCGTCCGCCAGGCCGGCGGAGCCAGGCAGAGTGCGGCGAGCAGCGGCACGACCGCGAAACGTAACCTTGGCTTTTTCTCGGCGATTCGACCGAGCGCCCAAACCGCCGCCGCCGCGAGGCCGACTCCGAGAAGGGCGGCGAGCGGCGGCATCGCCGGGTAGAGATTGCGCTTGACCACCATCGCCATCGAGAACAGCAGTCCGAGGAACAGCGCGGGAAAGACCGCCATCCGCAGCCACCGGCCGCGCGTCGGTCGGTCGAGCGCGAACAGGCCGGGCAGTCCGATGACCAGCGTCGCCGGACCGAACGATTCGACCAACAGTTGCAGGTAGAACGCCGCGTTGCTATGCGGGGTGACGCCGATCCAGCCGTGGAGCGCGTACTGTCGGGCGCCGAACAGCATTCCGCGCTGGCCGAACAGGGCGATGTCCGGATAGACCGCGAGGCTCGGCATCACCGCGACGAAGGCGGAGATCGCGGCGAGCCCCGCCCAGAGGAGGCCCCAGCTCCAGCGCCTCGGTTTCGCTCCGGGCCGGGTATTGGTTTCGTGGGCCTCCTCGCTCCTTCGGGCGCCTTCGGCAGCAGCCAGTCGCTGCGGGACCCACGAAACCAAACCCTGGGGTAGGCGATACTGGGCGAAGCGCCAACTCGCCCAAAGCGCCACGATCGCCACCGCGACCACCCCGGCGGGGTACTTCGCCGCCGCGGCGAGCCCGGCCCAGATTCCCGCCGCCACGTAGTCGCGATTCTTCTCGGCGTCGAGCAACCGCCCCGCGAACGCGAGCGAGACGGCGGCGAAGAACGCGGAGGGGGCGTCGCAGATGAACAAGTGCGATCCCATGTTGAAATGCGGGTTCGCGATCAGCAGCAGGCCGGCGAACGCCCCGGCCAAGGTTCCCAGATTGAGGCGGGATGCCGCCTTCGACGCGATCCTTCGTGCCAGGAGCGCCACAGGGACGACCGTGAACGCGCCGAGCAAGGCCGCCACCAGGCGCAGGATCAGCCACTCCCGTTCGAGCGGTTCGGTCACCCCCCAAAGTGCGCGCACCGCACCGGCCGTCGCGCTCGGAAACAGCCCGGCGAGCCAGAGCACAAAGGCGTAAAGGTCGTAGGTGAGGTGCGGGTAAACGAACGAGCGGGTGAGGAGCTTTCCCTCGTTGATCTGCGTCGCATGCTGGTAGTAGGTCCCTTCATCGCCCCAATAACGGCCGGAGACCTCGTGATCGGCGCCGATCAGGCGGACGACGAGCGACAGCGCGAGAAGCGTCGGGATCAGCCATTGGCGGGTTCGAACGTGGGTTCGCAGCCAGAGGAAGGCCCAGCCCCCCGTCGCCGCGAGCGCCAGAGGGAAAATCACTCTCGCCAGCGACACCGCCCCGCCGAAGCGCGCACCGACGGAGAGCAGCCAGAGCGCCGCGAGCAGGCTCCACGCCGCGACCGCCGTGATCGCAGGGATCGTCGCGACCACCGCCCGCGGTTCCAGCGAGACCGCAGGCGGCGAGCCTCCGGGTTCGTTCATCGGCCGATTCTAGACCGCGGCGGACTTGGCGGTTTGAAACATCGGCCCCTCCGCGCTCGTCTGGATAGACATCACCTGGAGAACTCGATCATGAAACGACACGTGCTTTCCCTCATCCTCCTGCCCGCCCTGCTCGTTGCCCTCTCCCTGCCGGCGGCCGCCGCGGGCCCCTATTTTCACCTCGACATTCAAAGCGGTTCCGAGGGGCATGCGGCCCGTCAGCACGGCGACGGCAGCGGCCACGTCTCGATCGACGTGCCGGTGAGCTTCGTCCAGGCCCTCGCGGCGCTGATTCCCGACGGTATTCACTCGGGCAGCCGGATCGTCATCGACGACCACGAGATCCCGCCGGCCCAGCTGCGCAAGATCTGGCGCGAAGTCCGCAACCTGCCGGAGGCGAAGATCGCCACGTTCGAGGACCATGAAGGTCGGCTCTCGGTGAGCAAAGCCGGCGGCCATCTGGTCTTCCGCGCGAGCCATCCTGGCGACGGCAACGGCGAAGCGGTCGTCCGCATCCCGGCTCCGGTGGTCGACGCCCTCCTTTCCGGAGATCCGGGCGAGCTTGATTTTTCCGCCGCGATCGACGCCCTGGCCCGCAACGGCCGCGGCGAGCTGGTCGCCGTCACCGAGGATCGCGACACGGTGCGGATCTGGGTGGACGACCGCGAAGGGCGATAAGCGGGTTACGCCATCACCGCCAATGTAGAGAAGAACGGATCGAGCCACTTCCCATCCCCCGCCACTCGCGAGCGATCGCGCGCCGCCGCACCGGCGAGGCCCTTGGTCAACAGCAGCCAAGCGGCCTCGTCGGCCATCGCGACGGACGCGGTCTCTCCCTCCGGCTCCCGGCCGTAGAGCAGCTCCCAGCTCTCGCTTTCCCGGCGCAGCGTGAACCGGTACTCCTCCCGGCCGGAGAACGAGAAGCCGATCGCGGTTCCCGCGGGCGCCGACACCTCGCGATAGCGGTGCGGAAGAGCGCGCAGGAAGGTATCGAGCACGGGGGCGACGTAGAACGGATCGTCGAGCGGCGGCGCGCCCACGGCGAGGCGGATCTGCTGCTGGTGGTGCCAGCGTTCGGTCAGCTCGCGGGCGAGGTCGAACCACTGTTCCGAGGTGCTCTCCCCCGCCCACGCCACGCCGAGCGCCGGAGCCCGCGGATCGAGCGTTTCGAAATAGGCGGCCAGCTGCGGCTCGACCGTCGCGAGAAGGTCGATCAGCAGCTCCGGGCTCACCCGGCGAAACGCGTGGACCCAATCGTGGTTCAGCCGGTTCAGGAAGCTCAGCAGACCGGCGTAGGAATCGATCGGTTCCTCGGGCGCCACCATCGGCAGGCGGTCCCGGCCGAACGAGAGGCGCCGCAGAGCGGTGTCGAGCAGGTGGGCCGCGACGTCGCGGACGCTCCAGGCCGGGCAGACGGTCGGCGCCTCCCAGTCGGACGGGGAAAGCGACCGCAGCAGGGCGAGCAACTCGCGGCCGAGGCCGGCGAATCGATCGGCGACCTCGATCGGCCGAACCGGATCGAGCGCGGCGCTCATCCGGCGGCCGCCGGCGGGCGGGGTTTCGCGTTGGCGACCGACGCGGGCGGGCTCGGCGCCTTCGCGGCGGCGGGCGGCGCCGTCGCTTCAAGCGCCACCGCCTCGGCCCCCCGGCCGGTCGCGCGCAACATCGCGGCGAGATCCTTGACAGCGCTTCGATGCTCTTCGGCATCGCCTTCCGGATAGCGCTCCTGTATCGCCAGGGCGCGGCGGAGCGCGGCTTCGGCCTCGGCCCTGCGTCCCTCGCCCCATAGGACGTTCGCGAGCCCGTGGAGCGAAACCGCGACCTCCGGATGGTTCGGGCCGTGCGCCGCCTCGCGGATCGCGAGTGCGCGGCGGTGCAGCGCCTCGGCCTCCGTGGGAAAACCGAGGGCGTCTTCGGTGTTGGCGAGGTTCGAGAGGAGCAAGCCGAGCCGCGGATGCGTCGGGCCGAGCACCTTTTCCCAGATCGCCAGCGCCCGGCGGTGCAGCACCTCGGCTTCCTTCGGCCGGTTCACGTTTTCGTACAGGACCGCCAAGGCCTCCAGGTTCACGGCGAGATCGGGGTGGTCGGCCGGCAGGACTCTCTCGCGGATCGCGAGGCCGCGACGAAACAGCTTCTCGGCCTCGTCGTTGCGCCCCTTGCGCGATTCGACGATCGCCAGGTTGTTGAGCGTCGCGGCGACCGAGGGATCGTCGGGGCCGAGCACCTTCTCGCGGATCGCGAGCGCGCGTCGAAGCACCGGCTCGGCCCGCACGGCGTCCCCTTTGCGGCCGTAGAACGTCCCAAGACCGTTCAGCGCCCCGGCAAGCTCGGGATCGAGCGGCCCTTCGGTTTTTTCCAGGATGCGCACCGCTTCGACGAGCAGCGGCTCGCACTCGCCGAACGTCACCAACCGGAGAGCGCCCAGGTGATAGAGACTGATGCCGACCTCCGCGCTGTCGTTTCCCAACTGCCGACGGTTCAATTCGAGCGCCTCGGAGAGCAGCGCTTCCGCTTGAGTGTAGAGGCCGAGGCGCTGGTAGGTCTGGCCGATCGCGTCCGCCAAACGGGCGCGGCGGGTCGGCTGTTTCGCCAGCTCGGTCTTCAAGCGTTCGGCGCCCCGGTCGAGCAGCTCGCGGGCGGTGATTCGGTTGCCCAGCGATTCACCCGGATCGGCGACCCGGAACATCCCGACCAGAAAATCGACCACCGCCTCGGCTTCGCCACCTGCCCGTTCGGCCCGCATTTCAGCGAAGATCGCTCCGTCCCGTTCACGTTTCAGGTCGAAGGTGTATTTCGCGACGCCGCCTAGCGCCAGCAGCCCCGCCATCGCGAGCGCGGCGCGCAGCGCCCGGCGCTTCGGCGCCTCGCGGATTCGGCGTAGCCGGGCGAGCGCCGCCGCGGCTGTCGGGCGCTCTTCGGGAGCAAGAGAACAAAGCGCCTGGATCAGCTCGGAATGCCCGCCTCCGACTCCGAGAAGTGGCCGCCGTCGCCCCTCTTGGACTTCGTACAACAGGCGCGGGGTCGGCAGAGTCGAGTCGTAGGCCGGCCGGCCGGTGAACAGTTTCTGGAGCAACAGGCCGAATGCGTACATGTCGCTCGCGAACGTCACCGGCTCGCCGCGCGCCTGCTCGGGGCTCATCGACGGCAGGGTGCCCACCACCTCGCCGAACTGGGTGCGGTAGGTCTCGGTCGAATCGACGCCGCTCGACGAATCGTCCGCCGGCCAAGGCGATGGAGCGAGCGCCGCAGTGTCCAGCTCACTGGCCTCTTCCTCGTCACCCGGCGTTCCCGCCTCCGAAAGGTCCCCGCTCAGCCGCGGCAAGCGCACCTGCGGCAAATCCCCATCCTCGGGCGAATAGGCGAGGCCGAAATCGAGCACCTTCACCGCGCCTGCTTCCGTCAGCAGGACGTTGGTCGGTTTGAGGTCCCGATGGACGATGCCGTGGGCGTGCGCGGCGACCAGCACGTCGGCTATCTCTTCGGCGATGCGCAGCCGCGAGGCCCGGTCGAGGCCGGCACGCACCGCTTGGCGCAGGTTCTTACCGACGATCCGCTCGAGCACCAGGGCATCGCCTTCCGGCGTCTCGATCAGATCGTAGATGGCGCAGATGTGGGGATGGTCGAGCCGGGAGAGCGCCCGCGCCTCGCGTAGCAGACGCGCGCGCGCGACCCGCTGCCAACGACCCTCGCGCAGGATCTTGATCGCCACGTCGCGCTGGAGCTTTTCATCGAATCCGGCGTAGACGTCGCCCATGCCTCCTCGGCCCAGTAGCTCCGAGATTTGGATATGGCCGATGCGATCGCCAGGTTTCATGAGATGAGAACCACAGAACGAGGGAGCAAGAGTACCTCACGCGCTCGCCGTCCTGTATCGTCCGGCTGCCAGAGTACCTTCCGGAGATCGATCGCATGAAACGAGCCCGCGCCTTCGCCCCCGCCCTGATGCTCCTCGCAGCCTGGGTCGCTCTCACGCCGCCCTCTGCGCGCGCCCTTGATCCGAGCTCGGGCGCCGCCTATCAGGATCTCCGCTGGCGCCTGCTCGGTCCCCTACGCGCCGGCTGGTCGGTGATCGCTGCGGGGGTGCCGGACGAGATCGACACGTACTACTTCGGTGCCGCCGACGGCGGAGTCTGGAAGACCGACGACTCCGGGGTCACCTGGCGTCCGCTCTCGGACCGTGCGCCGTTTTCTTCCGTAGGAGCCCTCGCGGTCGTTCCCGGACCTTCGGCTAACCGGACTCTCTGGGTCGGCAGCGGCCAAACTCAGACCCGCTTCGACGTGATGGACGGCAACGGCGTCTGGAAGAGCGACGACGAAGGGGAAACCTGGGTCTCGATGGGGCTCGCCGACACGCGTCACATCGGCCGGATCTGGGTCGATCCGCGCAATCCGAACGTGCTGCTGGTGGCCGCCCTCGGCCATCTGTTCGGGCCGAATCCGGAACGCGGCATCTATCGCAGCGAGGACGGCGGCAAGAATTGGTCCCGGGTGGCGTTCGTCGACGAGAACACCGGCGCGGTCGAGATCTCCGCCGACCGAGAAGTGCCGGATGTCCTCTACGCCGCGTTCTGGCAGACCCGGCTCTATCCCTGGCAGGGCTATCACGTACCGCAGGTCGGCCCGGGCAGCGGAATCTGGCGCTCGACCGACGGAGGGAAGAGCTGGGCCGCGGCGCCGCGCACCGGCCTTCCCGACGAGCCGCTCGGCAAGATCGGCCTCGCTGTGGCGCCGACCACCAACGGCCGGCGCGTCTACGCCGCGGTCGACGCGCAAAAAGGCGCGGGACTCTACCGGTCGGACGACGGCGGCGCCACCTGGGCGCTCGAAATGGCGAGCCGCTCGATCCCGAGCAGCTACTTCGGGCGCATCTTCGCCGATCCCAGCGATCCGAACGTGGTCTATTTTCCCGGCCAGTCGTTCCGCAAATCGACCGACGGCGGGAAGACCTTCGTCTACATCAAGGGCTCGCCCGGCGGCGACGACTACCATTACTTATGGATCAACCCCGCGCACACCGAGCGGATGATCCTCGCGAGCGACCAGGGGACCACCGTCTCGGTCAACGGCGGAAAGACCTGGAGCCCCTGGTACAACCAGCCGACGGGCCAGTTCTATCGCCTGGGGATCGACAACCAATTCCCCTATCGCGTCTACAGCGGCCAGCAGGACAGCGGCACCGTCTCGGTCTCGTCCCGCAGCAACTACGGCCAGCTCACCTACCGCGATTGGCATTCGGTGGGCGGCGACGAGCGCGACGGCGATCTGCCGGACCCGGTCGATCCGAATATCGTCTACGGCAGCGGTTTGGGCGGCAAGATCAGCCGCTGGGACGCGCGCACCGGCCGGGTCGCGAACGTCTCCCCTTGGCCGGTCTCTTCCTACGGCACCCGGCCGCCGACAGTGCCGAACCGGACCACCTGGATCACCCCGATCGCGATTGATCCGCGCCCGCCGGTCCTGCCGGAAGAGTCCCAGTCCACCCTAAATTACGCACTGGGCTCCGACGAAGCCCTCTGGAGGCTCCCCCAGCACGCGCTGTATCAGGGGACCCAGGTGCTATCCCGCTCGCTCGACAAGGGACAGACCTGGGAGGCGATCAGCCCCGACCTGACCGGCGCGGTGGCGAACGCCCCGGGATGCACGCCTGAGCCCGGTCGGGTCGATCCGCCGATCGAGCGCACCACCGCCTGCGGCTACGGCACGATCTTCTCGATCGCCCCGTCGCGCGTCGCCTCCGGCTTGATTTGGGTCGGCACCGACAACGGGCGCATCCACGTGACGCAAGACGGCGGCGCGCACTGGACCGACGTGACGCCCAAGGACCTCCCTGCCTGGAGCGCGGTGGCGCAGATCGACGCCGGCTCCGAGCCCGGCAGCGCCTACGTGGCGATCGACCGCCACCGTCTGGACGACCGTTCGCCCTGGCTCTACGTGACGCACGATTTCGGCGTCCACTGGCGGCGCGCCGAGGCGGGCCTGCCCGCCGAGGCCTGGGTGAACGTGGTGCGCGTCGACCCGAAGCACCCCGGCTTGCTGTATGCCGGCACCCGGCAAGGCGTTTTCGTCTCGTTCGACGACGGCACGCACTGGTCCCCCCTTCAGTTGAACCTGCCACGCACGGGGGTTAACGACCTGCTGGTCAAGGGCGACGACCTGGTCATCGCCACCCAGGGGCGGGCTCTCTGGGTGCTCGACGACGTCGCGGCGGTGCGTGCGGGGTTCGGCGCCAAGCAGGGGCTGGCGCTCGCGCTGCCCAGCGTGGCGATTCGGCTCACGCCGAACGAGAACCGCGACACGCCGTTGCCGCCCGAATTTCCAACCACGCCGAACCCGCCGGCCGGAGTGGCGATCGATTACTTTCTGCCGAGCACCCCGAAAGGCCCGGTCGAGATCGAGATCTTCGACGCCGGAGGGATTCTCATCCGCAAATTTTCAAGCGCGGAGGCACCCAGGAGGCCGGACGCACGGCAGTACTTCGCCGACCGCTGGCTGCTGCCGCCCGCGGTCCCCACCAGGAACGTGGGGCACAACCGGTTTTGGTGGGACCTGCGCGGCCCGCAGCCCAAGGCGACCGACTACGACTTCACGATCGCCGCGGTGCCCGACCGCGACACGGCGACCCTGCCGCAAGGAATGCTCGTGCTCCCCGGCCGCTATCGCCTGCGCCTGACCGTAGACGGCGCAACGCTCGAACAACCGCTGTTCGTGAAGAAAGATCCGAGGAGCCCGGCGACGGAAGAAGACCTCGCGGCCGGCAACGCATTCTCAGGTGAGGTCGTCCACGCCCTCGGCCAAACGGTGGACGCGCTCGAAGAAATCGACGCCTTCGACAAGGGCCTCGCGCCACTCGCCACCGGCGAGCGCAAAGCAGCGAAACGTCTGGCCGAGGGCGCGAAAGCGACCCGCGATGACCTCGCGAAGCTCAACAGCGGCGGCGGCGACCTCGACCTCTCGGTCGTCGGCGCCGTCCTCTCCGGCCTCGAATCCGATCTCGAAGGGGCCGATTCCGCCCCCACCGCTCCCCAGCGCAAGGTTTTCGAGGAGATGCGCGGCCGTCTCGACAAGGCGCTCGCCAAATGGCGCGAGCTGCACGGGTCGGTGGGGAAAGCGTTCGAAAAGGAGATGGTGGGGCATTCGCGCAGCAGGTAAAGTCTTCGCCGTGAGCAAGCTCTTCATCTCCCACAGCTCGAATGACGATGCCTTGGTGCGCGACCTGCGTTGGACGCTCGCCGACCTCAAGCAGGACGCGTGGATCGATTCGCGCGAGTTGCGCGCAGGTGATCCGCCGTGGCCGGAAATCCAGCAGGCGATCGAAGGATCTTCAGCCGTTGCGGTCAGCTTTTCCGGCTCGACCGTGAAGACGCCGTGAAACTCGTCGAGCGCGCGCTGAACGCGGACCACGGCGCTAAGCTGGAGAACGCGGGCCGGTAGGGATTGGCGGCGTGCCGGGCGCCCGCGAGGAATTGAAATTCCTCGCTACGTTACGTCCCCCCTCCGGGACGATACGCCCAGTGATATGGCCACGGTTGGTGTGGTGAGGCGGTCAACGTCCCGCCAGGGACGTCGTAACGTAGCGAGCGGTTTCAACCGCTCGCGGGGCTCGCGCGAAGCTCGGCGAAAAGCGCCGCCGAGACGGCGGCGGTCCCAGGACGAGCACACCCGGGGATAGGACATCGGCGAGCGACCGGGGGCCATCGGAAGACATCTCCGGGCCGTCCGAAGAGATCTTCCGACCGCCCGAAGAAGCTTCCCGGCTCGTCCGGAGAACCTCACGGCCGGCCGGGAGCGTTCACCGGAGGGAACCGCACGCCTCCGCGGACGCGGAAGAAGACTCCCGGAAGTCAGAAGGGCGCTCCGCACCGACCGAAGAGAGCTCCCGGCCTTCCGGAGAGGCTCACGGTCGTTCCGGAGTCAGCTCCGGATGGACGGAAGAGGATTCCCGAACACCCGGGACCCTTCCGGTCGGTCCGGAGTTCTCTTCGGTCGGACGGGAGTCGCCTTCGGTTCGTCGGAAGAGCCCTTCGGAGAAGGCGGAGACGGCTTCGGTTGGGCGCGCCGGGCAATCTCTCGGCCGCTCCGGCGATCCCGGCCGCCTCGGTGCCGAGCTGGTGCTCGGCGGTCCCGGGGAAAAAGCCGAGACTTTCAGTCCCGGAACCGCGTCCGCAGCTCGGGCGGCATCAGGGGACAGACCGTCTTGGGCTTCTCGAACCAGCGGTGGCGCGCGCGGGCGATCGCGTCGTAGAGGCGGTCGCGGAGGAAGGCGGGGATCAGCCGGCCGATCTTGGCTTCAAAGGTCCAGAGGCCGCCGATCACTTCGAGAGCACGCAGCACGGCGTTCGAGCGGACGTGAAGCTTGCCGTCCGGAGTCGAAAGCACGAGGCTGTCCGGCAGGCCGGCGCGGATTTCGGGCGGGACGCGCTTGCCGAACAGCTCGCCGCCGAGCGGGGCGAAGGTCAGTTTGCCCTTGCGGTCGAGCGCGATCAGGATGCGCACGCTGTTGTGACAGAGGCCGCAGCCGCCGTCGAAGAACAGCACGGCTCCGGGGACCTCAGGCACCTTCTTCCAGACCGACCGAGAACATCCGCTCCAGGTTGTAGCGCGAGAAGGCGCGGAACGCCATCAGAGTCTCGGAGCGCAGGATGCCCTCAATCTTGAGCATCTGACGGGTCACCGCCTCGGCGATCTGCTCGTTGTCGCGCACCCGGGCGATCGCCACCAGGTCGTACTGGCCGGCTACCGAGTAGACCTCGGTGATTCCGTCCAACTCGACCAGGCGCTCGGCCACCTCGTTGATCTTGTTCTTCTCCACCACCAGCAGGATCACGGCACTGACCATTGCGATTCCTCCTCCGCCAGAAGAGAACTCTATGCGATCGGTAACCGCGATCTGAAATCCGGCAAATGGCGTAGTGCAGGGTGTGCCCGACACCGCCGTCTTCTGAATGCCCGAGGGATCGATCCGATGAGCTTTCCTCCTCCCGAGCCGACCGCCACCTTTCCCTATCGCATCGACCGGCGCGTGGGCGAGGGGGCGATGGGGGTCGTCTTCCGCGCGTTCGAGCCCGCGCTCGAACGGACCGTGGCGATCAAGGTGCTGCGCGCGAAAACCCTCGAAGGGCGAGACGAGAGGACCACGGACGAGTACCACCGCCGATTCCTCCAGGAGGCGCGCGCCGCCGCGGCGCTCTCGCATCCGGGCTCGGCGACGCTCTATCGGATCGGCGACGAGGGGGGCAATCCGTGGATCGCCATGGAGTGGCTCGAAGGGCGCACGCTCGACGCGGTCGTCCGCGAGGACGGTCCGATGGCGCCCGAGCGGGTGGCCCAGCTTGGTGCAGAGCTGCTCGCGGCGCTCGACGCGGCGCATAAAGCAGGCGTGGTCCACCGCGACATCAAGCCGGCGAACCTGATGCTGCTCGCCGACGGCCGGTTGAAGGTGACCGATTTCGGCATCGCCCGCTTGCGCGGCTCCGACCTGGTGAAGACCCAGGCTGGTTACCTGCTTGCCACCCCCCGCTTCGCCTCCCCCGAGCAGCTGCGCGGGCAGGAGGTGGACGGCCGCTCCGACCTGTTCTCGGCCGGCGTCGTCCTCTACTTCCTGATCTCGGCCGCCTATCCGTTCCGCGGTGACGACTTCCTACAGATCGCGACGGCGATTCTCACCGAGGCGCCACGCCCGTTGCGGACCTTGGCGCCACACGTTCCGGCCCGACTGGCCGCGGCGATCGAGCGTGCGCTCGAGGTGGAGCCGGACAACAGGTACGCCAGCGCGGGGGAGATGCGGGAAGCGCTGTTGGCGGCGATGGGCCTGGGAACGGCGGCGGAAAAGACGGAAAGGACCCAAAGGGTCGCCGGGATTTCGATGATTGAAAGAACAGAGGCGAACGGGACGGCGGCGCCGAGCCCGATAGAAGCTGCGGCGACCGTGCCCACCTACACCGGGGCTTCGGTCGAGCCGCTGGTTGCGGTCCCGGCGGTCGCGGCGAGCTGGCCGGGCCGGGACCTGGGGGTGCAGGAGCGCCAGGGCCTGCTCGAAAGGCTCCTCGACCGGCCGCTCCATGCGGCGCCGTTTGCCGGGGCGGTGGCGTTCGGGCCGGCCTGGCTGCTGATCGCTGACGGCCTGGTGGTCGGGGCGATCGGCCCGGTGGAGGGGAAGCACGCGACCGGCGATGCGGCGGTCGAGGCCTTGCCGGCCAAGTCGGCGGCAATCCTCTACGCCGCCCCCGAGCCGGGGGGCGCAGCGCGCGTGCGCGCCCTGGCAGGGCTGCTCCATCCCGGGCGTGTGCGCCACGCGGGGCTCGACTCGACGTTCGTGAACCTTCCGGCGCTGGGCGAAAAGCTGCGCGCAGAAGGGTTCGAGGGCGCGATCCACCTCTCCCGCGGCGCCGCCAAGGCTACGCTTCTATTTGCCGGGGGCACCTGCATCCTCCAGATGTTTTCCCCCGGCTGGGAAGGGCTGCCGATCGATCGGCCCTGGGCGGAGTTGGTGGCGGCGGTCGCGGTCGAGGCACGGGTCGAGGATCTCGCGCCCGTTCCTTCGTTCTCGACCTTTCGCCGCGAGCTGCGCAACTTCGACCTGCGGATCTCCTCAAAAGGCACTCTGGACAGCGGAAGGACGCAGATCGGTTCGCGCACCAAGACCACCGCACGGATCAAGGTCTCGCTCGATCCGGCGATCCCGACGATCCCGGGCACCCCGGGAATCACCCCGACCGGTCGGCCCGGCGCGATGGCGCGGCTGGAGGATGATCCGATCCACCGCTTTCTGGGGTGGAGCTTGGAAGAGCTGCCCCCCTACTTTCGCGAGCGCGACCGCGCCGCGCGCTGGAAATACCTGGTCGATTGGCTCGGGGAGGTTCGCTCCGCGAAGCTGCACGTCGATCTTCCTCGACCGGACGGTACGGGCGCCGACTTCTTCGACCTCGCAACGTTCGACGACGGCGGCAGGGCGCTACACGTCGCCCGCCGGGTCGCCCGCGCTTGCCCGCAGGCGCTCGCCGAATTCCGAGACGCGGTGATTCAGGCGAAAGGCGCACGGGGCAAGACCGGTGACATCGGCGGCGCCTTCCTGATCGCGCCGGACATCGAAGACGCGACCGTCGAGGCGCTCGCCGCGCTCGCCGCGCCGGAAAAATCGGGCCGCTGGTTTGGGGTCGAAGAGAGCTTCACCGGCTACGAGGGGTTCGTCCGGATCGGCCCGCGGCGCGGCTTTCACCTGCTGTTGATCCGCGAGACGGCGACGGGATTCGAACCCTTATTGCCCTGAAGGGGAAAATTCCTCGACCAGCTTGCCCACCGAAAGCGGCGCGCACCCTTCCGCCGTATTGTTGATCGTCACCAGCGCTTCTCGGCCTTCGGCCACCGCATCGCGCACGAGCACGGCGATCGCCTTTCTCTCTTCCGGATCCTCGCGATGCAGGCGATCGAACGGCTGAAAGCCGGTGCCCGCCTCCTCGTAAGACAGCCCGCGGCCGACCACCCAGCGGAGAATCGTCTTCGGGCCCGGCGCCACCAGCCGGCGTTGCGCGGCGACATCCGGCATGCGGGGGTGGACGTTGAAGCAGTGGCAGGCGCCGGAGGCGGCAAGCGCCGCTGCGTATTCCTTCCCCAGCATCTCGCGGTTGCGCAGCTCTACGGCGTAGGTCGCCTCCCCCGGCAGCTCGGAGAGGAACGCCTGGAGATCCGCCGCGAAGTATTCCGGCTTCCCCAGATCTTGCGGCGCGAACTCGAACAGAATCGCGCCGAGCTTGGCGCCCAGCCCTTCGACCGCGGGACCCACCACCCGCTCCGTAGCGTAAGCCGGATCGAGAAAGAGGGGATTGCCCTGGCCCCGCCGCGCGCCGTAGCGCGGCCGGTCGGGAAAACGCCAGAGGGTGCAGTCCTCGTGCGCCTTGACCAGAAAGCGGAAGTCGTCCGGCACCTGGGCGGCATAGGCCGCGAATTCTTCCGCCGGCAGCGGCTGGTAATGCGTCCGGTCGATGCCGATCGCCTTGAGCAGCGGATGCTTGGCGTACGCGCCGAGCCCCTCGCGGGCGAGCTTCGATTCCGAATACTCGCGGTCGTAGACCAGCCCGGCCCAGCCCGGATACGACCAGGTGGAGCCGCCGAGGAACACGGTTCGGGGTATCTGCTCCGCGAGCCGCTCCAGAGAGGGATCGGGAGGCTGCGGCGCGACGCCCGAAGCGGCGGACGCCTTCGCGGGCGGGTCGCCGAACAGTCCGAGCTGAGAAGCAGGAGCGCGCGCCATGGCGCCTTTAGCTTATCTTCTCTCCAGAAACCGCTACAGCCGCGGGCGGGTTGCGACAAAAAGCGCCGCGAGAGAGCCGGCCTCGCGCGCCCGGGCGAGCGGGATCTCTTCGGTGCGGAAGTCGGCGGCGGACAGGCGCGACGGCGACGAATCCGCGAGATCGATCGCCGTTCCCGGCGGCGCCTCAAGTCGGAACAGCGCCAGGTCGTGAAAATGCCGCTTGAAGAGCGTCTCCCAGTCCCAGAGATAGAGGCTCGACCGGTGGTCGCCGGCCGCGCGGTGCATCTCCATCGCGCGGTCGTCGGCGATCGGCGGCACCGAAGCGATCAGCGAGCCCTCGGGCTGGAGATGGCGCGCGGCCTGATCGATGGCGAGCGCCGGCTTCTCCAGATGCGGCAAGACGTTGCCCGCGACCACCGTATCAAACAGGCCGAGGTCGCCCGGCAGGGTTTCGGCCCGCGCTTCGACGAAGCGCACCGAAGGGCCGGCGAACTTTTTGCGCGCATAGCGGATCAGCCGTTCGTCGGGGTCGACGCCCACGACGGAAGCCGCTCCCGACTCGATCAACCGTGCTGCGCCGTACCCGGTGCCACAGCCGAGATCGAGCACGCGCCGGCCCGCCGCGTATCGCGCGGCGAAGACATAGAGCGCCAGGTGCGCTTGGAACAGATCGTCGGCCACCTCGGGGGATACCACGCCGCGGGAAGGAAGGCCGGCGGCCAGGCGGGACAGGGCATTTAGGGCACGGCGCGGCAGCGAGGCGGGCATTCTGCCAGGCTACAGACTTCGGCCCAAAGGCTCAAGCCAGGTCGACGCTCAAGACAGCGTCCCCATGCCCTGATAAACTGTAGACAAACCGCTCGCGGGCAATCGCAGGGCTTTTTGGGGGAGTGTAACCGGTTGCGTGATGTCGAAGAGGCGTTGCTCGATGACTTGCCGTTCGCCGAAGGGGCGGGCGCGGAAACCGATCGGCTCGAAGCGGAAGCGGCGCCGCCGGTTTCCCCGCTTCCCCTGGCTCCCGGCGCGGACTGGCCGGAGCCGACTCCGGGAAAGATCCAGGTGCTGGGCCCTTATGCCACGCCGGGCCTCGTCCCGCGCCGCGTTCGCCTCTACCTGCCGACCGATTTCAAGCCGGAGATCCCCCGCTTCACCCTTTTCCTGTTCGACGGCCAGAACGTCTTCGATGACGAGCCCTCGTACGCCGGAGGCTGGTATGCCCACGAGGCCGCCGAGCGGCTCGCCCGAGCGGGCAAGCTCGCACCGATCCTGGTCGGCATCGATCACGGCGGTCCCGAGCGGATCCGCGAGCTGTCGCCCTTCCCGGTCCAGGGGGTCGAAGGAGAGATCGATCTCCTGCTCGATTGGCTGCTCGGCACCCTGAAGCCCGCTTTGGCGGAACGCCTGCCTCTGATCGAAGGCCCCGCCGGATCGGCGGTCGGCGGCTCGTCGATGGGCGGCCTGGCCGCCATCTACGCGCATTTCCGCCGTCCTCTGGAGCTGGGCGGCGCGCTCGTAATGTCACCCTCATTCTGGCTAGGAGACGGCGCGATCCTCGACTGGGTCCGCGAGCAGCCGCGACCGCCGTTTTCGCGCGTCTACCTCGACTCCGGCATGCGCGAAGGGCGCGGCACCCTCCTGCCCCTGGTCGCCAAGATGGCCGGCCACCTCGCCGCCCGCGGCTACGGCGACCTGAACCTGCGCTTCCGCACGGACCCCAAAGGACTCCACAGCGAGCAGAGCTGGCGCAGGCGGCTACCCGCGGCGTTGCGGTTTCTCTATCGCTGAGGGGTCCCTGCCAAGGTGGTGTTAGGATCGCCCCCTCATCCTGAGGGCAGTTCACAGAGCCCGGGAGCCAAAATGACCAGCGTTACCCTGGCGCTTTCCGACGACCTGGCCCAACGCCTCCGGCCTCTGGAGCCCTTCCTTTCGACCGTCCTGGAGCTCAGCCTCGTCGGCTTCCAAACCGCTGCGGCTGCGACGGCGACCGAGGTGATCCAGTTCTTGTCCGGCGACCCTTCACCCAAAGAAATTCTTGCCTACCACGCATCCGAGCGAACGCAGGAGCGCACCCGACGCCTGTTGGCGCTCAACCAAGCGGGCCTGTTGTCGGAGGAGGAGCGGCGTAAGCTGGACGAGTTTGAGAAAATCGAGCACCTCGTGAGGCTTCTCAAGGCCCAGGCCGCCGTAACACTCAAGGCTGCTTGATGAGAATACCGGCACGACTGCGCCGCCTCGTCCGGCAGCGAGCCGGCGCGCGCTGTGAGTACTGCCTCCTCCCCGAGGAGCTGGCTTTTCAGGAGCACGAGCCGGACCACGTCATCGCTGTCCAGCACGAAGGCAAGACCGAAGCAAGCAACCTCGCCCTGGCCTGCTTTCTATGCAACCGGCACAAGGGACCGAACATCGGCTCGTTCGATCCCAGCACGGGAAAACTGACGTCGTTCTTCAATCCTCGAAAAGATGTCTGGTCGGAGCACTTCGAGTGGGACGGTCCGATCATCCGGCCATTGACGCCTGAGGGTCGGGTCACGGTCAAGATCTTCCGCTTCAACGATCCGGACCGAGTAGAGGAACGGCGAACGGCAACGCCATGATCGGAATCCGATTCACACGACTCAAGCCCAGAGGATTTCGACCGGGTAGTTTTCGAACGATCGATCGTGAGTAACGAGTACGACGCCCTCGACGCGAGCCTGTGCGATCAACAGCCGATCGAAAGGATCGCGATGGTGAAACGGAAGATCAGCGACTCCCGCAGCATGGGAAAAAGAAATCGGTAGCTTCTCGAAGCCGCTTGCCGCTACCCCCTCTTCGATCGAGGTTGGCAATTTGAGCTTCCCCAAACTCGATTTGATGGATGCTTCCCACACCGAGACCGCGCTAACGAGTACCAAATTGGCCTCCGAGATGGCCCGACGAACTTCCGGGGAGAGTCGGGCCGGATCGCCTCGCCACCACAGAAAGACGTGAGTATCGAGAAGCAGGCGGTCAGCTGCCATCAGGTGCCTTCGAAGGCAGCCAGCAACTCTTCAGGTAGCGGAGCGTCGAAATCGTCCGCTATCCAGACTTTCCCTTCCCACCCACCTGGCTGTCGGAGCGGCCGTTCCCGGCGAAAGGGCACCAACTTCGCCAAGGGCTTGCCTGCCTTCGCGATCACGATCTCTTCGCCCTCCGCCGCCCGATCCACCAGGTTCGAGAGGCCGGTCTTCGCTTCGTAGAGGTTGTAGACAGCTTCAGCCATGAGCGTCTCCTTGGTCAACCTTGACCAATCCTAGCCCTTGGGTCCTTCCTGCGCAAGTCGGTGCCTTCGACTCTCCCTCTACTCCACCGGCGGATGCAGCCCGATACTCGCGCCGACCCAGGTTTTGTCTTTGTTGAAATCGACGCCAACCATCGCGCCTTTGGTCATGCGGACGAGGTTGTTGACCAGGCGCGGGCCTTCGGGGAGCCAGAGGTACATCATCCGCACTTCGCAGCGGGCCAGGACGTCGGGGGTTTCGACGATGGCGGCGTACTCGACCTTCTTCTGGAGGATGTAGTCCTCCGGATGTTCGAGCTGGGCCAGGCGCTCGCGAGTGACGTTCAGCTCTACCCCTAGGCCCGCGAACGAGCGGAGCGGCTTCAGGACGTAGTTTTCGAGATCGGCCGGCGGCTCGGGAAAGGCCGAGACGAATCCGCAGTGGGGCGAGTACTCGCTGTTTAAGAACGGCAGCGAGAATTTGCTGATCCGGAAGAACCAATCGGGGTGTCCCAACCACTCGACGTCGAGCGGCTGCCGGAACACGGGCGGCAGGTCGAGCCCGAGCCGTTCGGCTTCGTCGAAGATCGCCCGGTTGTAGATCCGCCGGATCGGCGTTTCGCGTCCGCCTTGGCGTGGGTCGCAATAGTAGGCCCGGTCGCCGCGGACGATCACGTCCTTGACGTCCACGGTCGCCACCCCGGTGAGCTTTTCGGTCCAGACGAAATCCACCCGCGTCTTCTGGCTCTCCGGATCGATTTCGAGCAACACCGTCTCGGCCGGATCGCCGTCGGCGATCAACACGCGACGGAGAAGCTCGGCGTAGTGGGTCTCGTCCAGACCACCGAAGAAGGGCGTCCAGCCGTCCGGAAGATTTAGCTCCTGGCGGTAGACCCGCGCGAGCAAAGCCTGGAAACCGTAGAGCGAAGGGAAGCCTTGTAGCTCGATCAGCCGCGGCACGATCCGGCCGTCCTCGGCGCGGACCAGGGCAAAATCGAACTGGATGAAGACCGGCGGTCCGGCAAATCCGGGCACCGACGACCCTTGCGGCACCGCGCGCGCCGACGCCGCGACGTACTCCGGGGTGGTGACCTGGGCCAGGATCTCGCGGCTCGCGTGGGCCAGCTCGCGGGCGGTCTCCGCCGGGAGGAACAGCGGGGTCTCGCAGATGCGGAAGGGGATGTGATGGCCGGCGGCCTCGTCGAGTACTTCGCAGACGCGGGCGTACCGTTCGGGGGAAAACTGCGCGTTGAAGGCGCGCCTCAGTTCAGGGACCATTGGCGCGGGATTGTAACGTAGCCGGCGATACAATCCGCCCCGATGAAACGCCCGAGTGAAAAAAGCGCTGCGCCGATCGACTTCGAAGAGGTCTATGCCTCGCTGCCGCTGCTCCACCCGACGCCGCGCTCCTGGGCGGAGCTGGCTGCCGCGAACCTGCCCGAGCTGCTCGCCGATCATGCGGTCTGCGAACAGCAGGTGGCGATGTATGCGCTGTCGCTCGCCGGCTTCTACCCTGAGGATGCCGAGCTGGTCGAGCACGCCGCGTCGCTCGCTGCCGAAGAGGTGCAGCACTTTCGCCGTGTGGTGGGCATCCTCACCCGCCGCGGCTGGCCGCTCGGGGGCCGGAGGAAGAACCGCTGGGCGCAGAGCCTGCGCGAACGGATCGTGCTGGGGCGCGAGCCCTGGACCAAGGTCGATCGCCTGCTGTTCGGCGCCCTGGTCGAGGCGCGCAGCTGCGAGCGCTTCACCCGCCTCGCCGAGGTGGTCGAAGACCGGGAGGTCATCCGCCTGCTCGCCGATCTCGGCCCTGCCGAGCGCCGCCATTGGGAGCTGTTCTATCGCCTGGCCGGAAGAAACGTCGATCCCGACACCCTCGCCGAGCGTTTTCTGGGCTGGCGCGAATTCGAAGCCGAGCTTGCCCGGGGGTTGGGAGTGGCTCCGGCGATCCACGGGTGAAGCGGTCGGCTGGCCCCGCGCCTATCGCACGACCCGGAACGCTTCGATCTTCTGGCGTAACCCTTTCAACTGGACTTCTCCGAGCGAGTCCATCGGGATTTCGCCGTTTAGCATCCGCGCGGTCTCCGGGCCGAAGACCACGTCGCCCGGTTTGGCGACCAGCGCTTCGAGTCGAGACGCGACATTTACGGTATTACCCAGGACGGTGTAATCGACCCGCCTCCGGCTGCCGATGTCGCCCACCAGGACCAAACCGCTGTTGACCGCGATGCGCACCGCGAGCGTCGGCAGGTTCGAGCGGGTGCGCTCGGAGTTCCATTCGGCGAGGCGGCGCTGGATGTCGATGCCCGCCTTTACCGCGCGGAGTGCATGATCTTCCTGTGCGACCGGCGCGCCGAAGAACGCCATCACGCAGTCGCCGATGAACTTGTCGAGGGTTCCTCCGGCGTCGAACACCGCCTCGACCGCGAGGTCCAGAAAGGCGTCGAGCAGGTAGACGACCTCCTCCGGCGGTGAGCTTTCGGCGATCGGGGTGAAACCGACCAGGTCGGCGAACAGCACCGACGCCTCGGCCGTGCGGACACGCCGCCCGGCGCCCTCTTCGGCGCGCAAGACCTCTTCGATCACGCTCGGGCTGTGGTAGCGCTCCAGGCGATTCCGCATCGCGCGCTCGTGCTGGGCGCGCTCGGCGTTCCGCGCACTTTCGATCGCCACCGCGGCGAAGTTCGAGAGGGTGGTCAGGAAATCGAGGTCGCGCTCGGCGAACGAGCCGACCTGAGACGGCGAATCGACCTGCATGACGCCGACGATCCGCTCGGAGGACCAGAGCGGCGCGCACATCGCGGCGCGGATCTGGTGCATGCGGATCGACTCTCCCCCGGCCAGTCGGCCGTCCGACATCGCGTCGTAAGTGACCAGGGCGACCCGCTCGCGCATCACCGCTTCCAGCATGGTTTTGGAGACCGGCACCTCCGCGCTCGGCCGCAGTTCCACCCGGTCGCCGAAGCGCGCGATCTCGCAGGCGAGGTGCCCTTCCTCGTCGGAAAGCAAAAGGAACCCGCGGTCGATCGGCAGGGCGTCGAAGGCGATCGCCACCACCCGTTCGAGCACCTGGTCGACCGATTCGGCCGAGATCAGCTCGCGCGCAAGCCGGGCGAGCGAGCCGAACATCACTTTGGCGAATCGCCCTTCGCCGTCCGCCGAGGGGCGTCGGTCCCCTTCGAGCCCATAATCGGCGACGAAGTCCGAGATCGGCCGCAGAATCGTCGCGTCCGGCAGCTTGCCGATCGAGCCGGAGGGAAGCTCGGGCTCAGGAAGTGGGGCCTCGACCTCGATCTCGAACAGGCCGATCGTCAGCCGGTCCCCCGCCTGGAGGCGAGCTTCGAGCACCGGCGCACGATTGAGCTGGATGCCGTTCGTGCTCTTGAGGTCGCGGGCGATCCACGCCCCCCCCTGGTGGACCAGCTCGGCGTGCTGGCGCGAGACCGACGAGTCGGGCAGCACGATGTCGTTGTCGACCTCGCGTCCGATGCGTAGGCGCGTGCCCGACAACGGCAACGTCCGTTCCTGGTTTTCGATCGAATAACGCAGTCGCAGCATCGCCCGGCTCCCGGGGGGCATGATACCCCGGGCTCGGGACGCCTACTCGCCGTGGTCAGGGAACTTCGCCGCAACCAGGGCGAGCGCCCGGTCGAGGTAGAACTCTTCGCGGGCGTAGAGGGCACGGAATGCCGCAACGACGTGCGGACAGAACTGGGTGCCCGCTCCCGCCTCGATTTCGGCCGCGGCGCGCGCCGAGTCGAGAGCCTGCCGGTACGGTCGCGAGGTGGTGATCGCGTCGAACGTGTCGGCCACCGCAATGATCTTCGCCACGCGGGCGATCTCGTCGCCCGCCAGGCCGTCCGGATAGCCCTGGCCGTCGAGCCGCTCGTGATGGTGGCGGACCCCGGGGAGCACCGGGCGCAGCTCGCGGATACGCCCGACGATGTCCGCCCCGTCCGCCGCGTGGCGGCGCATGACGGCGGCCTCCTGCTCGTCCAGCGGTGCGGGCTTCCTGAGCACCGCGTCGGGGGTGGCGATCTTGCCCACGTCGTGGAGCGTGGCGGCGAGGTAGATCTCTTCCAGCTCCGCCGGGTCGAGTCCCAATTCGGTGCCGAGCAGCACCGAGTACGCGACCACCCGGCGGACGTGACCGCCGGTATAAGGATCGCGCTTTTCGATCGCCTCGGCGATCGCCGTCACGGTGTCGAGGAACTGGCGCCTCTGGAGCGCGTAGAGGCGGGCATTTTCGATCGCGGGCGCGAGCACCCCGGCGAACTGCTCCATCCGCCGCAGGTCCTCGTCCGAAAAGCTTGGCCCATCGAGCGGGTTCAAGAGCTGAAGGACGCCGACCACCCGGCCATGCGCCTTGAGCGGCACGGCGAGGATCGCCCGGGCATGGAACGAGTCATTGGGGTCTCCCTTCCAACGCGGATCGGCGAGCACGTCGTTGACCACTTCCGCGCGACCCGAAGCGGCGACGCTGCCCGCGATCCCCTCGCCCACCGCGACGCGCAGATCGCGAATCCTTCGCGCGGCCGTACCTCTCACGACGCGGAAAAACAGCTCGTTCTTCCCTTCGTCCAGCTCCCAGATCGAGCTGGTTTCGGCGCTGCAAATCACTTCGGCCTGGACCAGCGCGAGATCGATCACCCGCGACAGATCGAGCGTGCTCGACAGCGCGTGGGCGATGCCGAGCAGAGTCTCGTATTCCTGCAGTTTGCGCAGTAGGTCGATTCCGGCGTCGGCCGCCGGATCGGCTGCCGCAAGACTCTCGGTTGCCATCGGTCCATATGCTATTCGCGAGCTCATGCGGTAAGCCCTTCGAGCACCCGGGCCAGGCCGTCGACGTTCGGGAACCGCTCCGCCGGGTCTTTTTTGAGGCAGCGAAGGATCGCGGCCGCGAGCGCCGGATCGAGATCGCCGTTCGGACCGCGCGGCGGCAGAGGCTCGTCCTTGATCTGTTTGAGCATGATCTCGATGGGCGTCGATCCGGAAAACGGCGGTTTGCCGGTGAAGATTTCGTACAGCAGTATGCCCACGGCGTAGAGGTCGCCGCGCACGTCGGCCTCGCGCCCTTGGAGCACTTCAGGCGCCATGTACATGGGGGTGCCGACCACCCAGCCGGCTTGGGTCTCCCCCGGCGCCATCCGGTCGATCGGCCGGGCGATACCGAAATCCATCAGCTTGGCGTTGCCGGCCGCCTCGATGATCAGGTTCTCCGGCTTGATGTCGCGATGGAGCACCCCTTGGGCGTGCGCCGCGCTCAAGCCCGCGCACAATTGACGGGCCAGGCGCAGGGCGGCCGAATACGGCAGCGACTGGGTCTGGTCGAGCAGGTAGCGCAGGGTGACGCCGCGTACGAACTCCATCGAGATGTAGGGCACGCCGTCGATCTCGCCGAAGTCGTGGGTGCGTAGGACGTTGGGGTGGGTGATCTTCCGCGCCAGCTTGATCTCGCTCTTCAGCCGATCGAGCTGGGTGCGATCGCCCCACAGCTCGCGCTTGAGCATTTTGAGCGCCACCAGGTCGTCCAGCTCGCGGTCGCGCGCCTTGTAGACGACGCCCATTCCGCCTGCCCCGAGCACCGCGAGGATCTCGAACCGAGCCCCGAGCAGGCTGCCCGGCGAGATTCCCGAAAGCGTCGGAGCGGCGTTGGAATACGCGCCGGTCCTAGCGCCGCCAGCCGCCGCTGCGGCCTCGATCAACGCCACCCCGCGCGCGCCGGTGACTCGGGCCGCAACGTTGGCGCTGAGCGCATAGAACGGCTGGGTCGAGAGCACTCCCTTCCGCGGCGCGAGGCGGTAGCCGGCCGCCTCCAGCGTCGCTGCCAGCTCGTCGTGGACCTCGCGCGTGAGCAGTAGGTCACCCGGCGCCGCCTCGCGCAACAATCCTTCCAGACGCTGCACCGGCAGGCCGATCAGAGCGTTGTCGGCCCCCTCGCGCCAGCTGATCGGCCCGGTCACCGCCGCCCCCGAGGCGAGGGCGAGCGAGGGTGCGTCCGAGCTGCCGTCCGGCTCCAACCCCAAGATGTCGGCCGCCGCGGCGAGCGCGCGCGGCCCACGTCCTTCGCCGTCGAAGCGCGCGAGCAGTCGGTGTCCCGAGACCGATTCGACCAATCCGCGGCGGGAGGAGATCGCCCCGGCGATCCGCTTCCAGTCCGAGGCCAGGCGCTCCAACACCTGCTCCGGGTCGCCGTCCGTCCGCGCGTAGCGCTTGAGCTCGATCGCGAAGACGATCAGATCGCGCGCCTTGGCCGTGCCGATCATCGGCCGCGCCGACGCCGGTTCCGGCAGACTGCGCGACAGCTCGGCGACGTAGACCTCCATGTCGCGCTTCTCGCGGAGATCGGTGAGCAGCTGATCGAACGAGCGGGCCAGCTCCCCCACCTCGTCGCGTCGCCCGGTGTCGATCTTCTGATCGTAGTTGCCCTGCCTTGCCGCCCCGGCCGCCACAGCCAGTTGTCGCACCGGCGCGAGCATCCGCCGCGCCAGACCGAACGACAGGAACAGCGCGAGAAGGGCGGCGACCAGGCCGGAGGCGATCAACGCGTTTTGAATCTCCCGATAGCTGGTCAGCTCGCGCGCCAGCGAGGCGAACCCCACCGTGGCGCCGACCGCCTTACCCCCGGCGTCCTTGAGCGGCACCACCGACGCGATCCAGGGCTCGTCGCGCAGGGAGAGCTGGACGCGGGTGACCTCGCGCCCCTCTTCCATCACCTCGCCCATCGTGTGCTGCGAGGCGGCGAGCGCCTGCGCAAGAACGGGGGCGAGCTGCGGCATCGTCGAGGCGACGACCACCGGACCTTTGGCACCGGCCGTGACGTAGGCCACCTCGCTGCCGCTCACCTTCTGCACTTCGAGCGCCGAGGCGTCGGTGATCGCGAACCCGGCGACGAAAAAACCGAGCAGGTTGAATTCGCGCTGGAGCGGCACCGCGACCGCGTCGTAGAGCCTGCCGTCCTCGATCCACACGCCGGCCGCCTCGAAGTCGGTGATCGACTTGGCGATCAGCGGTCGGTTCGCCAGATCCTCGCCCGCGCCGTTCGGCCGGTCGGTGCGCGCGAGCACCTTGCCCGTCGAGTCGAGCACGATCGCGAAATCGAATCCCACGTCGCGCTGCCGTTCGTTGAGCAGATCGAGAATCGACGAGCTGTCGCGGGTCGCCGCCGCCTCGGCGACATAGGCGTTGAGCGACGGATCGCTCGCGAACAGACGCGCGGTCGCGAGCAGCCTCTTGCCGCGCTCGTCTTGAAAGGCGGTCTGCGCCGCCGAGGTCTGCGCGAGCGTCTCGTCGATCGCCTGGAGCGCGATGCGCCGCACCAGGATCGTCGTCACGGCGACCGCGGCGCCGACCGCCAGAGCGATCAGCAGGGAGGTCGCGAGAAAGATCTTGACCCCCAGCGGCAGGCCCTTGAGCCTATCCCCCGTATTTTTCACGGCTGTTGCGGAAGTAGGAGCGCCCGGTCTTGTCGACGTGGGGCGGAATGCGCGGCCGGGTGACTTCCAGGCGCGCGGCGACCTTACCGGGGGCGGGGACGGAAAGATCGATCGACCAGGGCTCCGCCTGCTCGTGCCAGACGGTCAGCTTGCCCGGCCCTTTGGGCAGCCCCGAGAGCGTGAACGATCCGTCGTCCGCGGGGGACGCCGAGTAGGGGGTGCCGAGCACCCAGATGTAGGCCACCATCGAGTGGTGGACGTTACAGAACACCCGCACTAGGCCGGGCGCGTCGAACCGGCGCGTCTGGCCCGGTCCTTTGCGGCTGAGCCCGAAATCGAAGCTGTTGGCACCCGAGACCGAAAAGACGTTGTGCAGGATCGGATCGGAATTCGGAAATCGGACCTTGCTGCCGCGCGGGATGGCGAGCACGCGGGGGAGGAACTCCTTGTCCTCGGTGACGATCTCGAACGGCTTTTCGGGCGCCCGGGTCGACCGCTGCTCCTTCGGCTCGAAAAAGACCACCGCCTGACGCACGTCGCTCCCTTTGGCCAACCCCTTGCCGCCGCGGGCGAGCAGCTCGATCTTGCCGCGCAGGTCGTCCGCCACGGCCGCCGCGGCGCCGCCCGCATAGATCCACAGCGCGGCGAGCAGCGGTCCGAGGATCTTGCTAAGGACCCCGGAGCCGGCTTTGCCCATCCCGGTCAAATGCGCCACCTCAAGGTAATCAAGGTCTCGTTGTTGTCGCGCTTGGCGCCCGACAGGAGGAGGAAATCGTTCTTCGCGTACTCGGCGGTCAGGTCGAGGCCGGAAATGACCGTCAGGCGCACGCCGAAATCCAGCTTCTCCCACTGCCACGCAAAGCTCGGGCTCGGCGACTTGGGCGCGGGACGAAAGTCGGGATCGAGCTTCGAATAGCGCACCACCGGCTGAATCGATGGGAACAACTGGCGCCCATCGAGCGACGCGACGAGCGGCAGGTCGAAGCGCCAGGCGAGCTCCCCTTCGTAGCCGATCCGCCCAAGGCCGCCGAGATCCTGATCGACGTACTGGCCGAAGAACGAGGCTCCGCCCCAGTAGATCCAGACGTTGCCGCCGACCTCCTGCTTGCGATCGGAGGTGAGCGGGAACGTGACTTCCGCTCGGGTGAGGAAAGGGGACTCCGGACCGTTCAACAGGTCGATGTCGGCGCCGTAGAAGCTGCCTTTGAAATCGACGTGGTCCGCGAGGGTGCGGCGCCGGCCGAACACCAGCACGTCGACGCCGTTCGCGCCGTCCTCGCTAGCGAAGCGGATCCCCAGTCCCAGCCCCTTTTGTAGGTTGCCGTCGGCATCGACGTCCTGGGTCGCCGCGTCGTAGGGGATCACGATGCCGCTCTTCAAGTCCGGATTCGGATTGGTCTCGCGAAACGCCGGGGTGCCGTTGTCGCCCGCGAGAGCGTTCGGATCGCGCAGGAACACCGGGTTGCCCTGAGTGAACGAGCCCTTCAAATAGGCATGGCGGCCGAGATCGAGCCCCAGCTCTACCCCGACGTCCTCGATCCGGTTGAAGGCGGTCGAAACCAGGCCGTAGCTCTCCAGGTGGCGGTCGTTCTGGCGCTCGAACTTCGCGAACTTGCCGATCTTGAAATAGCCGCCGGTCCCTGCGGAGAGCGCGGCCGGTTGCGAATCGTGGCCGAACCGCAGCCAGAGCTCGTCGACGTCCACCTTGTCGGCGCTGGAGGTCGGGTTGCGCTCGTACAGGTCGATGAAATCGATCTTCGCGTGGACGACCAGACTTTCGCTCCAGGTCGCGTCGGCGAACAGGGTCAGGTTCGACAGCTCGAAATGGCTGCCGGAATTGACCGTTTCCAGGAAGCGCTGCGGCATCGGCGGCTGGAACGGCGGCTGGAACGTCCGGATCGGAAACCGGTTCTCGTCGCTCTGGCGGAAGTTAGCCTTAGCCTCCAGCCCAAATTCGAGCTTTGGACGTAAGGAGGAAGCCTCTTCGGCCGGCTCCCCCTCCGGATCGGTTCTCGGGTTCTTGTCGGCCTCGTCGGCCTGAGCCAGGAGCGGCAGCGCGGAGAATGCGACGGCTAGCAGGGTTCCCACCCACGCACGACCCTGAATGGTCATCGTTTAAAAATCCTCCCGCGGAAGCTACGTCGGCACGGGAAGAGTAGATGAGAATGGACGCTCGTGTAAACGGCGACCCGGCCACGCTTTTTTCGACTCTTGGCGCCCGGCTTGGTACGATTGAACCATCGCGCAAATGCGCTTCGGGAGAACCCCATGCCAGTTAGCTCCGAACAGTTTCGGCAGGCCCTCGCCCACTTCCCGGCCGGCGTCACGATCGTCACCGTCCGTTCGGGCGATCGGACCCACGGTCTCACCGTCTCGGCGTTCAACTCGGTCTCGACCGATCCTCCGCTGGTCGCCGTGATCATCGACCAGCGCCATCGGGCGGCGGAGATGTTCAATGCGCCCGACGCGAGCTTCGCGGTCAACATCCTGTCGGAAGAACAGTCCGAGCTGTCCAACCGCTTCGCCTGGGTGAAAGACGAGGACCGCTTCGCCCAAGGCAACTGGGGCACCGCGGAAACCGGCGCGCCGGTCCTCCTGGACGCCCTCTCATGGCTCGACTGCTCGATCGAAGCCCGCCACGAAGCGGGAACCCACCGCATCTACCTCGGCCTGGTCCAGGCGAGTGGCGTTCCCAACGCGACTAAGCCCCCCCTGATCTACTGGCACCGCGGGTACAGAAAGCTACGGCTGCACGAGGGAGGAGAGGGGGAGGACGGAGATTAAGGATCAGGCCCGGGCCACCCGCCGCGAGAGCGCCTCAAACCCGAGCCAGAGAACCACCCCCGCGACGCCGCAGGCGTACCAGAGGGTGTCCGGGCCGAAGCGCTCGTAAACCCACGCTCCGATCGGCGGGCCGCTCATATAGGCGATCGAGAACGCGAAGCTGAGCAGGCCCAGATAGGTTCCCCGCCGCTTCGCGTCGGCTCGCTCCGCGACGACTCCTTGAAGGAACGGCAACGACAGCATCTCGCCGATCGTCCAGACGAAAATCGTCACGCAAACATAGGCGAAGCTCCGGCCGAGCGGCAGCAGCGCGAGGCCGACGCCGAACAGCAGCGAGCCCCAAGCGACCAGGCGCAGATGGGGCGCGTCGCGTAGTGCGTGGGCGAGAACCATCTCGAACAGCACGATGACCACCGTGTTCACCGCGAGCGCCAGACCGATCGCCGCCTCGGAGAACCCGTAGACCCGGTTGAGCGCGAGCGGGTAGGTGCTTTGGATCTGGAAGAACACCATCGCAAGCAGCACCGCGAGGCCCAACAGGGCGACGAACGGCCCGTCGCGCCAGGGCGAGCGGCCGCCCCTCGCGCTTCCGTCCGAATCCTCGGCCGGGCCGCCGTGCGTCACCGGGTCGTGGAACAGGAGCCCGAGCATCGCCGCCGCCGCTAGACAGGTCCCGCCGTCGACCCGGAACAGCCAGCGGTAGTCGTGCTCGGCAAGGAAGCCGCCGATCACCGGGCCGATGCTCATACCGAGGTTGATCGCCAGGCGATAGAGGGTGAACGCGCGCACCCGGTTCGCCGGGCCGGCGATCGTCGAGAGCGCGGTCGCGTTCGCCGGTCGGAACGCCTCGGAAAACATTCCGAGTGCGACGAGAAACCAACAGATCGCACTTCGCGACATCAGATGCTCGAGCGCCAGGAAGCCGACGCCGTTGCAAACCAAACTGGTCACCAGCACGAGCCGGACCGAGATCCGGTCGGCGAGCCAGCCGCCGGAGAACGAACCGATCATCGCCCCCGCGCCATAGAACGACAGCGCCAGCCCCGCCTCGGGCACCGTCCAGCCCAGCTCTTTGGTCAAATAGAGCGTCGCAAACGGCAGCACCATGGTGCCGCATCGATTGATCAACGCCGAGATCGCGAGCAGCCAGACCGGTCGCGGCAGGCCGACGAACGCGGCGCGGTAGGCAGAAAAAATGCGGCGCATGGACGGCGGATGGTATTCGAATCGGGCCCCATTCACCGACTTTTTACCGCGACACTCCGGCCGTCGACGGGGCGACTTCCCGCCCCTGTCAGCGATTCGGCGCGCCCCCTTACTACGGCACCGCCGGCAGATCCTTCAAGTGCTCCTTCTTCCAACGCATCGCCATCAGGATGCGGCTCCGGCCGCTCGGGTGGTCGAAGAAGATCCCCCGCACGCCCCAGCGAGCGCCGTAGCGGTACAGGACCCCATAGAAGCTCCAGCGCAGGAACCCGAAGCCGACCAGGATGATGAGTGCGAATATCGGAATGAATTCATAGATGTGGTTGAGCACGTAATGCCCATCTCGTGCCCCATAACGGCCTGGATGCCCTCGGGTTTCACCCGCGCGAGCAGGTTGTCGTTGAGCGAAATCCGGAGCGTCGAGCCAAGGCCGCTGACGTTCGCGCTCACCCGCTTCGATTGCTTGCTCGCATCGAACTCGTAGACGTTGTCGGCAGGGATTCCGTTTGCCCGCGCGAGCGACAAGATTTCAGCCTTGATCGGCCCCTCGCCGAGTGGCTTGTACTCGTTGAACAGCGGCGCGATGTAAACCGGGCTGATCAACGCCATGACGACCAGGCCGACCAGGGAGACCGCGGTTCCCCAGATCCACCAAGAGCGCGGCGCCTTGCGGAAGACCCAGTAGAGAAGAACCATGAACAGGCCACCGAGGATCACCGAAACGCCCAGGCCGACTGCGGCATCGCGGAACCACCCGCCGAAAGTCATATTCGAGAGGCCGTAGGAGTGCTCGCGCCAGTAATCGGAGTAGATCGTGAGCGGCAGCGTAAGGACCGCCGCAGCGATGAAATAAGCCGCCGCGTAGAGGAACGTCTGGATCGCTCGATTGCCAACTGCCCGCTCCACCGCGTCGCGCAAGCGGCTGGAGATTCCCCGCGAGAGCAAGAGCCAGGATACCCCCAGGCCGTACAGGAAGCTCCAAAGCTGGAGCCAGTAGCCCCCTTCGAAATAGGAGTCGGAACGCTCCTTGTCGGCGGGCGAGACCCGCGAAAGATAGACCCGGGTGGCGGCTTCCACGTCGAAATCCGCGGCGGCCGACTCCGACGCCGACGGCGCGGCAACCGCCGCCGGAGCGCTGTCCCCAGGAGTCGCAGGAACCGCGGAAGCAGGCTCGGCCGCGCCAAGGGTACCTCCCAACAGAACCGGCACCGCCAAGATCAGAATCAACGAACGGAGCGCGCGCATCGGCCCAACCTCCCCGGTTGCCGTCGGGCGCAAGCTAGCGCCACTCGGCAGAATTGCTTCCTCTGAACGAATCGAAGGGGGGAAAGGTTTCACCTCCGCGCGCCGGAGGCAAGGTGCGTGTCTCGGCCTCTAACCGGACTCCGTTTCATTGAACTTGAAAAGTGGAACCTTTTCGGCGAGGTAGACGGGCAGCGAAAGGAGCCGATACGACAAATGCCCCTCCGGCATGCGGACTAGAAGGCGCTCGTCGGCCGGCAAGCCGGTGTGCAGCCGAACGCCGGTCGAAAGGCCCGCTCGCGAGAGAAATTGATGCAGCGATTTGAGCGCGCCCGCCGCCGTCGATTTGACTTCCACCGGCACCGGCCGGCCAGCGATAGGCACGAGATAGTCGACCTCGGCGTTGCTGCTCGCCGACTCGCTCACCCAAAAGAAAAGATCGCCGGGAAATCCCGGAGCCGCGGCGAGCAACTGCTGGCCGACGAAGATCTCTGCCGCTCGCCCGTCCAGAATCTGGGAAAGCGGCAGAGCGCGAGCCGTTTCGAAACCCGAGCCGAAGGTGTAGAGCGCGAGACCCACGTCCAACGGCAGCAGCTTCGCCGCCGAACGGGTTCGCTCGCGCAAGGGAAGAGCCAAAGAACTGGTGGGGATGACCCGATGGATTAGGAGCGCCGCCTCGAGCTTTGCGAGGGCGTCCTTCATCAGTTGGCTCTTGTACCCCGGAGCGAAATTCTCGTACCGGAATCGCAAGCCGACGTGGTGGCGAAGATTCTCGAACGCGGCTTCGAGGTAGCCCGCCTCGCGCAGGTTGCCGAAGCGTTGAAGGTCTTCGGCGAGCGCTTGGACGAGATCGCGATGAACGCCGCGGACGGCGACCGGGTTACGCTCGGCTACCCAACGCGCCACCGCCTCGGGCATACCGCCGACCAGAAGGTAGTCCCGAAGCAGATCGAGCGCCTGCTCGTGGAGCGCGGGGCCGATCGGTCTCCCTTCGGACACCGAGGCGGCCAGATGGCCCGCGAGCACCTCTCGCCCGTTTGCCGCGAGAAACTCGAAATAGGTGAACGGCCGCAGCACGCGAAACGTGACCCGGCCGACCGGAAACGAAAACCCCCGCTCCTGAAGCCGGACTTCGAGAAGCGAGCCGGCCGCCACGACAAACAGCTCGGGATGGTCCTCGTATAAGAAGCGCAGCCAGCCGACCGCCTCGGGGCTATCCTGAATCTCGTCGAGTAACAGCAGCGTCCGCGGCGGAAAGCGCTCCAGGTTGTGCCGGGCGGCAAGCGCGGTCAAAAGCTCTTCGGCCGAGCGGCAGGAGCGCACCAGCGACAGATCCTCGAAACGCTCCAGATTCAGCTCAAGAAAGAGGTCGAAATGCTCGCCGAGGCGCCGAACTGCGGCGGTCTTGCCGGTTTGCCGCGCTCCGCGAAGCACGAGCGGCTTGCGGTCGTTTTCAGCCGCCCAGGACCTCAGCGTCGTATCGATATGCCGGGGAAAATACACTCTGAGATCTTAAACACCCCCTTGTTTCTCGTCAAATGGAGCTGAAACAAGAGGGTGTTTCGCCAAAAATCCGACGAAACCCGGGGGTGTTTCACTCGCCGATGCGATCGACCAGCGCTTGGAGGTCGTCCGGCAGCGGCGCTTCGAGCGTCAGCGGAACCCGAGTGACGGGGTGGACAAAGCGCAGGCGAAAGGCGTGAAGCGCCTGACGCGGAAGCTCCCGACAGAGCACCGACAGCTCCGGATCGCGAAGCGCATTCCATCCTGGGATGCCGTAGAGCGGATCGCCGACGATCGGCATCCCGAGCGCCGCGAGGTGAACGCGGATCTGATGGGTCCGGCCGGTGCGCAGGATGCAGCGCACGACGGAGAGCCCGCCGCCCCGGGCCACCGTGTCGAATAGGGTGAGGCTCTCCTGGCCCAAATTGGAATCGGCCGGAAGGGCGATGCGCAGGCCGCGGGCGGTCGGATGGCGATCGATCCGCAGGTGGATCTTGCCGCTCGCTCGCGGCGGCCGGCCGTAGCAGATCGCGAGGTATTCCTTCTCCGCCCGCTCGGCGCGGAGCGCCTTCGCGAGCGCCGCGTGCATCGCCGGGCGCTTGGCGACCAGCAGCAGGCCGGAGGTACCGCGATCGAGCCGCTGTACCAGATGGGGGTTCCCCGGCTCCCCCGCCGTCTTGAAGCGCCAGACCAACGCGTTGAGCAGAGTGCCCTTCGCTTCGCTCCGGTTGGGATGGACGACCAGGCCCGGCGGTTTGTTGAGCGCCAAAAAATACTCGTCCTCGTAGAGGATCTCGAGCGCCATTTCTTCCGCCTCGGGCGCAAGCCGCGGGGCGAGAACAGGAAGAAGAACCGAGATCTGCGCCCCGGCCAGAACGCGATCGGAAGGCTTGCCCACGGGCGCACCGTCGATCTCGACGCTCCCGGCTTCGATCCAATGCTGGATCCGGTTGCGCGAGATCTCCGGCCGATCAGCCAGATGCCGCACCAGAACGAGGTCGAGCCGCTCGCCCGCGTCGCCGCGGTCGGCGCGAAAGGTGCGGGTTTCGAGCGATGGCGTGGTCAGTACCCTTCCCCTTCGGCGGGCGAGCGGACCTTTCCCCGGTGGATATGAAGCAGCAGCGCCAGATAGGCGAGCGCGAGGGCAAATCCGAACGGCCACCAGAGGAGCCCGGTCTTCAGGCTCTCCGCGCTCGAAGCGGCGTTCAAGGCGGTGAGCGAGAAGCTGGGATCGAGGGTCGAGCGGATCATCACCGGGTAGGACGAGGTGACGGTCGCGACGAGAATGCCGAGCAGGAACGCCGAAGATCCGACGAATGCGAGCAAGGGCTGCCCGCGGCGGCGACTTAGAAGCGCACCGATGATCCCCGCGACGCCGAGCAGCGCGGCGACGAGCGCCAGCGGCCGGTCCGCCAGGTTTTCGAACAGATCGGGGCGGAGCGCATAGGTGGCCCAGGTGGCGGCGAGCCAGAGCGCGACGAGCGGCACGAACAGCCGCGCCGCCGCGTTTTGGCATCGTTCGTGAACCTCGCCTTCCGTCTTCCAGGCGAGAAACAGCGCGCCGTGATGGGCGAGCGCCACGAGCGCCAGGACACCCGCCAGAGTCGTGTAACCGTCGAGCACGCCGTACGGCGCCCGAGCGGTGAAATCGGTCCAGAGCGGCAGGGCGAAATAGCCCGTGCCGTCGAGCGGCACCCCCCGCAGGAGGTTGCCGAGCGCCGCTCCAAGGAGGACCGGCGGCAGCGCGCTCGCGAGCGAAAAGACGATGTCCCAAAGGCCGCGCCACATCGCATCCTCGACGTGCGACCGGAATTCCATGGCGATGCCGCGCAGGATCAGCGCCCAGAGCAGGAAGAAGACCGGCAGGTAAAGGCCCGAAAGGCCCGCGCCGAGTACTTTGGGGAAAGCGAGGAACAGGAGGCCGCCCGCGGCGAGCAGCCAGACCTCGTTGCCGTCCCAGAACGGGCCGATCGCGGCGAGCACCTCGCGGCGTTGGCGGTCGGTCTTCGCCACAAACAGATGGAGCGCTCCGGCGCCGAAATCAAAACCGTCGAGGATCACATAGCCGGCCAATAGCACCGAGGCGAAGGCGTACCAGAGCGCGTTCATCGTCGTCGCCAGGCCCTTATATAACGACGGGAACGCCGGAACGTTCGAGCGAACGCGGCCCATGGCCGACCTCGCGCGCGATCAGGCCCACCATGATGTGGAACGCGTAATAGAGCAGCTCGACGTTGGTGGGCCAGAGATCCTCGGGGAATTCGTTCAGCCCTCGGACGTTTTTCGAGAAGTCGCCGTAGGCGATATAGGAGAGCACGCCCGGGATCGCGATCGGGTTGTCCAGCCGGCGCTCCGCGACGTTCGGCTGGCCGATCATCGCGATCGGCGCCATCGGGCCGCTTTCGAATCGCCCTTCCATCGCCGCGAGCGCCACCTTCTGGTGGGTCGCCGCCAGTTGCCCTTGGAGGTGACCGGTGGGCATCGCGACCAGGAGCGAAGAGAACAGGCCGGTGACCACTCCGGTTCGTAGCGACACGCGGGCGGCGTCTTGGTGTTTTCCTTGGAGGAGCCAGAACGCCCCCACCGCGGCCATCACGAAAGAGGCGGTCACCAAGGCAGCCATCATGGTGTGGGCGTATTGCGCGAGCGCCCAGGGGTTGCCCAAGAAAGCCGCGAGGTCCGCGATCTGGAGCGTGCCGTCAGGAGCGGTCGAATACCCCACCGGGTTCTGCATAAAGGCATTGGTCGTCACGATGAAGTAGCCGGAGAGCCAGCTGCCGACGAACAGCGCGACGGCCGCCGCAAGATGGCGTTTTGGCCCGAGCCGTCGCTCGCCGAACACCAGCAGGGCAAGGACGCTCGATTCCAAGAAGAACGCGAAGATCCCCTCCATCGCGAGCGTTTGGCCGATCACGCCACCGGCAAAATGCGAAAAGCGCGCCCAGTTGGTACCGAATTGAAACTCCATCGGCAGACCGGTCACCACCCCCATCGCGAAATTGAGGCCGAAGACCCGCACCCAAAACCGCGCCGCGTCGGCATAGCGCGCCGCACCCGTCCGCACCGCCTGGATCTTCAGCACCACGATCAGCAGGGCGAGCCCCATCGTGAGCTGCGGAAACAGGTAGTGATAGGCGATCGTGAAACCGAATTGCACTCGGTGCCAGAACAACGGGTCGCTCATGCCGAATAAGATCTCCGGCTGGGGATCATAGGCGAGGACGGCGAGGGTCAGAGCGCCGGGCGAACTCTCACGGCCGCCTTAGCCTCCCCGATCCCCGGCGCGGATTCTTGTGCGACCGCCGAAGATTCTTGTGCGACTTCCGGCGATTCTCTCGCCCCCGGCATCGTTGGGCTCGATCCCGACGGCGATGGGCTCCACCCCGGCGCAGATTCTTGTGCGCCCATCGGGGATTCTTGTGCGACTTTCGGCGATTGTCTCGATCCCAACGAAGATGGGCTCGATCCCGGCGGCGATTCTCTCGTCCCCAACGCGGATTCTTGTGCGCCCGACGAAGATTCTTGTGCGACTTTCTGCGGCTCCCGCGGAGAGGTCGTCGGCGGGATTGGCCCGAGCGGCGGCCTTCCGGGGGTGGTTCCATGCATCCAAGTGGGAGTTCCGGATAAAATATCGGAATGTCGCCACCCGCAAAGGTTCCGCACCCTCGCCCTCGTACCCCGCCGACCCGGCAGGAGCCCGAGATCCTGCGTGCGTGATACGACGTTCCGACTCGACCATTACCTGGAGATCGAACCAGGCTATTACGACAAGGTGTACCGACGCGGCCGCGGGGTCCAGTGGTTCTGGCACCACCACCGCCTGCGCCTGGTCGAGTCGAAGCTGCCGGTGGATTGCAAAAGCCTGCTCGATCTCGGCTGCGGCCCGGGGACGTTTCTCGGCAACCTGAAGCGGCCGGTCGAGACCGCGCTCGGCATCGATCTCGCCGAGCCCCAGATCGCCTACGCGCAGGAACATTACTCCCGCCCGGGATTCGAGTTCCGCGTCGCCGACGTGCGCGACGCCGCGCTCGAAAGGCGATTTGACGCCGTGGTGAGCGTCGAGGTGATCGAGCACCTGCCCCCGGCCGAGGTCGGCGGGTTCCTGCGCGACGCCTACGCCGTGCTCCGCCCGGGCGGTCATTTGATCCTCTCGACTCCGAACGCCAAGAGCCTCTGGCCGCTGCTCGAATGGTTGGTGAGCCTCGTCGGCCCGGTCGACTACCGCCAGCAGCATCTCGGCCTGTTCAACCGGAAGAGTCTGACGCGCGCGGTCGCCGAAGCGGGCTTCGAACCGGTGAGCGCCGAGACCTTCTTCGTCGCCGCGCCGTTCGTGGCTCCCCTCTCGCGCCGGCTCGCGGCCGGGCTGCTCGAGCTCGAACGCCGCGTTCTCCCCGCACTCGGCGCCGAGCTCCTTCTCGTGGCCCGGCGCCCCCTTTGAATTGCGTGAAGGCCGCAAAGCCGGCATGAAGCGGCCGTCGCTCTCCCACTCGATCACAATCGCCGGACTCGCGACCGCGGCGCTGTTCGCTGCGGGGGTCGCCTTGCGGTTCGTCATCATCTTTCCGGTCACCAAGTTCCAGGCCGATGCGGACTGCATCCAGACCGGTCTGTGCGCGCTGCGCATCCTGGCCGGCGATCTTCAGGTGTTTTACAACGGCGTCCGGATCGGCGCGATCGAGTCGTACCTTCACGCGCTCGCATTTCTGATCCTCGGTCCGACGCGCCAGGCGATGGGCTACGCGCCCTGGCTCGCCAGCTCGCTCGGAATGCTCTTTTCCTGGCTGTTCGTGCGCCGTCTCGCCGGGCCTGCCGCCGCGCGATGGGGGCTGGTCGCGGCGGCGCTCCCCTCCCCCGCGTTCCTCTACTGGACGGATCAGCCGAACGGCTATTCGGTGACGCTCGCGCTCGCAGCGGCCACCCTCTGGCTCGCCGCGTGGGTGGCCGACGAGCCGGAACGGCGCGGCCTCTGGCTCGCATTCGGCGGAGTCGTCGGGCTCTCCTGGTGGGCATCACTCCAGACCCTCTGCGTGACCTTGCCGGTGATCGCCTGGCTGGTCCTCCGCTTGCACTTCCGACGGCCCGGGTCCGAGACCTTACGATCGAGCCTTCTGCGTCTCGCCCGGATCGGCCTGCTCGCGCTCGCGGGGTTTCTGGTCGGCGCCTCCCCCTGGATCGGCTACAACGTCGTGCATCCGCTCGCCTCGTTCAACGGCGCCAACTCGGTCGCCCGGCCGGCGCTCGATCGGGCGAGCGTGATCGACAACCTCGACTTCCTCTCCACCTACAAGCTGCCCGAGCTGTTCGTGTCGACCGATCCGGAGGGGGGCCCTAGCCCTCCCGGTCCCCTCACCCGCGCGCTCCGCTTCCCCGCCGCCGCGGTCTACTTCCTGGCCTTCGCCTTCTTCTTCATCTGGGGCGACCGGAGCGCAATTTCCGAAGCCGGCGCCATTCCGGCCAAGAAAAAGAACACCGAGGCCAACCCACACCGGCGCGTGCTCGCCCTGCTGTTGATCGGTGCCACCGTCGCGATCAACGTCCTTTCCGCAGCCGGAGGGAGCCGCGGCCTCACCGTGCGCTACGTGCTGCCGATCTACCTTCTCGCACCGCTCGCCTTGGGAATCTTCCTCGCCGCATTGAGCACCTGGCGCCGCACCTGGGGTCCGGTCCTGGCCGGCGTGCTCGCGGCGCTCGTGGCCCTCTACTCGGCGAGCGTCTATTTCTGGCCGAATACCCTAATGCGCCAGCGTCTGCACGCCGCGGCTTCCGGAGAGTGGCAGGTGCTCGGCCTGCTCCGTCGGCAAGGGGTGACCCTCGTGGCCGGCGACTATTGGCTGGTCTATCCCCTCAACTTCGCCTCGCAAGAGTGGATTCGGGGCGTGCCCTGCGACACCCACGCCGATCTCTACCATTACGGCGAAGGACTCCGCCAGGTCCCCCAGCGCTTCGCCCTCCTCGCCTATTGGCCCGATGAGGTGAAAGCCCAGGCGGCGCGCGCGGGCGTCACCGGCGAGGTGACGTTCTTTCCGCCGAGCTACTCGGTTCTGATCGGGGATTCGCCCTTAGGACAGCGGCCCGGCGATTTTCTCAGCCGGCTTTGCGGCAAGCCGTGAAGCGCGGCGCACCTGCTAGGATCATCTCGTTCTTGAATCTTTTCCTGCCAGCCTGTGAAAGGAGATCTCCATGTTCTGCCCGAGCTGCCGTACTGAATATCGCGAGGGATTCACCACCTGCACTGATTGCGGAATTACGCTCCTCCCCGAGCTTCCTCCGAACGAAGAGACCCCCAATTCCGACCTCGACGTCGCGTTCGAAACCACCGATCCCAACGCCATCGCTGCAGCCGAAGAGATGCTCACCGAGGCGGGCATTCCCTTCGCAACCGATGGCGAAGACGGAAGCGACCTGTTCGCTTTCGCGCCGGGCTTCAATCCCATGACCCCGGTGCAGATCGAAGTCCCCTCCGAACGCCTGGAAGAAGCGCGCGAGCTGTTGGAAGAAGGACTCACCTCGGCGGCGCCGCTCTCCGAAGACGCCGATGTGGGTCCGCCGCCGGCCGAAGGGGTGGAGAACGAGCCGTAGGCTGCCCTTCAGGGGTTCGGCCCCCTCCCCTCCCAGCGAGGCGGAATCTAGTTTACGGTCCAGTACGCCTGGTATGCGGGGCCCCACGGGCCGCTGAAGATCTCGCCGATCTCGCCCCAGCGTCCGCTGTAATTCAGCCAGTAGCGACCTTTGTTGAGCGGCAATCCGCCCTCGCCGACGTTCCAGACGCTACGGCGGCAGTCCCAGGCCGGACCGCCGTCGGCGGTTTGGTCGGCCGGCAAGATGCCGCGGCTCCAGGTGCCCGCCGAAGGGTAGCTCGCGTGGCTGTTGATCGCCGAATAGGCGACCGGCCGGCCGTCGGTGGTGTAAGAGATCTGCCCGGGCAGGTACCACTGCCCCTCGTTGTCATGCGCCGAGAAGTAGACCTGGGAGAGCGTCGTCCCGTCGCTCTGGACGCGGACGGTGATGTGCTCCCAGTCCCCCTCGTGACCGCCCTGGCCCACCGCGAGAGCGCCGTTGTAGGGAAAGAAGAACCAATACTGAATGTCGTACTGGGTAGTCGAACCCGGCGCGAAGCGCACGTGCGCATAGCAGGTCCAGTCGGTCGAGGAAGCCCCGAGGCGGGTGGTCAGCTCGGCGGAGTCGTTCGGGATCTGTAGGAAGAACCGACTGTTGGACGTCCTCATGTCGGAGTACTGCACCGAGCTGTTGTGGCTGCAGCTCGGCCAGCCGTTCTTGTTCTGGTGCGCCTGCAGGTCGATGTTGTTGGTCGTGACCTGCCCTTTGTTGAGAATCTGATCATCCGAGCAACCGGAATGATCGAACCTCATCTGGGTCCGCGCCATGTACCAGTCCGCGCTGCTCGGCCGGTACGAATCGCTCGGATGCAGGCGGACGACCGGGGCAAAGCGCCAAACCAGCTGGTCTTCCAGCACGTCGGACAAAGTGTCGCCATCTTTGCTGGTCGCGCCGCAGAGATCGGCTTCCGTGGGCGGCGGGCAACCCGCGTCGCAATCGAAGAACTGGCCGGCGCACGTGGTGTTCTGAATGCAGGACGGGTGGTTGAGAAAGTAGCAGCCATAGGCGGAAACCTTTTCCGAGCAGACATGGCAACCCGTGCCGCGACAGCCGTTCCAGGTGCCATCCCCCGAGCCATCGCAAGTCTGGGCCGTGGCCGGCAAGGCCATGCCCAAAAGGCCAAGCGCGGCCACGAAACCCAGGCCGCACAGACGGTTCAACAGGAAAATCTTCGTCATGCAGGACTCCTCTTTCGACCACGTTCCAAGCGAGCGTGGTTGAGAAGGAGCTGCAAGATCTGTTCCGATAAGAGCCGCGGTTCTGCAATTTCTCGCGTTCAATACCAGAATCGATCGCCCCAACGAACCGGCCCGCAGGATTACTATTCGCGCAAGCCCGAGCGGTAATCGCGCGACACCAAAGCGAGGGGAGGTGCCCGGTGCGCTATGAGGAGCTTCAGCTCACTTTCGAGCCGGTGAACGGCGGAGACTTCGCCGTTCGCCTTCGCTCGCGCCTGGTGGGGGATGCCGAAGGCACGCTGCGGATGCCGTTCGAGCCGGCCGAGCTGCCTTCGGTGCTCGCGGCGCTGGTTCCCCCCGGCTCCGCTCGTGGCGAGGAGCCTGCAGCACCGGAGCCGATGGCTGCGGAAGAGATCGGTGCGCGGCTCTTCGACGGGCTGTTCGCGGGGAAGGTCGGCGAGCGCTTCGCCGCGGCGGCTGAGAAGATCGAAGGGGATGCCGAGGCGGGTCTGCGGATCGAGCTCGGGTTCGATCTCGAACGGCCGGAGCTGGCTCCGCTCGCGGCCCTTCCCTGGGAGCTGCTCTATCGGCGAGAGCGGCGTCAGTTTCTTGCGCTCGGGGCCAAGACTCCGGTGGTGCGGCGGATCTTCGTCCCAAGGGGCGTCCGCCCACCGCTCGCCACCCCGCTTCGGCTTCTGACCGCCTGGAGCGACGCCAAGATGGAGCCGAGGCTCGACGTGGCGGGCGAATTTCTGACGATCGAACAGGTCCTCTCCAAGGTGCCCGGCCTGTCGCTTTCCTTTCTGGCCGATCCCGAGCCCGCCGGCCTGCGCGCGGAGCTTCGGACCTGGGGTGAAGACGCCGTCCATATGCTCCACTGGATCGGCCATGGCAAGCTCGACGAGCAGACTGGCGAGGGGATGCTCATCTTTTCCTCCGACCGCCGGGCGCCAGTGACGGTCTCGGGGCGAGTCCTCGCCGACCATCTTCAGGACTGCGACGAGTTGCGCCTGGTCGTTCTCTCCGCCTGCGAAGGGGGGCGCGTCGCCGCCGCCATTGAGCGCGACGCGTTTCAGAGCGTCGGCGCCGCTCTGGTGCTCGCGGGGGTTCCGGCGGTGATCGCGATGCAGATGTCGGTGCGCGATTCAAACGCCATCGCCTTCACCCATGCTCTCTATACCCAGCTGGCGTTGGGGCTGCCGCTCGAAGCCGCGATGGGCGAGGCCCGCCTCGCGGTGCATACGGCGAAACCCAAGAGCGCCGAGTTTGCGGTGCCGGTCCTCTTCCTCCGGCAGGGGGACATGGCGCTCGTCGAGCCGCTCGCGGGGGTAGGAACCGGACCGGGGGCGGGGGCGCGCAAGGCGCTCTCCGACTTTCGCGGCCTGATCGCCGAGAAGACCCGCGACTTCGCCGGGCGTCGCTGGCTGTTCGACCGGATCGATGCGTTCGCGGAAAAGTCCGAGAGCGGCTATTTTCTCCTTCGGGGCGATCCGGGGATCGGCAAGACGGCGGTCGTCGCGAAGCTCGCCCAGGCGAGAGGCTACCCTCGATATTTCAACCAGCGTCAGAGCGGTAACCAGACCCCGGGCCAGTTTCTCCGTTCGTTATGCACCCAGCTGATCGCCGCCTATGGCCTCGCTCGCTCACTTCCGCCCGAGGGCGGCGATAGCGGCCAGTTCCTGATGTCGATCCTGGACCAGGTTTCCGGCCGTCTGGCTCCCGGCGAGCGGGCGTTCTTTTTGGTCGACGCGCTCGACGAGGCGGACACCGGCGCCCAGTCCGGCGGATCCAACCTGCTCTATCTGCCGCCGATTTTGCCGGCCGGCGTGTTCGCTCTGGTCACCGCCCGGCGCGGCGAGATTCCGCTCCGCGCCGAGCGGATCGAGACCGATGAGATCGTCGCGTCCTCGCTGGAAAACCGGGCGGACGTGACCGAGTATCTGGAGCGCGCCGCAGAACGCCCCGGAATCGCCGCCTATCGCGAGCGACGCGGCCTTTCGATCGAGCGGTTCGTCGCCGACCTTGCGGAGAAGAGCGAAGGAAACTTCATGTACCTTCGCTACGTCCTGCCCGAGATCGAGGCCGCCGAGGCGAGAGGCGGGGGCTCGCTCGACGAGCTGCCGCAGGGCCTCGCGAACTACTACGACAACCTCTGGCGGCGAATGAAGACCGCCGACGAGGCCACTTGGTACGGGGAGCGCCTGCCGGTGCTCGCGGCGCTCTCCGCGGCGCGTGAACCGCTGCCGTTCGAGTGGATCGGCGCGCTCGCCGGGGTCTCGGACCGGCACCGGGTACGGCGGGTGCTCGATGACTGGGCGCCCTTCCTTTCCGTCGTTCGCTCTCCGGAAGGGGGCAAGCGCTACCGGCTCTACCATGCGAGCTTCCACGATTTCATCGCGGGCAAGGACCAGATCGAGGACGAGCGGGTACGCCTCGCCGAGATGAACCAGCGGTTCGCAGAGTTTCTTTTCGGCGCCCGATGAGCCTCGCTCCACCCCCATCGGCCGACGAGAGCCCGGACGAGGCCGAAACGACCGACCTCGAAGCTTTCCGCGCCGACTATTCGCTGCGCCATCTCGCCGCCCATCTCGCCGCGGCGGGCGATCGCACTCGGCTGTTCCGGCTCCTCGAAGAGACCGACCAGCTAGCGCGCCAGGCGGAGCGGTTCGGCGGCTTCGAGCCGAGCGTCTTCGACCTGCTGGAGCACGCGCTGCCGCTCGCCATCACGGCGGCCGATTGGCCTCGCTTCCTCCGCTTCGCCGCGACCGCCCTCCACCTCTCGGGCCTCGCCGACGGCCTGGCGGAGCCGGAGCTGCTCGCGGCGCTCGCGCGGAGCGGCCGGGGGAATCTCGCAATCGATGCCTCCAAGCGGCTGCCCGATCCCTGGCAGCGGGTCGAGGCGCTCGCCGCGGTGGCGTCGGGACTGGCGAGCGAAACCCTCCGCGAGCCCACGCTCGCGGTGCTGCGCGAGACGGTCGAGAGCACCCAGCTGCCGCCGCGCGATCCGGGCCGGTCCGCGGCCCTCGGCCGCCTGCGCGGCGCCGCGCGCCGTGCCGGCCCGGAGATCGGCGAGCGTTGGAGCGCCTGGCTGGCGCGCCTGCCGGCCGAGGATTCTCGCGCGATCCGCCGCGAGTTGGCCGAGGCCTGGCTCGACCGGGGCGATCCGGCCGCCGAGGGGCTTTGGCGGGCGTTCTCCAAAACGGCGGACGACGACCGGCCCGCCCTCGCACGGCGGCTCGGCGAGATCTCCGGCTCCGAGGAGCGTGCAATCCTGTCGCTCCTCCGAGAGAAGGCACCCGGGCGGCGGCTGGAGATCGAGTTTCTCACCGGCCGTGCGGTTCAAGACGCCGCTTCGGCGCGCGCGCACTGTGAGGAGATCGGCCTGGACGGGACGGATTTTCCCGACGCCGAGCGGGTCGATTCGGCGCGCGATCTGCTCGCTTGCCTGCCGGCGGCCGAAATCGACCGGCTGGCCTCCGTGGCTCCCTCCCGAGGTGCCCGGGCGGCGCTCACGGCCCTGGCTCTTGAAGTGGAGCCGAGCGAACGGCGCATCGCCGCAGCGGAAGACGCCTTCGAACGGCTCGAAGTGCCGCCGGAGCGCCTCCTCGCCGCGCTGCGCTCCCTTGCGGCGCGGCCGGCTTGCTCCGAGCGCAAGCGCCGGCTGGAGGCCGTGGCCGTCTGGCTCGAAGACGGTCGTTTTGCGCCGGCCCTCGCCTCGCCCGAGTCGGTATGCCGTTTCCTCGACCTTGCGGCGAACGATCTGCCGCGCCGCGCGGCGGGCCTGCTCGACGGCGCGGCGTTCGCCCCCGGCAGGACACCCGCCGATCTGCTGCACTTCGCCCGCTCGCTCACCGCCGAGCCGCTGCTCGAACGGTTGATCGCCCAGGCGGAAACCTACGCCTCGGCCGTCGCACCGCACGCCGGAGCCGGCTTTGCCCTGCGTGCGGAGATAAGGATCGAAACCGCCGTTCGCCTGTGCGCGATCCGCGGCGACCTCCGGGGCCTCGCGCTCGCCGCGCCGCTCCTCTTGCCGGAGGAAGAGGATGAGCTGCGCGAGCAACTCGCCCGCCGCTGGGCTTCCACGGCGCAGGACGCGGAAGAACGGATGGGGCGCGCCCGGTCGGTGTGCGACGGCATGGTCGACCGTCGGCGACTCCTTCTGGCACGGATCGCCGCGCTGCCGCCCGAGCGGTTCCCCACCGAGGACCTCGCGCCGGCGGCGCTCTACGCAGCGCTCGCCGAAGACGGTGAGCTCACCGGCGAAATCTGCACGCTGGCGGCGCTCGCTGAGCTACCGCTCGACCCGCCGGAGATCGCGGCACGGCATCTGATGGACCTGCAGGGGCCCGGTCGGGCGGCAGCGCTCCTCGCACTCGCCCGTCACGCGATCGCGTTCGAACAGGCCGCCCATGGCGAGGCCGCCGACCGCGGCACGGCGCTCGGCCTGCTCCGCTCGGCGCTCCGCTTCGATTCGGACCGCGCGCTCGCCGCCGCGACACCCGAGATCGCGGCACTGGGCTCGGCCGGCGAGCCTGCACGGGCGGACCTGGAGATCGACGAGGCGGCGCGCCGGCTCGCCACTCTGGCGGAGGTGCCCTGGCCCGATCGTCGCGCCGCGCTCGCCCGCCTGTTCGCGAACCTGCCGGAGACGCTTCGGAGCGACGCGCGCGGCAGGACCCGGAGGAACGAAAGGGTGGCTTCCAGCCTCGCGCTCCTGCCCGAGAGCCTCGGCGTCTGTCCGGCGAAAGAGGAGCTGCGCGCCGGATGGCCAACGCTCGCACCGATCCTCACCGCCGCGGTCGAGCGCCTTGGAACCTTGCCGGGAGAGGCGCCGCGAGGCTTCCCCAAGGCGCTCGAATCCGGGTTCGGTGAATTGCGCTCCGAGCGCGAGCGGAAGATTCTCGAGCTCTGCCTGGCCACCGCGGCCGAACGGACCTCATGGATCGAGCGCGCCCTCTCGACCGACGCTCTGGGCGAACCGGCGACCTTGATCCTCCTCGCGCCGCTCCGCCCGGAGCGCGCGGTGGACCTCGCCCGCCTCTGCCCGCCGGGCGAGCCACGAGATGCCGCCTGCCGGCTCCTGCTTCGCGAGCGTTGGCTGTGGCAGGGCGGCGCCTTTCCGAACGCCTTGGCCGAAGCGGTCACCGGGAGCGAGGCGCGAGCCGAAGCGCAGGTGTGGGCGAGCCTCGACGCGGCCGATTCGGAGTGGCTCGAAACCTTGGGGGCTTGGCTCGGCGAAGGGGCCGCGCGACCGGACGACCCAGGCCTCACCGAGCTGCGTCGCCGGCTCTGGCGCGCCGATTCGACCGTGAGCCGCCCGGCGCTCGCCCACCGATTCGCCGACGCGTTCCGCACGGGTAAGCGGCCGGCTGCCGTAGTGGCGCTCCTCTGGTTTCTCAACGCCCATCTTCCCTCTCGGCTCGGCGACGAGAATCCCAGGGCGGCCGTCGAGATCCCGGTCGTGCGCGAAGCGTTCGCCCGCGCGCTCCACCTGCCTTCCGCCCCGGCCGTGGCGTCGCTGCCATGACCGCAATGAGCTTGGCCATGAGGCGCTCCCCCAACGCTGGACCGTGGACCGCCCAGGGCACCTCCCGCTGGCACGCCTGGGACGATTCGTATTTCGCCAGGCTGGTCGGGCTCGCCTGCCTCGGCGGGCTGCTGTTCCTGCGATTCGCAGAAAGGAGAGGGGGCCTGGAGAGCTCGTTCGTTCCCGTCGATCGCTTGGCCCTCGATCCCGCGTGGCGGCCGGTTCTCGCCCTGCTGCTCGTTGCGAACGCGATCGTCTTGCACCGCTCGCTCGCCGCACGTACACCAGGTGCCCGTGCGTTGCCGGTCGTTTTGCGGGCGCTCCTGGCGGCCCTCGCCGCTCTGCCGGTGGTCGGCCTGCACGCCTGGCCCGCCTGGCGCCGGCTCGGACGCGACACCGACGAAGGCATACCGCGGCTCGATCTCGGGGTAGCGCGCAGAGGACCGCCGCTGGTGCGCCTCGACCGCCTGCTGGCGAGGCTGCGCACTGACTTGGGATTCCTCGTCGCCTGGACGGTCGCTGGCCAGGTCGTGCCGTTCCTCGCTCTGCTCGCAGCGCTCGCAGCACCACCCCCGGCGGGGCTTGCAGGCACCCGGTTCGCCACGGCGGCGCACGTGCTCTTGCAGATCGCCGGCTTCGTCTCCACCTGGATCTACGCTCCAAGCCTCCCAGCGAGCCGACTCCGCCGCGCGTTCCATCAGGCGTTGCCGTTCACCTTCTTCTTGCCCGGCGCCTGGCCGCTCGCCGCCCTCGGGCCTTGGGTGCTCGCCGCGCGGGAAGGGCGCGAGGAGACGACGTTCGTCTTCGCGCTCTGGCAGAACCGGCGGCGCACCGCTCCAATCCCGCTGGAACCGAACCGGGCCGAGCGGCGGCGCGACCTCTACACCGGGATCGCCGTGGTGCTCCTGCCGTTCGAGACGGCGCCGGTCGGCGCTCTGCTCGCCAAGAGCGGAGAGATCGAGGGGGCGCGCCTCGCGATGGCAATCTGGCTCGTCCTCTCGATGGCCGTCGCGGCGGCGTACGTGGTGAAAGACGTCATCCAGGCGGGACCGATGGCTCGGCGAGGAGCGCTGATCCGCGCCCTGCCGCGTGCGATCCTGCTCTCGGTGGCGCCGGGCCTCGCGCTCATCGGTCTAGAAGGCGGAGCCCTTTGGGCGAGCCACGCCGTTCCCGCGATGATTTCCCTCGCGGTCTACTCGGGTGCGCTCGGAGCGCTGGTCCTGCTGCTCACCGCCCTACTCGACTACACCCTCCGCCTCCCCGATCCCGAAGGGGGTGGGTTGAGAGTCGGCACGCTCTTGATCGGCATGATCGGCGGGTTTGCGCTCGCGGTCGGCATCGCTCTGCTCGCCAGGACACGGTCGGACCTCCTTCCTCCCCTGCTGCCTGAAGCGCTCGCCGCCCGCGTGGTGCTGCTCGCGACCCTCGGTTCCAACGCCCTCAAACCGGTGCGCCTCGCCGACCTGGCGGATCGGCACCTGCCGCGCTCGACCCGCCTCTCGATCGCGGCGCTGGTCGCGGCGGTCGCCCTGCCGTTCGGCGGGCTGGCCCTTCCTGCCCTCGCGCTGCTGCCTCGCGGTTGGAGGACGCGCCTCGCCCGGCGCCTGCTGCGCGCCCGCGCCGAGGCACTCCCGAGAGAGATCGACGTTGCTTCCCCATCGGCCGGGAGCACGAAGGAGCGCGCCCAACGGATCGCGCGACGCCGTTTCCGGGCGCGGATCGATCTGCGCGGCGGCGGCCCCTGGCGTCACTTCGAGCTCGGCGATTCGGCGTTCGTCAGCTCGATGCTGCTCCTGGTCGGCGGTCTCGTGGGCGAATCGCAGCTCTGGCCTCGCGGCTACGCACCGATCACGATCGAGCCCCAGATCGCCAACTTGCTCGGCGCCGCCTCGCTCGCCTTCTTGCCGCTCCAAGCCTGGATCGCCGACGGCTACCTCGAGGCCAAGACGCCGTTTCCGCGCACGCTTCCTCGGCTCTGGATCGCCGCGCGCCGCATCGCTTCCGCGATCCCCGGCCTCGGCTTGGTGCTGATCCCCGCCTGGCGCCGGTTCGTCGAGCGTCGCATGTCGGCGATCCCACCGCTCGATCTCGGCGCCGCTGCGCGGCAAACACCGCGCTCCGACTCGGGGCTGCGGCTCGGCGTGCCCGCCGTCGCCGCGGCGCTCTCGGTGCTGCCGCTCATCGGGCTCTCGATCTGGCTCGCCGTACAGGCGCCGTTCCCCGTGGCGGTCGTAGTGCTCGCCGCCCTGCATGTCGGCGCGGCGCTCCTCTTGCGCCAAGAGTTGGCTGAAAAAGTCGCCACCGAGCCGGCTCGGCCCGGCCCGCGCCGCGAGCGCGACCTCTTTCCGCTGCTCGTGCTCCTCCCGGCCCCGTTTTCGATCTTGCCGGTCGTGCTGCGCATCTTCCTGCCCGCCGAGCGACGAAGCGAGACCCTCGTTGGGTCGGCCTACGGGCGGCGGACTTCGGACACCAATGAACCGCTCGAAGTGGCACTCGCTCGTTCACCTTCCGCGCCGACCCACGAGAGCCGCGCTGAGAAGGGAAGGCTCTCGTTCCTGCGCTGGAAGTGCCTTCTTACGGCGTTCGATGCGCTCGCGCTCGCGGGCCTCGTCTCCTGGCTTGCGGGTCGCCTGGAGCTGGCAGCCGGCCTCCGCCTGCGCGAGTGGGATGGGCTGCGCCTCCTCGCGGCGGGTCGATTCGACCTCTGGGCGCTGGCCGCCGGTGGAGCCGTCGCGGGTCTCGCGGCCCTCGGCGCCGCGCGGGCGACCCGTGCGCTCGGACGCGGCACTGTGACGGAGCGGAACGACCTTCCCGGCGCGGCCCGCGCGCTCTTCCTCACCCAGGCGGCGACCGCGTTCGGGCTCGTCCTCGGCCCGATCGCCGGCGCCGGCCGGATGCGTGACTTCGTCATCACCCTGTCTTTGGTGCTGGCCTTCGCTGCGGTCGGCGGTTTCCTGGTGATCCTGGGATCCGCTCCCGTACCCGAGGGGCTCCGCCGTTTCCGCTGGCTCTTCCTCTACCTGGCCCTCGCCGCGGCCCTAATCCCGCTCGGCCGCCCTCTCACGACTCCCGGTGCCGGCCCGGTGCTTCTGGTCGCCGTGGCGTTCGCTTCTCCCCTCGCGCACCTCGCGCTCCACCGCGTTCGAGCGGTCTGGTTCCTGCGACCCTGGCGCCCCGGGCACCTCTTCGACCGCTCGATCCCACTTCCCCTACGCCTCGCGGGTGGGTTCCTCCAGGCGACCGCCGCGCTCCCTTTCGGCGGGATGTTGCTGCCGCTCGCGCTGCCGCTTCGCGCGGCGCTCGCTTCGCGATGGCAGCGCGAATTCCGTGCGAACTGAAATCACATCCAGGTCGGCTGCGTTCGGAAAGCCCCTCCCCCTGGTCCGATCGATCGCCGTGCGTTAGCCTTGGGGTCGGTATTTTTTGGAGGAACCCCTCACCCCATGTCCGACGTCGCGCGCAAGATCTTCGTTCTCGATACCTCCGTCGTCCTCTACGATTTCACCGCCCTCCAGAACTTCCAGGAGCACGACGTCGCGCTGCCGATCGCCGTTCTCGAAGAGCTGGACGGCTTCAAGAAGGGCAACTCGGTCCTGAACCTTCAGGCGCGCGAGTTCATCCGCGAGCTGGACCGATTGTCCGAGCACAACCTGCTCCAATCTTGGATTCCGCTTGATGGCACCTCGCGCGGGCGCTTCCGGGTGATCACTGAAGAGGATGTCGACGTGGATGCGGGGGCGGTCTTCGGCTCGCGCAAGGCCGATCATCGGATCTTGAACACGGTTCTCGCCCTCTCGAAGAGCGAGCCGGGCCGGCGGGTGATCCTGGTCAGCAAGGACATCAACCTTCGATTGAAGGCCCGGGCGCTCAACCTCGAAGCCGAGGATTACGAGACGGTCCGGATCAAAGATCTCGCCCACCTCTACACCGGCAAGCAGGAGATCGAGGTCGGCGATTCGGGACTGATCGACCGGCTCTATCAGACCGATTCGCTCCCGGCGCGCGAGGTTCTGTCCGATGCCCCCATCGCCCACCAGTACTTCATCCTCCGGTCCAGCTCGAACTCGGCGCTCGCGACCTACAACCCGAAGACCGACCGGCTGGAGCGGGTCCATAAGACCCAGGCCTACGGCGTTTCGCCGCGGAACGCCGAGCAGACCTTTGCGCTCCACGCCGTCTTGAATCCCGACGTGCCCTTGGTGACGATCAGCGGCCCGGCCGGCACGGGGAAGACCTTGATCGCTCTGGCGGGCGCGCTCGAACAGCGGCGCCAGTTCCGCCAGATCTACGTCGCGCGGCCGGTGGTACCGCTGTCGAACCGCGACCTGGGATTCCTCCCGGGCGACATCAAGTCGAAGATCGACCCCTACATGCAGCCGCTCTGGGACAACCTGGGGATCATCAAGAACCAGTTCGGCGAGCGCGAGCGCGATTTCAAACGGGTGGACGAGCTGGTCGAGCAGGAGAAGCTTCACGTGGTCCCCCTCGCCTACATCCGCGGGCGGAGCTTTTCGAACGTCATCTTCGTCGTCGACGAGGCGCAGAACCTCACTCCCCACGAGGTGAAGACGATCATCACCCGCGCAGGCGAGAACACCAAGATCATCTTGACCGGCGACATCTACCAGATCGACACGCCGTACTTGGACGCGCATTCGAACGGGCTCTCGTACCTGATCGACCGGATCAAAGGCCAGTCGCTCTACGCCCACATCAATCTGGACAAGGGCGAGCGGTCGGAGCTGGCGAACCTGGCGAGCAAGATGCTGTAAAAGGAGCTCGGTAGCCGGGACCTCAATCGAGCGATCCTGCCCCGGCCTCCTCGATGGGGCGCTCGCCCAAGAACCAGCGGCGGCGCGGCGACTTCTTCTCGGGGGCGAGGCCGAATTCCTCGGTCCCCGCCTTGACGATCTCGGCGACCGCTTCCTCGACTGAATCGGTGACCGTCACCCGCTCCAGATCCTCAGGCGCGATCGTCCCCTTGGGCACCATCGTGTCGCGCAGGAATTCGATCAGCGGCCGCCAATAGTCGACCCCCATCAGCACCACGGGGAAGTTTTGAATCTTGCCCGTCTGGATCAGAGTCAGGCATTCGAACATCTCGTCCATCGTGCCGAAGCCGCCCGGCAGCGCCACGAACGCGTACGAGTACTTGACCAGCATGACCTTGCGGACGAAGAAGTAGCGGAATTCAAGGAACCGGTCGAGATAGGGATTCGGCTGCTGCTCGCGCGGCAGGACGATGTTGCAGCCGATCGACCGACCGCGGACGTCTTTGGCGCCGCGGTTCGCGGCCTCCATGATCCCCGGTCCCCCGCCGGTCATGACCGTAAAGCCCGCCTGCGCAAGCCGGGCACCGACCTCGCGGGCGAGCGCGTACCAGGGGTGCGTCTCGGGAAAGCGAGCTGAGCCGAACACGGTGACGCAGGGGCCGACGAAATGGAGACCGCGAAGCCCGCGAATCAACTCGAGCATGATGCGGAAGACCCGCGCAAGCTCCGAGCTGCGCGAGCGCGGCCCGGCGAGGAAATGGATCTCTTCGCGGTCGGCCGTCGCTTTGCCCCATTGGGCGTCGGGGGTCGAAGGGGACGGTGCGGCAGGTGGCTCCGGCATGCTCGGAAGTGTAGCGTACGGGTGAGATCCGCCGCCGGCCGCGCCCGTGCCTAGTCGAAACGAATGCCGATGGCTTTCGAATCGACCTTCCAGGTGCCGTTTTCTTGCAGCAGGAAGATCTGGCCGCCCACTTTGTCCCCGTCGTAGTTGACCCCGGAGACGTCGATCTTCGCGCGATTGCCGCGGATCAGACCGCCGGTGACCGCTGCGGTCTTGAGCTCCTGGGTCCGCGCGCTGTCGAACATCCCTTCGAAGATCTCATCGGCGATCTGCTGCTTGATCTCCGAGGCGCGCGCCGCGGACGAGTACTTCTGGAGCCCCGCCGGATCTTTCTTGTCGACCGCTTTCAAATAGGCGAGGTAAGCCTTGCCCGGATCGCCGCCCCCCTTGGGCAACGGGGTGCCGGCCATCGAGCCGGCGAGGAGATCGACCGCGAACGGCAGGTCGAATTCGAACGTCTGCTGGAAGAAACTCTCGGGCGTCAGCGTGCGGTAGCGCCCTTCGACCCGCGCCTCATCACGCCGCGCGAAGACCAGCTCGCCCTGGCCGCCGAAGCTGAAGCCGTCGTTCGGCTCGTTGGACTTCCAGTTGCCGTTCGCGTGTTTGCCATCCGGGTCGAGATGCAGCTCGACGTAGGCCCCTTTTAGGCCGTCGATCTGCACCTCGATCGCTCCCTCGGGATCGAACTCGGCATCGGCCGCGGCGCAATCGACCGGCACGTCGGAGAAGACCAGGAGCGTTTTGACCTCCCCGGTCTTGTCGCCCGCCGCCCGAAACCCACAGAAGTGAGAAAACGTCGAGGTCACCTTGTCGAGCCGGAAGTAGGGACCGGTGGGTTTCTTTGGCTTTGCCGCCGGCTTGGCCGCGGGCTTCGCGGGTTTCTTGGGCGCGGCGGCCGCACCGTAGGCAGGAAGAAGAGTAAAACCCAGGAGCGAAACGAGGAAGAGCGCGAACCGCGAGCGTCGGGCCATGGGCCACCTCCGATTAAGAGAGGCCAAGCATACCAGCGCGATCTCAAGGCGAACGACGCTCCTAGCCTTGAACGTCCACCACCACAATCGTCAGATCATCTTCCAAGGCCAGCTCTCCACGCCCCGAGGTGAACCGGCGCAGCTCGTCGAGCAGGGCGTCGCAGAACGGCTCGATCTCCAGTTGCCCATGGCCGCGGACGAAGGCTCCGAGCCGCTCCTCGCCGAACATCTCGTCGGCTGCGTCGCGGGCCTCGGTGAGACCGTCGGTATAGAGCAAGAGCCGATCTCCGGGGGCCAGGGCCAGGCTCTCCGCCTGGAAGCTTGCCTTTGCGAAACGGCCGAGGATCGGCCCGCGCCCGCCGATCTCCTGGAGGACGCCGGAGGCGCGGAGAAGAAGCGGCGACGGGTGACCCGCATTCGCCGCGGCAAGCGTGCCGGCCGCGGGATCGAAATAGAGGTAGGTCGCGGTGACGAATCCGCTCTCGAAGCTGCCGCATAGGGTGCGGTTCACCTCCGTCAACAGGCGGGCCGGATCGTCGGCGCAATCGGATCGAGAGCTGACCGCCACTTTGACCATCGAGGCGATCAGCGCCGCCGGAACGCCGTGGCCGGAAACGTCGGCCACCACCAGGCCCAGGCGCTTACCCTCGACGACCAGGAAGTCATACAGGTCGCCCGCGACCGCGGAGGACGGCTTGAATCGCGCGGCAACCTTGAGGCGGGGAACTTCGGGCAGCCGGCGCGGCAAACAGCTGGGCGGCGATCGCGACGACCAGACCGGTGACCACGAGGAGATTGTTCGGCCACCCGTTCAACGTGTTCGGTTAGCCGCGGTTCAGATCGGAAGCGACGCCGACCACCGAGAACGCGCCGGTCACGATCAGCCATTTAAACAGAAACGAACGCCGGCCTTCACCCAGCACCTGCCAGAAGAAGGCCCAGGCAGGGACGTTGATCAAATAGGTCGTGAGGCTGATCACCCAATCGGAGGCCAGCTCGCTGACGCCGAATCCCGGAAGGAGCGGGCTCTGAAAGAAAAGGCGAACGCCGTAGAGCAGCGTGAACCCGCCAAACGACGCGAGCAGCGGATCGGCGATCCGATGGCGGCGAAAGAAGGACAAGACGAGGGCGAGCCCTCCCACCGCGGCGACGAGGCAGCCGACGAGGAGGGAAGGCAAACCTGCACTTGGCGTCACAGAAGAGAACCTGCCCTATTCACTCTTCCTGGCTTCAACCACTTCCCGGATCAGTCTTTTCACCACGGAGAAATCCATCGGCGTCGCGGGTCCTTTTGCGAGGCGCTGATGGATTTTCTCTCTGAACGCCGTGGTTCGAGTATCGAGATTCTCGAAACGCACGTCTCCGCGACGGCTCCGGGTCACAACAGCTCGCGCGCCTCGCGATACGACCGGCCGAGCGAATCCGCGACCGGCTTCGAAGTGACGAACCCCTTGAGCGTGTTGATCCCTTCGAGCAGCCCCGGATCGTCGAGCGCCGCCTGCTTCAACCCCTTGTTCGCGAGCGCCAGCGCATAGGGCAAAGTCGCGTTGGTCAGGCCGAACGTCGAGGTGCGGGGCACCGCTCCCGGCATGTTCGCGACGCAGTAATGGATCACGCCGTCGACCGTGTAGACCGGATCGGAATGGGTGGTCGCGTGGGTGGTTTCAAAGCAGCCGCCCTGGTCGACCGCGACGTCGACCACCACCGAGCCCGGCTTCATCATCCCGATCATCTCGCGAGTCACCAGCTTCGGCGCCGCGCGGCCGGGGATCAGCACCGCGCCGATCAAAAGATCGGCGCGCTTCAAGGCGGCGAGCAGGTTGTGGCGATTGCTCGCCACCGTAATCACCTGGCCCTGGAACATGTCGTCGATGTAGCGCAGGCGGTCGAGGTTGGTGTCGAGCACGGTGACGCTCGCGCCGAGCCCCATCGCCATTTTGAGCGCGTTGATGCCGACGATGCCGCCGCCTATGATCACCACGTCGCCCGGCGGCACTCCGGGGATACCCGCGAGCAGTGTGCCGCGTCCGCCGTGAGTCTTCTGAAGGTAGCTCGCTCCGACCACCACCGACATCCGGCCGGCGACCTCGGACATCGGGGTGAGCAGCGGCAGCCTCCCTTCGGCGTCGGTGATCGTCTCGTAAGCGACGCCCGCGACCTCGCGCTCGACCAGCACGTCGGTCAGCTCCGGCAGCGGCGCAAGGTGCAGGTAGGTGAACAGGAGCTGGCCGCGCTGCATCCTGGGGTACTCGGGCGCCACCGGCTCCTTCACTTTGATGATCATCTCGGACTCGGCCCAGACCTTCTCGACATCGGCCTCGATGCGCGCACCAGCCTCGGCGTACTGCTCGTCTCCGAAGCCGCTGCCGAGCCCCGCGCCCGCTTGCACCACGACCGCGTGATCGCGCTCGACCAGGGCGTGCACGCCGGCCGGGGTCATGCCGACGCGGTACTCGTGATTCTTGATCTCGGTCGGAATTCCGATGCGCATCTATCCGTTCCTCGGCCCCTCGGGGGGCTTGGTGGGGCGCCCGTCGTGCGCCCGGTCGGTTGAGTTGGGGGTTGGCGGGGTCTTGCCTCCGGCGGCCGGCTCGGACCCCGGAGCGGGTTTCATTTCGACCCGCCCTTTGAAAAACGCGCCTTCGGCGATCGTCACCCGCGGCGCGGCAATGTCCCCTTCGAGGTTGGCGGTGGCTGTTATCTCCACCCTTTCGGCGCCGCGCAGATCGCCGGCAACCCGGCCGGCTACGCGCACGACGCGCGCCGAGATCGGCCCGGTGACGCTCCCTTGAGGCCCGATCAGGACGACCGCGGAGACCGCGATCTCACCGATCACCTCGCCGTCGACGACTAAATCCACCGTCCCGGTAATCTTCCCTTCGAACCGCGCCCCCGGCGCAATCCGCGTTCCGCCGCCCGGTTCCCCGGACGGACCGGTAAATGTGACGGAATGGGCGGGGGCGGGGGAATCGCGTCGGAAGAGCGCCATGGCGGATGAGTCCCCGCGGAGGGAGAGAAATGGAGCGGGCAACGGGACTCGAACCCGCGACATCAAGCTTGGGAAGCTTGCACTCTACCAACTGAGTTATGCCCGCTCGAGCTGATCTCGAACGGTCGAAAATGTAGACGACGCGCGCACTTGGGGTCAAGGCCCAACCCGACGGGAACCTCTTCCGCCCCCGGCGGAGCGATTTCCCACCACAAAGCACCTTGCACGCCGCACCATCGTGACTATACTGACCGCGCGATGACCGGTACCGGACGAGCGCGCACGGGAAGTTTTCCTCAGGTTCCCCAGATCGAGTCTACCGATCCGCTGTACTTCTTTCCCGAAAAGCCGGTGACCCTCGCCGAGGCGCGGGCCCTGTTCGTCGGCACTCTCGCCGAACGGGCCGTGGTGGTCTCGCACCTGCTCCGCTACGCGCAGTGGGAAGACATCTGGAAATGGATCGGGCGCGACGAAGTTCGCGAGCTGCTGCCGATGCTCGATCTGCCCGACAACCTGCGCGCCAAGTGGGCGCACCTGCTCAAGGTCGAAGCGGTCGTGCCGTAGGCATCAAACCCGCGCCTGGAACCAGGCCGCCGTCCGCGCGAGCCCTTGGTCGAGCGGCAGAGGCGCGGGCAGCTTCAGCTCGACGCGTGCGCGGGAGCCGTCGATCACCGAGCGGAGCTGCTCGCCCGCCTTGCCAGGTCCGTGCTCCGCCGGGCGATCGAGCCCCAAGGCCGCGACGATGTGGCCATAGAGCTCGACCACGTCGGTCTCTTTTCCCGTACCGACGTTCAAGGTGAAGAAGCCCGGCCGGCCCGCCGCCGCAAGGTTCGCGCGGACGATGTCCGACACGTGGACGTAATCGCGGGTCTGGCGGCCGGAGCCGTTGATCGTCGCCTTGCCTCCGGCGAGCAGTCGTTCGAGGAAGATCGCCACCACCCCCGCCTCGCCGTGCGGATTCTGCCGTTCGCCGTAGACGTTGGCGTAGCGCAAGCAGGCGACGTCGAAGCCGTAGGCGACGTGGAAGAAATAGAGATAGCGTTCGACCGCGAGCTTGCTCACCCCATAGGGGGAGACCGGCCGTGTCGGGTGCTCTTCGGTCGCGGGAAAGGCATCCTGCTCGCCGTAGATCGCGCCGCCGGTCGAAGCGAACAGCACCTGGCGCACGCCTCCCCGCCGGCAGGCTTCGAGCAGGTTCAAGGTGCCGAGGATGTTCACGTCGGCATCGAAGATCGGATTTTCGACCGAGCGGCGAACGTCCATCTGCGCCGCGTGGTGGATGAGCAGATCGACTTTACCCTCCGCCACCAGCCGCGCCGCCTCGGCCGAACGGATGTCCAAGACGTGCAGCTCTGCGCCCTCGGGTACGTTCTCGCGCTTGCCGCCCGACAGGTCGTCGAGGATCAGCACCCGGTCGCCCGCGGCGAGAAACCCGTCCGCTACGTGCGACCCGATAAACCCGGCTCCGCCGGTGATACAAACCGTCTTAGGCGACTCGTTCGTCATGGCCGGGGAAGAGTAGCGGAACCGGCCACCTGAGCCAAACGATGCGCCAGACGACGCCGTGATAAGTTTGCCAAAATTTGCATCACCCCTTAAAGACCTCGTGATCCGAGACTTTCTCCCCTCCCGGCTCCGGACCTGGCTACGCGCCGGGAGCGGTCGCGTGGCGCTCGATTGGGCGGCTCCCTCTGATCGCCCGCACGACGACCGCGGAGCGCCGGAACGGATCGACATCGTGATCCCGGTCTACCAGGCGCCCGAGGCGTTCGCGCGCTGCTGGGCCGCGCTGCTCGCGCACACCGACCTCTCTCGCCATCGCGCCCTGCTGGTCCTCGATGGCCCGCAGCCCGCGGCGACCGAGGGGTTGCTCGAAGAGCAGATCTCGGGGGTCGAGATTCTCCGCAACCCCGAACGCCGCGGCTTCGTCGCGAGCGTGAATCTCGGCATGAAATGGGGCATGACTTGGGGCATGGCGCGGGGGCCGGAGCGCGACGTAGTCTTGCTCAACAGCGACGCGATCGTCACCGCCGGTTGGCTCGACAAGCTCCGCGCCGCCGCCTATTCCTCTCCCGAGATCGCGACCGTTACTCCCTTCTCGAACACCGCGACGATCTGCTCGCTCCCCCGCTTCCTCGCGGCGAACGCCCTGCCGGCCGGCGAGACGCTCGAGAGCTTCGCCCGGCGGATCGAAGAGCGCTCGGCGCGGGTCTATCCTCGCCTGCCCACGGGCGTGGGCGTCTGTCTTTTCTTGAAGCGCCGCGCGCTTTCCGAGCTGGGGCTGTTCGATGAGCGAGCGTTCGGACTCGGCTACGGCGAGGAGAGCGAGTGGTGCCAGCGGGCGCTCAAAGCCGGCTGGCGCCACGTGCTGGACGACGCGACCTTCGTCTATCACGAGGGGCACCAGAGCTTCGGCACCACGCGCGTCGCCAGAGTGAGAGGCGCCCACCGGGCGCTCGCGAAGCTCCACCCCGACTATCTGGCGACGATCGCCCGCTTCGTCCGCGAAGACCCGATCGCCCCGATCCGCGAACGCGCGCTCGCCGGCCTCGTGCCGGATCGGACCCTCAAGCGCTCATCGATCGGCAAGCGCCCGCCGGAGCGGATCGTCCACCTAGTTCACGGCTGGCCGCCCTGGAGCGTTGCGGGCACCGAGATGTATGCCGCCTGGCTCGTCCGCCGCCAAACGGCGCACCGGGCGGTCTCGGTCTACGCGCGGATCGCCGACCCGGCACGAAGCCTGGGCGACGCGATCGAGCTGCTCGATGCCGGCGCCCGCGTGCGCCTGATGGTCAACAACTTCGTCCAGCGCGATCCGCGATCGAGAAACGCGCTCTCCGACGACACTCTTGACCGAGACTTCGCGCGTTTTCTCGATGAGGAGCGCCCTGATCTGCTGCACGTCCACCATCTCGCCGGCCATGCGGCGACGCTGCCGCGCGAAGCGCGGCGGCGGGGCATTCCCGTGCTCTACCAGGTGCAGGACTGGTGGACGGTCTGCTCCCGAGCAAACCTGCTCGATCGGAACCGCCACGCCTGCTCTGGCCCGGGGCTTGGCAAATGCTCCCGCTGTCTGCCGCTCACCCGCCTGCCCGGCGCCGCGCTGTTGAACCCGCTGCTCTATGCCGAACGCGGCCGGCTGCTGCGCGGCGCACTGCGCACGGCCGATGTCCGGGTTGCGGGGTCGCAATTCCTCGCCGACAGCCTGCGCGCGCTGCTCGGCGAGCCGGATCTGCCGATCGAAGTGGTCCCCTATGGCGTGGCGCTCGCCGACGCGCCCCGTCCGGAACTCGATCCGGAGCGCGATCCCGCCCGCGCCGTTCGCGCCGATCGATTCCCGCTCCGCTTCGGCTTCCTCGGATCGATCCTGCCGCACAAGGGATTGCACGTGGCGGCACAAGCCTTCGCGGGCCTCGATCCGGATCGGGTGCGCCTTGAAATCCATGGCGATCCGGCGGCAGCCCCCCCCTACGCGGAGGAGGTCCGGCGGATCGGCGGCGCCGCCCTTGCCCCCTTCGAATGGCGCGGGCGCTTCGCCGAAGAGGACAAGGCCGCCGTGCTGAGCGGGCTTGACGCGGTGATCGTCCCATCGGTCGGCCTTGAATCGTTCGGCCTCGCGGCCCGCGAAGCGATGGCGGCCGGTACTCCCGTGCTCGCCGCCCGCCGCGGCGCCCTCGCCGAGCTGCCGCTCGAAGCGCTCGATTGCGGCGCGTTCTTCGACCCCGATCATCCCAAGGAGCTGCGCGGCTGGATCGAGCGGCTGCTCGCCGAGCCGGAGATCCTCGACGGCTGGCGGGCACGTCTTCCGGAAGTCACCGGCATGGACGAGCACTCCGAGGCGATCGAGGCGATCTACGAACGCATCCTCGCTAGGAAAGGTACCGATTGAATCCGCTCCGTTCCGCGCGCCTCGCGTTCGATCTCCTGACCGCTGAAGGGCCGGCGGCCCTGGCGCGGCGCGCGGTCGACCGCCTGATCGAACAAGCCGATCGAAACTCCTTCACCTCCAGGCAAGAGTGGCCGCGCGAAGCGGCGATCCCTACTCTCTATGTCCTCGCGACTCCTCCGTCGCCGCGGCTCGGCGGGGTCCAGGCACAGCTCGTCGCCCGCCGCGCCCGAGAGCGGGCTGCCGGCCGGCCGTTCGCGCTGTTCTATCCCTGGGCCGGCCGATATCGGCTGGAGCTGGAGCACGGCGGGGACCGCGCGGCGCTCGATCTTGCCCCCGCGCCGGTCGGCCCGATCGAGGCTCCCGCCGAACCGGAACCGGGGCCCTGGGTGCGCGCGATCCGCGACGCCTTCGCCCGGTGCGGCGCCGAGAGCTTACGAATCGAAGGAGCGGCGGGCCTGCCGCTCACCGGCCTTCTCGAGCTGTCGGCGGTCCTGCCTCTTACCCTCGCGATTCACGACTTCGCCCTGTTCTGCCCGCGCCCCCATCTGGTCGAAGAGCCGGACGGTGGATTCTGCCGGTGGTCGCGCGATCTCCTTCGCTGCACCATTTGCCTCACCCAGAGCTGGCCGGTGGCGCCGGACTACCAGGCACTGCGCCGGACTCTCGCGTCCCGTCTGCTGCGCGGCTGCGAACACGCGGTCTTCCCGTCCTCGTTCCTCCTCCATTCCCATCTGGAGCTTTTTTCCACCCTCGACGCCGTGCGCTGCCGGATCGAGGCCCCACCGCTGCTCGCCCGGCCGATTCCGGGCTACCGTCCTCAAAAGCCGCCGCGCCGGATCGCGTTCGTCGGCGCCGCCAAAGCGTTCAAGGGGGCGGACCTGTTCGCCGAGATCGTGGTGGATCTCGTCCCCCGCCATCCGGAGATCGAATGGCACGCATTTGGTGGCGGCGAGGCCGAGCTGCAGAAGAAGCTTCGCGCCGCGGGTGTTGAAGTCCACGGGTATTACCGTGCCGGAACGCTTCCCGCCCAGCTCGCCCGCCACCGGATCGACCTGGCTCTGTTGCTCTCGATCGTTCCTGAGTCGTACGGTCTGACGCTCGACGAATGCGCCCTCGCTCGGGTGCCGTTCCTGACTTTCGACCTCGGCGCGCAAGCCGAGCGGGCGGCCGGCTTGGGAGGCGCGGTCCTACCGCTCGCCGAAGGGGCGGCAGGCGTTGCCGGGCGGATCGCCGAGACGATCTCCCCCGAATCTACCCAGCGGCTTTAGGGCAGCAAGAAAAACGTCGGCAGGATCGCCGCGCGCTGGAGCCCCTGCACCAGGCCGATCAATCCGATGAACGCTACGGAACCGGCGGCCTCGGTAAGCTCTTTGCGGAACGACCGCGAGCACATGGTCACGGTCTCCCCCTCCACGAACTTCGACCAGCGCGGAAAGAGGGCGTTGCTCTCCTGCCGATACGCCTCGTAACCGGCGAAATTGTCGCGGAGGAACTCCTCTTCCCTACGGATGACGATCGGATAGTAGAGGGCGAACGCGGCGAGGAAGATCAGCGGGATGGTGAGCGTCCGCGTGCAGAGCCCTACCCCTACGCCGCCGATCAAACTGAAAAGGTAGAGCGGGTGCCGGCAGAGTGAATAGGGGCCTTCCTGGATCAGCACCCTTTTCTTCCGCCCCTTGATGAACGACAGGCACCAGACCCGGCCGAAGAAGCCGAGGCAGGCGAGCATCACCCCCAAAAAGAACAGAACCGAGCCGAACATGTGATTTTCGGGGGTGTTCCAATAGGTGGAGCCACCGATCAGCAGGGCGAAAACCGCGAGCCCGAACAGGCGGCTCACAGCCAATCGCGTCTTGGTTCGAGCCGCCTGTCCGCAAAGGGTCGCTTCACCGTTCATCCAAGGTTCCCCCGGGGTCTTGCCGCCCCGATCCGAAAGCACACCCCCGCCCGCGACGGGTCGAGGAAGAAGCCTCCAAGCATCGGCGCAAATCTATGATTATCAGAGACTTGGGAGAAATCTATTCGCCTTGGAAGCGTCCGTCAAGGTCTTGCTGATAGGGCCGACCGTTCCACGAAATCACGAAGTAACGTTCCGCCCGTTTTCCCCGCCCATGGGTAACAGGAGGATTTACCGATGCGCGGAATTTCGTTGTGTTTCACTCTTTGTCTTTTCGCTTTCGCGGCTTGCGGGCCGGCGGCTCCTTTGACCGTTGTCACGGTGGGCTTTCCGGCGATCAACTGCAAGTTCGATACCGACTGCAAGATCACGGTGAACGACACCTCGGCCAACTTCACCCTTCCCGGGACTTCGGGCAGTGCCTTCCTGCAGTCACGGACCTGGCCCCCAGGCCAGGCGGGAACGATCGGCGCGGGGAAAACGGCGTACCTCTACCGTCTCGACCTGCGGAACTTGGTGGGCCTGACGGCGTCCCCGTGCGTGAACAGACTCAAAGTGACGTTCGGCCCGGTCACCGCTCTCGATTACAACGGCGACGGCCAGCCGGATCAGGTTTTCGTCGCCACCTCAGGCGGCCTCGGCACGGTAGGCCCCTCATCGGTCGACAAGACCGGTAACGCGATCACCTTCAACTTCGCCACCCCCGTCTGCTCCGGTTCGTCCCCGGGGCATGGCAACAGCTCGTACTTCTTCGGCCTGGCCTCCACCCAGCTGCCGGTGGCGATCCAGACGACGATCAGCTATTCCCCGACCGCGGGAACGCTCAGCCTCGCGGCCCGGGCGGCGAAGGTGCCGTAGGTTCTTCGAGCCAGGGCGCCGGCTTCGGCCGGCGCTTCTGTCGGTCCTGCTTTCGACTGCCTCGAACCCTTACCCCATCGGCTCCTGCAAGAAGTAGATCAGGTCCGTCCCCGGCGCGGCGTAGCCCATCTGGCGGAGCATGGTGACGATTTGTCCGCGGTGGTAAGTCGCATGGTTGGCGAGGTGGAAGACCGGCTGCCAGAGCGGGCGGTTGAAGGTCTCGCCCCGGGAGTTGGACCAGGCGAGGATCGCTTCGAGCTGGTCGTCGGTCAGTCCGGCAAGAAATGCTTCGATGCCCGCCGCCGTCTCCTCCCAGGAGATGAGCAGGGGGATCAGCTCGGTGAAGTCGTTTTCGGTCGGGAACGGTTCGAGCGCAGTGCCCAGAAATCGATGGAGCCAGATCTTCTCAGCCCCCGCGATGTGGGCGACGGTCTGGAGCAGCCCGGGGAAGCTCGAACCCGTGTCGCGCAGAAGATCTTCCGGCGTCACCTCGCGCAACGCGCGAAAAATCACCCGGTCCGCCCAGAGCATGTAGATCAACATCTGTCTCGCAATGGCGGCCGATCCAATCATCCGTGGTGTCCTCCCCTTTTCCTATTCTTAGTGCAAACGCCGTACCGAACCGAGCCGATCCAACGGAGTCGGTCGATCCAGAGGTCAGGGATCAAAACACCGCCGGCTCTTCCCACGTGCTGTAGACGTCGCGAAGGGCGTCGCTGATCTCGCCGACCGTGGCGTACGCCTTTACGCAGGCGATAATCAGCGGCATCGTGTTCGCTTGTCCCGCGGCGCCGACCTTGAGCGCGTCGAGCGTGCGGGCCACCGCTCCGGCGTCGCGCCGATCCTTGACCGCGTTCAAATCGGCGATCTGGCGGTCGGCCAGCTCGTCGCCGATCTGGAGAATCTCGATCGGGGGCTCATTTTCGATCTGGAACGAGTTCACTCCCACGATCAGCTTCTCGCCGCTCTCGAATGCGCGCTGGTGGGCAAAGGCCGCGTCCATGATCTCGCGCTGCGGGAAGCCCGCCTCGATCGCTTCGACCATGCCGCCGAAGTCGTCGATTCTGCGGAAGTAGTCGAGCGTGCCGTCGACCATTCGGCGGGTCATCTCTTCGACGAACCAGCTGCCGCCGAGCGGATCGATCGACGAGATCACCCCAGACTCATGGGCCAGGATCTGCTGCGTGCGCAGAGCCGTCCGAGCGTTCTCCTCGGTCGGCAGGGCGAGCGTTTCGTCGAGCGAGTTGGTGTGGAGCGAGTTCGTTCCGCCGAGCACCGCGGCGAGCGCCTGGACGGTCGTCCTCACCACGTTGTTGACCGGCTGCTGGGCCGTCAGCGAACAGCCCGCCGTCTGGGTGTGGAAGCGGAGCATGTGCGAGCGCGGATTCTTCGCCCCGTAGCGCTCGCGCATGACGGTCGCCCAGATCTTCCGCGCCGCGCGGAACTTCGCGATCTCTTCGAAGAAATCGTTGTGGCTGTTGAAGAAGAACGAGAGCCGCGGCGCGAAGTCGTCGACGTCGAGGCCCGCGTCGATGCCGTACTGGACGTACTCCATGCCGTCGCGGAGCGTGAACGCCAGCTCCTGGAGCGCGGTCGAGCCGGCTTCGCGGATGTGATAGCCCGAGATCGAGATCGTGTTCCAGCGCGGCACGTGCTCGGCCGCGAACGCGAACTGGTCGGTGATCAGGCGCATCGACGGGCGCGGCGGGAAGATGTACTCCTTCTGCGCGATGTACTCCTTCAAAATGTCGTTCTGGAGCGTGCCCGAGACTTGGCGGGCGATGTCCACCCCCTGCTGCTCGGCGACCGCCAGGTACATCGCGAACAGGATCGGCGCGGTCGAGTTGATCGTCATCGAGGTGGTCACTTCGCCGAGCGGAATGCCCGAGAACAAGACCTCCATGTCGGCGAGCGAATCGACCGCGACGCCGCACTTGCCGACCTCCCCTTTGGACATGTGGTGGTCCGAGTCGTAGCCGTAGAGGGTCGGCAGGTGGAACGCCACCGAGAGGCCCGTCTGACCCTGGGACAGGAGGTACTTGAAGCGCTGGTTGGTGTCCGCGGCGGTGCCGAAGCCGGCGAACTGGCGCATCGTCCAGAGCTTGCCGCGATAGCCGGTCGGATGGATGCCGCGGGTGTAGGGGAACTCGCCCGGAATGCCGATCTCGGAGAACGGGTCGATGTCGGCCACCTGTTCGGGCGTCACCAACTGCGGCATGTCCATCCCGGAGACGGTGGTGAAATCGCTCTTCCAGTAGGGCGACCGGCTCTCGGACTTCGCTCGGGCGGACTCCCAGCGGACGCGCGCCTCGCCCATGGTTTCGAGAGCGTCCTCGCGGTAGACCGGCGCGGCGGCCGGTGAGGTCAGAGCCGCCGCTCTCGGCGTGGCCGGAGCGGTGGGCGGTTTCGGTGCGATCGGTTCGAGATCCTTGACGGCCATTCCGGTCTCCTCGGGGGCTGCCCCGCTTGCCGAGGAAGTATACCCTCCCGTCCGGCGCCGCAGTCTGTTACCCTCGGTTCGGATATGCACGACTTGCTATGTCGGAGGGTCACATGAAGCGATTAGCGCCTTTTGCGCTCGCCGCCCTGCTGGGGGCCGTGGGTCTTGGTTTCTCCTTTCCGTCGTCCGCCGCCCTTCCCGCCGGGTTCATCGACGAGCTGGTCACGGCGGCCACCAGCCCGACCGCGATCGTGTTCACCCCCGACGGCCGGCTTTTGATCACCCGCCAGCAGGGGGAGCTAATCGTCCGCCAGGGAACCACGAACACCTCCGCGGTGACGTTTCCTACGAGCCAGCTCTGCTCGAACTTCGAGCGCGGCCTGCTCGGCGTGGCGGTCGATCCGAATTTCGGGTCGAGTGCCGGGCAGAACCATTTCATCTACCTGTTCTACAGCTTCCACAAGATGCCGGCGCTGGCCTGCACGAGCGCCGGCTCGTCCGTGAACCGCGTCTCGCGGTTCGTGCTCGCCGATACGAACACGGTAGACCTCGCGACCGAGTTGATTCTGATAGACAACATGCCTTCGACCGCCGGAAACCACAACGCGGGCGACGTCCAGTTCGGCAAGGACGGTTACCTCTACGTCACGATCGGGGACGGCGGGGCCGACTACGCGGGCGGCGGCAGCGCGGGTACCAACGACGCGGCGCGCGACGAGTTCGAATTGACCGGCAAGGTCCTGCGGATCACCAAGGACGGCGGCATCCCGGTCGACAACCCGTTCCAGGGCGCAGGCACCGCGAGGTGCAACGTCACCGGCGGGACCACTGCGGGCAACAAATGCCAGGAGACTTACTCCTGGGGGCACCGCAACCCGTTCCGCATTGCGTTCGATCCGAACGTCGCGGGGACCCGCTTCTTCATCAACGACGTCGGCCAGGACGTGCGCGAGGAGTTCGACCTGGGTACCGCCGGCGCCGATTTCGGCTGGAACTGCCGAGAGGGCACGCGGGTCAACAACACGGGCGGAACGTGCAACCCGACGCCGCCGAATATGGTGCCTCCCATCTTCGAATACAGCCATGGCGTCCAGGTGCCCGGTTCGACCAGTGGAACGAGCTGCAATTCGATCACCGGCGGCGCTTTCGTGCCGAACGGCATCTGGCCGGCCACCTACGACAACTCCTACCTGTTCTCCGACTACGTCTGCGGCTGGATCTTCCGCGTCGCCGGGGCCAACACCAACGGGCCGTTTACCACCACCAGCGACTTCGCCACCAACCTCGGAGGCTCCTCGGCCGTGGCGCTGCGATTCGGGCCGTATCTGACGACTCAGGCGCTCTACTACACGACGTTCTCGGGCGGCGGTCAGGTGCGGCGGGTACGCTACTCCGCCGCCGGCAACAATCCGCCGACGGCGAGCTTTACCGCGACCCCGCTCGGCGGTCCGGCGCCGCTGATGGTGAATTTCGACGGCTCAGCCTCGTCCGATCCGGACGCGGGCAATACCCTCACCTACTTCTGGACCTTCGGCGACGGCACGCCGGAGACTTCGACGACCACCGCGACGACGTCTCACAGTTATGCGGCCAACGGCAACTACGTCGCTTCCTTGAGGGTGCGCGACAACAACTTCGCGTTTTCCCCGTCCGTCACCCACACGATCCAGGTCGGCAACACGCCGCCGATGGTGTCGATCGCCTCCCCCACTTCGGACGACCGATTCTTCGTCGGCCAAACCATTACGTTAGTCGGCTTCGCCACCGACGCGGAGGAGGGGCCGATCCCGTTTGGCTCGGTCGTTTGGACCGTGCGCCTGCACCATAACGAACACACCCACCCGTTGCTCGGACCCGTATCGGGAAGCAACGTCCAGTTCGTCGCCCCCGCTCCGGAAAACGTCCCGGCGCTCGACACGAGCTTCGTCGAGATCGACGCCTCGTACACCGACTCGGGTGGCCTCACCGGCACCGCGCATCTCGATTTCCAGCCGAACCGGGTGGCGACGACGTTTGCCACCTCGCCCGTCGGCCTTTCGACGACGGTGAACGGCACGACGCTCTCCGGTCCCACGACGATCCTCTCCTGGCAGGCCTGGACGCTGAACGTGGACGCCCCTTCGCCGCAGATTCTCGGGGCGACGAACTATGGCTTCACCTCCTGGTCCGACGGAGGCGCCCAGTCGCACACGATCGTGACTCCGGCATCGGTGACCACCTTTACCGCCAATTTCACCGCGCTGCCGCCCCCGCCGCTCAACTACTTCACGGTCACCCCCTGCCGGCTGGTCGACACGCGGAACGCCAACGGCCCGTTCGGCGGACCTACGCTCGGGGCCAGCGTCACGCGGACCTTCGCGGGCGCCGGGCAGTGCGGAGTACCGGCCGGGGCCAAGGCGATCGCCACGAATCTGACCGTGGTCGGCCCGACGAACGCCGGCACCGTGAGCATCGGACCGGCCGGAACCCCGATCGCCAACATCTCGGCGATCAATTTCTCCGCCGGCCAGGTGCGCACGAACAACGCCGTCGTGACCCTTGCGGGCAACGGCAACTTCGACGTGTTCGGCGGCCTCTCCTCCGGTTCCACGCACCTGGTGATCGACGTGTTGGGGTACTTCCAATAGCGGGGTGGCACCAGGCGAATCTCGAATGACCGGCGAACGGCGACGCGGAAGCGCGTCGTTCGCCCTCGCGCGGAGGTGTTGTGGATGCGACCGACCATCCTACTGCTGGCAGCCGCTTCCTGCCTCTCGGGCGCGGCCTCTTTCGCCGCCTTGCCCGCCAACTTCGTCGATGAGTTGGTCACCGCGACCGCCGGGCCAACCGCGATCGATTTCACGCCCGACGGGCGCTTGTTGGTCACACGCCAGGGGGTCTCGCGCTTCGTGCTCGCCGACAACAACACGGTCGACTTGGCGACCGAAACCGTGCTGGTCGACAACATGCCTTCCACCGCCGGCAACCACAACGCGGGCGACGTCCAGTTCGGCAAGGACGGCAACCTGTACATCACGATCGGCGACGGCGGCTGCAACTACGCGGGCGGCGGCTGCCAGGGGACCAATAACGCGTCGCGCGATCAGTTCACCCTGACCGGCAAGGTGGTGCGGATCACCAAGGACGGCGGCATTCCGACCGGCAATCCATTCCAGGGCGCGGGCACCACGCGCTGTAACGTGACCGGCGGAACGACCGCGGGCAACAAGTGCCAGGAAACCTACTCCTGGGGTCACCGCAACCCGTTTCGCCTCGCGTTCGACCCGAATCCGGCGGGGACGCGCTTCTTCATCAACGACGTGGGCGAGGGCTCTTGGGAAGAGATCGACCTCGGCCAGTCGGGCGCCGATTTCGGCTGGAATTGCCGCGAGGGCGCCCATACGAACGGATCTTTCGCCTCGCGGGTGCCAACGGCCCCGGCCCGTTCGCCTCCGCCGCCGACTTCGCGACGAATCTGGGCGGCGGCTCGGCGGTCGACCTCCGCTTCGGACCGTTCGGCACCACCCGGGCGCTCTACTACACCACTTTCACCGGCGGCGGCCTGAGGTTGCGGGCAACAACCCGCCGATCGCATCTATCGGCGCGGTGCCGACCGCGGGCGTGGCGCCCCTGTTGGTCAACTTCTCCGGCGCCGGATCGAGCGACCCGGACGCGGGCAACACGCTCACTTACTTCTGGACCTTCGGCGACGGGACTCTCGAGACCGCAACGGCCGGGGCGACGACGATGCACACCTACACCACGGCCGGCACCTACAGCGCGAGCCTGCGCACTCGCGACAACAACTTCGCCTTTTCCGCGCCGGACGCGATCGAGATCGAGGTCGTCGGACCGCCCAAGGCGTACTTCAGCGTCATGCCCTGCCGTCTGCTCGACACCCGCGATCCAAACGGCCCTTTCGGCGGCCCGGCGCTGGCCGGAACCTCGACCCGTTCCTACCTCGCGCCGGGACGATGCGGAATCCCGAGCGGCGCCTCGGCGATCGCCACCAATCTGACCGTCGTGTCTCCCACGGCCCCCGGCGACCTGCGCATCTTCCCTTCCGGCCAGGATCTACCGACGGTCTCGTCGATCAACTTCTCGGCTGGCCAGGTGCGCACCAACAACGCGGTCATCGCGCTCTCGCCGGCCGGCCAGTTCGACGTCTTCTGCGGCATCGGAGCGGGCGGTGCGACCCACCTGGTGATGGATGTGCTGGGATACTTCCAGTAGGGGATCGCGATCAGCGCCTGACCCTCGAGGAGGCAGCAGGAGTTATACTTCCCATGAAATGACCCGCTTGGCCATCGAACTTGACGACGACCTGGCTCTCCGGATCGAGAGATCCGCGAGGTCCAAGGGAGTCTCGCCGTCGCAAGTCGTCGGAGAGACGCTGCGGGATCGATTCTCTTCATCTCTTCCCGAATCATTTTTCGCCGTTTTGGGAACCTGGGAAGACGAGCGTACTCCGGACGAAATTCTCGCCGACATCAGAACAGCAGGTCCGGAGCGCGACCGACCAGTCCTCGATTAGGATCGTGATCGTCCTCGATACAGACGTATGCATCTACCTGATGAATGGGCGGCTTCCTCGGGGCATTGCTCAGCTTCGTGAGTTGCCCGCAAGCGAGGTCGCGATCTCAACCATCACCGAGGCGGAGCTTCGCTTCGGCGCGCTTCACTCCTCGCGCCCCGAGGCCAACCGCGAGCGGCTAGAGTTCTTTCTGTCTCCTTTGGAGAAACTCGCCTTCGATCTTAAGGCTGCCAAGGAGTTCGCAGCCATCAAGCAAGACTTGACCCGACGCGGCCAACGCATCGGGCCGATGGATCTTCTGATCGCCGCCTGTGCGTTGGCCACCGGATCCGACACCGTTGATGATGCTGCGCCGAGTTTCGGAGGACAGCCCCTTGGCCCCCTTTTTGAGCCATCTGCGCCTTTCCCCCCGAGCGGCAGGATCGATCGGCTCGGGAGGCTCGGAGAATGCGTACAGGAACGACGGAGCGAAGGCGGGCGCTGGGGATCACAGGGGGGTTGTTTCTCGGCGGCGTGATGCTCGCCGCGGCGGCGGCGGCTCAGACCGAGGCGCGGGGGGTGGCGTTTCTGGTCGCCGGCCAGGCGGGCGACGGGCGATGGAACAGCGCGGAGGTCCGGCCGACGCAGGCGACGACGGAGGCCCTTCGGGCGCTTCAGGATCTGGGGATCCCGTCGGGCGCGCGAGCGGCGGCGGGGGATTTTCTTTCGCTCGCTCCGATCGAGGACAGCGACGACCGGGCGCGGCGGATCGTGGCGCTCGGGCTCGAAGGGCGAAACGTCGCTTCGCTCGCGGCCGACCTTGCGACGGCGGCGGATTCCGAGGGGGGATGGGGGCTCGCCTCCCGCTACGGGAACGATCCGCTCGACTCCGCGCTCGCTCTCGAAGCCTTCGCCCAGCAACCTATTCTTGCCCTGCCGGAGCTTTCGGAGGCGTTCCTCGCGTTCCTGTCGCTCCAGAACGCCGACGGCGGTTGGCCCTGCGTGACCGTGGCCGATCAGCCGGCCGACAGCGAAATCTATTGCACGGGACTTGCGGTCTCTGCTTTGGCCCGCTTCGGCGGGCAGTTCTACGTCGAGCCGCAGATCGCCCGGGCGATCGCCTACCTGCGCTCGCAGGAGAACCCGGACGGCGGCTTTGGCTCGCCCGGCGCACCGGACGCGGGGGCCGGTTCGGCGCGGATTGTGCGAACCGCTTCCGCCGCGCTGGGTCTCGCGGCGGCGGGCGCTCTGCGGGTCGACGGTGGCGGGGCCGATCCGCGGCCGATCTCGGCGTTTCTCTCCACCGCGCAGCAGCCTGACGGCGGCTGGAGCCGCGATCCGTTCACGACCGCCCTCGCGCTTCGGGCGTTTCACGCCTTGGCCGCGGCGCCGTTCTGCGGCGATGGGGTGGCCGAACCGCCGATCGAGGCCTGCGACGGGCTCGACCTTCGCGGGCGTACCTGCGGCTCGTTCGGGCTCGGCGCGGGCATCCTCGGCTGTTCCGCCACCTGCGGCTTCGACACCGCGCATTGCACGGTGGCCCCGTTCTGCGGCGACGGGGTGATCAATCGGCCGGGCGAGTTGTGCGACGGAGCCGACTTCGGCGGCCGGAGCTGCGACAGCCTGGGGCTCGGCGGCGGCAGCCTCGGCTGCACCGCCACCTGCGGGCTCAATACCAATGAGTGCGCCTCGACCGGCGTCGTCGATCCTCCGACGCTGTCGTTCGATTCGACCTCCGCGTTCTGCGCCGGCCAGCCGCAGACCGTACCGGTGACGCTCACTCTGCCCACCGGTTCAGCGATCGACAAGGTCGACGTCTTCTTCCTCACCAGCCGGCTCAACTTCTCCGTCGGCGGCACCTATCCGGAGTTGGTCGCGACACTCACCCAGACGGTCCCCCGGGTGCAGAGCGCGCTGCCGGGCGTGTCGGTCGGGTTCGGCGTCGGTCAGTACGGCAACTTCGGCGGGCCGCAACCGGCCTTTTCCACCGACGACCTGCCGACCCGGCGAGCCTTCACCCTGCTTCAGCCGATCATCACCCCCGAGATTCCCAACTTCTCGTCGCTCCTCGCGGCGGCGATCCAGCGGGATCCCCCGTCCTCCGCCCGGACGCTCAGCGCTCACGAAGCGCTCTGGCAGATTGCCACGGGCGCCGGGTTCGACGGCGACGGCAATGGCTCGACGCTCGGCAGCGGTCCCGCGGGCGCCCTGCTGACGATCAGCTCGCCGGGATCGAGCGGCGACATTCCCGCGTTCAGCTCGAACGTCGCCCCCTCCTCCGGCACGCGCGGCGGAGTCGGTTTCCGCGACGGCGCGCTCTCGATCGTGGTGCTCTTTTCCGACTGGTGCCCGCTCGCGGCCTATGACCCGGCTCTGCCGATTCCCGACAGTCTGACCGGCGTCGGCGGCGTGGTGGTCTCGAATCGGCCGTTCACCTGCATCGACGACGTCAGCTTCGGACCGCGGCGGCGGATCGGCTTCGTCAGCAATTCGCTTTCGCTCACCGGCAACACCGTTGCTACCGCCGTGGCGCCGCGCCGCGACGGTGCCGGCGGCCATGGCGGAGCTGCAAACCCGCGGCATCAGCGTGCTGGGCCTGATGTTTCCGGCGTTCACCGTGTTTCCCAACCCGACGGTCGGGACCAACAACCCCTCCAATTTCCTGTCGGCGATTTCCAAGCTCACGGGCGCGGTCGATTCGACCGGATTGCCCCTGGTCTCGAACTTTCGTTTCGGTGCGGATCCCGGCTCGACGATGATCGCCGACGCGGTCCGCCAGACCGTCCAGCGGGCAGGCGGCCAGCCGCATCCGCGCGACGTCTCGATCGCCGCGGTCGGCGCGCCCGCGGGCACGGCGGTGAGCTTTGCCCCGGCGTCCCGGCCGGGCCTGCTGCCCGGCGGCCAGGCTCGCTTCGACGTGACGTTCGACGGGACCGGCCAGCCGCAGAGCGGCAGCTTCACCCTCCGGTTCGCGGACGCCGGCACGGGTCTATCTCTCGGCACCATCCCGGTTTCGTTCCAATGCCTCGCGGTGCCCGTGCCGCCGGTCGATGCCGACGGCGACGGCGATCCGGAAGGGATCGACTGCGACGACCACGACCCGACGGTGAATTTGGCCGCCGTGGAGATTCCGGGCAACGGCAAGAACGACGACTGCAACGCGGCGACGCCGGACGAGATCCCGGCCACCTCGGTCGCCTGCTCGCTGTTCGCCGACCGGCCGAGCTATGCCCCGACCGACCTCGCGCGCTTCTCGACCGCCGTGCGTAACCTGACCGTGGGCTCGACCCTCGCGGGGCTCTCCGCGAAGTTTGAAGTGCGGCCCTTGGCGGGCGGCACGCCGCTCTTTTCGACCGCTCAGAATCTCGCCGCGATGGCGCCCGAGAGCGCGCTCCAAATCGACGACTCGGTGCCGCTCGCGGGATTCAACCCAGGAACCTATCTCGCCGAGATCGCGATCACGACCGGCCCGGCCGGCACTGCGCCGATCGCGATCTGCTCCCGGGCCTTCGCGGTCGAAAGCTCGGCGGCGACCGGCGCCGGACTCCACGGAAGCCTCTCAATCAATCCGGCGAGCGTGCTCGCGGGTTCGCCCGCCGTCGCCCAAGTGGGAATCGTCCATCAAGGCAACGCCCCGCTCGCCGGTCTCGCGCTCGAAGTCGCGGTGATCGACCTGCAAAGCGGCGAGGTGGCGCGGCGGGTCGGAGAAACGATCGCGATCCTTCCCGGGACGAGCCGCACGGACGCGCTTCAGCTGCCGACCACGGGCCTCGCGCCGAAGGTCTATCTCGCGACCCTCTCCGCTCGGCTCGCGGGAGGTTCTCCAGCGCAGACGCTCGCGAGCGCCACGCTCGAAGTGCGGCCCGTTCCCAACCAGAACCCGCAGTGCGCCGCGGCCCGGCCGTCCGAGGCCTCGCTCTGGCCGCCGAACCACGATTTCCATTCGATCGGAATCCAGGGCGTGACCGACCCGGACGGCGATTCCCTCACCGTGGGGGTCCTGTCGATCCGCCAGGACGAGCCGACCGACCCGACCTCGGACGGCTCGACCTGCCCGGACGGCCGGGGCATCGGCACGGCCACGGCCCAGGTGCGCTCCGAGCGACGCGGCAATGGCGACGGCCGGGTCTACCACATCCGTTTCCGCGCGCTCGACCCGAAAGGCGGCGCCTGCGACGGCGAGGTCACCGTCTGCGTTCGCCACTCGAACGGCGGCCACGGCGAATGCGTCGACCAGGGCACGCTGTTCGATTCGACCGCCTGCAACTAGAGAGCGACACTCAAGGAGAGAACCCGATATGCGATGCAAAGATCGATCGTTTCGCCGCTCGACGGCGGTCGTGGTGGCGGCATGCCTGACCTGGGCGACAGCCGGCGAAGGCTGGGCGATGGCTCGGGCCGCCGAGGCGCGGCGAGGGGTGGTGGCAGCGGACTTAAAAGAAGGCAAAGACGGCAAGGCCGAGAGCGTGGGCACGGCGATGTCCGAGATGGCGACGTTCGAGGCGTGGGCACGGCGGGCGAAGCTTCCTCCCGCGGCGTTTGCTCGTCACGCGGCGGCGGTGGCGAAAATCCGTTCGGTGGCCGAAGGCCGGCTGAGCGCCGACGCCCCTCTAGCACGCTCGCTCGATCCACAACGCCTGCCGTTCCGTTCGCTGCGTCAGGTGAAGCGCGCGCCGGGAGAGCGTTTCGCGGCGCTTGCGGCCACCCTCGGAGCCACCGGGACCGCCGCCGGGGTGCTCCGCGCCGCCCCACCCACCCCGGCCGACCTCGCGCCGACCGAAGAGGTGCAGCTCACCGACGAGATCCGCGCGCTTGCCGCTTCGCTCGGCAACGATCCGCGCCGGATCTACGAATGGGTGAAGAACGAAGTGGAATTCGTGCCGACGTTCGGCGCGGTGCAGGGGTCGCAGGCGACGCTCGAATCGCGGCGCGGCAACGCGATGGATACGGCGAGCCTCTTGATCGCGCTGCTTCGCGCCGCCGGGGTCCCCGCCCGCTACGTCTTGGGGGTGGCCAACACTTCGGGCGCCGAGGCTCGCGACGCCTTCGGCGGGATGTCTTCAACGTTGATGGCGCAGCAGCTCGCCCAGGCCGGAGGGATCGCCGCGAGCGCCCAGACCCTCGGCGGCGAGGAGCGTCTGCAGTTCGAGCACACCTGGATCGAGGCCTACGTGGACTACGTTCCCGGCCGCGGCGCGGCGCATGGCGCGGGCGACACCTGGCTGCCGCTCGACGCGGCGTGGAAGGTGCACGCCTTCGCCCCGCCGCTTTCCTGGGTAGGGGCGCCGCCCATCGCCGACATCATCCAGCCGGGCGATCACCTCTTTTCGGTCGATGAGTCGCTCGGTCGGGCGACCGAATTCGATGATCGCGCCCTCTCGCCGCGGATCGAAACCTGGCTCAAGGACACGCTGACGTTTCTTGCGAGCCATCAGGTGCCGGCGGGCGTAGATGCGCTCGTGGGAGGGCAGGCCGTGCGGGCCGAGAACCGCTCGATCCTGCCCGGCTCCCTCCCCTACCGCGTGGTGCGCACCGACGTCAGGGCCGCAGCTCTGCCGGCCTCGCTGCGGCAGACGCTCAGCCTGGAGGGGTTCGCCTCCGCGTTCGACCGGGCGGCGGGGCGGCGGGCGTTCGTCGCGTCGATCTCGTTTCCAGCGCTCGCCAGCCGCCGATTGAGCGTCCGCTTCGTCCCGGCGAGCCCCCTCGACGAGCAGATCCTCGCCACGGCGCGCGCGACGGGAGCGGCGGCGCTGCCGATCTATCTCGTGCGGGTGGTTCCTCGGGTCGAGCTGGACGGCGCCCTCTTGGCCTCCGGCGCGCCGTTTCCGATGGGGAGCGCCTACCTGCTGGACGCCACCCTTCGCGGGCCGTCGGGCTCGGAGCGCGTGCCGTTTACCGTCACCGCCGGAGACGAAATCGTGGTGGGCGCCCAAGCTGGCGAGATCCAAACCGCGAGCGCCGAGCGAAGGCTGGCGAGCCATCCGGTGGCCGACGCCGCGGAGTACCTGCACCAGGCCCAGCTGCAATATTTCGCGGCGTTCGCAACGTTCGCGGACGCCGCGGCCCGGGCGCTCGGTGCCCGCTTGGTCCACCAACCGTCGGTGGGGCTCTTTTCGGCGCCGCTTTCGGTTTCGACTCTCTACGGCGTGCCGTTTTCCGGCACGTACAGCAGCCACGCCATGGACCTGCAGCTGTTGAGCGTCGATGCCGCGGCGGCCGACGCGAGGACGGCGGCGGGCGCCCGCCGTCAGGCCGGTTTCATCGCCTCGTATCTCGAGGGGGCGATCTTCGAGCGGCTGGAGGAGCCGCGCGATCCCGACTCGGGAACGGGCGGCCTCTCCGCGGTCTCGCTGCTCGGCGCGGCTGCCGTGCAGGGAATTCCGCTCTATCGCGTGACGCGAGACAACCTCGCCGCAGTGCTGCCGCACCTCGAGCTTTCAGCGGCGGTCGAGACCGACGTCGCCAACGCGGTTCAGCAAGGGCGGATCGCGCTCGTGCCCGAACGCAATGTCGACTTCGGGATCTGGCGCGGCGCGGGCTATGTGATCGAAGATCCCGTCTCCGGAGCGGCCGGCTACCTCATTTCGGGCGGCACGGCGGGAGGCGCGCTGGTCAACTGCGTCAAGTCCCTCGTGCCGGCCTGGCTGCCGGTCCACGTCATCGCATTCGCCGCCGCGCTCGCGCTCCTGCTGGCGGTGACGATCGTCTACTTCCCGCAAATCCTGGAAGCCCTTATCGACGCCGTCCAGGCGTTCGCGCGCCTGATCCTGATGCTTCGATTCCTCGCGCCGGTCGGCGCCGCGGAGCTCGCGCGATGAAGCCCCTAGAAATTCGGCGAGATCGAAATCCCCGAGGAGGACTCATGCCGCGCACACGAATCGCCGTCGTCTTCTGCCTGTTTCTGCTCAACGTCGGCGCCTCCGCCACGCCGGCCCGCGCGAGCGACGGCTATGGCGAACCTCCCCGCGACTGCTCCGACGCGGTGTTTTTCCCGTTGGACGAGGAGGTGGCGACCAAGTGTGGCCGGAGCAATGGTCTCTCTTGTCTCGACGTTTCCGGCTGTTTCAACCTGCGCCGCACGCGCCAACTTCTCGCCGACTGCCAGAGGGCAATCAACGCTCTGGATTACGCCTGCTACGGCGGCTCCTACATTTTCCTAAAAGTGGAGTTGTTCTCGCTCCAGGAGCAGATCGACTTCTGCTCCGAGCGGATCGCGCTGCCGGAACCGGAAGGATGCGGCCGGCCCTGCAGGCTGTAGACGAATCGGCGACAAGACAAACCGGGGACATGAGTAACACTTCAGACCGGTGACATGGGGGACGGCCGAGGGCGAGAACTCAACGGAGCGACGAAACCGGTGTCAATGTAGGCGGAGCCACCGTTGAGGATCGCATCCAACATTGGGAGAACCCATGAAACGAGTCGTTTTGCTCATCGCCGCACTCGCGGTCTCAGGATCCGCCTTCGCAAAGGAAATGAACGTCAAGGTTCCCGATGCGGGGTGGTCGATTCACTTCGATTCTCCGCCCTTGTCGAACCCGGAAGAAGCCAAGAGCGGCGACGACTTCGCGTTCAAGGGCAACGCGGGGCGCTTCAACCTCTCTTTGTTCGTCGAGAGTCCTGGAGCCGCAGGAAGCTCCTCCAAAGATTGTTATGAATTCTATTGGCCCAAGGCCCGGCGCAATCCATACATCGACCCGGATACGGTGGTCGTCTCAGAGACACCCAAATACGTTCGCGTCCAATACGACATGGGCGTAGAGTTCCAGGGCAAATCCATAAGGCACCGAAACGTCAACTACTATTTTATTTTCCAGGCCAAATGGGTTGATGTTCACATCTCCGTCGTCGACCCCCGGTCGGAAGACGAGGCGATCTTCGCAGCTTTCGACAAGAGCTTGGAGTATGGTGAGTAATCGTTGCGCACTAATCGGAACGTCCGGACCGCCGCCCTACCCACCGCTGCTTTATCGCCCAAAAGTACCACCGCAGGTAGAGCGGCAGCCACTTGCGCAGCTGAAAGCGGCTCTCCCCGGCCGTGCGGTCCCACCACTCGGCGGGGATCTCTTCGACCCGTTCGCCGGCGAAGTGCGCTTTGGCGGTCAGCTCCAGGGCGAGGCAGAATCCGGCCGGACTTTCAATCGGAGTGCGGTCGAGGAAATCCTTGCGGTAGGCCTTGAAGCTGTTGGTCGGATCGCGCGTCGGCAGGCCCGCGAGGTAATGGAGCGACACGCCCGCGGCGCGGCTCAGCTGGCCTTTGAGCCAGGGGCCGCCGTGCTGCGCGCCCCCTTGGGTGTAGCGGCTCGCGACCACCACGGCGGCTCCTTCGGCCGCTCGGCGGATCATCTCTTCGAGCTTCGCGTAGTCGTCCGAGAGGTCCGCCATCGAGACGACGACTACAGACGAGCGCGCCGCGCGCATGCCCGCTTCGATCGCGTAGCGGACTCCCCGGCCGAGATCGTTCTTCACCAGCCGCAGGCCGCGCGGTTTCTCCTCATCCGAGAGAGCCGCGAGAGCCGGCAGCGTGTCGTCGCCGTCGAAATCGTAGGCGATCAGGATCTCGGCGTCGGCCGGAAAGATCTCCAGCGCTCGACGGCAGAACGCGGCGATGTTGGCGCCTTCATTGAACACCGGCACGACGATCGAAGCGCGCGGCGCCACCTGACCGGCACTTTCCGGGTCTAGATCCGGCCCCACTTCAGCTCCTCGCGAATCCAGGGAATCACCTCGTCGAGCACGGTGTCGAGCGAGGTTGCCGCTTCGAAGCCGATCACCTCTTTCGCCTTGGTCACGTCGGGAACGCGCAGCTGGACGTCGTAGGTGAACGGGGCGTCGGAGACATAACGGAAAGGTTTCTCCAGCCCATGGATCTTCTTCCACACCGCCTCGGCCAATTCGAGCACGGTGGTCGCCTGCGGGATCGACAGGTTGAAATCTTGGTTCTCCGCCGCCGGGTGGAGCATCGCGGTGATGATCCCCTTCGCGAGATCGCCGCCATAGGTGTAGCAGCGCACCTGATCGCCGGCACCGAGGATGTGCAGCGGATCTTGGCCCTTCAAGACTTTCTGGATCAGGTCGGGCAGCACGTGGCTCATCGCGAGCTTGACGTTGCCGGACATGACCTCTTCGTCCGACAGCGCGCGGCGCTCCCCCGTTCCGACGCAGTTGAACGGCCGGCAGATGGTGTACGGCAGGCCGTACTGGATCTGGGCGCCGCGGGCAAAATACTCGCAGGCGAGCTTTTGGAATCCGTAGGTGGAGGTCGGCGGCGGGCAGTCGGCGAGGTGCGATTCCGGGGTCGGAAAGAGCGTCGCGTTTTCAAACACCATGCTGCTCGACAGCACGGTGATCTTCTTCAAGCTCCCGGCCTTGTGGGCGCGGATCGCGGCGTCGAAGCTCGCCGCGGTGATCCGCTCGTTCTCGGCGATCAGGTCGTAGGCGAAGGTATGAAAGTAGGCGATGCCGCCGATCATCGCGGCGCCCGCGACGAAGTGATCGCACCCTTCGAGCAGGCCGGCCATCAGGTCTACGTTCTTGGCGTCCCCTTCGACGAAGCGATATTTTGGATGGCCGCTGTAGCTCTTTTCGAGCGGGCCGTATTTCGAGAAGTTGTCGAGGCCGATGACGTCGAAGCCCTGGGCGAGCAGCTCTTCGATCAGATAGCCGGCGATGAACCCGGCGGCCCCGGTGACCAGTACTTTCATTCGTCGCTCCTTGGAAACGGCGTCACGCGGGGTCGGCGGACGCGGGGGAAGGCAGGCAGTTCCAGACGTCGATCACGATTTTGCCCGGAGGAATCGTGAGCGTTCGGTACATTCGATGCGGCGTGCCCACGAAGATCACTTCCGCCTCGGCGAGCAGGCGTTCAAGCGGCACCAGGCGCGCGTCCGGCACATACGGGTCGTGGCAGAGGACGGGACCGGCTTCGAGCGCCAGCAGGTGCTTGAGTTTGTAGGAGAGCGAATCGCGCGGATCGTCGCTCTCCGCCTTGAACCCCATGCCCAAGATGCCGACGGTCTTGCCGGCCAGGTCGGTCTGATGGCGCGCGAGCTTGACCAGGTGGGCGGGCAACCCCTCGTTGATCAGCATCGCGGCGTGGCCGAGCACGAACTGGTTGTTGCTGAACGCGGCGAGCTGGAGGGTGTCTTTGACCAGGCAGGGACCGGCGGTGAGCCCCGGCCCGGGCATGCCGCTCATCCGCGGATAATTGTGGCGGCAGCCGTGGAGGATGCGCTCGAAATCGACGTCGTGGTCGGAAGCGAGCATGTAGAACTGGTTGACCGCGGCGAACTGCAGATAGCGCCACGAGTTGGTCATCAGCTTGCACAGCTCGGCTTCGAGCGGCGCCATCTCGACCAGCTCGGGGCAGAACCGGCCGAACAACCCTTTGACCGCTTCGAGCGTCGCGGGATCGAACGCCGAGACGAGCTGCGGCAGGGTGCGGAACTCCTCCAGGCTTTTCCCCTGCGCTACCCGCTCGGGGCAGCAGGCGACCCGCACGTCGAGCTTCAGCTCTTCGCGCAGATGGCGCTCCAGCCGTTCGCTAGTGCCGGGGAAAACGGTGCTTCGGACGATCAGCACGTGGCCGTCGCGCAGGTGGTCGCGGCAGGCGTCGATCGCCCGCTGGAGCGCCGAGAAGCTCGGATTCAAGTGCGCGTCGACGGGGGTACCGATGATCATCACGAGGAATCGGCAGCGCTCCATCTGCGGGTCGGCCGTCACCTCCAGCCGGCCGCTCGCGAGCACCCGCGGCAGCAGCTCGTCGGCGCCGTCTTCCAGGAACGGCATCTTTCCCGCCGCGATCTGGGCCACCTTCGCGCGGTCGGTGTCGTAGATCACGGTCTTCAAGCCGCTCTCCGCGCAGATCATCGCGAACGGCAGACCGACGTGACCGCCGCCGCCAATGACGCAGACGTCCCGATCGAACGCCGGGGGGGCGGGGGCCGAATCGGCCGCGGAGTGGGGTGAATGATCCATGGAGTGAGACCCTCGTATTCGTCCGAATCGTGTTCGAAGCCGGGCGAAAGATATCCTAGGCGGCGATGATCGCCGATTCGCCCGGTCCCAGAGCTCCCCGCGAGGAGGGTACGGCCCCCGAGTCCTCCCCATCGCGCGAGGGGTGGTGGCTCTATCTTTGCGCCTTCGCCACGACGCTTTTGGCGTTTGCTCCCGCCCTTTCGATCCCGTTCTCGTATGACGATCTCGACGTGCTCGACGTGGTGGCGCTCTGGCGGACCGGAGAGTACCGATTCGTCGACCTGTTGTTTCTCCCCCACAACGAACATCTGATCCCGGCCTGCCGGCTGGCGTTTTCGGCCAGCACCTGGGAATTCGGTACCGACACGCGATTCTTCCATCTTGCGCTGTTCGCGCTCCACGCCGTCGGCGCCTGGGCGGTCGGCCGGCTGGCGGGCGCGGCCGGCGCGGGCCGTACCGGGCGCTTCGCCGCGGCGATCTCCTATGGCGCCACCGCGGGCTTCGCCGGTACCGCCGTCTGGTACCCCACCGCCGCGGTCGTGATGGGCGCCTGGGTGGCCGTGCTGGTCGGGCTCGCGCAATTCTTCCGGGCGCCCGCGCCCGGCTCTCCGGCCCGCGCTGCGCTCTGGAGTGCCGCAGGGCTCGCCGCCACAACCGGGGCGCTACCCGGCCTCGCGGCGCCCTGGCTCGCCTTCGTCCTGGCCTCTTTCGGCCCTGCCGGACCGGAGCGGCGACGCGCCCGGCGCGCCGCCATCGCTCTCACCCTGGGAGGCGTCGTCGTTCTGGTGCTGATGCGCACCGCTTATGCCCGATACTCCGGGCAAGAGTTCCCTTCGCCGTCGCTCCAGGGCCTCCCCGCGTTCCTGAAGATCCTCGGCACCGCGCCGGGGCATTTCCTCATCACCGCCGTAGGCGCATTATCGCCGGCCGATTCGCTGAAGATCGTTGCTTCGGTCGCCGGCTGGCTGCTCGCCGGATGGGCGTTCCTGCGCGCGGTTCGAAACGGCCGCCAAGGGCGGGACGTGCTGCTCTCGCTTTGGGGAGGGGCCATCGCCCTCGCTTTCGCGATCGGCCTCAATCGTCCCAACTTGACTTTCGCGGCCCTGCCGGCGTCGAACCGCTACTACTACTCGTTCGCCGCCCCGTTGTGCATTTCCCTGGGCCTGCTTATAGACGCGTTTCCCGGACGGCGGCGGCTGTGGAGGGTCGGTGCCGCCATCCTGCTCGCCGCTCTGCTGCTCGGCGAAAGGCGGAACCTGCTGCCAAGCCTGAACGCAGTCCCCAACGCCGCCACGATCCAGTTCTGGGGCCACGCCGACTTGCTCGCCCGCCTGCTGGCCGCCGAAGCAGGAAAACCGGGGGCGCCCCCGTGGACGCTCACCGACGGACTGGTCCCTTACCCGGGCATCCATGACGGCAGCCTCGCCTTGCGCACGATCCTCCGCACGACGTTTCCCCGTCCGATCGCGGGCGAACGCTTCGCTCCGGGTGCCACAGTGGAAGATCGGCGCCGGCAAAACGAGGTGCTCGACCGCTGGGCCGACGCGATGGGCAACGCCGTCGTGCCGATCTGCGCCACCCCGACCGGCCTCGGTCCCCCGGCCGCCGCCTTAAGCGTCGTCGACTTCCGCGTCGCAATGCGCGAAGACGCCGTCGTCTCCGGCCTCTACGAGTGGGAGCAGCCCTTCCGCTGGATGGGGCCGAGATCTCGCCTGCGCCTCGCCTCCGCCTCCGGCGATCTGGTCGTCAGGGCCTGGACGCCGCCGGCCGCCGACCTGGCCCACTTCGGAGCCAAGCCTTTCGAGGTCGAGGCGAGGCTCGGCGGCACCCCGCTCGGTACTTTCCGCTTCGACCCGGCCGGCGGTGAACAGATCGCCCGCTTCCCGATCGCCGGGCGCATCGCACCAGATGGCCGGCCGGTGGTGATCGACCTGGCTTCCAGCCAGATCTGGCGACCGAGCGAAAACATGAAGGACTCAAACGACACACGCGCTTTGACGATCGGCCTGATCGCCGTCGGCTTCTCGACCGAGGCGCTGGAAAAGTCGGTGCCGACGAGGTGTTTGGACCGGGGCGCTTCCCAGCCGCCCAACCCCTGACTACCCCCCGGCGAGCAGCTTCTCCTTCGCCTCCGGCGACAGGCTTTTCATCCGCAGCAGGACGCCGGCAATCTTCTCGCTCTGGCCGGGACGCGCTTCGGCAGCGAGGACCGCGGCTTCGAGGCCGGCGATGGTCGGCGCTTCGAACAGGCGCTTGAGCGGCAGCTCCACCTGAAAATTCGCCGCCACTTTGGAGGTAATGCGAACCGCGAGCAGCGAATGCCCGCCCAGCTCGAAGAAGCTGTCCTCGATCGCGAGATCCTCGCCCAGCTCCGGCAACGCCTCGCGCCAGAGGTCGGCGATGAGGCGCTGCACGGACGTTCCCGGCGGCGTCCGCTCTAAACCGGTCGTGCGCTGCGGCCCGGGTAGGGCGCGGCGGTCGATCTTGCCCGTGGGCGTGATGGGCCACTCCGCCACCTCGACGAATGCCGCGGGCACCATGTAGTCCGGCAGGAGCGCAGCGAGATGGGCGCGCAATTCGGCCGAAGAGACGTTCTCCGTGTTCTCCGGGCGGGGCTCCTCGGGCCGGTACCAGGCGATCAGCCGCGGGCCCGCGCCTGGAACTTCCCGGGCGAGCACGATCGAATCGTGAACCGCCCGGTGTTGCGCGAGCGCCGCTTCGATCTCACCCGGCTCGATGCGAAAGCCGCGGACTTTGATCTGCTGATCGGTGCGGCCGAGGTAGTCGAACGAGCCATCGCCCCGCTGGCGGACGCGATCCCCGGTCCAATAGATCCTCGCGCCGGCTCTCTCGGCGAAGGGATCGGGGCGGAATCGCTCGGCCGTCAACTCCGGCCGAGCGAAATAGCCGCGCGCGATCAACCCTCCGAGCACCAGCTCGCCGATTCCGCCGAGTGTCTGTAAGCGACCCGCCGCATCGACGACCAGGGCCGTCCGCCCCGGAAGCGCCCGGCCGATCGACACCGAGCCCGATTCCGGCAGTCGCCCTACCTTCAAGTCATAGCAGGTCGCCGTCACCACCGTCTCGGTCGGTCCATAGCCGTTGTAGACGACCGGCGGATTTTCCATCTCCGCGAGCCGCGACCGAAACCTCTCCGCGGCAGCGGGAGTCATCGCCTCGCCCCCCGTCACCAGCACCCGCAGATCGCGCGGCAACGGTGCCTCGGACCGGCTCCATTCCGTCCAGACCGCCGTCGGTAGGTTCGCGTTGGTGATCTTGTGCCGCGTCATCCAGGCCGACAGATCGAGCGGCAAATCCGGGCCGCGCACCACGAGTGTGCCGCCCGAAGCGAGCGCCACCCCGACCTGCTCCATCGAGACGTCGAAGCTCGCCGCGGCGAACTGCACGACGCGGTCGGTCGAATCCATTTGATAGAAACCTGCCGCCGCCGCGAAATGTCCCGCGGCATGGCGGTGCGAAATCGCCACCCCTTTCGGCGTCCCCGTCGATCCCGAGGTGTAGATGATGTACGCAAGGTTTTCCGGCAACGCCCTCAGCGGTTCCGCCTCCGGCCCGAGGTCCACCGGCAATCCGTTCTCCTGACCGAGAAGAAGGGGCGCCAACCTGCCATTCCTTCCGGAAAACTCCGCCGGCAGGTCGACGAAAAACTCTTCCCGTGCGATCAGTACCACGGCGTTCGCGTCGGCCAGCAGCAGCGCCCGCCGCTCGACCGGCAGCTCCGGATCGACCGGCAGATAGCAGGCGCCCGCCTTCCAGATCGCAAACATCGCGAGCGGTCGATCGACTGACCTTTCGAGCGACACGCCGACCACGCGCTCCGGTCCGGCGCCCAGAGCGGCGAGCCGCCGGGCCAACGCGTCCGTGTGCGCAGCCAGCTCCGACCAGGTATATCGCCGGCCGGGCTCGTGCTCCGATTCGAGCGCCAAGTCCCACGGCCGCTCCAAGGCATGCCTCGCGATCCAGTCCTGCAGGAGCACCGGCGCGGGCGAACGGTCCCCTCCCCTCCATTCGATGAGCATTTGATGCCGTTCCGCTCTCCCCAGCAGCTCCGCTTCGGCCAGCAGCCTGTCCGGATGCGCCGCGATCTCCCGCGCCATCGCCTCGAAACCGCGCAACATCCGCGCACCGGTCGCCGGATCGAACAGGTCGAGGTTCAGCTCCAGAAGGGCGGCGAAAGAATCCGCTCCCGCCTCGTGGAACGGCACCACCGCGAGGGCGAGGTCGAGCTTCGCGAGGCCGCCGTCCAGCTCCTCGACCGTCGTCCGAAGACCCGGCAGCAGCACCGGCTCGGCCAAGTTCTGGAGCACCAGCGCCACCTGGTAGACCGGCGGAATGCCGCCGCCGCGCGAGCCGCCCAGCTCCGCCACTAGGCGGTCGAAGGGAAAATCCTGATGGGCGTAGGCGCCGAGCGCCGCCGTTCGGGCCCGCTCTAACAAATCACCCAAGCGGGGAGCCTTTCCGGCTTCCGCGTCGGCCGAGATCCGGATCGCCAACGAGTTGACGAAGAAGCCGACCAGCCCTTCGGTCTCG
>JBDTZG010000007.1:0-137205 GCA_040005235.1 Acidobacteriota bacterium | reverse complement strand
GACAAGATCTGTTCACTGATCCGCGAATCGAAGTACAGCATCCACGATCTGTCCCCCGACGAAGATCTGGTTCCACTTCTCTGACTTCACAGCCGCTTTCTACGAAGCTCGGCGAAAAGAAGGCTTCACCGACGACGATCTCAACATGATGCCGGTGCCGGAATACCTCGACTTCATCCAGCGCTGGGTTGCAGATCGAAAGTAGTTTCTCGGCTTGGGGCGGTCCGCGTGGTCTCAAGCGGCTATTTCAAATCCGTTTCCCCGCTTCCGAGACCTCGATCAGCTTCTCCAGGCGCTTCTCGCGCGTCTCTTCCCGCTTCGCGGTCATGACCCAGTACGTGGAGAGCTGTCGATAGCCGGGCGGCTGCGCCGCAAAGAACGTCCAGGCGGCTTTTCGGGCGCGGAAGCGGCGCTCGAATCCCGCATCGAAGGCCGCGGCCTCGCGCTGTTCGTACGAATAAATCGCCGACTTCTTTTCCGACCGCTTCTCGAACGCCGCGAGGCCGGCCGGCTGCACCCGCCCCTCGGCGATCAGCTCCGCCATCCGCCGGATGTTGATCGCGCTCCAGGTGCTGTCGGGCTTTCGCGGCGTGAACCGGATGGCGTAGCTCTCCTCGTCCAGCCGCCTGCGGACGCCGTCGATCCAACCGAAGCAGAGCGCCTCGTCGACCGACTCGGGCCAGGTAAGGCTCGGCCTGCCGGAGCCCAGCTTGTAGTACCCGACCACGAGAGCGCTCTCCTTGGCATGATGGGCGGCGAGCCAACGGCGGAAATCCGCGGGGCGGGCGAAGAATCGGGGCTCGGTTTCGTTCTTATCCATTGCACCTGGTCACCTCAAAAACCTACCGCTTCGGCCTCGGCCACCGGCCGTACCACTCGACGCCGTGGTCGCGGGTCGCGTTTCGCAGGCGGTCTCCGAGCTGTGCCGCGTGGTGTTGCAGGTGGCGGAGGTTGACGAGCTGGTGTTCGAGCTTCGAGATCGGGTACCAACTGAAGCCGCTCTCGGTGCTTTCGAGGTCGAGCGAATCGACCACCCGATCGACCATCCCGTCGCAGATCTCCCAATACGCCAGGATCTGCTCCTTCGTGTACGGCCCGGTTTGCGGCGGGCGGTGCGACAGCTCGAAGAAGTCGATCACATCGTCCGACGCCGGCACGTCGTCCATATCGTGCAATCCCGTCTGGTGATGCTCCCAGGGACGGAAATCCTCCAGTCGCGGCTGAAGATAAAGATGGGTGAAGTAGAGCGCGTGGTAGACGATCCGCCAGTACGGATTCGTCGGTCCCCCGTCCACCCAGAGATCCTCGGGACAGCGCTCGATCCCCTGCTTCAGCATCCCCAGCGCCGCGTGGTACTGGCTCTTGAGGATCGGCCGGAGGCGATCCCGGAACGAGGTCTCGGCCGCTGCTTCCGTCATTTCTTCCATGTCCGCCGGTCCTCCTCCAAGGGCAGGCCGAACAGTATCAAGTCGAAGTAGACTACCGGCAGCTCATTCCGATGCGATTCGATCGGCGGCGCGCCTCGCGGCCGCGGATCGGCGTTTTGAGCTTTTCTTTCCCGAGGGGATGACCTATGAAGATTTCGCGTCTCGCGCCGCATTCCGCCCTACTCGTTCTCGCGATGATCGCCACGGTCGCCGCGCCAGGTTTCGGCCAGGGTGCGCCGGACAAGAGCTGGAGCTTTACGGCGGGCGTCGATCGGAGCAGCCTTTACCTGTTCCGCGGCTCCGATCTGCTCGATGGCGAGAAGGTGCTCACGCCGTACGTCGTGCTCGGCGTGGGCAACCTGTCGCTCTACAGCTACGGGTATGCGGGCAAGATTCCGGGGGGTGATTACCGCGAAATCGATCTCGGGGCCGAATACGCGATTCCGCTCGGCAGCGCCACGCTCACGCTCGGCGGGGTCAGCTATCAATACAACAAGGACGCCGAGCAGATCCTGGTCTTCCTGGACACCTACGAGGTCTACGGTTCTCTCGGCTTCGGCGGCCCGCTGTCGCCCAAGATCAGCTACTGGTACGACAACGACAAGGTGAAGGGCGGCTACGGCACGGTCGGCATCTCGCACAGCTTCCCGCTCGGAGCCAAGTCGAGCCTCGACTTTACCGGCTCGGTAGGCTGGGATTTCGGCTACAACAACAAGGCGGTAAGCGACGGTACCTTGAACGACGCTCTGGTCGGAATCAACGTGCCGCTCCAGATCCGCGACAACCTCACGATCCACGGGTCGGTCCAGCGCTCGATCGCGCTGGACAGCTTGGACAAGCGGCGCGAGGCCGATCCCTCGCTCACCGGCACGTCGGAAGACGAGATGATCGTCACCTTCGGCGCCTCGCTCACTTTCTAAGCCAAAACGGATCGCGGCACCTTTCGTCCCAGCGGAGCGCGCATGAAGACCTATTCGATGTTCGTGAACGGCCAGATGACCGCCGGGGCGACGGAAGATACCGAGACGCTCGTCCACCCCGCCACCGAGCAGCCCTTGGCGGTCGTTCCCTACGGTTCGAGCGAGGACGTCGACCTGGCGGTCGAGGCGGCGGCTACGGCGTTTGAAACCTGGTGCGATTCGACCCCGGCCGAGCGCAGCCTGATGCTGCTCAAGCTGGCCGACCGGATCGAGCAGAACGCCGAGGAGCTGGCGACGCTCGAAGCGAGCAACGTCGGCAAACCGATCACCTTGGCCCGGTCCGAGCTGCCCTTCGTGGTCGACAACCTGCGCTTTTTCGCCGGGGCCGCGCGGTGCCAGGAAGGCAAGGCCGCGGGCGAGTATCTGGCCGGCTACACCAGCATGATCCGGCGAGAGCCGATCGGCGTGGTCGGCCTGATCGCCCCCTGGAACTATCCCCTGATGATGGCGATCTGGAAGATAGGCCCGGCGCTCGCCGCGGGCAACACCGTGGTGCTCAAGCCTTCGGAACAGACGCCGCTCACGGCCCTGCGGCTCGCGGAGCTGGCCGCCGACATCTTTCCGCCGGGGGTGTTCAACGTGATCACCGGACACGGGCTGGAGGTCGGGGCGCCGCTGGTCGCGCACCCGAAAGTCGGCATGGTCTCGCTCACCGGCGACGTCGCGACGGGGAAAGAAGTGGCCCGGGCGGCGGCGGCGACGCTCAAAAAAGTGCATCTGGAGCTGGGCGGCAAGGCGCCGGTGGTGATCTTCGACGACGCGGATTTGGATCTCGCGGTCTCAACGATCAAGTTCGCGGGCTTCGCCAATTCGGGCCAGGATTGCACGGCGGCTTGCCGGATCTACGCCAAAGACAGGATCTACGATCAACTGCTGGAGCAGCTCGTGCCGGCGGTCGAATCGATCGAGATGGGGCCGATCGAAAAGGAAGAGACGGCCCTCGGACCGATGGTCTCGGCCGCACAGCGGGACCGGGTGTCCGGCTTCGTCGAGCGGGCGAAAGGCACGGGGCACGCCCGAGTGCTCACCGGGGGCGGCTCGGGAGCCGGCCGCGGGTTCTACTACCGGCCGACGGTCGTGGCCGACGCGCTCCAAACCGACGAGATCGTGCAGAAGGAAGTGTTCGGGCCGGTGGTCACGGTGACCAAGTTCGGCTCGGACGACGAGGCGATCGCCTGGGCCAACGACGTCGAGTACGGCCTGTCCGCCTCGGTCTGGACCCGCGACGTGAACCGCGCGCTCCATGCCGCGAGGAAGCTCCGCTTCGGCTGCGTCTGGATCAACGATCACATGCCGCTGGTCTCCGAAATGCCCCACGGCGGCTACAAGCAGTCGGGCTACGGCAAGGACATGTCGGCCTACGCGATCGAGGACTACTCCCAGATCAAGCACGTGATGGCGAAGATCGTCCGCTGAAGCCTCCGGTTCGGATGTCCGAGGACGCCAACCCCGCGAGCCCCACACGGCGGATTTCCGCCTGGGCGCTGGTGGCCGCGATCTTCGCGCTCGGCCAGGGCGTCGAAGTTGGCGGCGCGCGGTTTTCGGTCCTCGGCTTGGCCTGGGTGGGCGTCGGGCTCGCGATCTGCGTAGCCCTGGTCGGCGGAATCGCCGGTTTGGGCCGAACGAACCGGACGGCGCCGAGCGAGCGGGCATTGTTCGCCTTCGGCGCCGCGGTCTTCGCGATCCAGATCCTCCAGATGTTCAACGGCGACCCGGCCGGTCCGATCGGCGATTCTTTCGATTGGAGCTGGTTCGGCTGCGGCCTGCTGCTCGCCGGGGTGGTGGGATTCGCCGGCCTCCACGCACCTGCCGGCTGGCGAAAGGGGCTGGTCTTCCTCCTGCTCGCGCTCCACTTGGCGCTCGGGATCTGGACCGTCCGCTCCCAGCCGCAGCCGAAGATCGACGTCTTCGTCTTCCAGCAGGAGGGGAGCCGCGCGCTCGCCGGGGGAGAGAATCCCTATCGGCTCGCGATGCCGGACATCTACGACGAGGAGGAATCGGCAAAGCTCTACGCCCCCGGCTGGTGGCAAGGCGATCGGCTGCGGTTCGGCTTTCCCTATCCGCCGTTGAGCCTGCTGCTCGCGTTTCCCGGCTACCTGTTCGGCGGCGATCCGCGGCTCGCCCAGGTCGTCGCTACCACTCTGGCCGGCGCTCTGATCGCCTTCCTGGCGCCGGGCCGGATGGGTACACTCGCCGCGGCTCTGTTTCTATTCACGCCGCGCGGGTTTTACGTTCTCGAACAGGGCTGGACCGAGCCGTTCCCGGTGCTGCTGTTCGCGGCCTTTCTTTGGGCCGCCGTCCGGGCACCGCGCGGCAGGCCCTGGCTGCTGGGTGCCCTGTTCGCGGTCAAGCAGTACCTGATCGTGCTCGCCCCGCTCCTGCAGCTTTTGGCACCCTGGAGCCTGCCCGCCCGGCGGCTGCCGCGATTGGCGCTTCAGGCGCTCGGGATCGCCCTCGCGATCACCGCGCCGTTCGTCCTCTGGGACCCTCGCGCTTTTTATACCTCGGTCGTGGCGGTCCATCTCGCCCAGCCTTACCGGCCCGACTCGCTCACCTTTCTGGCGCTCCTGCCCGACGCCGTCGCCCGGAAGCTCGCGTTTCTGCCGCCGCTGGCGGCGATCGGGGCGATCGGCCTGGCGCTTCGGCGCGGGGCGCGTACCCCCCCCGGGTTCTCGGTCGCCTGTGCGTTGACCCTCTTGGCATTCTTTTCGTGCAGCAAGCAGGCCCACGCCAACTACTACCATCTCGCGATCGGCATGCTCTCGGTCGCCCTCGCGGCGATCGACGCCCCGATTGACACTCCCGAGACCGCCGACCAGAATCTCCCGGTCCGCTCGACCTGACGAATCAGGAGATCCCCTTGCGCCTCACGTCGTTCCTCGCCCTGATCGTCGCCGTGCTGCTCGCCGCATCCCCCGCGACGGCGAAGCCCCGGGGCAAGCACAAACGAAAAAACAAGGCGCGAGCCCTCGCCGCGTCCTCCTCGGCGGGAACCGGAACGTTCGCCAAGGAGGGCGACAGCTTTTCGATCGTCGACGCCTACGCTTACGAGGGCAAAGGATTCTTCCCCAACGAAACGGTGATCAAAGTTCGCTTGGCCGGCCGCCGGCTCGACCGGAAGGCGCTCGAAGCGGCACTCGACGTAGAGGGAGAGATCGACCGCCAGACGAAAGAGGACAACGGCGCCGTCACCTTGGACGTCGGGAAGGAAGAGGCGTCCTGGGAAGGCGCTTCCTACCGCCTGCCGGGCGGCGCCGCCTGCGGCTATTGCAGCTCGCACTCGCAGGCCGCCCAGTCGCGCCTGACGATCGAAGCCGGCAAGATCCTGGGGAGTATCCGCACCAAGGCGGCCGACGAAGCCGACGGCGGCGGGCTGGACATCGATCTGACGCTCGCGGTTTCGATCACGAAGGCGTCGGGCGTTGTGGCGCTCGCGAAAGACGGCGGCGAGCCCGGAGCCTGGCTGCTCGGCTGCCGCTCGGCGATCCCGAGCGCCGACCGCGCCAAGATCGCCCAAGCCTGCGGCGAGACGATCGCCGCCCGCCTCGACGGCTTCGAGGGACAATCCGCCGAGGAGAAGGGGGCGAGTCTCAAGAACGACCTCCAGGACGCCTTACCCTCTCTCGCGTTGCCGTCGATCGAAATCTCCGGCGGCCGAACGAAGAACGATCAAGCCGAGCTGGTCCTGGAAGGAACCCGAGAGAACGACAAGTTTCGAGGCAGCCTCTTCCTCCGCAAGGTCGACGGCACCTGGAGCATCGAACGCGACAAGGTCGTACAGGTCTGGGAGTAAGGTACCGGCTCTACGGGCGCGACAGCCGCCGCACGGGCCAGATAGCCGCTATCCGCCCTGGATAGCCGCTATCGGTGGCGGATAGCCGCTATCGGTGGCGGATAGCCGCTATCGGTGGCGGATAGCCGCTATCTGGCAGTTATAGCGGCTATCGGAGCTGGATAGCCGCTATCGGTGACGGATAGCCGCTATCTGGACTGGATACCCGCTATCTGGGAGTTATAGCGGCTATCCGCGCTAGATAGCCGCTATCGGAAGCCGAGAGCCGCTATCCACGCTCGATAGCGGCTATCTGGCCCAGGAAGTCGCTTCCTGAGCTGGGAAGTCGCTTCCTGGGAGCGAATGCACCCATCCCTCCCAAAAGCTCCGCCTCCGCCGCTTCAATCGGCTTGACGCTCCGGCCTGGCGGCCTGTAAGGCCGCGAGAACCCGAGTCGACGGATCCGCAGATTCCGGGCGTTCCTGGAGGCCCATGGAGAATTTGACGAGCGCTACGTGTGGGCCGGAAGCTCTCGCGGCCTTTCAGGCCGCGGGTGGGCTTGCAACCCAGGGCATCGGCCTTCGGCCTCAGCCCTGGGCTTGGTTCTCCCGGCCCGTTGGGCCGGACGGGCCGCCGGGGGGCGCCGGGGGCCTTCGGCCTTTTCCGCCTGCCTCAAGTTTTCTGCGCCAGCACCTCGCGCATTTGGCTGACCACTTCCTGGCCGCTGTAGTACAGGGGCGACAGGGCGTTGTCCGGTTCGGCGAGCGCCTCGCGGTCGGTCTCGGCGGTAAAGACTCCCTCCAGGGTGAGGACCGTGAATCGCACTCGGCCTGGGTCGGGCAGCGGAGGATCGGCCATCTTGTTCATGCCGACCACCAGCGGTTTGATCTGGGCAATGAATCCCTTGGCCGCTTTTCGCACCGTCTCGTGTGCGCGCCCGCCGATCATGCCGCCTCCCGTCTGGTAATAGACGCCCGCGTCGCCATCGGCGAAACAGGCGAGGGTCACCACGGTGCCCGGCATGCCCATTTCCATCAGCAGGACGTACGGATCGCCCGACGCCAGATCGTTGGCGAGCCCAAGCGCCTCGGGGGTGATCTCGAACGCTCGGCGGCGCAGCTTCGCGTAGACCACCTCGGGCGGATCTTCGACCTTCGCCGGCCGCTCGATGGTAACTTTCGGTTCGACGCGCTTCGGCTTCTCGCCGCCCCTCTCCTTCTTCCCTTTGACGCGAAGGTAGATCAACAGGGCGATCAGCAGGAGGGCCGCGATAGGCTGGATCGGATGGATGTGATTCATCAGCAGGCTCTTGGGCTCCGCACCCCGCCGCGCAGCACCGCGCGCGGGGGTGAAAAAGAGAGGGACCGGATCAGCTCGGGGGTACGCTCGATTCGATTTGGATTCGGATGTTATCGGAGAGGCCGAGGAAGGGCCAGCCGGTCGTTCGGGCGCGGCGCATCGAGTACGCTCTGCCCATGAAAACTCTCGCCGCGAGGTGTCGCCGCTCGGTTTCGAGCGCGGTGAGGAGCCGCGGGGAGTCGTACGCCCGCCAGGGACGGGTCCGGGTCGTACGCGCGCCCGAGGCCGAATCGTTCCTCCAGGCCGCGGTGCGGGGCAGTGCCTCGGAGCGCTACCAGGTTCGGATCGATTGGCGGCTCGCGATCGCCGATCTGAGCCTGGACGTCGATTGCAACTGCGCGTACGCCGAGGCGGACGTCTGCAAACACATCTGGGCGACCCTGGTCGAGATGGACCGCCTCGGCTTCTCGCTGCGGGTTCCGGGTGCGCAGGAGCTCTACCTGGAGCTCGGCGACGCCGAATCCGGGGTCGATCTGGGGCCGGCTCTCGCTCTGCTCGGCGACCGCTCGCTCGGAGAGCTGCCCCCAAGCCCTTGGCGCCAGAAGATCGCCGGCTTGACGGCCGGCAGGTCGGGAGTGTCAGGCGGGTTGGGCGCGTCGCTGCCTTCGGCAAGCTCGATCCGAACCTCCGCGCTGCCGCCGTTCGTCTGGCTCTTGCCGCAAGGCTCTTCCACCCTCTCGGAGCGCGGCGAGCTGAAGGTCGAATTCATCCAACAGCCGACGTTGAAGACCGGGCAGCGCGGCAAGCGCCGCGCGTTCATCCTGCGCATCGGCTATCCGAACGAGGCGCCGGTGGCGGTTCGCTCCGCGATCGAGCTGCTCGCGACGCTGCCCGAGTCGAATTGGCGCTCGCTGGGGCGCTACTACGGCTCCACGGTCTCGTCGGCGACCGTTCCTTCCGCGCTCATGCCGGTGGTCGTTCCGATGCTTTGTGCCACCGGCCATTTCGGTTGGTGGGACGAAGGGGCCGAGCCGGTTCCGCTCACGTGGGACGATGGGCCGCCTTGGCGGTTCGCGCTCGCCCTGGAAGACCACGAGAGAATGCTCCGGCTGACCGGACGGCTGGTGCGCGAGGGGGAAGAGATTCCGCTCACCGCCCCGCGGCTGCTGCTCGCCTCCGGCGTGGTCTTCCTCGCTGACCGCGTTGCCCGCTTCGCGGTCGAAACCGAGGCGCTCCCGTGGGTGAACCTGCTGCGCCGCGACGAGATGGTCGAGATCCCGGAGCGCGATGTCGGCGCCGCGCTCGAAACGCTGTGGGGCGATCCCCGGCTGCCGCCGCTCTCCGTGCCCGAGCGCCTTCGTCCGCGGGTCGAAAATCTTCCCTTGACCCCCTGGATGGAGGTCTATTTCCCGCGGGAGGGCAACCGGGTCGGCGGCCAGTTCGGCTTCATGTACGGCGATCAGCGGACGACGGTCGAAGATCCCCGAACGATTCTGCCGGGCAGCGCTCCCGGAGAACGCCTGGCGCGCGACTTCGAAGGCGAGGCGAGGCGTCGCGACCAGCTCGTTGCCGCGGGTTGGCTGGTTTCGGGGCAGATGGCCTGGATTACCACCGCCGATTTTTTCAACGCCCAGAAGGCTCACGAGGAACAGGGCTGGCAGATCGAGATCGAAGGGCGCCCGCTACGCTCGGCGGGCCGGTTCGACCTGAAGGTCGCCTCTGGCATCGACTGGTTCGATCTGGACGGCGCACTCGATTTCGGCGGCGTCTCCGCCCGGCTGCCGGAACTCTTGCGCACGGTGCGCGAAGGGCGGATCGACATCGATCTGCCCGACGGCTCGGTCGGGCTGCTGCCGCCTGAATGGCTCGCCCGGTACGGCTCGATGGCGCGTCTCGCGGCCGGCTCGGGAGAGGGCGAAGCGCTGCGCTTCGGCGCGCACCAAGCCTTGGTGCTCGACGCCCTGCTCGCCGCGGAGCCGGCGGTCGAGGTGGACGCCATCTTCGCCCGGGCGCGCGAGCGCCTCCGCTCGTTCGATCGGTTGGTTCCGGCGGAAGCGCCGGAAGGTTTCTTCGGCTCTCTCCGTCCCTATCAGCAGATCGGACTCGCCTGGCTTGCGCTGCTCGCCGACCTTGGCCTCGGCGGCTGCCTCGCCGACGACATGGGCCTGGGCAAGACGATTCAGCTGCTCGCCCACCTCGCGGCGAGGAAGGCCCAAGGGCTTCCCGCGGGACGGCCGTCGCTTCTGGTGGTGCCGAAGAGCGTGGTGCCCCACTGGGCGGACGAGGCCGCGCGCTTCACTCCCGGCTTACGGCTCGGCATCTTCCACGGCGCCGACCGCCACGTACTCGCGGGGAATCTCGGGAGCTACGACGTCCTGGTCACCACCTACGCCACCCTCCGCCTCGACTTGCCTCGCCTGCGCGAGATGGAGTTCGATCTCGTGGTGCTCGATGAGGCGCAGGCGATCAAGAACTCTGCCTCGCAGACCGCGAAAGCCTGCCGCCTGATTCGCTCGCGCCTGCGCCTCGCCCTCACCGGCACGCCGATCGAAAACCACCTGGGAGAGCTCTGGTCGCTGTTCGAGTTTTTGAACCCCGGCCTGCTCGGCGCGCTCCCGGTTCTCTCCGATCATGCCGGACGCTCTTGGCTCCCACCGGCGGCCCTCGCCACGGTCGCCCGCGCGCTGTCGCCGCTCCTGCTCCGGCGGACGAAAGATCAGGTGCTGACCGAGCTACCGCCGAAAACCGAGCAAACGCTGTTCTGCGAGCTGTCGGCCAAAGAGAGGAAGCGCTACGACCAGCTGCGCGACCACTACCGCCAGGTCCTGCTCGGCAAGGCGGCGCCCTCCTTGAACGGCGCCAAGATCATCGTGCTCGAAGCGCTCCTCCGCCTGCGCCAGGCCGCCTGCCATGCCGCGCTGATCGATCCGGGCATGCTCAAGGAACCGAGTGCCAAGCTCGACGCGCTGCTCGAACAGATCGCGGAGATCGAAGCCGGCGGGCACAAGGCGATCGTCTTTTCCCAGTTCACCAAGTTTCTGGCGATCGTGCGCGACCGACTGGATCGTTCCGGAGTCGTCTACGAATATCTGGACGGCAAGACGGTCGACCGCAGGGCGAAAGTGGATCGATTCCAAAACGACCCTACCTGCAGCCTGTTCCTGATCAGCCTCAAGGCCGGCGGCGTCGGCTTGAATCTCACCGCGGCGAGCTATGTCTTCCTGCTCGATCCCTGGTGGAACCCCGCGGTCGAAACCCAAGCGATCGACCGCGCCCACCGCATCGGCCAGACCCGAGCCGTCTTCGCCTACCGCCTGATCGCCCGCGACACGGTGGAAGAAAAGATCATCGAGCTGCAAAAGGAAAAACGGGCGCTGGCCGACGCGATCGTGAGCCAAGACACCCGCCTGTTGAAACAGCTGACGGCGGAGGATTTGGAAAGGTTGTTGAGCTAAGCTTTCGCTTCCGCACTTGTCGCTTGAAAGAGGAGAGCCGCGAATGTCCGATTCAAAGCCCATCGTCCGCTGTGCGATCCATCCTTCTGTCGGCGTGGCCAGGGTCGGCAACGCCCCGGCCCACGACTACTACCTTGCGCCGGAGGTGCCCGGCCGGACGGCCGATCCCGGCCCCGGCGGGTTCAAGAACGACGAAGGCGAGGTGCGCAAGGAAGCGGCCCGCTTCCGCATCTACGGCTACGACGAGGACGGACGGGTGGTGCGGGAGATCACCGCCGACGACGCGGAGATCACCTGGGGGGTCCACCTCGCGAACCGCAAGGCGGCCTGGTATCAGTTCTTCAACGCGATGGATCTCAAGCAGTACGCGATGTCCACCACCTTCCGGAACGGCTCCGTCACCAGCGGCTCGCGCCCCGCTTTGGTGATCGATCCGGGCGCCCTCCGGATCAGCGGGCGCGGCACGAGCGGGCCGCGCTATCGCTTCGACGGCGGCTTCATCCGGTTCGGCGACGGCTCGCCGATCCAGGTGCCCCTCGGCGAGCTGCGCACGGACGAAAAGGGGCGCCTGATCGTTCTCGGCGGCGAAGGCAAATCCGCCTCCTCCACGAACCAGCCGGCGATCACGTTCGCCAACAACGAGGGGTGGTACGACGACATCTCCGACGGACCCGTGCGCGCCCAAGTGAAGCTCCACGGCAGCAGCGAACCGCTCCACGCCGAGCCGGCGATGGTGGTGGTGACTCCGCCGAACTTCGGCCCCGGCCTGTACAGCGTGGTCACGATGTACGACGTGGTCTACGATCTCTTCGTGCGCCACGGGTGGTTACCCGCGGTCGAGCGCCTGACCTTTTGGGAGCACATCTACCCGCTGCTCGAACGGATGGTGCACAGCAGCTGGGTTAACCAGGGGATGTACCTCCTGTTCGGCGCGGGCTCGCCCGGCGATTACACCGACCCGCAGACGCGCGCGAAACTCGCGGACCCGAGCCCGGCCGCGAGACCTGACCGCGAGGCGGTCTTCCGCCTGTTTCGCCGGCCGGTGCAGCCTTGGGACCGGCCCGGCCGCCGGGTGCAATTGCCGCCGCCGCAGCCTTCTCATCTCCCGCCCTTCTACGGCGACGGTTTCGGCGACTACGAAGGCATCGCGATCGACGAGCTGGCGCTCACCGAGACGCTCTACGGCTGGCTCAAGCGCTGGGCCGAGGGCGACTTCGAAACCGGTGAACCGGTGCAGCCGCCGCCGGACCTCGAATCGCTCCCGCTCGAAGCCCAGCCGGGCGCGCTCGACCGGACGCCGCTCGAAGGGTGCCTCGGCGGCCCCTTCCATCCGGGCATCGAGATGACTTGGCCGATGCGGGTGCCGCGGATGTGGCGCCCGCCGGCCGAGGCGCACGGCCTGCCGTTTCGGCTCCACATCCTGCCGCCTGACGTCGCTCCTTCGGATGACTTCGGCCCCGTGCTCACCCCGGAGGTCTGCCTGGGGGAGAACGGACCGCTCGCGGCGAGCGGCCCCGGCTCGCTCTCCCGCTGGCTCGGCATCCCCTGGCAGACCGACGAGGCGAGCTGCCTCGCGGGCTACGACGCATCGAGCTATCTGCCCGTCCCGTCGTTCTGGGCCGCCCGGGTGCCCAACCAGGTGCTTAGCGAGCAGGCGTTCGAGCAGGCGAACGATCCTCGTCTCCCCTACGCCCAGCGGCTCAAAAACGCCGGCTATCGCCAGTTCTGGCTGCGCGACATCCAGGGCTCCAGTTACCAACAGAGGATCAACAACATGGTCCAAGAGTGGAGCCTGCTCGGGATCGTCACCGAGCGGACGGCGCCCGAAGGGGTGGAGCCCGAGCCGGGGCTGCCGGCGCGCTCCTGGGTGGAAACCCAGCGCGACCCCTCGTTCACCACAGCCGATCCGTCCTGGCGCCAGCTGCTGAAGGTCGAGGGGATCGAGCCGGTCCTGCTGAAGGCGGCGGCGCCGGGATTCGCGGAAGCGGTTGCCGAAGAAGCGGAAGAAGTGGCAGAGCCGGTGGAGGAGATGCACCCAAGGCGGCGCAATCTCCGGCGAGATTCGCGCTGATGCACGACGCACCTCGGGTGGCCATCGTAGGCGGCGGTCCCGCCGGCGCGGTGGCCGCCCGGGTGCTTGCCCGGCGCGGCGTTCAGCCGATCGTTTTGGAGGCGCATCCCGCGCCGCAACTCAAAGTGGGCGAGACGTTGCCGCCGGGTCTCAACCCTCTCCTCAAGCATCTCGGGCTCGAAGCCTGGCTCCAAGCGGACGGTCATCTCCGCTCCCAGGGCAACCGGTCGCACTGGGGCTCCGCCCGGCCGGCCGAAAGCCCGTTCCTGGCGAATCCGTTCGGCAACGGCTGGCACGTCGATCGGCGCCGTTTCGAGGCACGCCTCGCCGAGAGCGCCCAAGAGGCAGGCGCCGAATGGCGCTGGGGCACCCGGCTGGCCGGTTGCCTCCGCACCGAACGGGGATGGCGCCTCACGGTCCTCCAAGCGGGTCGGCGCGAAGCTCTGGACGTCGACTTCGTGGCCGACGCGACCGGCCGCCACGCCCGGCTCGCCCGCCGGCTCGGCGCCCGACGGGTGCGCTACGACCGGCTGACCGGCATCACCGGACTCCTCGCGAGCCCGACGCCCGCAGCAGACACCTACACCCTGGTCGAGGCCACCCCCGACGGCTGGTGGTACTCGGCCCTGCTGGCCGACGGCCGCTTGGCCGTGGCGTACTTGAGCGACGGAGACCTTCTCGACCGCCCCCTCCGGCGCGCGACCGCCGATCCGGGCGCCTGGTGGCAGCTTCTGCGCCGAACCGAGGCGACCCGGGAGCGAGTCGAAGGGGCCGGTTACCGGGTGACGGCGCCCCTCAAGGTCCAGCCGGCCGAAAGCTCACGGCTCGACACGATCGTGGGCGAAGGCTGGATCGCCCTGGGGGACGCCGCGAAAGCGTACGACCCGCTCTCCTCGCATGGAGTGGCGAGCGCCATGGGCTCAGGCTTCTACGGCGGCCACGCGATCGCCGACCTCCTCGCCGGCCGGGACGAAGCGCGCCTCGCGTATCTGGATCTGTTGGAGCGCGCCTACGGCACCTATCTCGATCAGCAGAGGTTGCATTACGCGCAGGAGGCCCGGTGGCCCGAAGCGCCCTTCTGGCGACGGCGGCACGAGGAGTCGTATGGGCTCGCGGCGGAAGGGTCGCCGGGCGCCGCCGCCGGGCGGTGATAGCGTTTCCGCCCGGTGAGCAACCTTGTCCTCCTTACCGTCTGTCTGCTCGCCGGGATTGTCCTTCGGGCCAGCGGCAAGGTAGGAGCCGAGGGGTCCAAACCGCTCAACCTGGCGGTTCTCTACGTCGCCCTCCCCGCGTTGGTCCTGGAGCACGTCCATGCGCTCAAGTTCGAGCGCAGCCTGCTGATTCCGGCGCTGATGCCCTGGCTGGTTTTCTCGATCGGGGCGGGACTGTTCCTACTGCTGTGGCGATTCGGGGTCTTGAGCCGAGAGGCCACGGGAGCCCTCTGCCTCACCGCGGCGCTCGGCAACACGTCGTTCGTCGGCCTGCCGATGATCGAGGCCTATTACGGCAAGAGCCTTCTCGGCGTGGGCGTGATGGCGGACCAGCTCGGTACGTTTCTCTGCCTCAACATCCCCGGCATCCTCTTGGCGACGCGGCTCGCCGCGAGAGAGGGCGAAAAAACCTCAGTCGCCGAAATCTCCCGCAGGGTGCTGCTCTTCCCACCTTTTCTCACCCTGCTCGCCACGGTCGCCCTAAGGCCGTTCGAATATCCCGCCTGGGCGAACGCGCTGCTCGCCCGCCTGGGCGATACGCTTACTCCGCTCGCGCTGCTCTCGGTAGGGATTCAGCTCCAATTCGAGGGCCTCACAACTCGACGCCGCGAGCTGGGCATCGGACTCGGCTACAAGCTGCTCGCAGCACCGCTCCTCGCCCTGGCCGTCTTCGGCCTACTCCTCGGCGCGCGCGGCCCGGTGTTTCAAGTCACCGTCTTTGAAGCCGCGATGGCCCCCATGATCACCGGCTCGATCGTCGCCCAGGAATACGGACTCGACGGCGAGTTGGCCGCGCTGCTGGTCGGGGTGGGGATCCCGATTTCGTTCCTGACGCTTTGGGGGTGGTTTTATCTGCTGGCGGGGTTTGGGTGAAAAAACGATGGAGAATCAAACATGCGAACCGTGACGCTTGAAGTCGCTTCTCGCGAGAAAACCGATCGCCGCGTACTGGCCGCATTTGAGGGCCAGCCGCAGGGAGATTTTCTCAGCTTTGAGACACCGGCGCTCCTATTTAAGGTGCTGACCCCGACGCGCTGGGAGTTGCTCTCGGCGCTCACCGGAGCTGGCCCGGTCACTTCAGGCGAGGCTGCTGAGCGATCCGGACGAGACGCCAACGCGGTCGGAGAGGATCTCTCAGCCCTGGCGGTGGCGGGGATCCTGGATCGAGCCCACGGCGGCCGGTTTGTCTTTCCGTACGACGCCGTCCACGTCGACTTTTTCTTGAAGGCCGCCTGATCCGATCAGTTCGAACAAAAACGCCGGCGAGGACGCCGGCGGTCCCAGGAACAGCTTTCGCACCTTCCGCTACTTGCCGACGAACACCGTCTTACTCTCGGTGTAATAGCCGATCGCGTCCTTGCCCAGCTCGCGGCCGAAGCCGCTTTGCTTGAAGCCTCCGAAGGGGGCGGCGGGGTCGTACCAGTTGTACTGGTTGATCCAGACCGTGCCCGACTGGATTTCGTGGGCGACCCGGTGGGCTCGGCCGATGTCCCGCGTCCAAACGCCCGCGGCGAGGCCGTAGATCGAGTCGTTGGCGAGGGCGATCGCTTCTTTTTCGTCTTCGAACGGGATCACCACCAGGACCGGGCCGAAGATCTCTTCTTGGGCGACGCGCATGGAGTTGGCGACGTTGTCGAGGATGGTCGGCTGCATGAAGGCGCCTTTGCCGTTGACGCTTGCCGCTTCGCCGCCGGTCGCAAGGCGGGCGCCTTCTTCGACGCCTATCTTCACGTAGCCGAGGACGCTTTCGCGCTGGGCCATCGAGACCAGCGAGCCGAGGCGGGTCTTTGGGTCGAGCGGATCGGCGGGCTTGAGCTTCTGGGTCCGCTCGACCAGCCGTTCGACCAGCTCGGCGTGGACCGAGCGCTCGACGAACAGGCGCGATCCCGCCGCGCAGACCTCGCCCTTGCCGTAGAAAATTCCCGTGTAGGCGCCTTTGATCGCGGCGTCCAGATCGGCGTCGGCAAAGACGATGTTCGGCGACTTGCCGCCCAGCTCCAGCGTTAGCCGCTTGGTCATCGCCGAGGCATTTCTCATCAGATCGCGGCCGACTTCGGTCGAACCCGTGAAGGTGATCTTCGCCACGTCCGGATGGGAAACGATGGCGTTGCCGACCGTCGCCCCCCCGCCCGGAACGACGTTCAGCACTCCCGCCGGCAGCCCCATTTCGGCCGCCAGCTCGGCGAATTTGAGGGCAGTGAGCGGCGTATTGGAGGCCGGCTTCAACACCATCGTGTTACCGAACGCCAGCGCGGGCGCGATCTTCCACATCGCCTGGATGATCGGAAAGTTCCACGGCGTGATCGCGGCAATCACTCCCACCGGCTCGCGCAGGGTGTAGGCAAAAGAGAACGGCCCCTGCACCTGGATCGTGTCGCCCGACACCTTGTCGGCCCAGCCCGCGAAGTAGCGGAGTGCCTCGATCGCGGTCGGCAGATCGACGTAGCGCGATTCGAAGATCGGCTTGCCGTTGTCGAGCGTTTCGAGCAGGGCGAACTCGTCGATCCGGCGCTCCAGCTCGTCGGCGATCTTCCAGAGCAGCAGGCCGCGCTGGCGTGCGGTGGTTTTCTTCGACCAGACCGGCAGGGCGGCTTTCGCCGCCGCGACCGCCCGATCGACGTCTCCGGCGCTCGCCGAGCCGATCGCGCAGATCGTCTCCTCGGTCGCCGGGTTCGTGGTCGCGAAGGTCTTGCCCCCTTCCGGCTCGACCCAGGCGCCGCCTACGAACAGCTGGGCGGGCGGCAGCTTCGGTGCGGCGGCGAGCGTTGCGCTCACATCAGCCATCTCTAAGCTCCCTTGAACTGAGGCGCGCGCTTCTCGATGTAGGCCGCGAGCCCTTCCTTCGCGTCGTCGCCCTGGAACAGCTGCTGCTGTAGCTCGCGCTCCAGCGTCATGCCGCTTTCGAACGACATCTCGGCGCCCGACTGGACGGAGCGCTTGATCCGGCCGATCGCCCGCGCCGACTTGCCCGGCGGGCAGAACTGCGTCGCGTAGGTGTGAATCTGGCCCATGAAGTCGTCGCCGTCGAAGATCTCGGTGACGATCCCGTATTCCTTCGCCTCTTCGAACGAGATCAGCCGGCCGGTCGCCATCAGCTCGATCGCCCGCGCCTTGCCGACCATGCGCACCAGACGCTGGGTGCCGCCGGTGCCGGGAAGGACGCCGAGGGTGACTTCCGGCAGTCCAGTCTTGCCGGAGCCTTTCTTCGCAATTCGCAGGTCCGCGGCCATCGCGATTTCCAGCCCGCCGCCAACGGTGTGCCCTTCGAGCGCCGCGATGACCAGCTTCGGCGTCTGCTCCAGCCGGGAGAGCGTCTCGTTGGCGTGCAGGCAGAAGTAGTACTTGAAGGTCGGATCGGCCGCCTTCAGCATGTTGATGTTGGCGCCCGCGCAGAAGAACTTCTCCCCCTGGCCCGCGAGCACGATGACGTGGACGGAGGTATCGAACCGGGCGGTGACGATGCTCGCGTCGAGCTGCAACATCATCTCGTGGGTGTAGGTATTGGCCGGCGGATCGTCGAGCTTGATGTAGGCGACGCCGTCGCGGACTTCGTAGTGGACCAGCTTGCGCTCTGCGGTATCGGACATATGGATGACCTCCCGGATCGGTTTCGTGAGGAAACGGCTTTAGAAGAAGACGGATCGAGGGCGGAGGCCCGCCCCCGGCAGAAACGGCTCCCGGCTATTCTGGCACGGGGGACGCCGAGCGGGAAGGGTCAGCCCTCGCCCCCTCGGTTCCGCTTCTATCGCACCGCCGCTCCCACCACGTCCCCGAACGGAATCGCCCACAACTCCCGCCCGTGCTCGCCGTCGTCGGCCCCGAAGAGAAGCTGGCCGTTGGCGATGCTGAAGGCCCCCGGCGTGCTCGCGTCCCGCCCCGGCGCGATGTCTCCCAGCCGGACGGTCCCCTCAGGGGTGCCGTCGCTGCTCCACGGTTCAAGCCCCGAGAGGCCGTCGTCGGCCGCGAAGACCACCCGGTGGCCCACGACCTTGAGGAACTGAGGGGCCGAACCGCGCGGGCCGGGGCGGAGGTCGGTCACCATGTGGGTGGTCTCGGCCGTGCCCTCGGAGATCCACAGCTCGGTGCCTGTTTCCGGCCGGAACGCCACGAAGAACAGTCGGCCCCCGACGAGGGTGAGGTCTCGCGCCTGGGAGACGCCGGCAAGGACCGGGTCGCTCGGGTCCGAGCCCTCGCCGATCTGCTCGGGTCCGAACCGCGGATCGTTGGGATAGAAATTGGGGTTCGGCAGCCGCTTCGGGTTGACGTCTCTCACCAAGCGGCGTGCCTGCCGCGGAGCCGTCGGAAGAGAAAAGCTTCCTTGTGCCGTCGAGCGACAAGAACACCAGCCGGTCTCCCAAGACGAGCTGGTCGATCGGGCCGGACCCGCCGTTTTCGGGCTGAAAATCATGCACCCGCTCGACGGTCGCTCCCGCGCCGTCGATCTTCCATAGCTCGCGGTAGCCGCGGGAGATCAAGATCCCCTCCCCGAACCCGGCGATCTCGCCATCCGGGCGCGGCGGGCCGGCCAGGTGGATGCGTCGACCTTCCTATCTGCGGCGTCGGAGACGGAAGTCGTCACAGAGGTTGGCGACCGGCTTCGTCCCTGCTGCGGTGGCGTCGCTGTTCCAGAGTGTGGCTGTCCCGCCGGACGCCTGGGTGAGGAACCAAAGCTTTCCTCGCCACTCGCTCCAGCCCCTCGGTTCGGTCCCGCAAGTCCCCGGACAGAGGTCCGCGAGCAGCTCCTCGCCGCCCACCGTTCCGTCCGTGCGCCAGATCTCGGCCCCATGCTCGCGGTCGTCGCCGCGAAAATAGAGGTGCCCGGCAAAAAAGCCCAGGGGCTCGCCTAAGCCCCAGCAGCTGCCCGGACAGAGATCGACCAGGGCGTAAGTGCCCTCCGCGGTGCCGTCCGTCCGCCAGAGCTCGGAGCCGTGCTGGGGATCCTCGCCCTGAAAATAGAGCACGCCGTCGTGCTCGACGCCTGCGACAGCTGGGCCGGGAGATAGGCCGGCACCCTCCCCTGATTGAGATCAGTGACGAGATGCGGTTGCGCTGCGGCGTCCAATGCTCCCGCCAAGGTTACGAACCAAGCGCCTGCGCAGGTCAGGGCTGCACGCCGGGGCAGCCCGGCGGCTGGTCGTTGGTCTGGCAGGCGAACGCCTCGTTGCGGTTCATGCTCGACGCCGTCCAATAGTAGGCCGAGGTCGACTGCGGACCGCAGGAGTCGGCCTTCGGCTACGGCCCCGGCTCGAAGACATCTTTGAGAATGGCGTCGTCCGAAATGCCCGCATTCTTCGCGAGCGTCTGTTGAGCCCCCGACTTCTCCAACCCGTACATCGCCTCCAGCGTACGTAGGAGGTTGACGTGGGTGACTCGCTGGCTTTCCTCGTAGCCGGGTTTGACGTGGGCTCCGGCGAGAATCGTGACGATGCGGTTGCGCTTTTTCCAGTCCGCGGCGGCGGGATCGGTGAGGCCGGAGGGGCCGTGGTCGTTCTCATCGAAGGTGATGATCAGCAGGCTGTTGTTTTGGGTGGCCCAAGCGAGATAGCCGTTCGGGCCATCGAAATGTTTCCTGAGCCACTTATCCCCAGCCGTAATGGCGCTCGCGGTCGAGCCGTCGTGCATGTCATTGACGAGGTTGGGGATGACGAAAGACACGGTCGGGAGGGTCGAGTAGTCGGCGGGAAAATCCTTGAAGCGGAGGTTTGCCGAGGTGGTCGCGGTGGTGCCGGTCGGCAAGTTTGAGAAACTGGCCCAAGGGACGTGCTTTCTGGCGTAGAGGCCGGCACCATTTATTTTAGAGCCGATCACGGGAAGATCTTCTGAATACCCTTTGAATGTGCGGCCAGAGGCAACCAATCGCTCTCCCAGGTTGTGGGTTGAAAACATCGCCGAGGGAATCTGGTCGATGAACCCGACGTCCTGGTTGCTCCCCGAGAAGAGCCAGAAGTAGTTGCCCTCGCTGTGGTGCTCTTCGGCAAACATCTGGGTGAGACTCGCGCCGACGCTCTTCAGTTGCTGAAAGTAGGGCGCAACTTGAGGTGAATTTGGCGCCTCGAAGATTTGCTCGTAATCCTTGTTCTCTTCGACGACGATCACCACGTGGTCATAGACCGGAAGCCCCGCGGGCCAGGTCAGGTGCGTAGCGTTGAACGCTGCGGCAGGTGCTGCAAATGTCGCCGCGGGCGGCACGGGAGGGGGCGGAGCGGTGGTTTGGCACCCCACCAGAAGCCAGACCCAAGCCAGCGCGAATTTCCTCATCACGATCCCCTTTTCGGCCGAGCCGAAGAGCCTTCGAAGTTGGAACGGTCGCACCGAGGGGCTGATTCCGCCTTCGGTGTTTCCGCCCGCCTTCTTGGACGGACCCGCTCAAGGGCCTCCCTCCCCGGCCTTGGCGCCGATCGCGCGGAGCATTCCTTCGAAGATGACCTGGTGGAGGGGCCAGACGCTGTACCAGTAGGCGAGACCCGCGAGACCGATGGGGTCGAAGCTCGCGGTCTGTTGGATCAGCGAGCCGGAACCGTCGGGCGTCACCTCGAATTCGAGCCAGGCGCGCCCGGGTAGGAGCATCTCGGCGGAGAGGACGAGTCGATGGTCGGACTCGAAGGTTTCGACGCGCCAGCAGTCGAGCACGTCGCCGACGCGCAATTGTTCGGGGTCGACGCGTCCGCGGCGGATGCCGACGCCGCCGAACAGAAGGTCGAGCGCGCCGCGCAGGTGCCACAGCCAATCGCCAAAGTACCAGCCGGTCGTGCCGCCGATCCGGCGGATCGGTACGAAAGCCGCTGCCGGCGGTACGTTCACTCGAAGTCGGCGGGAATCGACCAGGCGGTTGCCAAAGCGGACTCCTCCCCATTCGCGCACCGGGCCGGCGGCCGACAGCGCATCCGACCACCGGGGCGCCGCAAATTCGCGCTCCTCGCCGCGCAGCGCCTTCTCGATCGCCGTGCGCAGACCCATCGGCCGAATCGCAAAGGCCTGCGCGGCGGCGTCATCCGTCACCACGGTCGCGTGGCGCATGCTGTCGACCAGCTTCCGCCCGACCCGAGCGTAGAGCGGCGTGACCAGACCGAGCCAGAGCGAGGAAAGCCGTGGGCTGAGCACGGGGACCCGGATCATCCGGCGCCATAAGCCCCGCTGGCGGGCGTACTCGCGCATGATGCCGCCATAGGAGACGACCTCCGCACCGCCGATCTCGAAGATGCGGCTCTCGGCAAGGTCCAGGTCGAGCGCCGCCAGCAAGTAGGCGAGCAAATCGGCGATCGCGATCGGCTGCGCCGGAGTGTCTACCCAGCGCGGCGTGATCATCACCGGCAGGCGCTCGACCAGGGCGCGCACCATTTCGAACGACAGGCTGCCGGGCCCGATCACGATCGAAGCGCGCAGCTCGACGACCGGCACCGCACCCGCCCGCAAAATCTCGCCGACCTCGTGGCGGCTGCGCAGATGGGCCGAAAGGCCGGGGGTCGCCTGGCCGAGCCCGCCGAGGTAGATGATGCGGCGCACTCCGGCTGCTTCCGCCGCGCGGGCAAAGCTCTCGGCGGCACGCCGGTCTTGCTCCTCGAACTCGCCGGTCGAACCCATCGAGTGAACGAGGTAATAGGCCGCTGTGACGCCTTCGAACGCGGCCTCCAGCGAAGCCGGATCGAGCACGTCACCGGCGACCGCCTGGCTATTCTGCCCAAGCCGCCCGTCGAGATGAGCCGGCCGCCGCGCGAGACAGCGAACGGCCAATCCCCGCGCTTCGAGCGCCGTCAGCAGCCGCCCGCCCACATAGCCCGTGGCGCCGGTGAGCAGGATGAGGTCGTCGGCCATTCGGTCACCGTAGCACGCGCCGCTTCGGCCTGAACGGTGGCAGACGTTGACACCTCCAACCCTGGCGTATATACATCGGCTATACGTAAATGGGAGGTGCCGCCATGGTCGCAAAGGTTCAGAAGTGGGGAAACAGCCAGGGGTTGCGGATCTCAAAGCAGATGCTCGAGCTCGCCACTCTCGCGGTAGGGGACGATGTGGAGATCCTCGTGAGCGCGGGCGAGATCGTGGTGCGAAAGATTGCGAGGCCCAAGTTCGACCTCGCTGAGTTGGTCGCTCGAATCCCGAAGGACTATCAACCGCATGAGGTCTCTTTCGGACCCCCGGTAGGTCGGGAGGAGTGGTAGGTGCCTCGCTACACGCCGAGGCAGGGGGATTTCGTAACTCTCTCCTTCGATCCCCAGGCGGGTCATGAACAGAAGGGGCGGAGGCCGGCACTGGTCGTCAGCAAAGACCTCTTCAATCAGCACACGGGGCTGGCGATCGTTTGCCCGATCACGAACACGGACCGCAGGTTCCCCTTTCACCTCCCTCTCCCGACCTCTTCGTCGCTGTCCGGTTTCGTCATGGTCGAGCAGGTCAAGTCCATCGATCATCAGAGCCGTCGGACCCGGTTCGTCGAGCGGGCACCGTCCGAGTTTCTGCAGGATGTCCTCGACCTGGTGGATGCCTGCCTTCGCTGAGGCGGAGGCTCCGAACGCATCGCAGGAACTTAGAAGACTTGGCAATCCCCGGCTTGTCTACCCAGCAGTCCCCGCCGCCATCTCCCGCACCATCCGCCGCGGCAATCCCGGGCCTTCGAAGACCATCCCCGTGTAGAGCTGCACCAGATGCGCCCCAGCGTCGAGGCGGCGGAGCGCTTCTTCCCCGGAATCTATGCCGCCGACAGAGATCAGCACGCCGCGGTCGCGGATGCGGGGAGCGATCGCCTTCAAGGTGGCGAAGCTGCAATTCTTGAGGATCCGGCCAGAGAGTCCGCCACGTGGTTCGCAACCCGGTACCAGGTCGTAGTCGATCGTCGTGTTGGTGGCGATCAGACCGGCGGCTCCCAAATCGAGCGCCGCGGTCGAAAGCTCTGCCGCCTCGGCGGGAGGCAAGTCGGGGGAGATCTTCACCAAGATCGGCTTGGTGGTAATCGTCTCGGCGCGGCGGAACAGCTCGCGAAGGAAGCTCTCGTTCTGCAGGTCGCGCAGGCCGGGGGTGTTCGGCGAGGAAAGGTTGATCACCAGATATTCGGCGAAACGCTCCAGGCCGCGGAGGAGAATCTCGTAGTCGTCGATCGCCCGCTCGGGCGGCGTCGCCTTGTTCTTGCCCAGATTGATGCCGAGCGGCACCGGCGGCGGTCCGAGGCGTTCGAGCGCGGCGACCATCGCGGCCATCCCCCGGTTGTTGAAGCCGAGTGCGTTCTGAAGCGTCTGGAGTTTCGGGTGCCGAAACATCCGCGGGCGGGGGTTGCCGGGTTGGGGCAGAGGCGTCACGGTCCCGATTTCGACGAAGCCGAAGCCGAGCACGGCGAGCCCCCGCACCGCGCGGCCGTCCTTGTCGAACCCGGCCGCGAGGCCGATCGGGTTCGGGAACGTCGTCCCCAACAGCCGGCGCGCGAGGCGCGGATCGGTCGCACGGTTGCGCCTGGCCCCAAGCGCCGTCCAGCCCGGAATCGCCTGCGCGGCACGGAGCGCGGCCAAGCCCACGTCGTGGCCGGTCTCGGCATCGAGGCAGAAGAGAAGAGGACGGATCAGCGGGTAGAGGCCCATGAGTTCAGGGCATTCTATGGGGGTTCGAGCGCGTGGAAACTCTCAGTAGACTCTTTATCGTCCAAGCGATCGAATTGCACTCTCGAGGCTGCTCCGTGCGGCGACGGTCGGCTCGGCTTCGAGGGAAGCTTCGAGCACAGCGATCACCTCCTGCCGCTTTTGTCGGGGCGTGAGCCTCTCCAACAGGTTCGCGATCGAGCAGCGAACGATGTAATCCCTCGAACGCAGAGCGGCCTTGACCCTCTCCAGCGAGGGTACGGCACCGAGACACCAGAGGAGCACTTCGAGCGTCGCTCGGACCCTCGGCGATTTCTCGGCCGTCAAGCGACGGCGCAAAAATGGCATCGCACGAGCACCCTCCAGCGAATAGATCCCCTCTAAGGCGCTCGTTCGGGCTACCGTCGACCGGTGATTCTCCGCAAGTGCCTTGAGCGGCTTGACGCTCTTGCGATCCCCGGCCTCTTCCAATACCTCACAGATCGCCGAGAGCACAAGGTCGTTCTTTTCAGTGGAGAGTGCTGCTCGGAGTTCAGAATGGCCCGCGTTGGCCCTTGCCAGGCACTCGACCGCCGCAATGCGGACCAGAACCGAGCGGTGGGTGAGCAGGCTCACGATTGAGCGAAGGTTCCCGTGCGTCCTAGCGGGCTTCAGCTCGGAAACAGCTTTCAGCAGGGCAGCACCTCTGCTCTCCTCTATAGCGGGCATGACTGTATTCCGACTCCACAAAACTCTTCGTCGACTCCGGTGTTCAAGACGTAGGTTGGACTACTTACCCGCAAGCGTAACCGCGTGGCCGTCGCGAAACACGATGTCTCGCCAAGGCTCACATGTATTTCCGTCCCACTGAGGGAAAAATAAAGCTCCGGACTCTTGTACTCAGCCCGCCCGTCCTTTCCCATCGAGATCAGGACATAGGAAGGTCCAGCCGTGCTCATCTTGTAGTAGTAGAGATATTCGTTTCCCCAAGCATCTCGACCCGAGGCAACGGATCGGATTACACCAAGAACTTTTCCGCGGTCAGAGAGGAGATCTGGTTGAAGCGCCCGCAGGCTCTCAAGCCCTGATGAGATCGTTTGCATATTAGCTACGGTCCGCACTTGTCGACCCTGATCCAACCAGGAACAGCTGACAGCTAGGGCACAGGCGAAGGAAACTGCGAAAAATCGAGAAGTCGGCATGCTCATCCCCAACAGCCCCATCATGGTCTCTTTAGCACTTCCAAGAGTTCCATCAATAGGTGCTTGACCAGCTCGTCCGGAGTGTCGAAATCCTGAGATTCGAGAGCGTGCCAGGCTTCTCGATGGAAAAATCCTGCCTCATCTTCATAGATGTAGATCTGGACCTCATCACCTTGCGGCAGTCTCAGATCGCCCTTGAGATAGCGCTCCGAGCGTCCGCTGACGAGTTCAAAACTCAAGCTCAGCCCCAGCCTCGCCGCCCATTCATCGACCCTCCCCCTACAATCGTCCTGAAACTGTGTTTGGTTCACGAGTCATCCCTACTATGCTAGAGACTTCCCAGACTCTTGATATCAATATGCGCCCGGCGGAACAGTGCCTCGACAACTCTTCCAGCAGCTCGAAAGACTCGTTCCCCGCCTCTTCGGCCATATCCGAGCCTAAGGTAGCGATTGCTGTTTAAGATGCCTCCTTTCCGAAAGAGTGCTCTACCCACTGCAGCCAACCTTCCACTGCCTGTGGCGCCCTCGACAGCAAGTGTGCTTGCTCCCTTTGCTGCGCCCGCAACTCCAGTTATTGTCAAAGCAATTTCGCCAGTCACCTGCATTGAGGACATGCCAACCTCTTGAGAATCATAGAGGCCTAGACCTTCAAGAGGGTCTACGAAAGGAACCAAGCCATCAACGTAGGCAAGCAGACCCGATCCACTCAGTGTTAAGGCTCGTCTGAAGTCAAATCCGAAGTCACTATCTCTCGGCCCGCCCGAAGCCGTCCCGAGTTGACTCCGAAAAGTTAGGCCATCTAGGAAAAGGCTCGTCCCGGTGTTTGTGTACAAAGTTCCGACACCTCTTGCGACGACATCCATAGAATAACCTACGCCATACCCTTCGACTGCGTCAGCCCCCACGTTCGCTGGGTAAATAGCAAAGACCCCTAAACCGAATAGCCCCTCGGGATCGGTGAACTTGAGAGGATTGCCGGAGACGTAAGCATAACGATTCCATGTCTGGGGACTTCTCTCATTTCCTCCAATTGGATCGAAACTCAGAAACCGCCCCGTCAACGGCGAACAGTGCCGGGCGTGCATGTAGTCGAGGTCATCCCCCGATCCCGAGGCATTGGCGAGATCCCGTTCGTGCCCGGTGAAACGCATCCTGTCGGTGTAGATGCTCGCGAATGTCTGTGAAAGCTCCTCGCCGAAGGGGAAGTAGGCGTGGAATCCCAAGACGCTCGCGTTCGCTCCGGTCTGGAGGCGCGATGTGCCGAGGTGATCGGGGTGAAGGTGGGTGATCGTGTTGCCGGTGGCTGGAGAGGTGATCTGCGCCAGCAGCGTCGAGCCCTGGTAGGCGTAGTCGACGTAGGTGCTCCAGCTCGTGTGGGCGCGATACTCGCGAAGCACCTGGGCGTTCAAGCCGCGAAGGGTCCAGAGCGAGCCGCCGCCGCCGACCCGATAGCTCCAGAGTCGCTCGCCGTCCGCATCGTAGACGTATCGCCAGTCCTCTGCGCCCGAGACCATGCGCGTCATCTGGTCAAACGCGTCGTACTCGTAGCTGTTGCCGCTCCAGGCCGTGAGCGATCCCGAGAGGCTGTAGCTCGGCACGCCCGCGGCCAGGCGGTTGGTCGAGGCCGAAGTCGTCGTCGTGCGCACCACGCCGTTGGTGGTCACGCTGTTGATGTTGCCGTAGTTGTCGAACGAATAGGTCTGCGCTTGCGCCACTCCGCCACCCTGGGCGGTTGGAAAAACCGTTCCTGACGTAAGCCGCGAGAGGCTGTCGTACACGAAAGCCGCCGAGCCCACCTTCCAGACGTTGCCCGAGCCATCGTAGCTGTAGCTGCCGGTCTGCCAGAGCGTCGCTCCATCGCTCGTCCGCTGGGTTGCAATCGAGGCAGGGCGCAACATCCAGCTCGGGTCGCGGCCATAGATGTCCTGCGTACCGTTGTTGCGCACCACGCTCGCCATCGCGCCGTTCGCGTGGTAGGTGATCGAGTTCGCGAGAGGCACCTTGGCCGACGGTACCGTGCCGTCCGTGACCGAGGTCAATCGGCCGTTGGTCAGCCCATACTCCATCGTCCGCGGCGACGAGGCACCGCAAAGCGTCGGCGTGATGCAGTCCGGATAGGTCTCGCTCGCGAGGTTGGCGAGTTCGCCCCAGGTGAAGGTCTGCTTGAATCCCTCTTTCGCCGTACCACCGAAGACGTGCGAGGCCTCGCGCTTCGAGAGCCGGCCGCCGGCACCGGCGTACTCGTAGGCTGTCGTCACCTCGTCCGTCACATTGAACGGCGCACCGATCCGGTTGAACCGCGAGGCGGCGACCATCTTCCCCTTACGGTAGTCCGTTCCGCCGGTTGAAGCTGCGCCGATCGCCGTTCCATACGTGTAGGTTTTCAAACAACGGTGACCGCCATCCGCCGTGCAATCGACGAAACCTGGACCCGACTCGCGCACCAGAATCAAGCGCCCTGCGGCGTCATATCGATAGGTCACGTCGTTGGCGCCGTCGATCTTTTGGAGCACCTGCCCCCGCGCGTCGAAGGACAGATAGTCGACGTCGTGCCCTAGGGAATAGACGTTCGGGTCTTTTTCTGGATGATTCTCCCAGAGCAGAAGTCCGCGATTGTCGTAATGAAACTCCCGCCGCTGGCCGCAGCTGTTCGTGCCCGTCGCGTTCTGGCAGACACTCGCCAGCCGGTTCCCTGCGTCGTAGCCATAGCGGGTCACGATGCCGTTCGGCTCGCGCACCTCGTAGAGCCGGCTGAAACGGTCGTAGGTCTCGCGCGTCGTCGCAGCCGTCTCGGCCGTGGTGCCGGTCGCCACCAAAACCGTCCGCTCCACTTGCCGTGTACCGACGTAGTTGAGGCTCACCACGTGGGCATTGCTGTCTGCAGGCGTGACCGTCCCCGGCCGGCCGAACGGATCAAAGGCCGAGTAGGTCGTGCCGTTGGTGATTGAGCCCTGGTTCGACTCGTAGATCTTCCAACCGAGAGCGTTGTAGTTCGTCCGCTTCGGCGCCAACGAACCGCTTGGCATCCGCTCCTCTTCCGTCGCCGGCCGGCCGAGAGCATCGGAAGTCATCCGTCGCTCGGCGAGCGTTGCGTTCGCGGCAGAGACTTGCGCGATCGTCACCCGTGCGAGCGAGGAGGCGTTCGCCGCATTGGTATAGGTGTAAGTCGTCCGTGCAATCCCGGTGGGTGCCACGGAGAGGGGGCGCCCAAGGCCGTCGTAGCTGTAGGTCGTCGCCACTCCCGCCGTGTCCCGACTCGACGAGGCGAGCCCGGTCCGGCCGTCGATCGTCTGATCGAGTACTTTGAGCGAAGAGCCCCCAACCGAGACCGACGAGGTCGCCCGTACCCCGTTCGAGTAGGTGTGCGTCATCTGGTAAACCGGGCTGAGGCCGCTGCTGTTACAGGTCAGGTTCCAGGCACCCACGGCATCGGTCGGTACCGGCTGAGCATCACCCCCAAAGCTCTTCTCGGCACCGACGTTGCCTTTACCGTCGTTCGTATTGGTTTCGACCAAGTCGTTCGGCAGGTAGTTGGATCCGTTCGCGGCGTGAACTCTTCGGCCGAGGAGGTAACCGTTGCTGCCGTCGAAACAGAACGAGCGGTAGAGGAGCTGCCCTCCTTCGCTCTCCCAGGAAAACGTGTAGGTGCCGAGCACCCAGGGGCTTGCCGTCGGCCACGGCACGAAGCCCGGTTGACCGAGCGTCCCCTTGTCGGGGTTGTAGCCGGTCACCACGGCCCGGACATTGCTGCCGGGGAAAGTTCCGCCCATCGATTGGCCCCGGTAGTGCCCATAGCCGTCGAAATCCGACAGGTCCTCGTCCGCCACGGTCGAGGTTGCGCCTTCTTGGAAGACCGTCCGCCGGCTCGCGGCACGCTGGTTGAACCGTCCCTTGTCTTCGAGCAGCGAGGCCGATCCGAACGGATCGGCATCCCGCTCGTAGCGCGCATAGAACGAGCGAAGGAGGACGTTGCCGGGGGCGAAAATCTGGCTCGAAAGGAATCGGCCCACCCCGTCTCCGGCGCTCACGCGAGTAAAGGGGAGCCCGTAGTCATAAAGCTCATCGACGATCGGACAGGTGCTCTTGGCGCAGATCGAGAAGTAACGCACCGTGCGGTTGCCGAGCGGATCGGCCGTCGTGTTGACCAGCTCGCGGCGCGGAGCATTGAGCGGCGGTGCAGTCATTGCCGTCTCGTAGGTCCACGTGCCGATCACCGTCGCACCGTCCCCGTCGATCAACTGGCGGGTGCCGACGCCCGAGGTTCGCTGCCAGAAACCGCGCGTCGTCGACTCGGTCGGATAGACGTACTCGATGAAGTCCCAAGCGATCGAACCGAGGGTCGGAAGCGTCAGCCGGGCGAGCATGCCCGATTTGCACGGTCCGCTCGGCGTCGTCGGATAGTAAGTGGGCATCCGATAGGTCGTGCCGTCGGGAAGGTCGATCTGGGTCAGCTCCGCGACCCTCAAATTCATCGTCATCAGGTCGGTGTTGCGACAGCCGGTGATCGGCGCGGGACTCACGCTATCGGCGTCGTAGTGAAAGAGATAGGTCGCCGGCTGGCTGCTGCCGAACGCCGCGACATCGATCTGCGACACGACCTTCGCCGACTCCGCCAACGACAGACCCGGGATCGTTTTAAAAGTGACCGTCTGTACCCGAATGCTGGCGCTGTCGGCGATCCGCCAAACATCGGCCTGCGAGGCGGGGACGTTCTGGCCTCCCGCAAGATAGGTGATCGCAACGGAGTTGCCGAAACGGTCGCGGAGCGTAACCGGATAGCCCTCGGCGTCGAACTCGTGGACCGTTCCGTCCGGAAACTCGATCTGCTGATTGGCCGTGGCCGTCGCCGCTATGTAGCGGAGATAGCTGCCGTCCCGGGTGTAGAGAACACCTCGAACCGCTGTTTCTCCTTCGTGGAGCGTGCCGTAAAAGGTGTGCCGCGAACCATCCGGCGCGAGGTAGTTGTCGCGGACGACGTTGCCGTCGTTGCTCGTGCTCGGAGGATTGAACCGGCCCAGGGTAACGAGCCAACCAAGACCGGCGTTCGAAATCAACGAAGGAAGCGCCTGGACGAAAGGATGGTCCACGTTGTTTGGATCGTCCCGTTGTTCGTAGTCCCAGACCTGGCTGTTGTAAACGAGCGTCAAGCCGTACGAGAGGTGGGAGTTGACCGGATACCGCTGGCCGATCAGGATCGCGACGGAGAGATTGCCGTTGAACGGATTGACGCTGTCGAGATCGCCGCTCAGATTCGCGATCCCGCGCGCGACGTTTGGGTGCTCCTGGGCGAACCCGCGCGTTGCGGCGACGAGGAATACTCCGAGGGCGGCGAGACGTCGAAATGCCGGAAGGTTCACTTCGCGCCCCCTGGCTGGCGCACGAGGACGACTTCGAGCGAGCGCGGATCGACGAGCAGCACAACGTCACCCGGACCGAAGTCCTCAGGAGGCGCCGGTGAGGCGTCGAGCGGCGTCATCCGGTCGAGCGCGGTCTCGAGTTCGCCGTTCGCATCGCCGTCTTCATCGCCAACGTTGCCGTCGCCTGCGGTCAGCGTCCAGGCGCCGCCCCCTACCCCTGGCCGAACGACCAGGAGCTCGCTCTGGAAGCGGAGATCGTGGACCGTACCGCGCCCCGTTTCGCGATGCCCGAGCCCCCGGCCGCGAAATCCGCCGCGTGGAGTCCGGCTGCCTGTGGGGGAAACTACCGCGACATCCCCTGAGGCGAGGTCGACCGCCGCCCAGACCGACACCGGCGCCACCGGCCGGTCGAGCGCAAGAGTCACCACCCCGTCGCCGTCCTCGTCCGCCCGGAGCTCCGCCAGGCGTCGACGCGTCACGATTTCGTCGGGATCGATCTGCCGCGAGACGCCGAAGAAGACCACCTTCCCCTGCGCTCGGCTCGCAACCAGCGACTGCCCGTGAATTTCAAGGCGGAGAGGAGGAGCGGCAAGGGAAGGGTCTCCCCGGCCGAGAACGAACAAGGAGACGACGAGGAATCCCAGGTTCGAAACGATTCTGTTAGCCACTATCGATCTCCGAAAACTAAGGGGATTGGGGAGGTTTCGCGCCAGGTAAATCCAGAGATGCCCAATGTAGCGGAGAGAGAAGTTTAGCGCAACATCTGGTAGCGACCGAACCACCCTCCGCCTACGGCACCGGCCGCACGGGGATCCGGCGACGGCCGCGCAGCGGTGCCACCCGGAACTGCACCAAGCGTTCGCTGGACGGGCCGAGCAGGGCTTTGGCCATCTGCTGGAGGCGACGGGCTTGGTCGACCGCCACCTCCACGGTCTCGGCGAGCTTCTGGGTCGCCTCCTGGCGGCTCGCGGCGAGGGAGTCCTGGCGGGCTTTGAGTTCCCGGGCGCGCTCCACCGTCTGGGCGAATTCCGCCCGCAGGGAGGCGGCCAGCGCCATCGCTGCTTCGTTGTCGTTTGCTGCGTCGAGCAGTTGATCCCACTCTCGGAGGAGGTCGGCGAAGGCTGCCTTCTTGGTCATGGTGTCTCCAATCGATCCGCGCGAGGAGAGGATGGCAACGAAGCCCGTAGAGGCTCCTCTTTCCGTCACCAAGGGAAAATATCCCGTCGAGCAGGATCTTATGCCAACCGTGGCGGCAAAGGGTACCGTATTTGCGCGCTGAGTATCCGCAACGACGAGCCTTCATGCCGCAAGAACGGGTGAGCCACCCGCTTTGCCGGCCTTCTTACCCGCCTTGGCGGGCGCAATCTTTATGTTTGCGGGGTTCTGGCCCGACAAATCAGCAAACCTTCTCAGTACCGCGGCACTCCTTCCCGATTCAACGGGAAGACTTCCCGCCAAATCAGCGAGATTTCCCGGATGGATCGCGGTTTCTTGGACTCACCGACCGCCGGGCGGGATCTGTCGGCCGAAGGATCGGCCCACCCGCGCCGGGGTCCGGGAAGACCTCCGAACCGACTTCTTCACCTGTGCTATAGTCCGGGGCCAAGTCTATGGGTTCAAACCACTTGTCGGCCCATGGACAGCGCGGAGGACGAACGGTTGAGCACGGGAATCGACACCACCGAGGTGCGGATCTTCGGCGCCGCGTACAACGTCCGCGGTAGCGATGAGGGTGGCCACGTTCAGGCGCTCGCGGATCTCGTTGACGGCAGAATGCGCGAGATCGCGAGGCAGGTTCGGACGCAGGATACGGCACGGATCGCGATCCTTGCCGCGCTCAACCTGGCCGATGAGCTCTTTGAGCTGCAAAGACGGCAAGAAGGGGAACGGGTCGAAGTTCGAGAGAGAGTGTTCGAGTTAGTGAAGGAGTTGGACGCGGCCCTTGCCGAGGAACCGGCAACGACGGCGACCGACGCCTTCTGAGATATGATTTTGCGTGCGCATCCCCTGGATGGTGCGAGATGGGCTTAACGATCGTAGAACCAACGTTATACCCCCGGGAGCTCAGATTCCGCGCGGCCCGTGCCAGCCTCGCTCGTACGAGGACGCTAACGGCTCGTGGAGAGGGCACCCACCTGTTTTCGTTACAGGTTCTAAAACGCACAGTCCACTCGTATCCGCGGGGGATGCGCACTTTAAATCCACCGCACGCCCTCTTGAGGCTTCGACCCCGACCCTCCCTTTGAGGGGGAGGTCGAATTGAGCACGAATCTTTTGATTTTCATCGCGGCGCTGGTCCTGGTCGCGATTGCCATCTCCTTCTTCCTGCTCCGTTGGGGTAAGCGGGAAGCTGTGCGTCTACGCCTTGAAGCCGAGCAGCGGGCAAAGCAAATCCTCGAAGACGCCGAGCGCACTGGCGAAACCAAAGTTCGCGAGGCGGAGCTGGCCGCGAAGGAAAAGCTGCTCCAGGCGCGCAGCGAGTTCGAGAGCGCCTCGCGCAAGCGCCGCTCCGAGCTCGAACAGGTCGAGCGCCGCCTGACCCAGAAGGAAGACACCCTCGACAAGCGGACCGAAGATCTCTCGCAGCGCGACCGCGAAGTGGCGACGCGCGAACGCAACCTGGGCGGACGCGAGCAGACCGTCGTGGAAAAAGAAACCGAAGTGGCCCAGCTGCTCGCCGAGGAGCGCGGAAAGCTGGAGCACATTGCCGGCTTGACCGCTCAGCAGGCGCGCGAGGAGCTGGTCCGCTCGATGGAGCAGGACGCCCGCATGGAGGCCGCCCACATCATCAAGCGCCTGGAGGACGAGGCGCGCGAAACGGCGCACAAGCAGGCACAGCGGATTATCGGCATGGCGGTCCAGCGCGCCGCGTCAGACTACGTGTCGGAGGCAACGGTCTCGGTGGTCATGCTGCCGAACGACGAGATGAAGGGCCGGATCATCGGCCGCGAGGGGCGAAACATCCGGGCTCTCGAAACCGCGACCGGCGTCGACCTGATCGTCGACGACACGCCTGAGGCGGTGATCCTGTCCGGCTTCGACCCGTTCCGCCGCGAGGTCGCGCGGGTGGCCCTCGAACGGCTGATCACGGACGGCCGCATCCATCCGGCGCGGATCGAAGAGGTGGTCGAGAAGGTCAAGGCCGAGTTCGAGCAGAAGATCTTCGCCGAGGGAGAGGCCGCGTGCCTCGAATTGGGCATCCCGGATCTCCACCCCGAGCTCACCAAACTGCTCGGCCGCCTGCGCTACCGCACCTCGTACGGCCAGAACGTCCTGCACCACAGCCGCGAGGTGGCGTTCCTGGCCGGCGCGATGGCCGCGGAGCTTAAGGCGAACGTCCACGTCGCCCGCCGCGCCGGCATCCTGCACGACATCGGCAAGGCGATCGACCGCGAGATGGAAGGAACCCATCTCCAGCTCGGCATCGAGCTGCTGCGGAAGTACGGCGAAACCGAAGAGGTGGTCCATGGCATGGCCTGCCACCATGGCGACTACGACCCGCAGACGGTCGAAGCCGTCTTGGTCACCGCGGCCGACGCGCTCTCCGCAGCGCGCCCCGGCGCCCGGCGCGAGGTGCTCGAAACCTACGTCAAGCGACTGGAGAAGCTCGAAGAGATCGCCTCCAGCTTCAAAGGTGTGCAGAAGACGTTCGCGATTCAGGCCGGCCGCGAGGTGCGGATCATCGTCGACAGCGGCAAACTGTCGGACGAGCAGGCGCTCTGGCTGTCCAAGGACATCGCAAGGAAGGTCGAAGCCGAGCTCACTTACCCCGGCCAGATCAAGATCACGGTGATCCGCGAGACTCGCTCGATCGAGTACGCACGATGAAGTTGTTGTTCGTCGGCGACGTTATCGGAAAGCCGGGGCGCCGGGCCGTCAAGGCCCTCGTGCCCCGTCTGATCGACCAGCACCGGATCGACTACACCGTGGTGAACGTCGAAAACTCCTCGGGCGGCTTCGGGGTCACCCCCGACGTGTTGAACGAATTCGAGAGCCTGGGGATCGATTGCTACACGACCGGCAACCACGTCTGGGACAAGAAGGAAGGGGTGGAGCTGCTCTCTCGCGAGCCGCGCCTCCTGCGTCCCGCCAACTACCCCGAGGGCAACCCCGGCAAGGGGCTCTACGTGGGCGAGACCGCGGCGGGCATTCCGGTCGCGGTCATCAACCTCGAAGGTCGCGTCTTCATGAGCCACCTCGATTCGCCGTTTCATGCGGCGGACCGGTTGATCGCCTCGCTCGATCCGAAGATCAAAGTGATCATGATCGACTTCCACGCCGACGCAACGAGCGAGAAGCAGGCGCTCGGCTTTTATCTGGACGGCAAGGTGAGCGCCGTGCTCGGCACCCACACCCACGTGCCAACCGCCGACGAGCGCGTGCTCTCGGGGGGAACGGCGTTGCTTACCGACGTCGGCATGACCGGGCCGTACGATTCGATCATCGGCATGCGGGTGGACAAGGTGCTGCGCCGGTTTCTGCTCCAGACCTCCGTGCCGCTCGAAGTCGCGAAGCGCGATGTCCGACTTGCCGGTGCCGTGGTCGACATCGATGAAGAGACCGGCAAGGCTCGCGGCATCGAGCGCCTGTTGATCCCCTGCGGCGACGACGCCTAAAAACCGCAGCTCGGCGGAAGCCGTCGCCCTGAAACGGCGGCATTCCTTTTGCTTTCTTGTTGGACATCCAGACCCAGGGACTCCCTTCCCTCATGTTGGATCTCACGATGAGCAGCGACGCCGCAAGCGCCCCGCCCCCCACCCTTGACGAGCTTCTCGGCTCGCTCGGTAAGTCTCTGTATCAAGAGGGGTTCGGGGCGGCCGCCCTGCTCGACGACGCGGCTAACCTGTGCGAGGCGAACCGGGCCTTTTGCCAGCTTCTGCAGTTCGACCGGCCGGACCTGATCGGTCAAACGCTCTCGTCCTTCCTGTTGCCGAGCGCCAAAACCTTGGGCGACGCGGCGCTCGCCGGCTTGCAATCTCGACACGGTTTCGAGGGCGAGTTTCCCATTCTTGCAGCCGACGGCTCGCTGATCGAAGTCGAGTGGCGGTTCCGGCCATGCGTCGCTCCGGGTCTGCATCTCGCGTTCGCTCGCGATCTCCGGCCGGAAAAGCAACTTCACCGGCTGCGCCGCGATCTGGAACAGGCACGCCTGTTTGCGCTCGACGCGGTCGACGCCAAAGATCGTTTTTTCGCCGCCCTTTCCCACGAGCTGCGCACTCCCCTCGCTCCGGTGATGCTCACCCTGTCGGCCATGCAGGGAGCCGTCGATCTGCCCGAGCGGTTCGCCCCGATGCTCGAACGCATCCGGCGTAACCTGGAGCTGGAAGTCCGCCTGATCGATGACCTGCTCTCCAAGGGGACCAGCTCGGCGGTCGCCCAATCGGTCGACGCAGGAAAGCGAAGCCCCGATCGGGTCCGTCCCTCCGGCACGCCGCCTCATCTGCTGCTGGTCGAAGATCACGACGACACGGCCGAGGCGCTCGCGGTCCTGCTTCAAGATTCGGGCTTCCGCGTCACCCGAGCTTCTTCGGTCGCCGACGCTCTCGCCGCCGCGTTTCAGGCACATACCGACGAGCGAGAAAGCTTCCAGCTGGTCTTGAGCGATCTCGGCCTGCCCGACGGCGACGGCTGCGATTTGATGCGGGTCCTCTCGAAGCGGCACGGCCTCAAAGGGATCGCGCTCTCGGGCTACGGCATGGACGAGGACATCCAACGTGCGCTCGAAGCCGGTTTCGCCCGCCACCTGACCAAGCCGGTCGACCTGCACCGATTGATCGACGTGATCCGCGAAGAGCTGCGGTAGCCGAAATCAATCCCGAGGGTCGATCACCTCGTAGAGCGCCGAGTAATCCGCTCCGCCCTGACCGTTTTCCACCGTACGAACCAGCACGTCACGCACGGCGTCGGCGACCGTCGCGTCGAGACCGAGAGTCTCGCATTCGGCACGAATCAGGTCGAGATCCTTGAGCATCAGCTCGGCCGGGAAGCTCGGTTGCGCGAAGTCCCGAATCCGGATCTTGGGCAGCTTGCCGTCGAAGCTCGGCGCGTAGAGCGCGCTCTTCCTGAGGATCCCAAGGAACAGATCGAGATCGACGCCGGAACGGCGGACCATTCCGAGCGACAACGAAAACGCCGCGATCAAATTCGGAATCAACTGGTTGAGCGCGAGTTTGAGCGCCGCGGCCTGCCCGACCGGGCCGACGAGCGTCGGCGGACCGAGGAGGCCGAGCGTCTTCTCCACCCGGGCGAATAGCTCCGCATCTCCCCCCACCAGAACCTGCATCGTGCCGGCGCGCGCCTGGGGCGTGCTGCCGAGCACGGGCGCTTCCAGGTACTTGGCTCCGGCCGCTTCGATCTCCAGCCCAAGCGCCCGGCTTTCGCCCGGCGCGATCGTGCTCATCTGCACGAACGTCTTGCCCGAAAAGGAGGGGAGCGCTCCGTCCAGCGCGGCACGGATCGCCGGGGCGTCGCGCAGCATGGCGAGCACGACACCACCCTCGCCCGCCGCTTCGATCGCCTCGCGGGCCGAATCGGCAACCTGGGCACCCTGCGCTCCGAGCGGCTCCGCCTTCGCGCGGGTGCGGTTCCAGACCGACAGCTCGACGCCTTGTTCTAGCAGACGTTCGGCCATCGCGTAGCCCATCAGTCCAGTACCGAGAAGTGCGATGCGCATGCGGGGAAATCCTCCGACGGCACTAAGCCGCGATGTCGGCACGGAGCTTACCGCGCCAGGTACCAGCAGCCGAAATGCCCCTTTATGGATCGTGTCGAGCCGGCCGAACAGCGTATGGAGCGAGAACCAAACCGCGAGGTTCGCGATCACGCCCACCACCGCGGCTGTGATCGCGGCGAGCGCGTTCGACAGGCCCCTCTGGCGGCGGAGGATCTCGACGTACGGCGCTCCCAGGAATATCCAGAGGAAACAGGGAACGAACGTCACCCAAACCGTGACCAGCGCGCCGAGCAGGCCGGCAGTCATCGGGGCGAGCGTGCCCGGATGGCGATAGGCGCCGAGGAAACCGACGAATTGGAGCACCATGATCAACGGCCCGGGGGTCGTCTCGGCCATGCCGAGCCCGTCGAGCATCTCGCCCGGGCGAAGCCATCCGAACGTCTCGACCGCTTGCTGGCCGACATAGGCGAGCACGGCGTAAGCGCCGCCAAAGGTCACCACTGCCGCCCGGCTGAAGAACAGTCCCATCTGCACCAAAACGTGCCCGCGGCCGAAATAGAGCGCCAGGAGGCCGAGCGGCACGAACCAGAGCGCGAGGCCGATCGCCGCGACGCGGAGCGAGCGCATGGCTCTTCGCCGCCGCGTGTGAGGGGCTTGGGTCTGCTCACCGGTTTCGCCGGTTTCGCTCCCCTGCTCGGCCTCCTCCGGCGCGGGCCGCGAGGCGAACCGTCCCCCGAGCCAGCCGAGAAAGGCCGCGACGAGGACAATCGCGGGAAACGGCACGGCGAACAGGAAGATCGCGAGAAACGACGCCACCGCGAGCGTCACGCGGTACGGTCCCCCAAGCGCCCGCCTGCCGATCCGCAAGACCGCGCCAAGCACGATCGCGATCACGGCGGGCTTGAGTCCCCAAAGCAGCGCTGCGACCAGCGCACTGCCGTGAAAACCGACGTAAAGCAGCGAGAGCCCGAGAATCGCAAAAAAGCCAGGCAGTACGAACAGAATCCCCGCAGCGAGGCCCCCTGCCGTGCCGTGGAGCAGCCAGCCGATATACGTCGCGAGCTGCTGTGCCTCCGGACCCGGCAGCAGCATGCAGTAGTTGAGGGCGTGGAGAAAACGCGGCTCGTCGATCCACCGCTTCTCGTCCACCAGGATGCGATGCCTCACCGAGATCTGTCCGGCCGGCCCCCCGAAACTCTGAAGCGCGACGCGCACCCATACCCTGAGAGCGTCGCGAAATGGCACCAGTTCGGTAGGCACGGCCGGACTGTAACAGACGCAAAAACGGCGCCCCGGGGAGGCGCCGTTTCTTGGCCAAACGCCTAGCTGCCGAGGCCCAGCTCGTCGAGCGACTTCACCTCCAAGATCCGGTCGGTGAGGCCACCCAATTCATCGAGCGAATCGATCGCCTCGACCCGCGCCCGAACCCCGGGAGGGATCTTGCCGAACCTCTGCCCGAGAAGGCGAAGCAGGGTGCTGCGAAGACGTTCCGCGCCCTTGCCGAGACCTTGCTCCCGACCTTTCTCGATGCCTTTCTCGATGCCTTTCTCGATGCCTTGTTCGATGCCTTGCTGCAAACCGAGCAAGACCCCCTCCTCGCGAAACTTCTTTTGGTAATCCGCTGCCATTCGCTCAGCCCATGTCATTTCCATCGCTTCGACCTCCGGGTTCTCGTCGGCGAGACGCAGCGCGGCGTATTCTTCCGCCTGGCGCCCTGCCAATTGTAGGTAAGTTTCCACAGCATTGGCCAACAGAAATCGCTCGACCTCGCTCACTGGAGCGGTGGCAATCTTCCGTAGCAATTCCAACTTCAGCCGAGCCTTGCCCATCTTGCCCGCCCGGGTGAGAGAGGCGAGCGCCCAGGAGAGCGGCTCCGCCCGGTCGAGTAGGGTTTGCGCCGGGAGCTTCGACAGCCCGAGCGACAGATAGTTGAAGCGGTGGATTTCCCTCCCAAAGGCCCGCTCGACGCGGCCGGTCCATTGGGAGCCGGGCGGGCCACCGTGGAGAAAGACGACGATCGAGATCACCGGCCCCGGATGGCGCAGGTAGAGATAGTGGGAGTAACGCGCGACGCGGCGGGCGATCTCGCCGCCGAAGCGCTGCTCGATCTCCACATGCACCCGTAACTTCCGCCCGCCCGCGCGGTCGGGGATCTCCGCCAGGAGATCCACCTCCCTCCGTTCCCCCTCGGGCAGGTCGTGGAAGACCTCCTTGTCCAGGAAGGTGATGCTCCCCGGACCGAGGTTCCCGAACAGGCGGGCCGCGAGGTCGGAATCGAGCAGAAATAGCAGATCGGGGAAAAAGATGCGGAACAGGTCCTTCCACAACTGGTCGTGACTGGTCATTGCGGCACGTACCTCCTGCCGCTTAAAGGACGCGAAACACCCCCGTCAATCTTGCAGTTTCCCCTCAAGACTTCATGGGCAGACGAAAAACGGCGCCCCGGGAGGCGCCGTCTTTCAAGCTTCGGAGAGGGGAACCGTGCCCTATGGATCGATGATCGGCGCGGTCCAGATCTCTTCTTTGGCGCCCGAGCGCCGGTCGGTCCAGACCGGGAAGAACTTGCCGAGGGTGCCGGAGAGGGAGTTGTAGTCGCCGTACTGGTTGCCCGAGTTGGCGCCCGCGATCGTCTCGTCGGTCTGCGCGGTGGTCACTTTCAAAGGCGCCGACCAGGTGACGCCGTCGTCGGAGGAGGACTGATACCAGACGTCGGACTTCTTGCGCCCGGTGTCGCCCACCGTGTCGTAATACATCACGCCGATCTTGCCGTTGGTCTCGTCGACCGCCAGCGCCTGGTTGAACTGATCGTTCAGAGAGGCCTGGTTGTTCAGCATAATCGCCGTCGACCAGGTGGCGCCGCCGTTGGTCGAACGCGAGAACCAGATTCGCGTCTTGCAAGTCGAGGCGACGTTGCTTCCCGGTTCGTTGGCCGGCGCGTTGCAGCCCGTGGCGCCGGTCAAGTCGGTCCAGGTGACGTAAACGTTGTCTTGGGTCGCCGTCTTGTAAGCGCCGCCCGAGGTATAGATGAGCGCCCGGCGGGTGTTGAACGAAGGAACTCCGATGTCGTAGCTGTCGAACGTCGTTCGCACCACGACCGGCGCGCCGAACGAGACGCCCCCGGTAGTCGATTTCGCTACGATGACCCGGCTGTTGCCGGTGGTCGGCCAGAACGCGAAGACGTTGCCGCCGCTATTGGTCTTGATGTCGCAGCCGATCGCCGTGCCGGACGTCTCGGCACCGCTCACCTGAATCGCCGTCTGCCACCCCGCCGCGGTCCGCCGCCCGACATAGGCCGGATTGCCGTTGTGCCAGCAGGCGTAGATGTTGTCTTTGAAAGTTGAGCTAGCGCTGTGGTCGACCCACATCAGCTCCTTGTCCACGTTGCGCTGCGAACCGGAGGGGGTGCCATCGAACGTCCAAGTGGCGCCGCCGTTAGTCGAAACGTAGGCACGGGCCTTGAGCGTGTTCCCCTTGATGCCGAGAGTGATCGACCAGGCGCGGCCGTCCGAAGTCCAATCGACCGCCGGGTCGGAATGGAACGAGTCGGTCGAGGCGAGAGGCAGGGTCGTCTGGCCCCAAGTTCCGCCGCCGTCGGCAGAGTAGAACTGCACTTGCAGGCCGCTCGCGACGATGTTGTTCGAGGCGCCGATGATCTGGGTCGGATTGTTGAAGTTGATCCGGATGTCGGATTCGCTACGCGGGTTGGCAGAAGCGCCGGAGGTCCGCAGGTTCGTGCCCACGGTCGCGCGCCACTCGGCCGGAGAGACATCCGTTTCGCGCGGGCCCGGACGGAGATCCTGATGAGAGAGCAGCCACTCGTGGATCTCTTTGAGCACGTGGGGGTAGCCGCCGGTCGGATCGGCCTTCGAATAGGCGACCTCCGGATGGGCTTTCCGCCAATAGACCCGAAGCCAGAGCGGCAGGCCGCGGCGGTCCGTCGCCTCGTCAGCGCGAAGGATCGAGAAATCCTGGTTTTGCCGGACCAGACGTTCCAGCGCGCTCCCGTTCCGCACGCCCGAGTCGGCTAGCTGGCGGTCGATCGTGGGCCACGCCGGACCCGCCGCATGTGCGGCGAACGGTGCGGCGGCGAGCAGCAGGGCTGCTGCCAAGGACCAATTCCTCATGGTTCCAACCTCCTGCCCCGAATATGGGGCACCCAGAGCAAGAGCCAGCGACAGGCCGGCTCGCCCGAAACAGTACGGAGCATGGCAATTGAGGGGCGCCTCTTGCGCAGAGAAGAACAGGGAGCGAGGCTGTAACAGACTGTAACACGAACGCGCGAACACGAAACCGCACCAAAATGACGACCTGATTTGCCCGAGCGAGCCCTTACGGCCGATAGGTCGCCGAGCAGTCGGGGCCTTCCCAGACCTCCACCTCCAAAAGCGGCGCGCCGGGGAGGGCTTCGGCGAGCCGGTCGAAGAACCAGGCCGCGACGTGCTCGGTGGTCGGGCTGATCCGGGTAAACGGCGCCACCGCGTTTAGATCCTGGTGATCGAGCTCGGCACAGAGCGCCAGGAGCGCGGTTTTCACCTCGACGAAATCCCAGGCCATGCCGTCCGCGTCCAGATGGTCGGTTTCGAGGAACGCCTCGACTCGCCATGAGTGGCCGTGGACGGACTCGACCGAGCCGCGGTAGGAGGTCAAATGGTGGGCGGCCTCGAAACGGCCTCGAACGCGTAGACGAAAGCTCGGCATGTTCTTCATCATAGCCGCGAGGAGCGCCGGTTTGCCCTCTGCGCCCCTCTGGGCGACAATCACCCGATCCGGTGGAGAGAACCCATCCCGAGGGATCTCCGGTTTTTCCTGGGAGGACTTTACGTTGCGTCGAGTAGGAATCTTCGGTTGGGGGATCGTCGCTCCCCGGTCGCCCAATGTCGCAGCGTTCGCGGCCAATCTCGAATCCGCAGAGAGCTGGCTCACGCCGTTCCACGGCTTCGGCCCCGACACCTTTCTCATCGGAAAGCCGGAATTCTCGTTCGAGGAGTACCGCTCGTGGATCGTCGAGCGCTTCCCGCCGAGCCGGTTCCACACGCTCGAAGCGAAGATGGACCTGCCGACGCAATTCGCGATCGGCGGCTTCATCCAGGCGCTCCAGCAGAACCCGGGCATCGAGCAGGAGCTGTCGCGGCTGGGCACCCGGACCCGGGTCTACGTCGGCACCGGGCTCGGCAATCTGGCGACCATCTCGGATGCCACGCTCGCCCTTCGCCGCGGCCAACGGCGGTGGGATCGCTTCTGGGCCGAGCGGCTTCCCGAATTCGCGACGGCGAACGCCGGAAGCGGAGAGCCTAACGATCTCACGCGCCCGCCGCATCCCGACACGATCGAAATCGACGATCGGGACGACGCTTGGGGCGCCTGGTGGCACTGGTGGGCGGAACGCTCGCCGGAGCTGGCTGCCTACCTTTCCGAGCTGGCCGAGATCGAGGGGCACGGCATTCACGGCGACGTCGAGAAGGCCAAGATGTCGGTGATGAAGGAGAAGCAGCGCGGCCACGCGAAACTGCAAGAAAAGTGGCAGTGCCCCGAGCCGCCCTGGCGCTCGGTCTCCGCGAACCTGCTGTGGAACATCCAGAACACACCCTCGTCGCAGATCTCGATCCTGGGCAAGATCACCGGCCTCGCGTTCGCGCCGGTTGCCGCCTGCTCGACGTTCGGCGTCACCTTGAAGCTCGCGATGGATGCGATCCAGGCGGGAGAGGCGGACGCGGTGGTGCTCGGCGCGACCGACCCGCCGCCGCTGCCGATCACCGTCGCCGCGTTTTACGCCGGGCGGGTCATCTCGGCCGACGCCGCCGTGTCCAAGCCGCTCACCACCCTGCGCGGCACCCACGTGTCGGGCGGCGCGGCGATCTGGATCGTCGGCGATTACGACCACATGACCGCACGGGGTTTCAAGCCGCTTGGCATGGAACCGGTCGCGGTAGGCGTCTCATCGGACGCCGATCACATCATCACTCCTTCGATCGAGGGGCCGTCCACCGCGATCCGCGAAGCGCTCGCCGCCTCAGGCATCGACGAGGCGACCCTCGGCTCGTGGGACCTTCACGCCACCGCGACCCCGGGTGACTGGAAGGAAATCGCGACGCTGCGCAGCATGGTGTCCGGACAGGTGCTGGTCACCGCGCGCAAGGGGACCTTCGGCCATGGCATGTCCGCCGGCGGCGGTTGGGAGCTGACCGCCCAATACCTCGGCTACGACCGCGGGCGCCTCTACCCCACTCCGCTCTCCCCGCCGGAACTGAACGAAGAGATCGGCAGGCTGCACCCGCTCTACGTCTTCGATGCTCCCTGCCCTGCGCCGAAAGGTCCGGCCGGCAAGCTCTCCATGGGCATCGGGGGCATCAACGCCTGCGTGATTTCGCGCCCCTGGAGCTGATCTCCTAAGGTTTGCCGAACCGCCATCGGGCGGAAGCCGACCAGACGGACGAGCGGGCGGTGTAGCTGCCCGAAGCCGCGCGATTTCGGTCGTGCTGGTGGATCGAGTAGCCGAGATCGAACGAGATCTGCGGGAAGTTGTAGGTCGCGCCGGCCGCGTAGACCATTCCGTCGCCGCGCGGGAAACCGGGTGATACGGCCTGCCCTCCAACCGGAGACTCCTCCCGCGCGATGCCGCCGAACAGGCTCACCTGATCGTTCAGGTCGCCTTCGACCCCGAGCCGAAGCGACAGCGTGTCGTCCCAATTGCCGAAACGGCTCACGCTGTCGTCGTGCAACGTCAGCCCTCCCGGGCCGAACCGAACGGTCGAAGCGCTCACGTCCGACCACTTCTGCCACACGGCGTCCACCTCAAACCGCAGCTCCGGGTAGGGTGCGAACCAGATTCCGGTCGAAAATTCAGCGGGCAGCTCAAACTTCTGGGAAACCGATCCGCCGGACCTGAAGAGCGCCTGATCCGCCGGGGGCAGCTGGAAATCGAGAATGCGATAACGAGCGTCCCCGGAGCCGTCCAACTTGACCGCGCTACGGACGACGCCTCCCCAGCCCCAGCGCTCTCCGGCGTAGTGCAGCGCCAGATCCCAGCCGAGGCCATCGACGTCGGATTTCCCTTCCCGTTGCTCCTCTACGACCTCCCGATGGAGCGGTCCTGTGACCACCAGAAAGCTTTTGCTGTCGTCTTGTTCAAGCGAGCCCTTCAAGTAGCGGACGCCGCCGCCGACGCTCCAGCCGTCGCTCAGGCGAAACGCAACGACCGGATGCAGTTGGAAGACGGTCAGCTCGAACTTCTTCTGAGTGAACCGCTCGGGGAAAAACACCGGCTTCCAATCGAGAGTGGTCCAGAACGGCGCATCAAGCCCGAGCCCGAAAGCCCAGCGGGAATCCTTCCCGGGGCGCCAAGTGGCATAGGCGGCGGGCGGAAACTGGATCACGTGCCCGGCATCGAACGAACCGGTGTTAGTTCGGAAGGTGTCGGTGTCGTTCTGAAAATCGAGGCCGCCTTGAAATTGAAATCCGTCGAGCCGCGCAATGGCAGCGGGATTGAACGTGAGGGCTGAGGGGTCAGAGGCCCGGGCCGTGAACGCCCCCGCCTGGCCGGTCGTCCGGCCGCCGTGCTGAAACAGACCGTAGCCCACGGCGCCCGCGGGATTCGCGGCGAGCAGGACGAACCCAAACAAGAGAACCGGCGCGCCGGCAAACACCGAGCGCCGGAAACCGAAGAGACGAGACGAGAAGTGGAGCACGCGAACCTCCCGAGGGCGGCCCCTTTGGGGGAGCGGCCGTAGTCAATGGATCTTAATCGACGGCAAAGATTTCCGGCACGATTCGCCCCTCGTCGAGGGTTAGAACGGCGAGAGTGAGCGGCAGCCGAAACCGGCGCGCGCCGCAGGCGCCCGGGTTGATCCACAACGCCTCGCCCCGCCATTCCAGCTCCGGCCGATGGGAGTGACCGAACGCGATCACTCGCATCGATCGCTGCCAACGGACCGGAATGTCCTCACGCCGATGAACCAGCCCGAGCGAGACCCCCTCGATCTCCACGGTGGCCGTGTCGGGCAGACTTGCAAGCTCGCCGCCATCCGTATTGCCCCGGACCGCGGCGACCGGAACGCCGGGAGTTAACCCGGAGAGCCGGGCCAGGATCTCCGGCGATCCGACGTCTCCCGCATGGAAAATCCGGTCGCATCCGGCGAGCAGCTCCAGGACCCGTGGACGGAGCAGGCCGTGGGTGTCGGAAAGCAGGCCGATGCGCATCGAAAGCGATTGTAGCGGGAATGGCGTGCTACCTTCCCCGGCCGGAAGAGTTCGATGACCTCTCTGTCCCTCCCCCCCGCCCTCCACCTCGCGCTGGTCCATCCGGAGATCCACTGGAACACCGGTGCGGTCGGACGGACGTGTCTGGCGACCGGCGCGCGGTTGCATTTGATTCGGCCGCTCGGGTTTTCCCTCGAAGATAAGCAGGTGCGGCGGGCGGGGCTCGATTATTGGCCGCGGGTGAACCCCCGAGTGTGGGAGAGCTGGCCGGAATTCGAGACTGAGCTATCAGCCTTGGGCGCCGCGTTCTTCTTTTCGGCCGAAGCGAAAAGGACGCTCTGGGAGATCAACTTTCCGGATCAAACGGTGCTCGTGTTCGGGCGCGAGAGCGTTGGGCTTTCTCCCGAGATCCGCGCGCGCTACGCCAAGCGCCTGGTGAAGATTCCGATGGCCGATCCGGAGCTGCGTTCGTTGAATCTGTCGAATTCGGTCGCGATCTCTTCCTACGAGGCGTTGCGGCAGCGGGCGGTCAGGGCGCGTCTCGCTGCTCCGTGACCGGTTCCACCGATCCAAAACCGCCGCCGCCGGGAGTTTCGAGCAACAGCCGATCGCCCGGACCGACCTCGCGTGCGGCCGACGGCGGCAGCACTTCCCGCTCGCCGTTCGCACGGATCAGCGTCTGCCGGCCGCGCTCGCCCGGCTCTCCGCCTTCGAGACCGTACGGCGCCTCGACCCGGTGCTGGGTGAGCAGGGAAAGCGAGACGGGCGCCAGGAATTCGATCTCCCGCACCGCGCCGTCGCCACCGCGAAAACGTCCGGCACCGCCCGAGCCACGGCGGATCCCGAAGCGGTGCAGGCGCACCGGATAGCGGTGTTCGAGGATCTCCGGGTCGGTGATCCGGGTATTGGTCATGTGGGTGTGGACCGCGCTCGCGCCGGGATGCCCTTGGCAGGCTCCGGCGCCGCCGCAGACCGTCTCGTAGTAGCCGAAGCTCGAATTGCCGAACAGGGTGTTGTTCATCGTCCCTTGCCCTCCCGCGACGAGGCCGAGCGCGTGGAGCAACGCATCGACCAGCCGCTGGCTGGTCTCGACATTGCCGCCGACCACCGCCGGCGCGTTCTCAGGATCCGAAGGAAACTGCGGATCGAGCAGACAGCCGGGCGGCATGCGGATCTCGATCGGCCGCAGGAACCCTTCGTTCAGCGGCATCGGCTCGGCCACCAGCAGGCGTAAGACGTAAAGGATCGCGCTGCGGATCACCGCGGGCGGCGCATTCAGGTTGCCGGGATGAACGGCCCCCGTGCCGGCGAAATCGATCGTCGCACTTTCGCTCGAAACTTCGATCTCGACCGCGATCGGCGAGCCATCGTCGAGCCGTTCGACCGCGGAGTAGCGACCGGGAACGATGCGAGACAGCGCGTCGCGCATGCGCGCTTCGGCCTGGTCGGCGAGCGCCGCCATGTAGTGATGCACCGCCTCGTGGCCGTGGCGCGCGGCAAGGGCGCGGAGAGCTTGTTCGCCACAGCGGTTTGCCGCGAGCGCGGCTTCCAGATCGGCCAGGTTTTCGCGCACCGCCCGGGTCGGATACGGCCCTCCGGTCAGCAGGCGTTCGATTTCGCCCCAGCGGGGCACGCCGCGCTGCACCAGATAGGTTGGAGGGATCACCACCCCCTCTTCGATCAAGCGCGTAGCGTCGGGCGGCATCGATCCGGGCCGGGTGCCGCCGATCTCCGCGTGATGGGCGCGGTTCGCGACGTAGCCAAGCAACTGTCCGTCGTCATCGAACACCCCGGAGACGAGCGTCACGTCGGGCAGGTGCGAACCGCCGTAGGCCGGGTGGTTGGTGACTACGGCGTCGCCCGGGCCGATTGAGATCGTCTCCAGCAGCCGGCGGACGCACAACCCGAGGGCGCCGAGGTGCACCGGGATGTGGGGCGCGTTGGCGACCAGGACCCCTGCCGGATCGAGCAGCGCGCAGGAGAAATCCAAGCGCTCTTTGACGTTGGTCGAAACCGCCGTGCGCCGGAGCTGCTCGCCCATGTCGCGGGCGACCGCCGCGAGCCGCTGGGTGAACAGCTCCAGCTCGACCGCCTCCGGACGGGAACGATCCATCCGGTCTCTCCCCTACTTGCCCGTCAGCTCCGCCACCAGGCGATCCGCGCCGTAGATCCTGCGCAGCGCTTCGAGCATGCCGCCCGAATCGACCGCGACGGACCGGTTCTTGGTCGGATCGAACCAGAAGCTGCCGCCGATTGAATGGATGTTGCCGTCGAAGCAAAGTCCCACGAGCTGGCCGTGTTTGTCGACCACCGGGCTTCCCGAGTTGCCACCCGTAATATCGGTCGTCGCGACGAAGTTGATCGTTCGACCGGGATCGAGCTTCGGTTTCGCCGCGAGCCAGCTCGGCGGCAGGGCGAACGGGTCTTTGCCGGTCACGCGCGGATAGAGCGCGCCGATCGTTGCGAACGGTCCGACTTTCTTGCCGGCCTCGTCCCATCCTTCGACTGCACCATAGGTCATGCGCAAGGTGAACGTGGCGTCCGGGTAGACGCTCGTCCCCTCGATCAGGAACCGGGCGCGGGAGATCCGCTCCGTGGCGCTCGTCTCTACCGCCTCGACCTCCTTTTTGTAACGGTCAAGCACGGCGCGCGCATCCGGCTCGACCAGACGGGCGAGGCGGATCATTGGATCGTTCGAGGCATCGACGGCGGCCTTGCCACCCTGCCAAAGCGTCTTGCGGAAATTCGGATCGGTGAGCTTCGTGCTCGTGACCGCGGCGTGCGCCAGCTCGTCCAGCGATTGATCGCCGAGTACCTTTTTCACCAGCAGATCGTCCGGGCCGAGCCATTCGCGTAGCTTTTCGAGCGCGAAACCCAGCTCCATCTCTTCGAGGTCGAGCGCGATCGGCGCTTTGGAGGCGAGCGACAGTTCGAGCGATGGTAGCTGCGTATCGGTGTAGTCGCGGAGCCTTTCGGTGTTCGGCAACGTGCGCTCGTTTCCGGCGCGCACCAGAATCCGGGCGTGCTGGAACAGATCGCCGAGAAACCCTTGCCGAGCCTCGACCAGAAGGTAGCGCGGATAGATCGCGCGATAGATCTCATGTGCGCGGGCGATCTCGTCCCACGCCTCGGCGGCGGCCTTTACCTGCGGATCGGTCGAGGCCGCGACGGCTTTGCGAAACGCCGTTTCCTGCTCGGCTTTCCGGCGGATGAAATCGGCGTCGTCGATCGCCGCGAGCTGACCGCGCCCGACCTTGAGGCTGTTTTCGATCCGCAGCAGGTTGTCGAGCATCACCCGATACGGCTCGGGTCCAAGCTTGCCGAACTGGATCAGCCGGCCGCGCAGCTCGGAGGCGAGGTAGAGCCGCAATGGCAAGATCGCGGTGCGGCGGGTCTGGAGCTGCTCGACCGTCAGCTGGCGGTTGGTCGAACCGGGGTGCCCCGTCACGAACACCGGCTCTCCGGTCTGGGCTCCCGCGGGGCTCCAGGTCAGGTGCTGATCCGGATGCAGCGGCTTGCCGTCGTCGTAGACCCGCACAATCGCCATGTCGAGGTCGTAGCGCGGAAAGTTGAAATTGTCCGGATCGCCGCCGAAATTCGCGATCGCAAGCTCGGGCGCGAACACCATCCGGACATCTTGATAACGGCGGTAGGTGTAAAGCCAATTTTCGCCGCCGCTGTAAAGGTCGACGATCTCGCAGCGAATGTCCGCGCGGCCCGACGCTTTCTCGCATTCCGTTTCGAGCCGGGTTTTTTCGGCCTCGCGGACGGGATAGGCCGCCGCGCTGTCGAGCCCGCGGATTGCGGCGGCGATTTTCGCGCTCACGTTCTCCAGCTTGATCAGGCTCGACGCCTCAAACGCCTCGCAGCGGTGCTCGTCCGCTGCGGTCTTGGCGTAGAAGCCGTCGGCGACAAGATCTTTGCCCGCCGACGAAAGCTCCTGCAGGCACGAGTCGACGCAGTGATGGTTGGTGAGCACGAGGCCGTCGCCCGAGACGAACGAGCCCGAGCAGCCCCCTTCGAGCCGGACGGAGGAGATGCGCAAGTGATCGAGCCAGGCGTCGGTGACCGGAACGCCGTATTTCGCTTCGATCGCCGCGCGCGGCACGTTGTCGAACGTCCACATTCCCTCGTCGGCGCGGGCCGCCGGATGGAAGCAGAAAGCGAGAGCTGCGAAGGCGAGTGCGAGTTGGCGGGACATGTTTCCTCCGTGAATTCGGGATGAGGAAGAACGATCGACTCTAGCGCGCGAGACGCTCGAGCTCCGGCAGCCTCGGCCAGCGCACGGCCATGCCGAGGATCGCCGCGACGATCAGCACCAAGGCGTAGCGGACCGAGCCGGTGAGAGGAACCATCGCCAGCCCAAGCCAGGCGACCCCTTCGAGCAGGATGAAATCGACCCAGATCGCGCGCCGGTATGCCGCAATCAGGTCGGGAAGCGCAGAGGAGGAGAACTTCGCCTGGCGCCGCGCCGCGTTGAGCAGCATGCCGCGCAGCCGCGAGGCGGCGAGAATGAAGATCATGGCGAGAAACGGCAGCACCGTGCCCGCCGCGCGGAACGCCTCGGGCGGCTCTTTCGCCCGCGCCGCAGGAAAGGCGAAAAGCGCCAAGGCCGCGGCGACCACGCAGCCGGAGAGCGCGCCGAGCGCCAGCCGTTCGAGGCCGGATACCGTGCGGGTCCGCTCGCGCGCCGAAGCGGCAAGGAGCACATCAGGGCTCTCGGGGGCTCGAACGCCGTCGGGATCGGTCAAACCTTCCATGGCGGTCGAATCATAGGGCACTACCCTTTAGCAGCACGAGCGCTTCGGCCCCATCTTTATGGCCGCTCCACCCCGACTCGACCACGGTCGAGGAAAGCGGCTCGACGATCAGGCAGGGGCCGGCGAACCGATCGCCGGGCAGGAGCGCGCTCCGCTCGAACACTTCGACTTCGCGCCAGACGCAGCCAAACCGCGCCCGGCGCGATTCCAAACGACAAGCCACGGCCGTCCGCGACGGCTTCGCGGCCGACTGCACCTCACCGTTCCCTCCGGCCGAGACGACCACCCGAAGCGCTTCGATTTCGAGCGTGCGTCCTTCGGGCGCATAGCCGTACAGATCGCGGTAGGCGGCGAGGAACCGTACGCGAAGGTCCGGGCCAAGCTGGGCGCCGGACCCCTGCGGCTCGATCGCGAGGGCGGCCTCCTGGCCGGCAAAACGCATCTGCACGATGCGGCGGCGGACCCCAATCTCCCTTCCTCCCGACACCTCGGCCCCGGCAATTTCAGCCAGCGCCACCGCCGCCAGCCGATCGAGCCGTTCGGCCAGCTCGCCCTCGATCTCGTCGAGAGGCCGGAGCACTTGGGCGACCGCGAAGCGTTCGACCGCCGCGACGCCCAACCCGCGCGCAGAAAGGAGGCTCGCGTCCTCCGGCACCAGGACGGTCGAGATGCCGAGCAGCTCGGCCACCGCGCAGGCGTGCTGCGCCCCCGCTCCGCCGAACGCGACGAGGGCATATTCTGCCGGATCGTAGCCGCGGCCGATCGAGATCCGCCGAATCGCATCGGCCATCCGTTCGTTCGCGATCTCCAAGAATCCTTCGAGCAGCGGCTCAGCCTCCGACTCCAAACGGTTTGCGATCTCGGCAATCCGCCGCTCGGCCGCGGCCGGCTCGATCGGAATTCCGAACCGCGCCGGGTCGAGCCGGCCGAGTAGAAGATTGACGTCGGTGATCGTGAGGGGCCCGCCCGCGCCGTAGGCGGCCGGCCCCGGGAATGCCCCTGCGCTCTCCGGCCCCACGCCGAGCTGCCCGCAACGTTGATCCCCCACCAAGGAACAGATCGAGCCGCCGCCCGCCGCCACGGTCTCGACGCTAAGCGCCGGGGCGACCAGATGCGCGTCGCCCACCCGGTGCTCGAAGCGCAACTCGAAATCCCCGTCGTAGCGCGCCACGTCGGTGGAGGTGCCCCCCATGTCGAACGACAGCACGCGAGAGAAACCGGAACGGTTCCCGGCGGCCGCTGCTCCGAGCACGCCCCCCGCGGGGCCTGAAAGCAGGCCGTCCTTGGCGCGATAGCCGTCCGCGCGAGCGAGACCTCCGGCGCTGGTGATCACCAGAAGCGAGCTTTTTCCGGAATTCCCCAGCGCGCCCGCCACCCGCTCCAGATAGCCGCCGAGGATCGGCGCCAGATACGCCTCGACCACCGTGGTCGCCGCTCGCGGCAGGAAGCCAATTTCGGGCGCCAGCTCGGACGACAGGGCAACGCGCGAAAAACCCTCCTCGCGCAGAGCCGCCGCCAGTTGCCGCTCATGGCGCGGCTCGCGATACGCGTGAAGCAGCGCGATCGCCGCCGAGGTCGCTCCCTGGCCAAGCGCCGCGCGGGCGTTCCGCCTTGCGGTTTCGAGGTCGAGCGGCCGGAGCACCGTGCCGTCCGTCGCCAGCCGTTCCGTGACCTCAATCACCCGCGCGTAGAGCGGCTCCGGCTTTTCGATCGCGAGCGCGAACAGGTCGGGCCGCTGCTGGGTGCCGATCGCGAGCAGGTCGGCGAACCCCTCGGTGACGAAGAAGGCGACCGGAGCGCCTTTCCTTTCGAGCAGCGCGTTCGTGCCACGGGTGGTGGCCAGGCGCATCGCCAACGGCGGCAGCGGCCGGTCGGGAGGAGTCCCGGTGGCGATTCGCGCCGCGAGGATCGGCGCCTCCTCTGAGCACAAGAGCTCGCAGGCCGCCCCCTCGGAGAGCGCGGCCAGAGAGGGGACCGAGTCCCGATCGACCCCTAGATCGAGCCGCTTCTCCTCGGTGTTCCAATCGGTGGCCAGGATCACTCCGACGTCCAGGATATTCGCGCCATCCGCGCCGGAGTCTCCGAGCAGCGGGCGGAAGGCAAACCCTCGAAAGAAACCGGCCGGCAGCTCAGGGAGCCCTTCGATTCGCAGACCGCGGCTTCCCATCGGCCCCGCAAACCGGCCTCGCAGGGCGCTCGACGACAGCACCTTCACGCGGCGGATCACCCCTTCGGGAGAGACCGCGATGCAGTCGGTGAAGGTACCGCCGGTGTCGACCCAGATCTGCCAGATCGCCGAGGTCATCCGCCGGGCCGGGATCTCATCGCGTCGCGCCCGGAGAAGACTTCGCGGCAAGGCGCTTGTCCAGGCGCCGCACCCTGTCGTTCTCGGGTTCGATCGCCAGCGCCTTCTTGAGCCATTTCCTCGCCTCCGCGAGGTTCCCCTTGGCGACCGCCCACTGCCCCATCGCGGCGTACGGCTCGGCGTTTTCGCGGTAGAGGCCGAGCGCCCGGCGATAAAAGCGCCGCGCCTCGTCGAAACGGCTGCGCGAAAGGGCCAAATCGCCCAGACTTAAAAAACTGTAGGGGTTTCTCGATCCCTGCTGCTCCGAGATCCGCAGCAGCTCTTCGGCCTCCCCCGCGTCGCCGCGCTGGCGCAGTAGGGCGGCCAGGTTTTGATAGGCGGAAGACGCCAGCGGGTCGGCTTCGAGCGCCGCCCGGTATTGCGCCTCGGCGCCGGCCTGATCGCCCTGGCGACGCAGGGCTACCCCTAAGTTTACTCTGGCGCCCGAGATGTCCGGGGCGAGCGTCACCGAGGTCTTGAGCAGCTCGATCGCGGCGGGCAGGTCGCCGGACCGGAGCTTCTCCGCGCCCAAGTTCGAATAGTAGAGGCCGACCGCGGCGAGGTCGTCGAGTGCCCGCGCGTCGCGGTAGGAAACGACGGGAGCCACGGTGAAGTCGAGCACCCGGGTCTGCGCCCCGGTGTCGAATGCCGCGCTCACGTGGTTCGAGATCACGACCAGATCGCCATCGCGGGAGAAGCGCTCGATGTCGTCGATCGCGAGATAAAACGTCGGAATGCCGATCGACCGCGCAAGGCCCACCAACAGGCTCGTGAAGCCGAGGCAGTTGGCCTGCCGCTCGGCGAACACCACCGGCGCCGTGGTCGTCCGTCCGCCGACGTAGGCGGGCTTCAGATCGAGCAGCACGGCATTGAACAGCCGATCGAGGCGGATTTCGAGCGGCAACCCTTCGGGCGCCGCCTTCAGGGCCCACTCCCGCATCTCGGGCGTGACCTCGAACGGGATCACGATCCTTTCGGGATCGAGCCCGCGGTCGCGGATCTTCCGAACCAGATCGGGCCGATCGGCGCCCCCTACGCTCGCGCAGCCCGCGAGCCCGAGAATGGCGAGCGCGAGGGCGGCTCCTCTGAACCGCCGGCCGGCGACTTCGGAGAGAGCCCGCGCCATCGTCGCCTCGCTTCGGGGTCTACGCTCGGGCGGGCGCGCGGCGGAAGAGTAGCCGCCGCGAGACGAACGCTAGCAGCAGGACGATCCCGAAGACGGCGACGACCGGCAGGACGATCGCAACCACCGAGAGGAGGGCCGAGCCCCCCGCTTCGACGGTCGCCACGACCGGATTGCCCAGGCCCCCGGTGGTCAGGGTCGACAGACCCCGCACCGAGGCGGTTACCCCCTGGAACACCGCGGCGGTGCCCCCTCCGGCGACCAGGGCGAGCGTCCAGCGCAGGAACGGGTCCATCCCCTGGGTGAGGGCGCCCGCGGTGAGGATCACCCCGGCCACCACCGCGGTCGGCGTGGCGACCGCGTCCAGCAGGTGGTCGACCCACGGAATGTAGTAGCCGGCGATTTCGAGCACGGTCGCGACCGAGAACGCGATCAACGCCGGGGTCGAGCCGATCCAGTCGAGCCCCGACCAGATCTGAAGATGGCCGCTCCGCGCCGCGAGGCTCGCAATCAGCATCGGGACGAAGACGCGAAACCCGCAGGCGGCAGAGAGTCCGAGACCGATCAGGACACTGAGCAAGGTTTCCATGGCAGAAGCTTACACCTCCTAGGATCGACACTACGACCCACTGGGCGGGCAGGTTTCCGCGGTGCGGCAAAAGGAGCGAAAAAGAGGGCCGAGGCAAGCGCCAGGGACCCCTTGCTTACTCCCAGGCTGCGGCTCCGCCCCGTTCGGGCACCCAGACCAGTGTTAGCAGCCGGACGTCCACATCGGTCTTCTTCGGCTTGATCGGCGCGTTGGCGAGCTGCTCGGTCGCCGGGTCGAAGCGCTGGGCGAGAGCGGCCACTTCCGTATCCAGCTGGGCGGAGATGTCGTGCAGCCGCCCCTGGAGCTGCTCCAGGCTCTCTTCGGCCACATCCACGTCCTTGCCTTCCTTATAGATCCGGGTCGCGCTCTTGGCCGCCGTCGTCATTTTGGAGACCGAGAGCTTGCGCCCACCGAACAGGGCACCCAGAAGCGTACCGCCGACCGACAGCCCCGCCTGGAGCCATTGGCCGTGCGATTGCGCGGCCTCCCGCTCTTTTCTCTCGGTGGCGCGTCGGATCTGGTCTTGGATCCGCGCCAACTGCGCGCCGTATTTCTCGTTCAACTTCGCCTTTTCGGCGTCCCGTCGCTCGCGCCCCAGGTCGGCCAGCCGGATGCGGAAATCGCGCTCGCTCTCGCCCGACTTCGAGGTTAGCCCAAGCGCGCTCTGCCACAGGTTCACCTGGCGGGTGCGGAACAGGCAGTCGGCCAGGTCCTTCTCCCAGTCGGCGTAGCACTTCGCCTTTGTGGCATCGCCCGGCAGACTGGCGAAGCTCGCTGCGGCGACCGCCTCGTGCTCCAGCTCGTCGGCCCTCACGGAAATGTCTTTCCCCGCATACCAATCGACCCAAGGAGCCTGCGCCGCAAACGGGGTGAGCAGCCGCACCTCTTCGGTCGATTCGATGCCCCGCTTGGCATCCGAATAATGGATCTGCGCGAGTCCGAACAGCGCTGGGCGGTACGCGATCCCCGCGGGCTTACCGCGCACGGGCAGGAAGGCCACGGGAACGGCGTCCGGCAGAACCGGCGCCATTGAAGCGACCGAAGGCAATCCCGCACTAGGCTGGGCGACCGGGGTCTTCGCGGCGTCGGTCGCCCCCGCCGCCGCTTTCTGCGGATCCATTAGGCGTTTGATCTCCTGCCGGGTGAGGGGCCCTCTGAGATAAGACATCGCCCAGCGGGTTTCGAAAACCTCGGGCGCACCTTGATGGACATCGTGGAGCAGGAAGTTCCGCTTTTCCAGGCCCGAGAGCAGCGCATCGAAATGTCCGCGATCGAAACCCGCTCCGACCGCGCCCTCCAGCCCGTCGAGAATGCGCTGCTTGTCCTGATCGGTCTGCATACGCCCCAGGAACCAGGTCCCGATGTTGGCGAGGCCCCGATAATCTAGATCGACCGGGTTCTGGGTCGCGAGCACGATCCCCACCCCGAACGCGCGAGCCTGCTTGAGGAGAGTAAGCAGCGGTTTTTTGGAGGGCGGCACGGCCACGGGCGGGAAAAACCCGAAAATCTCGTCCATGTAGACCAGTGCGCGAAGCGACGAGGTACCCGGCCGGGTGCGCATCCACGCCACGGTCTGCGAGAGGAGGAGCGCCACGAAGGACATCCGTTCGGCGTCGCCCAAATGAGCGATCGACAGGATCGCGATTCGCGGCTTGCCGCTTTCGGTATAGAGAAGACGGCCGACGTCAAGCGGATCGCCCTCCCGCCAGGCGGAAAAACCCGGCGCGGCGAGCAGGTTGTTGACCGCCATCGCCAGCTCGAAACGCTCTTTGCCCGGGTAGAACGATTCGATCGGGAGCGCGCCGATCATGTCGAATGATGGCTTCTGGATCTGCGGAACCAATCCCGCGATGTCGATCTCCTTCCCGTTCCGCCAAGTCCGGTCGAGGATCGTCGAGATCAAAATGTGCTCGCGGCTTTTGACCGGATCGGCCTCGATCCCGAGCAGTCCAAGAAGGCTCCCTACCAAGGTCCCAATGTGGTCGCGGAGCAGCTCGTCGTCTTCAAGCACCTCGGCCGGAGGCGCCGTAAATGTCGAAAGCATCGAAACCGGCCAGCCCGCCGAGCTGCCTGGCGTATAGATCCGAAAATCCGCCGCCTGCTTCAAGCGCGCGATCCGCTCGCCGTTCTCGCCCCACTTCGCGAGGCCGCTCTTCCAATTCTCCGCCTCTTTGGCCGCGAGCTGATCGATCGTAATCCCCTCCCGCACCGCCCGGTCGGGGTCGACCCAAGGGGCAAAGTCTGCCGGAGCCAGATTCGGGAACGTCAGCATCAAGTTCGCCAGATCGCCCTTCGGGTCGATCACCAGAGCCGGAACCCCATCGATCGCCGCCTCTTCGAGCAAAGACAGGCAAAGCCCGGTCTTGCCCGACCCGGTCATCCCGACGCACAGTGCGTGGGTCAGAAGATCCTGGGAGTCATAGAGCAGAGGCTCCTCGCTAGGCTTCCCCGCCGCATCCCGCCGCCGCCCCAAGTAAAAGGCGCCCAACTTCTCGTACGTCGCGGCATCCATCGGCATGGTGAGGCTCCTCCCCGGGGGGTGATCGAACGAGGGGAGATCCTATCCCGGTGAAGGGTTCCGACCGTCGAGCCCCGAAAGCTGAGCGCCGAATTTGCTTTGGCGAGCGCGCGGAGCGTTTTTCTGAGCGCCGAATTCGATTTTCTAACTCCGGAATCCACTTCGCGACCGCCAAATCCATTTTCTGACCGCCGCGAGGCCTTTTCTCGGCCAGCAAACCCCTTCGCTCACCGCCGAATTCGGTTTCCTGATCGCCGAAACCCCTCGGCTGACTCAAAACGTCAATTTCCAGGGCGCAAAGCGAATTCGGCACTCAGAAAAACGCTCCGCTCACCCAGAAAACCGAATTCGGCACTCCAGTACCCTACTAGGGTCTCCTACGGATTCGGATCGGCGTCGGCGAAAGCCGGCGCCGCTTGGTGCGACTCGCTCGCCACGAAGAGCGGCTCGATCGTCCCCGCAACCCTGACTTTCGTCTGCCCCAAATCCAGACTTTCGGGAGAGGCGCCCCCTCGCCTCGGCCCCCTAAAGTGAAGGTCGTTCCGCAGATCAGCGGTCGGCCTCATGAGGAGGCCGGCTTCACTCAAAAACTTCTGGAGATCGAGCCATGAAGAAGAAAGCCTCCCGTCTCACCCTCCACCGCGAAACCCTCGCCGTCCTCGACCTCTCGCCGCTCGCGGCCGCCCAAGGTGGCGAGATCGGAATCACGCCGAGCCTGTTCTGCCCGACCAACCTTTGTCCCACGAGGTTCTGCCCGCCCCAGACGATCGTCCTCACCTGCGGCGCGGGTTGTACGGTGAATCCCTACTGACCCTCGCAGCCCCGGCGGGTGAACGTGATCACCCGCCGGCCCTCATCTTGAAATACGAACGTCCGTTTTGTAGACTCCTGCCATGGCGCGCGACAATTCTCGGGAATCGATTCTCGACCGGGCGGTGCAGATCGCTTCGGTGAAGGGTTTGGACGGGCTTTCAATCGGCGGCGTCGCGGCGGCGGTCGCGATGTCGAAGGGGGGGATCTGCGCGCACTTCCCTTCCAAAGCCACGCTTCAGGCCGCGGTGGTCGAGCGGGCGGCAGAGATCTTCCGCGGCGCCGTGGTCGAACCGATCTTTGCCCGCCCGCCCGGGCTCGAACGGCTGCGCACCCTCACCGACGCCTGGTTCTCCTATCTGGCGGCCGAGACGTTCGAAGGGGGCTGCTTCTTCACCAATGCTCTGTTGGAGTTGGACAATCTGGAGGAGGTAGAGGCGCGAGGCGCGGTCGCCGGACAGTATGGGCGGTATCTCGACCTGATCGAGCGCCTGGCGGTGGAAGCAATTGCGCGCGGCGAGCTGCGGGCGGAGCTCAATTCACGGCGCTTCGCTTTCGAGCTCTTGAGCTCGCAACTCGGCGTGCTGGTCTGGCGCGGTCTGGGGAAGACGGAAGAAGGTTTTGCCCTGGCACGAGCCGCTTCGAACGATCTACTCGTGAGGAGCGCGGCGTAGAAGCGCTTTTCTGTCCTGATGTAGCCTTGGGGTCCCATAAAACACGAACGTCCGTATCCTTAGAGGAGAATCCTGTGACCGACGAATCCGATCACCGAAGCCGCATAGGGGCGCTCGCTTGGGCTCGACGCAATGGCGGGCGCCTAAGCGCGGGCGAGAGGTTCGCCTACGCCCGGGCGACGATCGGCCGGACTCTGCGTTCTGAAACCGAACGCGCTCTGCGCCGGCTGGGTTTTGCCGGTCCGAAGCAGATCGCCCTGGCGCTCGGGGAGATCCCGCTGCCGGGTACGCCGATCGCGGTCGCCGCCGCAGCCCTTTGCACAGAACATTCAACCCCGGCGCTCGCCGATCATTGCCACCGCACCTATCTCTGGGGCGCTCTCCTCGCCGCGCGCGACGGAGTGAGGTACGACGCCGAGCTGTTCTACGTCGCGAGTCTGCTGCACGACCTTGGCCTCACCGAGAGATTCGCTCCGCAGGGCCAGGTCGCCTGCTTCGCCCTTTCGGGTGCCGAGGCGGCGGAGCGCTTCGCCCGGCGGGAGGGGTGGACCACGCTTCGCGCCGAGATCCTTGCCGAGGCGATCTGCCTGCATCTAAATCCGACCGTTTCGAGGGAAGAAGGCCCCGAAGCGCACCTGCTACGCCAGGGCTCCGGGCTCGACGTCGTGGGGCTGCGCTTCGGCGAGGTCGCGGCGGCGACGCGGGCAGAAGTACTCGAGCGGCATCCGCGGCTCGGGCTGTCAAAGGAGTTGGCCGCGACGCTCTTGTGCGATGCGGGATTGCACTCGCATACCCGCTTGGCTGGACTTTGCCGGCTGGGGTTCGCGGGGCGGGTCAGAAGCGCGCCGTTTTCGGAGTAATGCTAGACTCGATCGCGCTTTGAACGACGACCCTCCGAGTTCGTACACCACCCTTCGGCTGCGCTTTGGCGCCTGCCGGATCGGCCGGGCACCCAGCATATCCCCCTCCTGTAACCGATGATCCCTTTATTGATCCTGGCGGCTGTACCCGGCGAGGCGGCTCCTAGCGCGCCTTGGACGGGGCTTTTGCTCGCCGCGGCCCTGATCCTCTTGAACGGTTTTTTCGTCGCCGCCGAGTTCGCGCTGGTCAAGGTGCGGCCGACGCAGCTCGATCCTCTCGCCGCCGAAGGGGGAAAGAGCGCCGAGATCGCGCGGCACATGCTGCGCCATCTCGACGCCTACCTCTCGGCCACCCAGCTCGGCATTACGCTCGCGAGCTTGGCGCTCGGCTGGGTGGGCGAGCCGGCCTTCGCCTGGCTGGTCGCCCCGGTGGTCGATTGGATCACCGGCGGGACCAACCCGGTGCTCGTCCATTCGGCCGCCGTGACCCTGTCGTTCCTGGCGATTACCATTCTTCACATCGTCCTCGGCGAGCAGGCGCCGAAGACCGTCGCGATCCGCAAGCCGGAGGCGACCAGCCTCTTCATCGCCTTGCCTCTGTTCGCGTTCTACAAGGTGACCTATCCGGCGATCTGGCTGCTCAACAAGGCGGCGCAGGGGCTGCTGCGAATGGTCGGCCTGCAGCCGGCATCAGAAAGCGAGCTGGCGCACGACGAGGAGGAGCTGCGGCTGCTTCTCTCCGGGCCGCAGGCGGGCGACCTGTCGATTCAGAAGCGCGAGCTGCTGGACAACATCTTCGAGCTGTCGCACCGGGTGGCGCGGCAGATCATGGTGCCGCGCGGCGACGTGATCTATCTGTCGACCGAACGGCCGTTGGATGAGAACCTGCGGATCGCGCGGCGCTCCGGCCACACCCGTTTTCCGCTTTGCGAAGGCGATCTCGACCACCCCATCGCGATCGTCCACATCAAGGATATTTTCCGCGCCGACCGGCCGATCGCGAAGATCCAGGACATTGCGCGGCCGATCGTCTTCGTTCCCGAAACGCTGGAGCTCGACCGCCTGCTCAAGCGGATGCGCGCCGAGAAGTTCCACCTGGCGGCGGTGATGGACGAATACGGCGGGGTCTCAGGCATCGTCACGCTGGAAAACGTGATCGAGGAGATCGTCGGCGAGATCCAGGACGAATTCGACCGCGAACCAGCGGAGCTGGAAGGGCTCGCGGGGAGCGACGGGGTCTACCACGTCTCCGGCGCGATGCTGGTCGAGGACCTCGAAGACGAGCTGGACCTGGAGCTGTCGGAGCGCGACGAGGACACGATCGGCGGCGTCGTCCTTTCCGAGCTGGGCCGCGTGCCGCAGGTCGGCGACTCGATCGTGCTCGGCCCCCTGCTGCTCGAAGTGATCGCGATCGACGGGCATCGGGTCAAAACCCTGCGCGCCACCGTGCAGTCCGAATCGTCCGTGGAACTGCCGGAACATTAAGCCGGTGAACGACTTCGAGCCCTGGTGGCTCATCCGGCGCGCCGAGCTGCTCGCACTCGCCGCTGAGGCCAGTCCCGCCTACGTCTACGATCTCGCGAGCCTCGACCGCGCCGCCGCGGAGCTTGCGGCGCTCGGGGTGTTCGATCGCCTTCTCTACGCGGTGAAGGCGAACCCGCACCCGGAGATCCTCCGAAGGTTCGCCCGGCTCGGGCTCGGCTTCGAGAGCGTCTCGCCCGGCGAGATCGAGCGCGTACTCCAAGCCTGCCCCGAGGTCTCGCCGGATCGAATTCTGTTCACGCCGAATTTCGCCCCGCGCCTCGAGTACGAGCAGGCGCTGGAAACCGGCGTCCACCTGACGCTCGACAGCCTGCATCCGCTCCTTCACTGGCAGGAGAGCCTGACCGGCCGCGAGGTCTTCGTCCGCCTCGATCTCGGCCGCGGCGCGGGGCACCATTCCCACGTCCGCACCGCCGGAGCGCAGTCGAAGTTCGGCATCCCGCGCGAAGAGTGGCCGGAGCTGGCGGATCTCGCCTGTCGCGCGGGAGTGCGCATCAGGGGCCTCCACAGCCACGCCGGCAGCGGCATTCTCGACCCCGAGGTGTGGCGCGAGACCGCTCTCGATCTCGCGGACGCGACCGCGCTCTTTCCCGAGGTGTCTGTGCTCGATCTAGGCGGCGGTCTGGGCGTTCCCGACCAGGCGAACCGACCGCGGCTCGATCTCGCCCCGCTCGCCGAAGCGCTTCGCGCGCTAGGCAGGAACTTGGAAACCTCCGGGCGTCGCTTTCAACTCTGGCTCGAACCCGGCCGCTACCTCGTGGCCGAAGCCGGGGTCCTGCTCGCGACGGTCACTCAAGTGAAGGGCAAGGGCGAAAACCGCTACGTCGGCGTCGACACCGGGATGAACTCCCTGATCCGGCCGATGCTCTACGGCGCCCACCAAGAGATCGTGAACCTCACCCGCTGGGGCGAGCTCCCGACCGCGCGGGTCGAGATCGTCGGCCCGATCTGCGAAACCGGCGACGTCCTCGGAGTCGATCGCCTACTCCCCGAAACCCACGAGGGAGACGTCCTCCTGATTGCCACCGCCGGGGCCTACGGCCATTCGATGAGCTCCCACTACAACCTTCGCGAGCCGGCGCGGGAAGTGGTGATCTGAGATAATTGCAGCATGCGCCCTCTCGCCCTCCTCTCGCTCCCTTTGGCCCTCCTGCTCGCCGCCCCGACATTTGCTCAAGCTTCCGACGAGGTCCCGCCGATCCAGGACAACTCGTTCCTGATCGAAGAGGCCTACAACCAAGAGATGGGCGTGGTTCAGCACATCACCACCTGGGAGCAGGATCGCGACAGCCACGACTGGAACGCGACGTTCACCCAGGAATGGCCGTTCCTCTCCCCGAAGCACCAGCTGAGCTACACGCTCGCTTGGGACCATGCGGATCGTGGGATCGATGGCGGCGACGGCGGTCAGGGTGACCTTGCGATCAACTACCGGTACCAACTGGTCGGTGACGGCAACGCGCCGGTCGCGTTTTCGCCTCGGCTCACACTGCTGTTGCCGACCGGCGACGAGAAAAAGGGACGCGGCGCGGGAGCGGCCGGCTTGCAGGTGAACTTGCCGCTATCGGTGGTCGTTTCGCCCCATCTTTCGGCTCATACCAACGTGGGCTTCACCTGGACGCCCAACGCCGAGGACGAATTCGGCGACAAGGCCGACAACTTTACCCCCCAGTTCGGACAGAGCTTGATCTGGGCGGTCCATCCGCGCGTCAACCTGATGCTCGAAGCCGTGTATGCGAACGAGGAGTCGACGATCTCCAAAGGTCGCACCGAAAAATCCGAGAGCCTGACGATCAGCCCGGGAATCCGTTGGTCGTACAACTTCCCGAGCGGATTGCAGATTGTGCCCGGCATCGCCTTCCCGATCGGCGTCGGCCCGAGCGACGGCGAGAAGGCGATTTTTCTTTATCTGAGCTTCGAGCATCCATTCTGACGGCAGTAAAGCTATCCTTCGATTTCACGCGAGGAGCGGAAACATTGGGGAGACCGTATGACTCGATTTTCAGCGTGTAGGCTTACCGGAGCGCGCAGCATCGCGCTAATGCTCTGCGCTCTCGCGGCGCTCGGGGCCATCGGGGCGACACCGATTGGAGCCGCAATGGGCCGCGGCGTAGTCGGGGGGATCGACTTCGGCGACGCCCCCGACAGCTACGGCACGTCGCTCGCCGCCAACGGCGCGCGGCACGTGCTCGATCCGTTCAATTCGCTCCTATTGCTCGGTTCCTGCGCCGACGCCGAAAACGATGCCCGAATGCCCTTCGACGGCACGGGCGACGATGCGGACCTTGGGGTGCCGATCGGGTCCTGCGATACCGGCGACGACGAGGACGGCGTGACCTTTCCCGCCTCGACGTTTGTCGCCTGCCAATCGAATCAGATCGGGATCACCGCGAGCTTGCCCGGTCAGCTCGACGCCTGGATCGACTGGAATCGCGACGGCGACTTTCTCGACGCGGGCGAGCAGATCGCGACGAATCTCGCCGTGCCGGCCGGGCCGAGCACCTTGAACGTCCCCGTGCCATGCGGCACCTCGGCCGGAACGTCCTACGCCCGCTTTCGTATCAGCTCGGCCGGCGGTCTCGGCCCGGCCGGCCCCGCGGCCGACGGCGAGGTCGAGGACTACACCCTTACGGTTGAAGAGGTCGATTTCGGCGACGCGCCCGACAGTTACGGCACGGCTCTGGCTTCGAACGGGCCGACCCACTCGGTGGGAGGCAACCCTCTCTACCTCGGCGCCTGCGTCGATTCCGAATCGGGCGCCCGCATGCCGTTCGACGGAACGGGCGACGACAACGCCCCGGGCAACCTCACCACCGGCACCTGCGCCACGCCGGGAGACGACGAGGACGGCGTGACGATCCCCCCCTTGGTGGCCTGCGAGATCGCCGATCTCACGATCGTCGCGAGCTTCACCGAGCGGCTCGACGCCTGGATCGACTGGAACCGCGATGGCGACTTCAACGACTTCGGCGAAGTGATCGCAACGCGGCTCACGCTGGTTCCCGGGGCGAACACGCTTTCGGTCCCGGTGCCCTGCACCTTGTCCACGGGCACTTCCTATGCGCGATTCCGCGTCTCGTCCAACGGCGTCCTCGGCCCCGACGGTCCGGCCCAAGGCGGCGGCGAGGTCGAAGACTACCGGGTGGATCTCTCGGCCGGAGTGCTCGCCGTCCCGGCCCTCGGGGTCCCGGGCCTCGCGGCGCTCGCGGCGCTTCTCGCGGCCGGGGCGTTCGTGATCCTGCGACGACGGCGGGTGCGCGCCTAAGCCCGGCAAGCTATCGACGACCTCGGCGGCATCCCGGGCGGCATCCCGCACAACGGCCAGCTTCATTCGACCTAGGGCGGGGTGCCGGCTTCAGGTTTTGACGGAACGACCCAGCACGAACACGTGCTCGGTGCACGGCTCGCCGCGAAAGGAGGCGGGGATCGTCCGGCTCAACAGAAAGCCCACCCGTTCGAGCAGACGGATCGAAGCCAGGTTGCGCGTATCGGTGATCGCGATGACCTGGGCGACTTCCGTGTTCTCGAACAGCATGGCGAGGGTTTCGCGCACCGCTTCGGATGCCAAACCTTGGCGCTGCCACAGAGTCGCCAGAGTGAAGCCGATCTCGGCGGGCTCGGATGCGTTGCGGTGCAGGCAGATGCCGATGTCGCCCACAAGACGGCCGGTTGAGCGTTCAGCGATGCCGATCTGAAACCACCCCGGCCGGCCGAACGGCGCAGTTTCTCGTTCGGTGAGAAACGCCGTGGCTTCGGCTACCGACATCGAGGACCAGCTCTGGTAGCGGGCAACCTCCGGATCGGAGCGGTAGGCCTGAAAGTCTTCGAGGTCGGCTGGGGCGAGGCGGCGCAGCGCAACCCGCGGCGCCAGACGGGGAAACGGATCCCCGCCCGAATGGATCACGGCGAAGTAGCGCTCGATGATCGCCAGGTTCTCCGATTCCTCCGGCGTGATCGCTATGGTCTCTTTCCAAGGGATTTGAGGCTCGGAAGCAGCCATCCGGTTCCGTCCAAATGGGAAAGGAGAAGTCGCCATGCGTCTCGCCCCGCTCGCCGTTGTCGGGTTCCTCGCCGTTCGCGCCGCTTTCGCTCTGCCACAGGATAACGCGGGCACGCCCGTGAAACCCGCCGAATCCGCCAAGGACGACGCAGCTAAACCAGGCACGAAGAAAGACCCGGCAAACAACGAGGGAGCCGCGCCGACGCCTCGCAAGCTGGATCTCGAATCGAATCGCAACGCCGGATGGTGCGGCAGCGCGAAAGGACCAGGGAAGGTCGTCTGCCTCGGCCCGGGAGACACCTTGATCGTAACGGTGGGAGGCGAGGGCGGGCTCGTCCTGCCCCATCTCTGTCTCGATGGAAAGATAGTTCCTCTGAAGAACAATCCGAAGGAAAGTTCTGCGCTGGGCGGGAACCGCTTCGGGTACGAGATCTCCTCGCTGCCGAAAAACCTTCTCGGGACAGTGGAAGGCCACCAAGTCTCTTTGACTGCCGCCGCCACCGCGAATTGCTCCACCCCGATCACTCAGCTCGTAGACGTCGCAGTGACGCAGCCTCGTCTGGAGAAGACGACGGCCCTGCTTCTCTTCCTAGGTCTTTCTCTCTTGGTCCTCGTTCTCGTCCGGATATTCCCCGGTCTTTTGAAGGAACCCGATCCCAAACCCGATCCCAATCCCAATCCCGTCGGTGCCAGACCCTGGAGCCTCGGACGCACGCAGCTGGCATGGTGGACCGCGATCGTCTTTTCCGGTTGGATCGTCATCCTCGTCTCGACGGGAAATTACGAGAGCTTCACCCCGGAGGCGCTCATTCTCTTGGGAGTCAGCGTGGCCACGACCGCAACCGCGGGAGTCATGCAGAAGGGTAAGGAACAGGAGAAAGCCAAGGCGGACGAAGCGAAAAATGAAGTGGCCGCGCTCCGGCCCAACCTCACCGCCGGTGCTGCACCGGCGGACGCCATGGCCGCCGGCCAGCGGATGCAACAGATCGCTGGAGAACAGAAGGTGGCTCCGGTCTATCAGACGAACGTCGGGTTCTTCTCCGATCTCCTCAAGGATGGCGACGCTCCCAGCCTGGCCAGGCTGCAGGCCGTCCTCTGGACGGTGGCCTTAGGTGCCATCTTTGTCTGGCAGGTGTTGTCGAACATGGAGATGCCCGCCTTCTCCAAGGAGCTTCTGTTCCTGGCCGGCATCAGCTCCGGGTCCTTCCTATTCGGGAAGTTCAACGAGCGCCGGATTTGAACGGAAGCGGGCGATCGAGCCGGGGAGCTGCCGAGCGCGTCGCAGCTCACCCGGCTCAAGGGAGGCTGCCTCCTCCAGACTGCCCTACTTCAACCGCAACACCACCCGCCCGCCCGGCCCTTCCAGCTCCACTTCCGCCGCGTCGATGCGACGGACGACGTAGCCCTCGACCACTTCTCCCCTGCCCAAGGCGGCACCGTTGATCAGGGCGATCGGCGCCTCTTCGGAGTAGGCGATTCCGCCTAGGCGGAAGTGGGGGCCGCCGCCGGGGAGGGTCGTTTCACGAACGTAGGTCTGAGGTGCCGCCGTCGAGCCCGATCCTGCGGCGGAGGTTGATCCGGAGCGTGGCGCCGAGGGGGGCCTCGGTGCCGCGGCCGGCGACTCGCGGAGCTTGGGGGGCTGCTCACGAACGAGCGGCGATGAGATGGGCCCGATCGGTGCGGCAGATGGAACGACAGCGGAGGCCGCCGGGGCCGGTGCGACTGGGGCAACAGAAGGCGCCTCCGACCGGGAGACCCTGGGCGCGGACGCCGCTTCTTTACGAGCCGCGGCAGGGGTCGAGGGGTTGGGCACAGCCGCAACGGGCGGCCCCGGTCGAACCGGCGTGGCGGAACCCGCGGGGACCTCCGGAACCTCCACTACGACCGGGGCCATCGGAGGCGCAACGGGCGGACGGCCCCAGAGCAGCCAGGCGATCACCGCAAGAAGCGCCACCACGGCTCCCGTCGCGATGCCGGCCCAGAGCGGGGCGCGACCCGATTGCCGCTCGGCGTAGAGCCTGGGAATCGGGCGCGGGCCGTCGTGGCGGGCGGCGTCGCGCTTTACCGCTTCTTGGCGCGAGGCTTCGTGGCGGGCGCGTTTGAGCGCTTCATCGATCAGACTCAAGAGGCTACTCCTTCGAGCTCGCTGATCGCCCGCCCGACGTGGCGGAATCTCAGCTCGTCGGCGCCGAGGACGAAGCCGCAGAGCAGCGCCTTGTCGCACACCGCGTTGATCAAGCGGGGTACGCCTCCGGCATAACGGTGGATGCGCCGGATCGCCCAGCGCGTGAAAGTCGGCCGGCCGTTGGCCCCCGCCACCTGCAAACGATGCTGGACGTACTGCTCCGTCTCGGCAAGGCTTAGCGGCGCGAGGTGGTAGCGCACGGTGATCCGCTGGCGCAGTTGGCGCAGGCGCCGGTCGTTCAGCTTGTCGCGCAGCTCCGGCTGGCCGATCAGCACGATCTGCAGCAGCTTCCTCTGGTCGGTTTCCAGGTTCGAGAGCAGGCGCACCTGTTCGAGCAGCTCGGCATCGAGATCCTGCGCCTCGTCGATCACCAGCACCACGTCGTTGCCGGAATCGAGCTGTTCGAGCAGAAAGCGATTGAGCGTTTCGAGCGCGGTCACTCGGTCGATCCGCGAGTGGTGCGGCAGGCCCAGCTCGACCAAGATAGTGCGGATCAGCTGCGCCGAGGTGAGCATCGGATTCAGGATCAGCGCCGTCTTGTAGCGCGATCCGAGCTGTTCGAGCAGCGCGCGGCAGATCGTGGTCTTGCCCGCCCCGACCTCTCCAGTCAGCTGGATGAAGCCTTTGCGCTCCTGAAGGCCGAACAGGACGTGGTTGTACGCCTCGCGATGGCGGTCCGAGAAAAACAGGAACCGCGGATCCGGTGTCAGGTTGAACGGTGGCTCGGTAAAGCCGTAGAACTCGTCATACATCCCGGCCGTTACTCTGCCACAAAAGGCGGTGGCGCCCATCGATGGGCGGCGGACGCCTCAGAAAGCCGGATTTTCTGACAGGGAAAAGAAGGACCGGAAAGGCTTGCCGACCGAAGGTCGAGAGAGGGCTTCGGGCCGGCCCCGATCCGCGGCGAAGCGGAGAGGGCCGACCCGGGAGACAGGACTTCGGGTCAGATGGGTCGTCTACCTTGTATCAGGCGAACCAGGATGACCACGATGGCGATGACCAGCAGGATGTGAATCATGCCACCCATGGTGTAGGAGGTGACGAGCCCCAGCACCCAAAGCACCAGCAGAATCACGACGATCGTCCAAAGCATTTTGACTCCTCCTTCGAGAGCGTTCAGTCCGGGAACCGATCGGCCAGCCGATGCTGTCCGTCGAATCTTTCCATCGTTGAATCCCGAGCACCTTGCCGAGATGCACTGCCAAAGAGCAAGTTCGATGCCGCCCTGGTGCAAGAGGCACGCGAGAACGAAATGGTGCCGTTCGTCCCTGCCCGGATGCGCGCCGCCCGCGAACGGCATACTCTCGCGATTCGTAGCTTTTCGACGGAAGGAACCCTCCATGTTGCAACGTCCCGCGGTCGGTCTCATTCTCGGTGGACTCGTGTTCGGCGTTCTCGCGCTCGGTACCGGCTTTGCCGCGACGAAAAAAGACGATCCTCCTCGGATCGAAGGCGAAGAGGTCGAGGTGAGGGTGGTGAACGTCGAAGCGGTGATCACCGACGCCGCCGGTAAGCGCGTCCGAAACCTCGGCCGCGGGGATTTCGAGCTGATCGTCGACGGCAAGAAGGTGGGTGTCGATTATTTCTCCGAGATCGCCGAAGGCGCGGAGGTGAAGCCTTCGAGCTCGTCCGCGGTGACGACGGCGGCGACGGCGACGACGGCGAAAGTTCCGGTCGCCGCGCCGGAGCCGGAGCGGGTGGCGCGCAACTATCTGATCTACATCGACGAGGTGTTCGCCCTCGCCAACGTGCGCGACGTGGTGCTCGCGCATCTGGCAACCGATCTTTCGACTCTGGGGCCGGCGGATCGCGTCTCGGTCCTCGCGTTCGACGGCAAGAAGATCGACGTCCTCTGCCCGTGGACCGGCGACCCGAAGCAGGTCGCCGCCGCGCTCGACCGGGCGCGTCAGCGCCCCGCGGTCGGCAACCGGCTGATCGCCGATCAGCGGCGCCTGGAAGGAGATACCGACTTCATTCGGGAAAACGGCGAGGCGTTGGCCGATGGCGATTCGACCCAGGGCGCCAACTCCGCCCGCAACCTGATCGACACGATGTCGAAACGCATCAGCCCCGAGGCGCGCACGGAGATCGGTAAAGTGACCGAAGCGCTCGCGGGCGCTCTTCGCGGGCTCGAGGCCCCGCCGGGCCGCAAAGTGATGCTGCTGCTCTCGGGCGCCTGGTCGATGCAGGTGGCAGGACATCTGTTCGGGCCGCTGCTCGCGGCGGCGGACCAGAACGGCTACACGATCTATCCCGTCGACCTGGCGAATTCGAGCGCCAGTGAAATCTCCGCCTTCGACCAGCTCGGCCGCGCCACCGGAGGTCATGCCGTGGTCGCCGCGAATCTGCGAATCCTCCCCGCGGTCGAGCAGGACACCAGCTCCTACTATCTCCTCGGCTTCAGCCCGGCCTGGAAAGCCAACGAGATTCGCCACCACGTGGAAGTCAAAGTCACCCGGCCGGGGCTTACCGTCCGCACCCGCGGCTCGTTCCTCGACCGTACGTCGAGCCGGGACGCAGCGGCCCGCGCCGAAGGGGTCCTCCTGCTCGGCGGAGATCCGACTCGCCAAAGGCTATACGTGCTACTCGGCGCGCCGAAGCGGCTGAACCGCAAAGAGGTCGAAATCCCCGTGACGCTCGGCGTGCCGGTCGAGTTGCTGCTCGAAGGAAGAGCGCCCGGCCCGCAAAGGATTGAGCTGCCGCTCGCGGTCGCAATCCTCGACACCGAAGGTCGCCGCTCCGAGCTCGCCGGCTCGCGCCTCCAAGCGAACCTTCCCGCGACTCTCCCCGCGGGCACGCTCGCCCGCTTCCAGACCGTGATCAAGGTGAGGAACGTCGGCCAGAAGATGGCTTTCACCCTCGGCGGCTTGAGCGACGGCACGACGATCTGGGGCCGCGCGGAGTTTCAGGCGGTACCGAAGGGGTAGGTCCAGGCTTGAGGGCGCACCGATGGGCGGGCCCCTCAGTTTTTCAGCTCCCCCAACACCTGATCCAACCCCGCAATCAGCCGCTCGGCATCCGCCTCGGCGAAGATCATCGCGGGACGGAGCTTGATCACATTGTGGTGCGGGCCGTCGGTACCGGCGAGGATTCCAAGGTCGCGGAGGCGGTCGACGGCATAGGCGGCTTCTTCCGTGGCGGGTTCGAGCGTCTTGCGGTCGCGGACCAGCTCCAGCCCCAAGAAGAGCCCCGCGCCGCGGGCATCTCCTGCGATCTCGTGCTTTTCGGTCAGCGCACGGAGATCCGCGAGCAGGCGATCGCCCACCCGGCGGGCGTTTTCTTGGAGCCCTTCCTCTTCGACCACGTCGAGCACCGCAAGGCCGGCGGCGCAGGAGACGGGGTTGCCTCCGAAGGTGGAGAAGAACTCCATCCCGTTGTCGAACGCGGCAGCGATCTCCGGGGTCGTAACGACGGCGCCCAGCGGGTGGCCGTTGCCGATCGGCTTGCCGAGCACCACGATGTCGGGCACCACGCCTTGCAGCTCGAAACCCCAGAACGCGTGGCCCAGACGTCCGAACCCGGTCTGCACTTCGTCCGCGATGACCACGCCGCCGTGACTTCGCACCGCGCGGTAGACCGCTTCGAGATATCCCGGCGGCGGCACGATCTGTCCGCCGACGCTGGGGCAAGATTCCGCGAGGAAGGTCACGCGCTTCCCCTCCCGCGCGAGCCGCGTCGCGATCTCTTCGACCGGTCGCGCGAAGTTCGGTCCCGCTTGGCGGTCGCCGCGTTTCCACGCGCCGCGGTAGTCGTCCGGAATCGGGGCCGTGTGCACCCAATCGGGCGCCCCCGCGCCCCCCGGTCCGTCGTGCTTGTAGGGGCTCGCGTCGATCAGGCTCGTGGTGTGGCCGTGGTACGCCGCTTCGAGCACGATCAGATCCCGCCCGCCTGTTGCGGCCCGTGCGAGCCGAAGTGCAAGCTCGTTCGCTTCGCTCGCCGAGTTGACGACGTAAACCACCGAAAGCGGTGCGGGCATTTTTGCCGGCATTTTTTGAGCCAGCCGCTCGGCGTAGCGCACCAGGTTCGGATGCAGATAGCGGGTGTTGGTGTTGAGCAGCCCCGCCTGTGCCTGGATCGCCTCGACCACCCGCGGGTGCTGGTGCCCCACATGGGCGACGTTGTTGTAAACGTCCAGATAGGCGCGGCCGTCCGCGTCGAACAGATGTTGGCGAAACCCGCGCACGATTTCGAGCGGCCGGCGATACGACAACGAGAGGTTGCGCCCCACCCGAGAGCGACGGGCGGCGAGGATCTCGTCGAACGTCGGAAGCGGCGCCGGAAGGCGATCGGCCGGTATGCCGAGCAGCGCCGTCGGGTCGGGCGACAGCGCCTGCCAGACCGCGCGCTCGCTGGGCCGAGCCGCCGTCGGGAACCGCGCGCCGAGGCCGAGATCGTCGGCAAGAAGCTGAAGCCGGACGTGCGGCGGCCAGCCGCCGTTTTCTTCCGGTCCCGCCACTCGACCGATCGAGGCGCCGCGTTTGATGGCGGTGCCGACGGCGGGGAGGGAATTTGCAGCGAGACCGAGCCAGAGGGTGAGGGCTGGGTGTTGGATCAGCACCCGCGCCCCTACCTCCGTCTCCAGAACTTCGACCACCGTTCCCGCGAACGGCGAACGGATCTCGCTCCCCGCGGGCAGGTAAAGCTCCGCACCCAGCTGAATCGTCGCCGGCTCGATTCCCGGCTCGGGCGGAATCGGCCCCAGCGGATCGAGCAGGCGCGCCTCGCCGTAGCTCCCTAGACCGATCTCCGCAGTCTCTCCCGGCCCAAGCTCGCGCTCGATCAGCGCGCGCAGCCCTGAGGGTTCGAGATTTCGTGGATCGGCCCCGAGCATCAGACTCCCCACCGAAAGATCGAGCGGGCGAATCCTCGACAGGCGACCGAGCAGCCGCGGCGCGAGGATCGGCGCGGGCGCTTGCCTTTTGCGGCTTTTCATCGCGGGGATCGCCAGCGGGACCAGCCCGTAAGCATGGCGAACCGTCGCGCGCACCAGGCGCGGAGGAATTCGATCCAGAGCTTCAAGCGTCGCCCAAGCGGGCGCTGCGCTTACCGAGACATACGGATCATGCGGAGCCAGCGAGCGACGAATCGCGGCGTTTGTCACCGACACCGCAAGCCGCATCGCCACGAGCGGAGCTAGGATCTCGACCTCTATCTCTGTGAGTGGCGCCACCTGTGCGTAACCCGCCACCACGTGCTCCAGAGCGGCGAGCGGATCGTCCACGCCAAACAAGGCATACGCCGCCCCGATCGCCAAATCACAGATCCGCGGCGAGCGCACCATGTCGCCGAAGTCGATCAGCGACACCGCCTCGGGCGCCCGGCCGCTCCCGCCTTGAACGAGGACATTCCAATCGTTCGCATCCCCATGGATCGCGACCTTCGGCAAGGTCGCGAGCACCGGGACCGCCTCCGCGTCGAAACGCGCGAGAGCCCGCTCGACCACCGCACGGTGCGCGGGAAACTTGATCGCATCCAGCCGTTCGCGAATCCACCCCGCCCGCACCAGGTCCCACCGCAGCTCCCGATCGAGCGCCGGATGCTCGAATTCAGAAAGCGCCACCCCGACCCGCCCAAGCAGCCGGCCGACGCCGCTCAGCAATTCAGGAGTCCGCACCTCCACCTCCGCCAACGGCCGGCCGGGTATCCAGCCGAGCATCCAGACCAACCGCGACTTGCGCGCCATCTTCACCTGCGTCCAAGGGGTTCCCGCGGAATTGGGAACCACCCGCGGCATGTCGAGATCCGGAGCCGTCCGAGCGACATGCGCAAGCGCCGCCGCCTGGAGATCGACGAACGATGCCTCCCTTTCCGGGTGCATCACCTTGAGCACCCGCTGCGACCCGTCGAAACGGGTCAGGTGGAAATTGTTGTCATACTCGCCGGGCAGGCGGCGAAGCGTGCCGGAGAGTCCCCAGACCCAAAATATGATTTCTGCGGCTTCTGCTTCAGAGAGGTGGGGGGCGAAGGTGTCGATGCGCATGGGTGGAGGGAGGATAGCGCGGAGGACGAGGCTACGGCGCGCTACCGCCCTGCTGTTCTGTATCTGATCTATAACAGTGCGCTATACTCCAGCCATGAGCCAGCTCAACATCCACTTGACCCAGGAGTTCGAGCATCGACTGTCGCGTTTGATGCGGGTCCGGCAGATTAAGACCAAGTCCGAAGCGGTTCGGATCGCGGTGGAGGAGACCCTTGAGCGGTCGCTCGAGAGCAGAGCCCCCGTCACCGATTTCCACTCGTGGATTGGTCTCGCGTGCAAGACACCACTGAATCCAAATTCTCGCTTCCGTTCGGACGACGATCTCTGGGGCGATTGAGAAAAGCGTGGTTGTCGATTCATCCGTCCTCCTCGCCATCTACTTCGAAGAGCCGCTCGCGGTTTGGGCTGCCGATCGCTTGGCCGAACATGCCGGAGAGCTCCGCATGAGCACGGTCAACCTGACGGAAGTCCTCATTCGCCTCCACGACCGGCAGCCAGACCAGGCTCCCGAACTCGAAGATCGCCTCCTCGCAAGCGGCATCCGCTTCATTGCTCCGGATGTCGAGCAAGCGCGCATCGCCGCCGAAGCTCGGCTTCTCTACCCGCTGAACCTGGGCGATTGTTTCGCTTACGCACTGGCCGCGGCCGAGAATTGCCCACTCTTAACCCTCGATCGCGATTTCCGCTCGCTACCCTGCGAGGTGGTGATTCCGAGCGATTTCCTGCCCCCATAAAGCCGCTTCCGCTCTCGGATAGCCGCCTTAAGCCGTGGATAGCGGCTATTCGCCCCGGATAGCACCTATCCGTCCCAGAATCGGAATTACGGTCCCGGGATCGGATCAGCGGTCCCGGGATCGGATCTACGGTCCCGGAATCGGATCAGCGGTCCCGGTATCGGATCTACGGTCCCGGAATCGGATCAGCGGTCCCAGGACTGGATCAGCGGTCCCCGAATTGGAATGTAGGTCCCGTACAGGAGCGGCGGTCCCGAAATCGGAATCGCAGACGCCGATAGGAGGCCGCGGCCTCGGAAATCGGCTCGCGACGCTGGGTCGGGGCTATCCGGCTCGGAAAGAGGCTCCCGGCCGTGGAATCGTGTTCGGCTACGCCGAAAGCGAATCGCAGCCGCGGATAGCGGAGCCCCACGCGAGCCCACATCATCACGAACAAGCGGGCTTCCGGGCGGCTCCAAGATCTAGCGGACATCGAGCAGCTGGAGAAGCTCGGTCGCACACAGGACAGTTAGCCCAATACGGCGGATCTGCCAAGCCGCGGTGCATGTAGCGCCGGTGGCCACTCCGTCACGCCGCGCGCCGGCTCCGAAGGACCGCCTCGACCGCCGCCACGGCGGCTTCGTCGTCCAGGAAACCGTTCGGTCCGAGATCCGAGGCGAGGTCGTCCTCCACGGTGAAATGCGATACCGCGGCCTGTACCAGCCGAATTTCGTCTTCGCTTCGGCCCGGGGTCTCGAGTAGATGAAGACAGCGGTCGCCGATCCGCCGCGCGCGGTCGATGTCCAGGCCCGATTCGTACGCCGCCAGGCTTTCGAGCTTCGCCACGTAGCCGCGGACCTCGGCGCGCAAGCGCTCCAGCGCGATCAGGGGCTCGGCGAGCAGCTCCTGAAAATATTCAGCCGCTTCAGGTTCCAACAGGCTCAACGCCTGATCGGCCAAGCTTTCCGTGCCTTCCGCTTCGGCCGGCATATCGGCCGCCGGCTCGAACCCTTGCAGGGATGCTGAGGCCAAGCTGTCGAAGCCCGCCTGGACCACCTGGGCCATCAGCTTCCGGCGTTCTTCGAGGAACCGGGAGTACTCCATTTTTTCCCAACCCTTGGGAAGCGCGTGCCAGAACGCCATCCGCTGGATCTCCTCGGCGGACTTTCCGGCGATCAGGAGAGGGAAGTACTCCCGTGGCGGCCTTTTGCCGACCTCCGAGTTGTCCGGCCACTCGATCAGAGCGTAGTTCGCGATCTGGTTCGTATCGCGGCGGCTATCGGTGCCGAGTTTCTGCAGGTAAGCCTTGGGGAAGAGATGGTGCCGTTCGAGCGTCGCCCGCTTTCCCCGGGCCGCGGGGTCGAGCAGGTCCCGGACGCGCAACGTCGAGAACAAGGCCCGCGCGTCGAGCAGGTTGAGGGCCGCGTGGTATGCCGACAGCGCCGGGCTTCGCGCCGACGAGGAGGTGAGCTCGGTCGGCAGCGTGAAGCTCCAGTAGTCGCGCGTGAGCGTCGACGTCATCACCCGTTCGAGGTGAGCGACAAACTGCTCTCCGGTCGAAATGTCGCGCAGATCGGCGAGATCCTGCTCCATCTTGGTCTCGGTCGAATCGGTGTATCGGCCGGTCAAGGAAACGAAGAAGAACCAGCGAGCGATCGTGTTGCGCAGCCGATGATGATCGACCTTGAAATCGCGCTTGCCGATGAGGAAGAAGGTATAGGCGTACAGAATGGCGTTCTTCGAGGTGACCATCGAGCCGCTCTGGAAGCCCGCCCGCAACAGGCATCTCCAGAAGTCGTGCCAATTTTGGAGATTGAGCGTCGCGGCTTGCGCCTGGTCCAGCACGGCGAACTGCCGGTCCCGGCGCTCGGGCGTGAAAACTCCGGTCTCCAAATCCTTGCCGCGCAGGATCGAATAGACGTGCAAAAGGCGGGCGCGCCGGAAACCGAGGCCGACGCTCACCCGGAGGAGGTGATCGGGATCCGGTTCGAGGAAGCGGTTGAACGGCGAGGCTCCCGCGTGCGCCGGAATCCGCGCGAATTGGCAGAAGGTCTCCAGCTCCACCCGCTGCGCCTCCTTGAACACCGACATCAGCGTCAGAATGAAGTCTGCCTGATTGAGCGGCGTCCCCTTGCTGTTGATCCGAACGAAGACGTCGGCCACCTGCTCTTCGTCGAGATCCCCTTCGAGCGCCAGGGCCGTGAACGGGAAGTTCGCGAGTTGGCTCACCCGCATGATCGCCTGCTGGCTCGCGCGCCGATCCTCGTTCGTGACCTCCCGCACCGCCGCGAGGCGTTCCAGGTAATCGCTCGCCAGCTCGAACAGGTCCGTGTCCGGCTTCCAGATCACCGAGATGTCGGGAATCCATGAGGCGTCCTTGCGGATCGCGGCGTCAGCCACCTCGAACGAGCCGTCGAACGGCCGGAAGGCGATTTGAATGTTCTCGACCGAGAAGTCCTGCCGCTTGACCGGCTGACCGCGGAGCACCGCGTAAAGAGACGTCAAGCGCTGCTGTCCGTCGATCACCAGGAGCTGGGCGGCCATCTGCTTGGAGCCTTCTCCGATGGCATGTCCGCCCGAGCCGGCGTTCTCCCAAAACAGGAAGTAGCCGACCGGGTAGCCGCGGTACATCGAGTCGAAGAGATCCCGGGCCTTCTTGTTCGGCCAGACAAAGGGGCGTTGCAGGTCGGGCAAGCCGATGTGGCCCGAAGAGATCGCATCCATGAGGCCCGACAAATTCCAGGAAATGTTCTTGAACACCGGCGGCATGGGCGTCCTCCAAACCGTTGAAATGCGAGAGGTGCGACCTATTCTAAGGATCTAGACGCGAGAATCGGTCGCACATTCGGCCCGCCGCCGCGCGGGACTGACGAGTTTCCAAGTCTCCGGGCCATCCTTTCCTAAGGCCGCAGCGCCCAAAGCTCGACCCCGGTCGCCTTGTCGTACCAGGGGAAGAAGATGCGATCGCCCGCGCGGACGAAGTCGAGAGTCTGGCCTTCGCGCGGGGCGAGGAGCCGCTTCGTGCCCGCCGGGGTGCCGTTGGTCTCCCAGATGCCGTCGGCGGCAAGGTAGGCGAGCCGGCCGCCGATCAGGGCGTAGGCGGTGGCGCGGATCTCCTGGCCGTTGGCTCCGTGGAGCTGCACGGTTCCGGAGGGGGTGCCATCGGTGGCGTAAAGACCGTCCTCTGCGCGAAAGACGAGGCGGCTGCCCCAAAGGACGGGCGTAACGCCGAAGGGGAGCCCGACGCCGGCCCCTGGCGTGAGCGTGGTGCCGTCGCTCGTCACGAAGCCCACGTCGTCGAATTGCCCCTGGTAGAAAAGGATCGCCCGCGAGCCGAGCGCGAAGAGCCCTGCCTCGGCCACCCACCGACCTTGCGGATCGCGCAGATCGCCGATTCTTTTCGTTCCGGCCGCCGTGAGGTCGGTGACCCAAAGGCCGGGGTCGACGGTGGTCTCTTCGCCCGAGACGAAGAAGTAGCGGTTACCGACCGGCACGATCTCGCTCGACAGCTCGGCGAGCGGCGCGGCGATCGCGGGATAAACCTCGCCGAGATGGCGGGTGCCGCCGATCGTGCCGTCCGAGATCCAAGGCTCGAAGCGGCCGAAGGCGTCGGCGGCGAGGAACACGAGGCGATCCCCCAGGACTCGGAAGGCGGCGCGTTGGAAGTTGAAAGTGTCGGTGAACGGCTCGGGATTCGTGAAGTCGGTGAGCCGCAGGGTCCCCGCCGGGGTGCCGTCCGTGGTCCACAGCTCATCGCCGTGATCGCTGTCCGACGCTTCGAAGAAGAGCCGGCTGCCGACCGCGCGAATCCTGCCGGTCGGGTACACATCATTGCCGTGGGCGATAAAGGTGCCGTCCGCGGTCCCGTCGCTGAGCCAGATTTCGACCCCGCCCCGGCCTTCGACCAGCGCGACGCGCGATCCCAGGTCGGCCTGGGCGATCAGCTCGAAGCCGAATTCGAATCGCTCCAGAAAAGCGGTCCCCGCCGCCGTGCCGTCCGACGACCAGAGTTCCGTCTCGCGCTCGCCGAATTTTGCGTTGGCGAAAAAGAAGCAACGCGCGCCCCCGGCGCTCAACTGGTGCGGGGCCGAGCCGCCGTCCTGGCTCGGGTCGAGGTCGGCGACCAGCGCCGATCCCGCCGCGGTGCCGTCGGAGACCCACGGCTCGGCGCCGTGCACAGAGTCGTCCATCCGGAAGAAGACCCGGCCACCGACGATCGTCCCGAGCCCGAGCGAGAAAAACACGTCCTCGGCCGGGCGCACGATCCGGAACGTACCGGCGGCGGTGCCGTCGCTGGTCCAGAGCGCCTCTTCCGCCAAGCCGCTCGCGATGAAATACGCCTTGCCTCCCTCCGCAATAAACCCTTCAGGGTTCGACGTGGAGAGGGGGACGATGTCCTTGATCAGACGGGTCCCGGCCGGCGTGAGGTCGCTGATCCAGGGCTCGGAGCGGTGAACTCCGTCGTCGCCGGCAAACCAGATCCGGAGGCCGTCGGAAACTCCGAGTCTTTCCACGCCATCGCAGTTGCCCGGGCAGATGTCGAGGGAGCGCGTCCCGCCGGGTTTGCCATCGCTCGCCCAAAGCTCCCGGCCGTGCTCGGAGTCGTAAGCGAGGAATCCGACCCGCGAACCGACGACGAGAAACGGCGTTGCGGCGTTGCCCGCCTCGAACCTCGCGAGCTTGCGGGTGCGGGCCGGCGTCCCGTCGCTCGCCCACAGCTCCTGGCGGGCGTCGGCCGGATCTTCCCGCGAGATGAAGAAAAACGCTTCGGTCGCGGTCGAACCGAACGGCCGCACCGTGGCAGACTCCACCGGAGCGACACCCGCCAGAACGCGCGTCCCCGCGGCCGTGCCGTCGCTCGACCAGAGACGCGCCTGGGGGCTGCCCGCCGCCGCCGCGAAAAACAGCAGCCGCGAGCCGGCCGAGGAGGCCTGGAAAGCGCTGCCGACCGTGGCGATTCGCCGCGTGCCGGAGGCCGTGCCGTCGCTCGTCCAGAGGCCATCGAGCGCGAAGAACCAGAGGCGGCCGCGGAACCAGACCAGCCGGCTCGGCGTGGAGCCGCCGGGGCCGGACGCCAGATCCTTGACCAGGCGGGTGCCTGCGAGCGTGCCGTCGCTGGTCCACAGCTCGCTGCCCAAGGCGGGGGTCTGCCGGGCGAAATAAATTCGGCGCGGCCCGGCGGCGACCGCGGCGGGCGACGCCGAAACGAACGGCGACGCGATCGCTCGCGTTCCGCCCACCGTGCCGTCGGCGGAGTAAAGGCGGCAGAGCGTCGGGTCGCAGGCGATGAAAAAGGCGAGGTCTCCTGTTGCGACCAAGTGCTCGATCGAAACCTGGTTGCGCACCAGACGCACCGTGCCCGGCGCGGTGCCGTCGCTCGACCAGAGGCCGACGCCGGGCGTGGTGGCCACGAACAGCGAGCGGGCGCCGACCCGCACGAAGCGGTTGGGGTCCGATCCGACGCTCCGGAAGGTGGGATCGATGTCGGCGACGCGGTACGGGACAAGCGCCCGCGCGGGAATGCTGGCGGCGAGAAAGAGAAAAGCGACGCCGAGAACGGCGAGGATCGAGCGGCGGAAATTCATGGCGTCTTCACTCCTGGATTCGAATCGTCGAGGTCAATCGGGGCGAAGCGCCCAGGGCTCGGCGCCATGCACGAGGTCGTCCCACCTAAAGTAGAGCCGGTCCCCCACCGGTAGCAGCGAGCCCGGGTAGGGACCCGCGGGACCCGGCAGGTCAATCCGCACGGTGCCCGCGGCGGTTCCGTCGCTCGCGAAAAAGCCCTGGCGCGAGGAGAGGATCAAACGGCCGGCGAACGGGGCGAGCGCCAGAGGGAACAGAGGCCCGCCGTCGATCTCGAAGATCTTCGTGCCCTCGGTCGTGCCGTCGGTCGACCACAGCTCGCCGAATTCGTTTTGAAACCAGAGGCGGTTCGAGAATGCGACCGGCGCCAGGAGCGAGCTGATGGGCTGGGCGCCGACCAGGCGCGTTCCAGCGGCGGTTCCGTCGCTGGTCCAGAGCGTTTGCCCCAGCGTGGTCGAAGAACCGGAGAGGAGGAGCTTGACGCCGAGCGGGAAGAGCGACCAACCGCCCGCCTCGGCGCGCGAGAGATCGAGCGGCCCGACCGATCGCGTGCCCGAGGCGGAGAGATCGGTACTCCAAAGCGTCGCCGCGGCATCCCCCGGCGCAGCGGCGACGAAGTAGAACCGGCCGTCGAGCGCCGCAGTCGCGCTTTTGGCATTTTCGAGCGGCGCCTCCAGAAAGGGGAAGACCTCGTGGAGCGGGCGGGTGCCGGCTGCGGTACCGTCCGAGATCCAAAGCTCCTCGCCGCCAGCCACCGAGAGCACGGGAACGACCGCACGGTCTCCGAAAGAGAAGAACATCGGGAATCCCGCGCCTTCGGGACGAAACGGATCGGGAAGAACGAAATCGGAGAGCCGCGTAGTTCCGCCGGGAGTGCCGTCGGTCGACCAGAGCTCGAAGCCGTGGACCTCGTCGAAGGCGCTGAACAACACCTGGCCGCCCGCAGGCACGAAGCGGCCGTCGCCGAACACGCCCGCGGGCAGGAGCGGCCCGCTGCCGGCCGGGGTGCCGTCGCTTCCCACCACCTCGAACAGACGATCCTCTTCGCACATCTCCAGGAAGGCCACGAGCCGCCCGCCGGCCTCGGCGGTCCGGCCGATCTCTTCCAGGCAAAGCTCGTCCGGCAATTCGTAGGCGACCCGGGTTCCCTCGGCGGTGCCGTCGGTGGTCCAGAGCCAGGTCGTTAGGATGCCATCGAAGGCGAAGAAGAACGGCCGGCCCCCGGCTTCGGCATAGGAGAGCGGGTAGGAGCCGGCCAGGTTGGCGGAGTCGAGATCGGCGAGCAGCCGCGTGCCCGCGGCAGTACCGTCCGAAATCCAGGGCTCTTCGCCCTGCGCGGCGCCGTATCCCACGAAGACCAGGGCCGCGCCGAGCGGTACGGCGTCGAGCGTTCGGGCGGCGCGCGCAGGGACCCCGACGGCCAGAGTGCCCGCCGCCGTGCCGTCGCTCGCGATCAGGCGCTCGACGAAATCGACGCGGGCGAGGAAATACATCCGCCCTCCGGCCGCCCGCCACTGGCGTGGATCGCTGGAGCAGGCCCCCGCGCACAGGTCGCGCAGCTGGCGGGTGCCGGCAGGTGAAAGGTCGCTGGTCCAGACCTCCAGGCCGCGATCGGGGGTCGTTCCAGCGAGCCAGATCTTTCCGAGCGCCGAGGGACCCAGCTCGGAAACCCCGCTGCACGGGCCGGGGCAGAGGTCCTTGGCTTGCCGGGTGCCCGCGGCCGTGCCGTCGCTCGTCCAAAGCTCCGCGCCGCGGGCCGCGTCGAAACCGACGAACCCGACTTTCGCGCCGAGCGCCCGAAGATCGTTCCGGCCATCACCCGCGACCGCCTTGACCCGGCGCGTGCCCTCGGGGGTGCCGTCGGTGGTCCAAAGCTCCCGTTCGCCCCCGCCGAGGTAAAAGAAGAAGGCGCGGCCGCCCGCGGCGACGATCGGCGGCCTAAAGCTGGGGTCGAGGCCGGGCAGGGCCGCGAGCCGGCCGGTGCCGGCCGCCGTGCCGTCGCTCGCCCAGATGCCCTGGTCGGCGTAGAACAGCAGCCGTCCACCGAGCGTTGTGAAACCGGACCCGAGCGTCGATGTGCCGATTCGCCGGGTGCCGGCCGCCAGGCCGTCGGAGGACAGGAGCGCCCCGGGCGCGTTCGGCAGATCGGCGAAGAACCAACCTTTGCCGCGGAATTCGGTCAGCTCGCGCAGGCGGCGCGCACGCGCGGGCGCCCCGACCTTACGTGTGCCCGCGGGGGTGCCATCGGTGCGCCAGAGCGTAGGGCCGTTTTCGGCGCTCAAAATGACCAGGGTGCGCGGCAGTCCGGCCGGCGCCACCGCCTCGGGCGTAAAGAACGAAGCGAACCGGAAGCGGAGGAGCCGCCGAGTCCCCGCGGGTGTGCCGTCGGTGGCGTAGAAACCGCAGTCGCTGCCGTCGCAGCCGTTAAAATACCCGCGTCCCCCGGCAGCCACGGGAGCCGTATCGACCCGCAAATTCGGAGGACCCAGGGGAACCGGATCATCCAACACGCCCGCGGTGCCCCAAAGCACCGGCTTTTCGAGGATCTGGAAGACCACCCGCGATCCCAGCGAAACGAAACCGTACGGCTGCGAGCCGGCGCTGAAAAAGCCGGGGTCGAGATCTGCAACCAGGTACGGGCTGAGTGCCCAAGAGGCGGACGGCGAGAGCGCGGCGGCAAGCGCCAAGGCCCAGCAGATTTTCTTCATGACCGGTCTCTTCATGCTGACAACGGACACACCTACGCCGGAAGGGTGTGAGCGCGGATCGTGCTTAGCCAAGGTCAGCGTTTCGGCATCTTATCGTGCGCCAGCCCCGCCGCCACCCGGGCATAGGCCTCGCGGAACGGGATCCCCTCTTCGAGCACCAGCCGATAGGCGTCTTCCGCCGCGGACAGCTCCGGATCGAGATGAATCTTCTCCGGGTGGAAGCGGACGCCGGGGAGCGCGTGAGCGAGGATCGCGCCAGTTTCGAGCGCGAGGTCGATGCCGCGAAAGAGGGGAGCTTTGAGCAATTGGAGATCGCGGTGGTATCCCGACGGGAGCTTGGCCGGAATCGCGAGCGCTTCGAGCAGGCCCGCGTGGCCCGCTGCGGTGCGGGCTCGGATCAGCTCGAAGACGTCCGGGTTGCGCTTCTGGGGCATGATCGACGAGCCGGTTGTCATCTCGGCCGGCAGGCTCACGAAGCCCAGCTCTTTCATCGAGAAGAGGACGAGATCGGCGGCCAGCCGGCCGCAGTCCTGGAGCAGAAGGGCGACCTCGAACAGCACCTGCGCTTCGGCCTTGCCGCGAGAGAGCTGGACGGCGGTCACGGGCTGGTGGATCTCGCGGAAGCCGAGCTTCTCTCGCGTTGATTCGCGGTCGATCGGCAGAATGGCGGGGACGCCGTAGCCGGCGGCGGAGCCGAGCGGATTTTTGTCGATCCGCCGGAGCGCCGCCTCGAACCCTTCCGCGTCGTCGCGCAGCTCGCTCGCGAAGCCGCCGGCCCAGAGCGCCACGGTGCTCGGCATGGCCGGCTGCATGTGGGTGTAGCCGGAGAGCGCAACGTCCGAATGGCGCGCGGCGAGATCGTCGAGCGCCGAACCGATCGCCCGGGCACCTTCGGCCAGATTCGCCACCGCGTCGCGCAAATAGATGCGTAACGCCGCGAGCACCTGGTCGTTCCGCGAACGGCCGAGGTGGATGCGCGCGCCGGCTTCGCCGATTCGTTCGGTGAGCCGCCGTTCGAGCGCGGTGTGGCAATCCTCGTCCGCCAGCTCGATCCGCCACGCTCCCGCGGCGTGCTCGGCGCCCAGCGCTTCGAGGCCGGCGCGGATTGCGGCGAGATCTTCTTCCGCCAATAGCTTTTGTCCGGTCAGCATCTCGGCGTGAGCGATCGAGGCGCGGACGTCGTAAGCGACCAGCCGCTCATCCAGGGCGTGGTCCTCGCCCGCGGTGTAGCGGAGCACCCGCTCGTCGAGCGGCACGCCTTTATCCCAGAGCCGGGTCATCGCCACCCTCGGGCGAGCGCATCGATCAACTCGCCGTAGAACCGCACCCCGGCGAGGATTTCTTCCTCTTCGACGTACTCGTCCACCCGGTGCGAGCGCTCGGACCGGCCGGGGCCGCATTTGATCGCGGGCGCGTCGATCAGCGCCCAATCGGAGAGCGTCGGCGACCCGTACAGCCGCGCGACCGGACGGACGGAGAGAACGGCGGCCAGCAGCGGCGAATCTTCGGGAGTCGCACGCGGCCGGAGGCGGTCGGAGAGCACGCGGATCTCGGCGCCCACCGCCCCGCCGATCGCGAGCGCGATTTCTTCCGGCGAGATGGCGGGCGTGGTCCGCACGTCGAGCAACGCCGCCGCCTCGGCGGGGAGGACGTTGCGCGCGGTGCCGGCGCGCAGCTGGGTCGGCTCGACGGTGACCGGCCCCAGCGCCTCGTGGATGGGGAATTCGATCGCTTCCAGCGCGAGCAGGTCGCGCGCCAACTCGCGCGCCGCGTTTCGAGCGCCGAGCGATTTGGCGTGGGCCGCGTGGCAGGCGTCGCCGCGGGCAACCAGCTCTAAAACCATCAGCCCCTTCTGGGCGACCGCTACGTCGAGCCCCGTCGGCTCGCCGACGATCGCGCTCGCGAGGCGCCGGCCGCGCTGTTCAAGCGCCGCGAGCACGCGTTCGGTGCCCAGACCCTTCGTCTCTTCCTGCTCGACCAACGCAAGGGCCAAGGTGAACGGCAGCGGCCGGCCGAGACAGGCGACGAATGCCGCCGACATCGCCGCGACCGAGGCTTTGGCGTCGTTCGACCCGAGACCGTAGACGCGCCCCTCCTCGACGGTCGCCGCGAACGGATCGCGGGACCAACCGGGCGCGGGGGGCACGGTGTCGAGATGGGTGTCGAGGAGAATGATCGGCGCGGTCGGCGACGCCCCCGGGATTTCGCTCTCGTAGATCGCGAGCAGAGTGTTTCCCAGGCGCTCGACCCATGCACCGCGCGCTCCGAGCCAGGCGCCCATGTGCTCGGCGAGAGGACCTTCGTCGCCGGAAACCGAAGGGGTCGAGACCGCGAGCCGGTGGAGCGCGAGAACGTCCGCAGGCGAGGGGGTAGCGTTCACTGATCCGGCCTAACCCGCGGCCGCCAGCTCGGCAGGGGAGAGGGCGTGGATGTCGGCCACCACAAGGGTGCCGCTCCCCTCGTTGGTGAACACCTCGCGCAGCAGCGCGTCGGGAGCGGTCTGCGAGATCACGTGAACCCGCCGGACTCCCTGGAGCAACGCCTGCTCGATCGCCGCCGCTTTAGGCCGCATGCCGGCGCCGAGCGCCCCTTTGCTGTTCAGCTCGGCGAGCCCCGCGAGGTCGGTGTAGGAGATCCGCGACCCCGCGTCCTCCTCGCGTTCGAGAATGCCGGCGGCGCCGGTCAGAACGATCAGCTTCTCGGCAGAAAGAGCGACCGCGAGCCGGGCGGCGACCGTGTCGGCGTTGACGTTCAGCAGGCCGCCCGCCTCGTCGGCCGAGATCGGGCTCACGACCGGCACCAGCCCCGCGTCGAGCTGGGCCAGCACCACTTTGGGATCGACCCGAATCACGTCGCCCACCAGGCCGTAATCGACGGTCTCGCCGTCCACCTCGACCGGCGGCCGGCGGCGCGCGACGATCAGGCCGGCGTCCACGCCCGAAAGGCCCACCGCCGGTACGCCCACCCGGCGGCAGAGGGCGAGGATCTGCGTGTTGACCGCGCCGTTCAACACCATCGTCGCGGCATCGAGCGAGACCGGATCGGTGACCCGGCGGCCGGCCTTGAACTCGACCGAAGCGCCCAAGATCGCGGCGAGCGCCGAGGCTTGCGGCCCGCCGCCGTGGACGAGCACCACCCGCACGCCGAGCCGATGGAGGATCTCCACCTGTTCGAGCAGCGCGATCGTGGTCCGCTCGTCGGCGAACGCGCCGCCGCCGGCTTTGATCACGAAGGTCTTGCCCTGATAGAGGCGGATATACGGAATCGCGAGCTTCAAGCCTGCGACTTCTAGGTTCGAATCGTGGTGATTCATGCGGCTCCCTCCTGTCCGGCCAAGCCGGCCAACCCGCCCAACATTCGATGCAACACCGCCATCTGCGCCCACATCCGATTGTGGGCTTGGGGCAATACGGCGCTCCGCGGCCCGTCCAGCACTTCGTCCGCGACCACCACGTTCCGCCGCACCGGCAGGCAGTGAAGAAAGTGCGCGCCGGGCGCCGCCGGGCGGAACCACGACTCGTCGACCGTCCAGTCGGAGTAGCGGGCGCGCAGCTCGGTTTCCATTGCCAGATCGCCGTAGTGCTTGGCGGAAGCCCACGACTTGGCGTAGATCACGTGCGCTCCGGCAATCGCCGCCTCCCGATCCGCGGTCTCAGAAACCGTTCCGCCGGAAAGGGCGGCCGAGGCCCGGGCGCGCGCCATCAGCGGCTCGGGAAGCGCGTATTCGTCGGGCCGCAGCACCGTCACGTCCATGCCGCGCGCCGCGGCCATCTGCACTACGGTCGCGGGCACCGCGAGCGGAAGCGGCTTGGGATGACGCGCCCAGCTGAGCACGAGCTTGCCGCCCGCAGGAACGCCCAGATCGTCGAGCGTCTTCCAATCGCCAAGCGCCTGGCACGGGTGGTCGATCGCCGACTCGAGGTTGATCAACGGTACGGGGTATGACGCTTCGAGCGTCGCGGCCATCGCGGCGAACGTCGCATCGGAAAGATCGGCATGGAGATCCGTCCCGCCCGCGAACGACCGGATGCCGAGCGCATGGGCGTAGCCCGCGAGCACCGGAATCGCCTCGCGCACGTGCTCGGCCGCCGCACCGTCCATGACGACTCCCGTGCGGGTTTCGAGCTGCCAGCTCCCCTGACCGGGCGAGATCACGAAGCACGAGCCGCCGAGCCGCGCCATGCCCGCCTGGAAACTCGAAAGCGTCCGGAGCGACGGGTTGAAGAACAGCAGCCCGAGAACTTTGCCCGGCAACGTGCGAGAGAGCGCCGCCGGATCGGAATGCTTCTCCAGCCGCGAGGCTAGCGCCAGCAGCTCGCCGATCTCTTCGCCCGAGTGCTCGGAAAGCGAGACGAAGCGCTTCATGCAGAAGCCCCGGGCAGCTCGCGAAGCGCCGCGACCAGCGCGTCCACATGGGCGTCTTCGAGCACCAGCGGCGGCAGCAGCCGCAGCACGTACGGGTCGGCGCTGGTGCCGGTCATCAGGCCGCGATCGAGCAGCTCGGCCTGCACCTCTTTGGCCGGACGGACGCAGCGCAGGCCGAGCAGAAAACCGGCGCCCTGAACGGAAGTCACGACGCCGCCCAGGCATTCGGACCGCAGGCGAGCGGAGAGCCGTCGCACCCGGGCGAGCAGATCCTCTTCTTCGATCGCGCCGATCGTCGCCTCGATCAATGCGCAGGCGAGCGGCCCGCCGCCGAACGTGGTGCCGAGATCACCTTTCTTCAAACCCGCCGCCGCCGCATCCGAGACCAGCACCGCGGCGGCGGGAAATCCGCCCGCGAGGCCCTTGGCCGTGGTCAGCAGATCCGGGGTGACGCCATGGAGCTGCGCCGCGAACGGCTGGCCGGTGCGGCCCATGCCACACTGGACCTCGTCGAAGATCAGCAGCGCCCCGGCGGCTTGGGTCAATTCGCGCGCGGCAGACAGGTACGAAGCGCCGAGATCGACCGCGCCGGCCATCCCCTGCACCGGTTCGAGGATCAAAGCGGCGACGCCGGAATCGCCCTCACCGCGAGGTTGGAGAGCGCGCTCCAGCGCGTCCAGATCGCCGACCGGCACGAACTCGACTTCAAACGGATTCGAGGGGAAGGCGGCCCATTTCTCCGACCCCCAGGTGACCGCCGCCGCCGCCGCGGTGCGGCCGTGGAAGCTCCCTTCAAGAGCGATCACCCGGCCGCGTCCGGTCTGCCGGATCGCGAGGCGCAACGCGTTCTCGTTCGCCTCGGCGCCGCTGTTGACCAGGAACGCCCGCGTCAATCCCTTGGGAGCGAACGAGACCAGGGCGTGCGCCGCGCGGGCGCGCACTTCGAGCGGCACCAGGTTGCTCTGGAAGAACATCGTCTCCGCTTGGGCGGCCAGCGCCGCCAGCAGGCGCGGATGGCCGTAACCGAGGAGAGCCACCGCGTGGCCGCCGTAGAAATCGAGCAGCTCGCGGCCGTCGCGGGTCTTGAGCACGACACCCGATCCGCTCACCGGCTCGACCGGCAGCTGGGCGTAGACCGGCAGCAGCCAGCGGGCTTCGTCTTCGGCGGCTTTCGCCGGTGCTGTTTCAAGCTCGACCATCTCGTTCCCCTTCTTGATCTGCCGTTCGAAAATCTTTTAGATCCAGCCCAACCCCGGCTGCGCCAACCCTGCGACCTCGGGCAGATCGAGCAACCGGTTCATCCACTGCACCGCGCCGCCGGCCGCGCCTTTGACCAGGTTGTCGAGGGTCGAGAACGCGACCAGATCCTCGCCGCGCAGTGCGAACGAGAGCAGCGCCCGGTTGGTGCCGGCGACGTCTTGCAGCCGCGGCGGTTTGCCGCCCGCCGGGGCGACTTTGACGAACGGCGAGCCGGCGTAAAACTGCGCCACCCCCGCCACCATCTCTTCCAGATCGACCGGCCTCGCCAGGCGGGCCTGGATCGTCGCGTAGATACCGCGGGCGTACGGTCCGGACTGCGGCACGAATGCGATCTCGACCGGCCGGCCGGCGGCCTTGCCCGCGTGAAGCCGCATCTCGGGCTCGTGGCGATGGCCGAGCGGGTTGTAGGCGAACAGGTTGCTGCGCCGCTCCGGGTGGTGGGTGGTGGCGGTCGGCGTTCGCCCGGCGCCCGTGCTGCCGGTGACCGCGACCACGGTGAATCGCGGCTCGATCAGCCCAAGAGAAAGGAGAGGCACCGAGGCGAGCAGAACCGACGTGGTGAAACATCCCGGATGGGAGACCCGCCCGAGCGGCGCTTCGGCCAAGTGCTCGGGCACGGCAGAGACGAATTCAGCCAGCCGCCCCGGCGCGCCGTGCGGGTGGCCGTAAACCTGCTCGTAGCTTCCGGCATCGGGAAAGCGGAAATCGGCCGACAGATCGACCAACCGCACGCGCGCGCCCGCATGCTCGGCATTAAGGAGCAGCGAATCGACGAGCGGCGCCGACGCACCGTGGGGCGCGGCCGAAAAAACCGCGACCGTCTCGTTCTCGGCGAACAGCCGCGGCAGCGCATCGGTCCCCAGGAACTTCAAATCGGGATACGCCCCTTCGAGATGCGGAAACGCCTCCTCGATCCGCGTGCCCGGCTTGCTCTCGGAAATCACCGCCAGGTCGCGCAGGAACGGATGGACGGCGAGCAGCCGCAGCAGCTCGCCCGCAACGTAGCCCGAGCCGCCGATCACCACTGTGCGTGCCGTGTGGTGGGAAGAGATCATGATGCGAGCTCCCCGCCCGCGACGCGCGCGGGGTCGTACGGCATCAAACGCGAGCGGACCAGCTTGGCGAGCCGCTCCCCTTCGGTGCGGGCGTTGATCGCCGGCACGCCCACCGTCTCCTCGATGATCCGGGTGCCCACCAGGTTGTCGGTCGCGGGTCCGGTCACCGCCACCGGCTCGACGCCGAACCGCTCGCGCAGCAGGCGCACGCCGCCCCACGCGGCTACGGGATCGTTCGCTGCCAGGATCACCGCGGTGAAAGCCTTCTTCACCTCCTCGTCGTCGAGGATCGCGTCTACTCCGTAGGCGCCGAGCAGCCCATCGCCCAGCTCGACCATGATCGCCTCGGGTTTGCCGGCGGCGAGTTGGGTGAGCATCGTCCGGGTGACCGCGGCGGCGTTCACCCCCGAGGTCGAAACGACGCCGAAGTCGGTGAAGATCGCCGTCGTCCGGGCGCCCGCGTCCTCCATCGCCAGGATGTCGCGGCGCAGCGACACGCCGGTCGCCTTGAACGCGTCGACCGTGTAGCCGGCGTGGGTCAGATGGCGGATCAAGGTGCAGGCCGCCGCGGTCTTGCCGCTGTTCATGCACGAGCCGACGAGCGCGATCACCGGCACCCCGGCCGCCTCCAACGGAGCGGAAAGGTCGAGCGGCCGTTCGCCGATCCGCGCCGGCACGCCCACCCGCTCGCCCAGGAACGGGAACGACAGGACGGCGCCGATCACCTCGGCCTCGAACGGCGGCCCCAGGTCCGGATTGATCGAATCGCAGATGCCGATCACGCCGCCGATGTTGAGCAGCTGGACCTTGTCGCCCGGCACCAGGTGGTCGGGCAGGTGCCCGGAATAGCCGAACAGCGCCTGACGGTGGCCGAGCGCACCGGCGATCACGTCGCCTTTCTTCACCAGAGCCATCCGGCCGCTCGGCAGCTCCATCTGGTTATAGGTCGTCTTGTCGGTCAGCACGCGCACGGCGACCACGATCCCCTCGCGGCAGGGAATCTCCGAGCTGGTGAGCACCTCTCGCTTCAAGCGGCAGGTGCGGGTCACCGATGCGATCTTGTCGAGAATCACGGCTTTCATTTAGAGGTCCTCCGAACCGGCCCGCCGATGGAGCATGCCGGGAAGAGCCGCCAAACGCGACAAGCCCCGTGCATCCTCCGATGTCCACTCCCCCGCCGCCTCACCGTAGACGCCGCGCGTGGCGGCGAGCAACGAAAAGGACGACACAACCCCCTCGACGAACAGGTTGCCCGGCCGGAAGCGCAGCCGCACCTCTCCCGTCACCCGCTCCTGGGAAGACAGCAACAGCGCCTCGATGTCGCGGCAGACCGGATCGAGATGCTGCCCCTCGTGGACCAGATCGCCATAGGTGGCGGCGACGGTTTCCTTCACCCGCTGCTGCCGGCCGGTGAGGGTCAGTTTCTCCAGCTCGCGGTGGGCGACGAGCAGCACTTCCGCGGCCGGCGCCTCGAACGCCACCCGCCCCTTGGTGCCGAGAATCGTGTCGCCGAGATGGATTCCTCGGCCGATCGCATACGGCGCCGCCTCGCGCTCGATCCGCTCGATCAGCTCGACGGGCGCGAGGTTCTCGCCGTCCCACGAGGTCGGAATGCCGCGCACGAATCCGAGCCGATGGAAAGCCGCGGGGCGCGGATCGTCGAAAGCGCCGTGCGACAGCACCCACGCCTCCTCGGGGATCGTGCCTTCGCTCGTAAGCGTTTCCTGGCCGCCGATCGTCGTCCCCCACAGGCCGCGATTGATCGAATAGGCGGCGCCGAACGGCGGAATCGGCAGATTCTTCGCCTGGAGATACGCCACCTGCGAAGCCCGCGGCCGGGGATGGTCGCGCACCGGAGCGAGGATTTCGAGGCTCGGGGCGAGCGTCCGGAGCGCCACCTCGAACCGGACCTGGTCGTTGCCCGCCGCGGTGCAGCCGTGGGCCACCGTGCGCGAGCCCAGCCCCGCCGCGGCGTGGGCGACGGCCTGCGCCTGGATTGACCGCTCGGCGCCGACGCAGAGCGGATAGAGCTGACCCCGCCGGACATTTCCGAGGATCAGGAACCGGAGCACCCGGTCGAAGAATTCGGTCCTAGCCTCGATGCGGTGGTGCGCCACGGCCCCGAGAGCGCGCGAACGTTCGGCCAACTCGTCGGCCGCCGCGGAATCGAGCCCGCCGGTATCGACCGTCACCGTCACCACCGGCCGGCCGTAGCTCTCGGCGAGCCAGGGGATGCAGTACGACGTATCGAGCCCGCCGGAAAACGCCAGGACGATCGGCTCGCCGCGGCGCGGATCGAGACCAGGAATCGCCGTCCTCTCAGTCGTCTCAGTCGTATCAGCCATGGATGTGTTCCTCCCGCAAAAGGTCCAGATGACGAAGGAACCGCTGTTGATCCCGCGCGTTCGCGGTGGCGACGAAGATCGTGTCGTCGCCCGCCAAAGTACCCACCACCTCGGGCCAGCCGGAGCGATCGATCGCGATCGCCACCGTCTGCGCCGTACCGACCGCGGTTTCAAGCACGATCAGATTCGGTCCCGCCGTCCGCGCGCCATGGACGAAGCGGCCGATCGGCCCGAAATCTGCCCCGGCCGGCACGTCGCCCGTGGGCGCCACGTAGTGCCCGGCGACTTTCGCCACCCCGAGAAACCGCAGATCGCGGCTGACGCTCGACTGCGTCGCCTCAATCCCCTGGAGACCAAGCAGCCCCACCAGCTCCAGCTGGTTCGCGACCCGGCGCGCCCGGAGAAGATCCAGGATCACGCGGCGTCGGTCTCGGTGCAGATCGTCTTCAGGGCTCATGCTAGGGCTCCCATCGCGCGCTACTCGCGCAGAACAGCGCTGCGCGCAAAAGAATGCGGCGGATACTGCATGAAGCTGCATGAATAGTCAAGCGGATTCCGGGTGCAAGGCGCCTGAAAGCCGGTGGAATCCGGTTTTGCAGAGGTGCCCCCGGATTTTGCACCTCTGCGCTGGAACTCTGCCGTTGTGCTCCGGCGGAGTGCACAGGTGCGCCGGGAGATTGCAGTCGTGCACAGCGCCCGCGCAGAGGTGCATTGCGATTGTGCAGGCGAGCGTCAGGTGGTCGACACCGAACGGCCGATTCAGTCCACTTTCGGCGCGGTGTCCTTCTTTTCGGGCTTGGCCTCGCTCTTGGTTTCCGGCTTGCTCTCCGACGAGCTCGACGAGCTCGAAGAGCCGCCATCGCTCTTCTCGCTCTTGGCGGCATCCGATTTCGCGTCTTTCGCCTCGGACGAGGAGGACTCGGGTTTACCGGCGCCGCTCTTGCCTGCGTAATCGGTGGCGTACCAGCCACTCCCCTTGAATTGAAACGCCGGGGAGGAGATCAGCTTCTTCACCTCGCCGCCGCATTTTGGACAGGCCGGCAGAGGGGGATCGGACATCTTTTGCAGGTGCTCGGTGCGCGTGCCGCACACCAGGCATTGGTATTCGTAGATCGGCATCTTGGAGCGACTCCTCGAAGGGGGTAGGGCGGCGCTTCAGGGGCCGGGCTTGGGGGTGGCGGTCTTGAACCGGATGCGGATCGCCCCCGTGCCCTCGTCGAGGGGGGGCTCCGCGACCGGCGCCGCGGGCACCTCGCACCGGCGGATCAACTGCAGCGCGGCAAAAGCGTAGAGCAGCTTGCCGTTTTCCGCCACCCCCCGGGGTCCCTGGGTGCAGATGTCGAACAGGGTGCGGCGACCATCGACCAGCTCCAGCAGGCGCATCTCGTCGGTGTCGAGCGCGGTTTCGATCAGATCCTCGGTGCGGAAGCAGGCCTCGAACACCGTTTCTTTGCGGCCCAGCCGGGCGACCAGGGTCTTGGCGTTTTGCGACCGTTCGATGCCGCGCAGGATCACCTGGCGCATGGGCAGCTGGATGCGGACCGCGTCCGGCGTCCGAAAACCGCCGATCTTGAATCGGATCTCGCCGTCCGGCCAGTCGAACAGGCTCCAGACGATCCCCTCGACCTGCTGGCGGATCGCCTGATACACCTGCGCCGGGGTGAGCAGACCGCGCTCGATCAGCAGCACCCCGAGCCGCCGGTTGGTCTGCCGACGCTCTTCCATCGCCTCGGCGACCGCCTGGGGCGTCAGCAGGCCGCTGCGCTCCAGGTGATGGCCGAGACTGTCGACGAGATCGGACGAGCTGGCCGAAACGACGTTGCCTTCGCGCAGAAAAATCTTCTTGACCGATCCTTCGCGCCAGGCTTCCATCTGCCCCGGCACCTGAAAACGGTCGATCGTGTAGAGGATCTCCGGCAGGGCGACCTCGGACAGGCTGCCACGGTATTGAAACGAAGCTTCCTCGGTGGGGGGGAGGTCTGCCTCCGTTTGCGACTGCATCATGCCCCGCTCTCTTTTCGGATCGCGCGAAGGATACCATTGGAGACCGTCGTTTAAGTCGCCCTGAGGAGCCCCCACTCATGATCGCCCCCGAGGAAGCCTGGGCACGGATCGCCCGGGAGCTTGACCGCCGCCAGCCGCAGACGCTTTCGCTGCCGCGCCGCCAGGCGGCGGGCCGGACGCTCGCGGAAGCCTTGGCGGCACGGGTGGACGTGCCCGCCTCGGATGTCTCGGCGATGGACGGGTATGCGCTGGGGGGAGATTTCGCTCCCGGCGGCGAGCCGACGACGGTGGTCGGGGCGATCCGCGCGGGCGATCCGCCGGGCTTCGTCCTGCCGGCCGGCGCCGCGGTCCGGATCATGACCGGCGCCCCCATCCCGGAGGGCGCCGACCGGGTGATCCCGGTTGAGCAGACCGACGGCGGAAGCGACCGGGTGATCTCTCGCGCCGCCCCGGCCGCGGGCGACCACATTCGCCGCCGCGGCGAGATCCAGCGCGCAGGGGACCCCCTGTTTCCCGCCGGAGCCCGCCTCGGCCCGGGCGCGCTCTCCTTGCTCGCCACCCACGGCTACGGCGACATCCCGGTGGTCCGGCCGCCGACCGTCGCGATCCTTGCGACCGGCGACGAGGTGGTGCCGCCCGAGCTCGAGCCCGGACCGGGCCAATTGCGCGATTCGCACACCGATTTCCTGCTCGCGGCTTGCCGCTCGTTCGGACTCGCCGCCGACTCGTTGGGCATCGCGCCGGATCGGCAGGAGGAGCTTTCGGCCCGGATCGAGCGCGGCCTCGGCTACGACGTGCTGCTTTTGTGCGGCGGGGTCTCGATGGGCGAGCACGATCTGGTCGAGGGCGTGCTCACCCGGCTCGGCTGCCGGATCGTGCTCGACAAGGTGGCGATCCAGCCGGGGCAACCGCTGGTCTTCGCAGTCCACGACGGCGGCATCGTATTCGGCCTGCCGGGCAACCCGGCGTCCGTCATGGCCTGTTTCTGGCTGTTCGTCCGCCCGGCGCTCCGGCGTTGGCTCGGCGTGCCCGACGGCTTCTGGCACGGCGCGCTCGCGGCGGAGCTTGAGGCGCCTCTCCCCGGCACGGGGGCCCGCGATCGCTTCCTGACCGCGGCGGTGACCTTCTCTTCGGGTGCAATCCGCGCCACGCCGAATCTTTCGCGCGGATCGCACGACCTCGGCGCCTTTGCGCTCGGCACCGCCCTGGTGCGGGTTCGAGCGGGCGCCCCGCCACAGCCGGCCGGCGCGCGGTGCGAGATCCTACCCCTCGGCGACTGGCGCGAATGACGAGGATTCGGTAAAGACTACAAAAAGGACTTACACGATCAGTACGTAATGACCGGCGCGAGCTTCGCCGCGAGCTCGATCCACTCCTCGATCATGCTCGGGATCGGGATGCGCCGGGTCAGTTTCCGCACCGCGTTGACCTCGGCCATCTTGACCGCCAGGTGGCTCGGCCGCCGGGTCCGCAGCTCCTTGACCGAGTCGATCCCCGCCCCTTCCAGCAGCTCCGCATACTGCCGGCCGACCCCGCGAACGCGCATCAAATCGGCCAGATTGGCCCACTTGAGCAGCAGCTCTTCAGAGACGCCGCTCTCGGCCGAGATTCGCTTGCGGCCCTTGGGGTCCGCGCACCGCTTGAGCAGGGTGGAGGTCGTCTTGATACCGATGTTTCCGAGCTTTGCGGCGTAGGCCGGACCGATACCCTCGATTTCCTCCAGGGGATAGCTCATGCCGTTCTTCCTCCTCGTTGCGAATCCGTTGCGGCCACGGAGTATCGAAGACCGCCGCAGATTACGCGAGCAAGGAGCAAAAGTTGCGCCAAACTTTCGTTTTTGCGATCAACCAACGCCTGCCAGCTCCCCCTCCTCCAGCGCAAAGGCAGGGGCCGCTTCGGCAGGCTCGATTTCCAGCTCCAACATCCGGCGCGCGTGCGGCGCGAGCCGGAGGGTGCGGCCGGCTTCGAGGTCTTCGATCTCCAGCGCATCGACAGAGATTTCCGCCAGGAAGAAAGCGCACCCGCCGGCCGTGTCGCCTCGGAAGAGCCAGCCCGTCCGCAGCCGCTGCCAACCGCTCGCGGACCAGGCGCCTAGGGTTCCCAGAGGAAGCCGCAGCCGGGCGCCGAGCCCCGCCGCGGCGAGGGCGGCCGTTCCGCCGAGCCGCGGCGCCAGACAGTGAAGCCCGAGCCCGGCCGAGGCGAGATCGGCCTCTAGGTTGGATTCGAGCTCGATGCCCGGGATCTTCGCGGGCTCGCCCATCGTAGAGGCGACGAGCGAGAGGTCGGCCCCCGCCAGAGGCCAAAAGCCTGCGGTCAGCCCGGCCGGCCGCGCCGACCCGCCGAGCAGCGACTCTTCGGCGCCCCCCTCGGCGAGGTCCTGCGGGTCGAAACGGAGGCGCGGATTGGCGCCGCTGCTCCGAGGGCAGAGCAGAGCGTAGAGACCGTCGCCGCGGGGAGAAGGCACAAAGAGGCTAGAGCCCCGAAACAGGAGGCGTAAAGAGAACGACATGACCTTCGATCCTTTCAATGGAAAAGGGCAGGCGAGGCTAGGGCGTAACCCGCCATCGAGAAGGCGGTTCGCCCTCTCGGAGGCACCTTGCGGAGGAGCTCGGGGAGAAAATCTTAGGAGGCAAGGATGCTCGTTGGAGCGATCCGAACCCCGCCTGCCATCTGTTCTACGTCAGAAACTGCAAACGGTTACATCGCCACGACAGAAACTTCGGCGCCCGAGAGACCGACACCGTTACCCGCGTGTCGAATCGGCGCAAGAGCCGGCCAAAGGCCAGGCTTTTAGCAAAACGAGTGCCAGGCGGAACACGTGAGCGAGCCCCAAAACTCCAGATCGCGGCGGCCTCCGCCGAAACAACGGCGGGAACTCGCCACATACCGCGGGATCGAGAGGGAGCCAGGATCGAAAGCGCATTCACGCCGCGAAAAACCGCTGGACGCGTCTGAATTCTCAACGCCGTCCCGATTCTCCGCGAACCGTCCCAGGAAGCGGCTATCCGTCCCAATACGCGGCTATCCGTCCTGAAAAGCGGCTATCGGTCCCAGAACGCGGCTATCGGTCCTAGCAAGCGGCTATCGGTCCCAGGACGCGGCTATCCGTCCCAGGAAGCGGCTATCCGTCCCAGAATTGCGGCCGCGGTCCCGCAACGCGGCTTTCGGCTCTGAAATAGCGTTCGCCATCCCGGAAAGCGGCTTTCGGCTGCGGAATGGCACTCGCCGTCCCGAAACACCGCTATCGGATCCAGAACCGCAGTTGCAGCGGCCACTCGCGGCTATCGTGGGCGTATACTTAGGCGCATGGCCCGCATGCAAGTTTACCTTCCCGAAGATCTGTACGAGCTGGTGAAAGCCCGCGGTCTTCCGGCCTCAGAGCTACTTCAGAAGGCTCTACGCGCGGAATTGCGACGACAGGACCTGCTCGCCGAAACCGACCGTTACATTGCGGATCTGATCGCCGAGGTGGGACCACCTTCTGAAGCGGAGCGCGCGCATGCTGCCACCATCGTGCGGCGGATTGCGCGACAACCCGCACGCAAGGTGGGCTGACCGTCTTGCTGGTTCTCGATTCGGGCGGTGTCAGCCGCTTGGCCGAACGGTCTCGGCAAGTCACAGCTCTAATCTCGACGCTGCGCGGAGTGGGACTTTGGCCGCCCCTCGTTCCCTCCATCGTTCTCGTGGAGTGTCTACAAGGGCATCCGGGCCGCGACGCTCTCCCGAACAGCCTTCTCAAGTCGTGCGACATCGTGGAGGAGATCGGCGAACCGCTGGCGCGGAGAGCAGCGCAGTTACGCACCCTAGCGCGGCGAGGCTCGGCCGTCGATGCGCTCGTAGTCGCCTTGGCCGAGCCAGGCGGAACAGTGCTGACCTCGGATGTCGGAGATCTCGGCGCTCTCGCTCAATATGCACATGACGTCATGGTGGAGAGGGTCTGAGGTCGTGATGCGACTCCGCTATCCCAATCGGCTCCTACTGCTCCGACGCCTTTCCGACCGCGTCCGGCAACTTGGAATTCGTTCCGAGAGAATGGCGCCGTCCGGATTGGATCCGGTCGCGGGCTTCACGCCCTCGCACGAGACGTCGCAGCGCAATGCCGCCCTGTCTCTCGAATACCCGTTCGCCCTGATGACGCCAGCGGATCAAACTCTCTGTATTCGATCTTCGCCAACGTGCCGAAGCAGCGGTGGCGACCAGGAGTCGCCACCCCTCTGATCCACCCTGACGACGCCGCGCGCCGCCAAATTGCGGCGGGCGACGAGTGCGGGGTCAGAACGCTCGACGCGCGTTGTTCACCGTCGAGGTAGAGATCTTGCTTTGACAACCAAGACCATTTGGAGGTAGCGTCGGCATAGGTTAGAAATTCAAGGAAACGGTAAGGCAGCGCATCGTAGCGCAGGCACTTCGTATGCCTCCGACACTGCTGGGCGATATGGGTGGTTATAGGCAGGTAGGATTTGGCGCGAGCTTAAAAGTTGAACACTCTCGGCAACCCGTAACTCCTTAGGAGGAAGTCACCGTGGCCATGGCGCGTAAGCAGACACGAGTCATCAACTTTTGGGTAATCATTTTTCTTACTGGTATTTTGGTCGTCTTGGGCGTTCTTTTTTTCAGGTGAATAAATGATCTGGTCAGGACGCCGTCGGGGGCTTGCGATTGCATTTCTGAGTGTTGCTATCCTCGTACTGAGTGTAGCAAACTTGATCAAGTCAGGCATTATCACATGGGATACGCTTAAAGCGCACAAGGAAGCGCTAGATGCAACATCTAGTTTTGTCAATATCATTGTTGTTATAGTTGGTGCTGTCTTGTCATATTTCCGCTTCTTCCATGGACGCACGCTCGCTACCCGCGCAGAGCTAGATCTGAATGTCTGTGTCCACTCACTACCTAGCGGCCTCATGCTGCATACGATTTCGCTGTCACTCAAGAACGTTGGAGGAAGTGCTATCTGGAATCCCCGGCCCGCTGTTGCAGTCCTCGTAAGCGACGAGTCAGGGTCTCAGCCAATAGACACTATCGATCACTGGAAAGATTCTCTGGAGCTGACCGATGGTGCATTGCGAGTCGCTGTCGTTGACACGGGTGAGACAGGGCGGTTCCAAACTTATCGCACTTTTCATGCGCAAGCGTGGGTTGTAACCTATTTCGCAAGGGTCTCATGTGATTCGGGCGATGTTTGGAAGTGCGTGCAGATAGTAAGAAATGTGGCGTTAGATACGGGTGGACCGGCGAACAAAAAACCAGCGTGACAAGACCGAAGTGAGTCGGGGCTTCGCTACGCGAACGATGCTGACTAAAACCGCTCCGGTCTCACTCCGTCGATTTCGGTAGCTGCGTTCGCATTAATGGAACATACTCAATTGTATGTCCTGCCGAGCTGCGGATGGAGCAGCGGGGTGTGACCGAGATCGAAGTTCGGGCTATGCTGGAGCGCGCCGCGCGCTTCGAGCCCGGCGTGGTCGAAGGTCGATTCATGATCTACACCCGTAAGGCGCGGCGCCCGTGGATCGTGATCGTCGAGCCGGATCCTGAACTGGCTTTGCTCGTCGTCGTGACTATGTACGAGGTGTCCGAATGACGGAACGAACCTTACAGATCACCTACCGAAAAGGTCGTCCCTTTGCGGCGTATCTGCACCTATCGCATCCGACCGGCCAGAGGAGCACCAGGACCGCGGCGTCATCGGACGGACTGCTGGTCGTGGACTACTCCTCGAACGGACGACCCTTGGGGGTCGAGATCACTGCCCCACAGGCGGTGGCTCTTGGGCGCCTCAACCAGCTTCTATCGGACCTCGGCGAGCTGCCTTTGGGCGAGCAGGACTACCTTCCACTCCGGGCGGCATAGAGGGTAGGTAAATCCGGCCTGCGCAGATCTACTCACCCCGCGAGGTGACGAGCTATGGAAGATCATGAAATCGACGCGGTCGGTTGGGTGCGCCGAATTCGCGATGAGCTATATGAAGAAACCAAGAACCTGTCTGCCGAGGAGCTGATCGCGTTCTATCGACTTCGCGCCGCTGCAGCCAAGGAGAAACTGTCTCGGCTGCACCTGGAACGAGAAGAAACGGTGTTGAGGCGCGCATAACCCTGCAGCGACCTCACACCCCAAAATACCGAGCATCCGGATGCTCCAAAACCAGCGCCGAGACGCTCGCCTCCGGGTCCATCATGTCGCCCTCGGTGAGATGTACGCCGATCTCTTCGGGCGAGAGCGCGGTAAACAGTTGGCGCTGAAAAGCGAGGTCGGGACAAGCCGGGTAACCGAAGCTGTAGCGCTTGCCTCGGTAGCGGGCGGCGAGTTGATCGGTCATCGAAAGATCGGGGGGGGCGGGGAAACCCCATTCGGCGCGCAACCTGTGGTGCAGATATTCGGCGGCGGCTTCGGCGGTTTCTAGAGCGAGCGCCGCGAAGGCGTGGCTTTTTAGATATTCGCCGTTGTTTTTCCAGGTCTCGACCCGCTCGCGGACTCCTTCTCCCGCGGTGGTGACGAACAGGGCGATCGAATCGTTCGGCAGCACGTAGTCCGAAAGGCACAAGCCTCCATCGCGCGCCTGACGCGGAAAGGTCCATTCGGCGGCGACCCCACCGGTCCCTGGGCAGCGCAAGGTAATCCGGTCCCCTTCCGCCTCGGCAGGGAAGAAACGCCAGACCGCGCGAGCGTGGATCGCGCCTCCGCGCCCGATTTCCTGAAGCTCCTCGATCAAGGCACGCAGCTTCGCCAGCCGCTCGTCCCCCGCCTCTTCGAGCTTCTTGACCGAGCCGCGCAGGCCGAGGTGTTTGCCGTAGACCATCTGCGGATTCAAGAAGCTCCAGACCTTATCGAGATCGAGATCTTCCACATGGCGCTCGAAATCGGGCGGAGGAGGTGCGATCAAATCGCGACGGACGATCACGGGCGCCGCCGTGCTTCCCTCGCTCGGCGCGGAGGACTCGACCGCATCCACCCGGTCGGCGGCTTGGATCTCGGCCACCTCGCGTTCGAGCGCCGGGCGCGCCGCCGGGTCGGTCAGGCGCTCGACCAGCGACAGGCCGTGCATGGCGTCCTTGGCGTAGGTACACAATCCGCCGTAGGCCATCGCGATCTTCCGATGGGTGAACCTCCGGGTGAGCGCGGCGCCGCCGACGATCAACGGGAGGTCGATCCCCGCGACCTTCAGGTCGTCCGCCGTGATCACCATCTGCTGCGCCGATTTGACCAGCAGGCCGGAGAGGCCGATCAGGTCGGGCTTGTGCTCGCGGACGGCGTCGATCAGCCTCTCGGACGGCACCTTGATCCCCAGGTTGATGACTTGGAACCCGTTGTTCGACAAGATGATGTCGACCAGGTTCTTGCCGATGTCGTGGACGTCCCCTTTGACCGTTGCGAGCAGAATCTTGCCGCGCGTGCTCCCTTCGACTTTTTCCATCCGCAATTCGAGAAACGACACCGCAGCCTTCATCACCTCGGCGCTCTGGAGGACCTCCGCCACGATCAGCTGGTTGTCGTTGAACAGGCGGCCGACCTCGGCCATGCCGGCCATCAGCGGGCCGTTGATCAGGTCGAGCGGCGCGGGCCAGCGCGGATCGGCGAGGGCCGCTTCGAGATCGGCTTCGAGCCCCTCCTTTGAGCCTTCGACTACCGCGCGGGCGATCCGCTGTTCGAGCGGCAGCTCGGCGCGCGACGTGGTGCGCGCTGCGGTTCCGGTCCGGCCGCGGAAGTAGGCGGTGAACTCGGTGATCGCCCGCTCCGATCCTTCGACATCGCCGGGTGGTAGGAAGATCAGCGCCTCGGCGAGCGCGCGCTCCTCTTCCGGGATGTCGGCGTAGCGGGCGAGTTTTTCGGTGTTGACGATCGCCGCGTCGAGCCCGGCTTTGGTCGCGTGGTAGAGGAAGACCGAGTTGAGCACCTCGCGCCCGGCCTCCGGCAGGCCGAAGCTGACATTGGAAACGCCCAAGATCGTCTTGGCCTCCGGGAACTGTTCTTTGAGCGCCGCCACCCCCGCGATGGTCTGGGCCGCCGAGCCGATGTAGGCCGCGTCGCCCGTGCCGCAAGGGAAGACCAGCGCGTCCCACCAGATGTCCTCGGGCGGGATGCGAAACTCGTCGGTGAGCAGATGGAAGCTGCGCTGCGCGATCTCGACTTTCCGTTCGACCGTGACCGCCATTCCCTTCTCGTCGATCGTGCCGACCACCAGCGCGGCGCCGAAGCTCTTCGCCATCGGCACCACCCGGTCGAAGCGGACGCGGCCGTCTTCGAGGTTGATCGAGTTGAGAATCGACTTGCCCTGGCAGTAGGTGAGCGCCCGCGCCATCACCACCGCGTCGGTCGAATCGATCATCAGGGGCGCCTTGACCAGGCGAATCAGCCGGCCAAGAAACGCCTCGACGTCGCCGCGCTCGTCGCGGTCGGGATCTTGAAGGCAGACGTCGAGCACCTGGGCGCCCGCCCGGACCTGGGCACGGCCAACCTCCGCGGCGGCTTCGATCTCGCCGGAGGCGATCAGCCGCTTGAACTTCCGGCTGCCGAGCACGTTCGTCCGCTCGCCCACCAGGAGCGGCCGGTTGTCGTCGGTCAGCTCGACCGCTTCGAGGCCGGAGACCCACGCCCGATGATGGTGCGGCACGGCGCGGGGCTTGCGCCCCTCGACCAGGGCGACCAGCGAGCGGACGTGGGCGTCGGTCGTGCCGCAGCAGCCGCCCACCACGTTGAGCCAGCCGGCGTCCAGAAAGCGGCCGAACACCTTCTCGAACACCTCGGGGCCTTCGCGGTAGCAGCCTTCCTCGTCGGGGAGCCCCGCGTTCGGCACGCAGGCCACCCGCACCTGAGCTAGCTCGGCGAGCGTCCGCAGGGGATCGGTCATCCGCTCCGGGCCGGTTGCGCAGTTGATCCCCAGATAGAGCAGGTCGGCGTGGGCGACCGACGCGACCAGCGCTTCGGCGTCCTGGCCGCCGAGCAGCGTGCCCGTGGTCTCGAACGTCGCGGAGACCGCGACCGAAATCCGCCAACCGGCCTGGGTAAACGCTTCTTCGATGCCGATCAGGCCGGCCTTGACGTTGCGGGTGTCCTGCGCGGTTTCGAGCAACAGATAGTCGGCACCGCCCGCCATCAGGCCGAGCGCCTGAATCCGGAAGGTCTCCTGAAGCTCTTCGAAGGTGACGTTGCCGGTGACCGAGATCGCTCGCGTCGTCGGCCCCATCGAGCCCGCGACGAATCGCGGCTTCTGGGTTGAGTCCCAGCGCGCGCAGGCCGTGCGGGCGATCGCAGCGGAGAGGCGGTTCAGCTCGAAGGCATCGGAGGCTAAGCCGTATTCGGCCAGCACCAGGGGCGTGCCGCCGAACGAGTCGGTTTCGACGATGTCGCAGCCCGCTTTCAGGTAGCGCTCGTGGACGCCGTCGACGACGTCCGGCCGGATGCGGCAGAGGTTCTCGTTGCACCCTTCGAGCTCCGGCCCGCCGAAATCCGCGGCGGTGAGGTCCGCCGCCTGGAGCGCCGTGCCGGTGGCGCCGTCGAGCACCAGAATGCGCTCGGCGAGCGCTCGGATCAGCAGATCGCGGCGGGTTTCGAGATCCGCCGGAATCGGAGGGATCGGAATTTCCACGGGTACGACGGGAACGGTTGCCATCACGGCCTGTACTTTCCCGGGCCAACGAAAAAGCCCGCATCGCCAAACATCGCGAGAACGGGCTTATCGTGCGCCGCGGACAGTTCGTTGCCGACTCTTTCGAATCGGCCGCATCCCCGTTCGGGTTCGACCCGACTTCCGAACAGGATGGCACCTTGGGTGTCCGCCCCAGGTTGCCGTGCCCCGCGCTTTCGGCGGAGCCTCTCGCAATGCTGCCGAGAGGCTAACCGAGGGTGAGGGTCGTGTCAATCAAACTTCAACCTTTACCGCGCGCCGCCGCCGATCTCCGCGTCGCGATCGAGTTTCAGGACCATCAGGGTCCCCGCCGGGATCTCGATCTGCTCGGGTGTCGAGTGCGAAGCGATCGCCGCGCCGGCGAGGGCGCCCACCAGCGCGCCGATCACGGTTCCCGCGCCGCGCGACCCGCTGCCGCTCAGGGCCCGGCCGAGCACCGCTCCGGCCGCCGCACCGCCGCCCACCGCCGCCGCCTTGCGGCCGGGCGAGGCTTGCTCGCCGATCTGCTGCAGCACGGCGTGGATCGGCAGGGTCTCGCCGTCAGGGAGCACCAGGTCGGTGAACCGCAGCTCCAGCCGCGCGGGCGAGCCGCGGCGGGCACCCGAGGCCTCGCCGACCACGCCCTGGACCTCCGCCCCTTCAGGAATGACGGTCTCGCCGTCGACACCGACGTCCCGAGCGACCCGAACCCGGAAGGTGTCGCCGGTCTTTGCGGTGGCACTCGACAGACCGCCGAGAAGCTCGACCGTCAGGTGCGCTCCAGCTGGCACGGTGACCGGGGGCGCGCGCTCGGGCTCCGGCTGATCGGCAGGCTCTGAGTCGTAGCCGCGATCCGCATCGTCTCCCGGCTCGGTGCCTTCGGCGATCTCCGGGTTCTCGGAGTCTTCCGGGGCGATCGCCTCCGGCTCGGCCGGGGCCGGTTCCGGTGCCGGTTTCGGAGCCACGTCGCGCGCCGGCTTCGGGATCGCCGTTCTCGCAACCCGGGCCTCACGGGCGCGCAGGTCGCGCTCGCGGCGGGCCAGCTCGCGTTCCTTCGCTTCGAGATCCGCCGCTTTGAGATCCACCGAAGGCGAGGGTTCCGGAGCGGGCTCGGCGGGCGCCACCTCATGGCCGGCCCCCAGCTCGTCATGGGTGCGGGCATCCGCCTCGGAGACGACTTCAGAGGCCGGGGCGGGCGAAGTCTGAGCGATCGCGACCGGCGCGGGCGACTCTTCCGCACCGGATTTCGAAGCCTGCTGAGGCGAGCACGCGGCGAGCGCCGCGAAAACGAGCGTAGGAATCAAAGGGGCGAAACCACGGGCCTTCATGACGATGTTCCTCCGGGAAATGAAACCTGCGCAGGAACGAAACAGCAAAGCCGATGCCACGAATCGCCGCCCGCGCTTACCCGAAACCTGTCATCCCCGGCAGGACGGTGCCGCCGCTCGCTACGGACGTTGGTCCCAAGTCACCGGCGACGAGAGGGATCGAACGGCAGGACGCCCGCGATTTTGCCGCCGTCGCCCGCCGGGGCGCCGACCGGTTCGGGAACGTTCGTAGGGACGCCGGCCGGCCGGTTTTCGCCCGGGGTTCCCCGATCGATGGAGCGCGGCCCGCGGACCTCCGTCCCCTTCGCCTCTTCCGGCTCGACCGGGCCGAAGCGCAGGCCGAATTCCGCCGACGGATCGACGAACGAGGTGAGAGCCTCGTAGGGCACGGTGACCCGCTGGCGCGAGGCGTTGAAGTTGAGCGAGACGGAAAACGCCTCGCGATCGACCTCCAGGTCCCAGAACTGATGCTGAAGGATGATCGTCACCTCGTCCGGATAGCTATCGCGGAGGAACGCCGGGATGCGCACCCCGGGGAAGCTGGAGCGGAAACTCACGTAGAAGAAATGGTCGCCCGGCAGCCCACCCTCTTCGGCCACGACCTCCATGCAGCGCCTTACGACATCGCGCAACGCCTCGCGCACCAGCTCCTGATAATCCAATCGATCGTCGGCCATGCACGCGAGCATCGCCGTCCGCCGCCTCCCCTGTCAACCTCAAGGCGGATCGTAAGTCCCGAGCGGCGTCCACGGGCCGCAGCGGGCGATCCTTCCGGCGGTGCGGATCGAGCCCATCACCGCACCGTATTTGCGGATCGCCCCTTCGCCGTAATGGCTGCACGAGGGGGTGAAGCGGCAGCGGACCCCGAGCGCGGGCATCGCTTTGGAGAGCGTCGCCTGGTAGCCGTGAATCGCCAAGAGCAGGAAGTTCGCGGATACCTGATGCTCCGGCCGTTGAAGCTGGTCGAGGGCGAGCAGAACGAAGAAAAGGATCGCGCCGAGAAAGGCGCGGCGCCGGGTGATCATGGCCACGGCGCGGAGCCTACCAGGGGAGGGTGCCGGTCGCGAGGCGGCCGAGCCAAAGCGCGAGCAATGCGGCGACGTGGCCGGTGACGACCGGTCCGGCCCGCCGCGACCAGCTCTCCGGCCACGGGCGTCCCTTCGCCGCGAACCATCCCCAAGCGAGCCAGCCGGCGAGCGCTTCGAGCGCGATCACGTAGACGAACGGGTGGAACGCGAAAGCCTGGCCGAAATGCCCCTTGGCGAGCGCCGCGAAGCCCCGGGTCAAGCCGCAACCCGGGCAGGGTAGGCCGGTCGCGCGGCGGAACAGGCAGATCGAATTCTCGGCGCCCCCCGTCGGCTGCCAGGCGGCAAGGACGGCGAAGGCCGCCCACCCGCCGAGTCCGACCAGGACCCACGGGGCGAGCGGCCGAAGGGAGCGTAGGGTCAGAGGTGTTACTTCCCGGCGTTGGCCGCCATGGCTTGGACGATGGCCATTCCGCCGCCGATGAAGACCCAGGCCAGGCCGAGAACCAGCAGGGCCGAGCCGACCATGCCGAGAATCTTGCCGGTTTTCGCCGCGCCCTCACCTGCGGGAGAGGACTGACCTGCGGCGATCAGCTGCAGCTCTTTGTTGCCGAGGTACCAGGCGAACGGCGCGGCGAGACCGCAGCAGATGACGCCGACGATCCCCACGATCATTGCGGTGGTCGCCTGGCTGCTCGCCTTGGCCTGCATGGGCGGAGGTGCGATCGGAATCGACATTCAAAGCCTCCAGATCAGAATTTGTCGGCGTACTGGCTCACGCCGGGGATGATGAACCGTTGGCCGTTGACCGCCTTCATGATGCAGAGGACGGCCAGGATCAGCATTCCGATCGGAATGAAGATCGAGATCAAGCCCGCGAGGCAGCCGAGGAACGGAATGTGGGCGAGGACGAAGAAGACCAGGCTGACGGCGACCCAGAGCACGCAGATCACCAGCCCGTGCTTGGCGTGCCACTGGACCTCTTTGTCGTCCTTCTCGACCACGAACGGGATGATCGCGAGCAATCCGAGGTAGGAGAGCACGAGCATCACCGTCTTGTTGCTGCTCGCTCCGCCGGCCGGTGGCGGGGGGGGCGGCGCATAACTCGGCGGCGGCGGGGGAGGTAGGGGCTCACTCATCTCAGGGCTCTCCTTTCAGAGGTCCGGAAAAACCTTATGTGTCCGACGTTTCTGGCGAGCTGAGCATACGCCATCGACCGGGGGCGGACAACCGTGCCAGGACTCCTGGCGTCGTGGAGAGCCTTCCTGTTACGGCGCCACCGGTTCGAGCCGCAAACCGGCGAGCGCCGGCCCGGCCTTACGAGTTGGCGTCGGCGACGACCCGCAGGTACAGCTCGCGATAGTGGCCGACGATCACGTCCTGAGCGAACTTGTCGACCGCGAGCTTCCGCCCCGCCGCGGCGAACGCCAAACGTTTCGGCTCGTCGGAAAGGAGGTCGAGCGCCGCGGCGGCCATCGCGTCCACGTCGCCCACCGGGCGCAGATAGCCGGTCTCGCCGTCGATCACCACTTCGGGCAGGCCGCCCGCGGTGGTCGCGATCACCGGCACCTCGCAGCTCATCGCTTCGAGCGCCGCCAAGCCGAACGACTCGGTCTCGGACGGCAGCAGGAAGAGATCGGCCCCGACCAGGATCTCTTCGATCAAAGGGAGGCTGCCGATGAATGTGATCGCGTGGCAGAGATCGCGCTCGCGGCAGATTTGCTCGACCTTGCCGCGCTCCGGCCCGTCTCCCACCAGGATCAGGCGCGAGCGCACATTGCGATGGACCCGCTCGAAGATCTCGACCACGTCGAGCACCCTTTTCACGGGCCGGAAGTTCGAGATGTGGACCAGCGTCCGCTCGCCCGGTTTCGCCCAGCGGCGCGCCCCTTCCGTGCCGCGGACCGCGTCGAAGCGGGCGGGGTCGATGAAGTTCGGCACCACGTGAATCGTCTTGGTGAGCACGCCGAGCTGCTCGACCGTCTGCAGGCGGAGCGATTCCGACACCGCGGTCACCGCGTCGCTCTGGACGATGCCGTAGCGGGTGGTTTCGAGGTAATTCGGATCGTTGCCCACCAGGGTGACGTCCGTGCCGTGCAGGGTGGTCACCACAGGCAGCGGCTGGGGCGCCAGAATCTGCCGCGCGAGCACGGCGGAGACGGCGTTCGGCACGGCGTAATGGACGTGCATCACGTCGAGCTTCTGGTGGCGCGCGACCTCGACCATCTTGGTCGCCAGCGCCAGCGAATAGGGGGGATATTCGAACAACGGGTAGCGCGGCACCACCACTTCGTGGAAGTAGATCCGCGAGCTGGTGAAGGTGAGGCGCGAGGGGAGCGCGTACGAGATCACGTGGACCTCGTCGCCCGCCTCGGCAAGCGCCATCGCCAGCTCGGTCGCGACGATCCCTGAGCCGCCGTAGGTCGGGTAGCAGCTGATGCCGATCTTCAACGAACACCTCCCGGCAGGATCGAGAACGGATCGCGCACCGCCAGAGGGAGCGGGCTCCAGAACGGCTCGCCGTAGGTGGCGCCGATCAGGTTGCCGTAGTGGCGCGCCCGGCCCTCCATCGCAAAATAGAATTCAGGAGTCGAAACCTTGGTGACCGGCCCGCCCGCCTCGGCGGACGCCGGAGCGCCCGGAAGATGGATCTGCGAGCGGTGAGCGGCGAGGCTCGCGATCTTCGCCTCCCAGACGTGCGAGACGTCGACCACGAAGTCCGGCTCGAACGAATCGTGCTGCATGTAGGAAAAGACCGCCGCCGGCCGGTGGGTCGGGTGCGCTTTCGAGCCGCGCGCCCTAAGGCCGGCATAGAAACCGACCGCCTGCACCAGCCGGTGGGCGCGAATGTGATCGGGATGGCGGTCGTAGGGGGTGGGGCTGAGCACCATGTCCGGGCGCAGCTCGCGCAGCACCTCGATCAGCGCGTCCTCTTCCTCCGGGCCGGAGCGCAGCGAGCCATCGCCGCAATCCAAGAACCGCAGCTCGACCGCCCCGAGCGCCTGGGCCGCCTCTTCCGCTTCGAGCCGCCGCTCTTCCGGCGTACCGCGGGTTCCGGCCTCGCCGCGGGTTAAATGAAGGATGCCGACCGACCGGCCCGCCCGGGCCATCGAAGCGACGGTGCCGCCGCAACCCAGCTCGACGTCGTCCGGATGGGCACCGATCGCCAAAACGTCCAGTTTCATGACCCACCTCCCGTGCCCTGCGGCGGCGGGGGCGGCAGCTCGATCGCCTGGAGCCGGCGCGGATCGAGATCCATCCCCTGCCAGAGCGCCTCCCCGGCGCTTTCCATCGCCCGGGTCGCGAATTGCGCCGACGACAGCTCGCGCTCCTGAAGCTTGCCGTTCGGACGGAGGAGGTCGAGCAGTTGGCCGGCGCGACGCGCTTCGACCTCGTTCTTCCGCGCGGCCGAGGCGCGCACTTTGTCGGCGAACAGGTCGAGGCCGCGGAGCGCCTGCTCGCGAGTCTTCTCCAACGGCTTGTCGAGGCTCGGATCGACCGCCACGGCAAGGGGGTTTAAGCTCTCGAGCAGCGCGGCGATCTGGTCGCGAACCGGCGCAACGAACTCGCCGCCGCCGCGCTCGGCGAGCCGCCGTTCGACCAGCCCCGGGTCGGCGACGATGCGCGAAAACGTCAGGTCGAGCGCCGTGAGGCGGCCGCGGGTGGCGGTTTCGACCAGGGTCACCTGCGGCCGGAGCGCCACGGCCGGACCTTCGATCCCCAGCGTCCGGTAGGCTGGAACGACCTGGGGGATATACGACATCTCGCCCGGCCCCAGCAGCAGGATCGAGGTGCCCAGCACGGCGTCCTGAATCGCCGGCCGGGCGAGTACGCCGGGGCTCACCACCCCCGGGTTTTCGTCGATCGCGGCGAGCAACTGCTCGACCGGAAACTCCTCGTCGCGCCCGCCTCGTCCCCGCAGGGCATAGCGGTCCGCGCCGCGCCATTCGATCCGCCGCCGTTCGCCGTGGGTGTAGAGGAACAGAGGCGAGAGCCCCCGTTGCGGCGCCACCTGGAGCGGCAGGCCGCGGCGCTCGATCTCGGCGTCCTGCGCGGCGTAGGCGGCTTCGAGCGCCACCCGCTCCTCGACCAGCCGGCGCAGGTGCGGCCGTTCCGCGGTCTTCAATTCCGGCAGCATCGCATCGAGCAGCAGCGGACATCGGGGGCCGAGCAGGTGCGCCATCAGGCGGCAGAACGCCTCGCCGAACCGGGCTTCGGGGCGGTACCAGCGGGCGAGCGTCTCGCGCCAGGCCGCAAACGTCGGGCCGGGGAAGGCCTCGGCGATCTCGGCGTGGACCCGCGCCATTTCCGGCCCCAGCGTCCGGGTACCGAGCGGGGCGAGCGGCTCCGGGTCGGGCCCAAGGTCGAACCGGCGCAGGCCGCCTTGGGCGAGCAGCGTCGTCTGCGCCACCTCCGCCCAATCGTGATCTTCGGTCGCGACCCAGAAGACGGCGACCGCGGGCTCCCCCGCCGCTTCGAGCTTCGCCGCCCAGCGCGACGCGGCGACCATCTTCGACAGGGCGTACAGCGGTCCCCCGAACAGCCCGGGCTGCTGGCCGGTCGCGACCACCCGGGTGCGGGGATCGGCGAGCTTCTCGGCCAGGGCATCTGCCGCCGGATGGCCGTAGGCCCGGTTCGCCGTCGCGAGACCCGCCGCAAGCTTCTCTCTGAGATCGACCCGATCGGGGCTCGGCCTCTGCGGCAACGCGGCCGGCGCGTCGGGATGCGCAAAGCGGAGCGGCGCGAGAAGATCCAGCTCCCTTCGGCCAAGGAACGCCACCGGAATCGGCGGCAGAAGGCTGTTCGCCACGAGGTCGAGCGGCGCGAGTGTTCGGAGCGCGGCCGGATCGGATTCGAGGGTCTGTAGGTCAGACGGGCTTGTGCCCGACGAGGATGAGGCGTTCGCTGTCACGATCGTAAGGTTCCCCTCGAAAACTGCCGTAGAGATCATCGAGCGCCAAGCCCACCCAGCGGAGGCCGGCGGTCACCTCCTCCGGCTGGTAGGCCCGCACGCTCTCCAGATAAGTCCGCGCGGGTCCGTCGTCGGGCACGACGCGGATCCGCTTGTTCAGCCGCTGGCTCGCGGCGTCGTACCAGCGATCGATCTCGACCCGCCGTCCTTCTACGTTCTGCACTTCCCGCGGGTTCAAATTCGCGAGCGCAAAATGGGGATTCATCAGGTCGATCAAAAAACGGCCCTCGGATTGAAGCAGCCGGCCGATCTCGCCCAAGACCAGGAAGTTCTCGCGCTCGCTCTCGAAGTAGCCGAACGAGGTGAAAAAATTGAGCACCCAGGTGAAACTGCCGTCGGCAAACGGCAGAGAGCGCATGTCGCCCGCGACGCAGGGCACCTGGCCGCGGATCAGCAGAGTGACCGAAAGGTCGACACCCAGCGCCCGAAAACCGCGCCGCCGGAGAGCCGCGGTATGCCGCCCGGCGCCGCAGGCCAGATCGAGCACCGCCCGGGGGCGGGAAGGGCCGCTCCCGAGCGTCTTTTCGACGAAATCGACGTGCCCGATGGCCTCGCTCTCGTCACGGTTCGCGTAGAGCTCCAGATACTCGTCCCCGAACCATTCGCGATACCAGGCCATCGGCGGATGATATCCCCCAGCGCCCGGTTGTGCCGTGCTACGGCGTGACCGTCGCCCCCATCCCCCCGCAGCCGTTCTTGGAGAACGCCCGGCCGCAACCGCCGGTTGAGCAAACGTTGCCCGAGAATCCCGCCGGGTTGATGAACTTGTGCCACTCGGCGACCTTGGTCTTCAGGCGCTCGGCGTCGTACCCCTTCTGGGTGATCAGATAGGCCGCCAGGCCCCAAGTGCTTTTCGCCATGTTGCACGGGCAGCAGCAGGTATAAGCGGTGTTCTCGGTGCAGCAAGGGGCCGGCAATTGGGTGAGCGCCGCCTTTTTGATCGCCTCCTGCTCGGAGGTCAGCTGGATCGTTTTGTAATAGCCGATGAACTCGACCGACTGGGCCTGCACGTCGGTAAACGCCAGGTCGTCCGGCGTCGGCTTGGGCGCCGCGGCAATCGAAAGCGTGGCCGCCGCGAGGACGACGAGGGCAAACAGGAAAGGCTTCGGATTCTTGGTCATGGTGAAAATCCCCCCGGGTCGATGCGACCCGCTTCTTCCATCATATTCGCTTGGCGGCGGGAAGATCTGACGGACCTCGGCGTCAGACGCTGCCAGCCGCTACAATCGGCCGATGAGCGAAACTCCGATTCTTCGTCCCAATGGCCGCGCGGCGAATGCGCTGCGGCCGGTAAATCTCCAGCTGAATGCGCAAAAATTCGCCGAGGGTTCGGCGCTGATCGAGGTCGGCGACACGCGGGTGCTGGTCGCCGCGAGTGTCGAAAACCGGGTCCCCTCGTTCCTTCGCGATTCCGGCCGCGGCTGGGTGACCGCCGAATATTCGATGCTGCCGCGCGCTACCCATACCCGTTCCGGCCGCGAGGTCGACAAGGGCCGGCCGAGCGGCCGGACCTCCGAAATCCAACGCCTGATCGGCCGTAGCCTGCGCGCCGTGGTCGATACGACCGCGATGCCCGACCGGACGATCACCCTCGATTGCGACGTGCTCCAGGCCGACGGCGGAACCCGAACCGCGGCGATCACCGGCGCCTATGTGGCGCTAGCTCTGGCGTGCGCGCGGCTCTACCTCACCGGCGACATCGCAGCCTGGCCGCTGGTCTCGCCGCTCGCTGCGGTCTCGGTCGGCATTTTGGACGGCAACCCCCTGCTCGACCTCGAATACATCGAGGATCAAGCCGCCGAGGTCGACATGAACGTGGTCGCAACGGCCGACGGCCAACTGGTCGAGATTCAAGGTACGGGAGAAAAGCGCGCGTTCCGCCGCGACGAGATGGACCGCCTGGTCGATCTAGCCCTCGGAGGCATCGGCCAGCTCGTGGAAATTCAGCGCGCAGCCCTGGCCCCCACCCTTGCCGAGGTCGCGGAGGTCCAAGCCCGAGGCGGCCGGCGCAAGGCGGCGGCCCCGAAAGACGAAAAGAAGCTTTGGGGCCGGCCGTAGGAGGGGAACTCCGGCCCCGTGCCGACCCAGGCCGCCCAGGCCATTCCACCCAGGCCGTTGGCCTGGGCTAACGAATACGCGGCCCTTCAGGCCGCCGCCAAAATTCAGCGTATCGTGTAATTTACGGCCTGAAGGGCCGTGTCACGTCAGCCCAGGCTAACGGCCTGGGTAACCTGGGCCGGCCGTAGAACCCTTGCCTCAATCCGTCCGCATCGACAACGACATCCCGCCCGCCCCGACCAGCTCCGGTTTGCGCTCTTCGGCCTCTTTCTTCTTCTCTTCCGTCTCGCCGGGGTTCCTGAACAGGTTCGCCTCCAAGTCGTATTGGCGGGTGTAGAGGGCGTGGTACCGCCCGCCCAGGGCGAGTAGATCCTCGTGCTTGCCGCGCTCGATGATCCTTCCCGCTTCGAGGACCAGGATCGTGTCGGCGCGGCGAATGGTCGAGAGCCGGTGGGCGATCACGAACGTGGTCCGGCCGCGCATCAGCTCGGCCAGGCCCTGCTGGATCAGGAATTCGCTCTCGCTGTCGAGCGAGGAGGTCGCCTCGTCGAGGATCAGGATGCGCGGATCGGCGAGGATCGCGCGGGCGATCGCCACCCGCTGGCGCTCTCCGCCCGAGAGCTTGACGCCCCGCTCGCCCACCACCGTGGCCCAGCCGTCGGGCAGGCGGGCGACGAACTCCTCGCAGTGGGCGATCTGGCCGGCGCGCAGGATCTCTTCTCTGGCCGAGTCCGGCCGGGCGTAGGCGATGTTTTCGAGCACCGTGCCGTCGAACAGGAAATTGTCCTGGAACACGACCCCGAGCTGCGAGCGATAGTCGGCGAGGCGGATCTCGCCCAAGTCGCGGCCATCGACCAGGATTTTCCCCTCGGTCGGTTTATGGAACGCGGCGACCAGGCCGATCATCGTGCTTTTCCCTGAACCCGAATGGCCGACCAGCGCGGTTGAAGTCCCCGGCTCGGCGACGAATGAGACGTCGTGCAGGACCGGCGCGTCCTCTTTGTATTCGAAGCCGACGTGCTGGAATTCCACCCGTCCTTCGACCACCCCGAGCGGCCGGCGCTTTTCGTCCCCTTCGTCCTCGCGCTTCTCGCCCAGGATCTCGCGAATCCGCTCGAGGCCCGCGAACGCCTCCGTGAGCTGGCTGCCGATCGAGACGATCTGAGCGATCGGACCGACCAGCAGGCCGAGGTAGAGGGTGAACGAGAAGAACGACCCGACGGTCATCCGTCCGGAGAGCACGTCGCCGCCGCCGATCCACATGATCATCACGCTCGCGAGGCCGACCAGCAGGGTGGACACCGTGCCGATCGCCGACATCCCCGTGATCGTCTTGGCGACGTTCCTAAACAGAAGGTGAACCCCTTTGGCGAACACCAGCGCCTCGCGCCGCTCGGCGCCGTAGGCTTTGACCACGCGCGCGCCGGATAGGGTTTCGGAGAGCCGGCCAGCGACCTCGGCGTTGATCTTCGACCGCTCGCGGAACAGCGGGCGAAGGGTTGAAAACGCCATGAACATCACCACCGCGAACAGCGACAGGACGCCGAGCACGAGAACCGTCAGCCGGGCGTTCAAGGCGAGCAGGATGGCGAGCGCGAACGTCGCGGTGACCATGCCGCCGATCAGGTCGACCAGGCCGCTGCCGACCAGGTTGCGTAGACCCTCGGCGTCGTTCATCACCCGCGAGAGCAGCGCGCCCGATTTCGTCTGGTCGTAGTAGGCGACGGTCAGCCGGCCGACGTGGCGCTGGATCCTCCGGCGCATGTCGGTGATCGAGCGCTGAGCCGCCTTGCCGAGCAGTTGGGAGAGCGAAAACGAGGTCGTCGCCTGAATCACGGTGGCGACGATCGCGGTAAGGACCAGCGGTAGCAGGAGCGCCCGGTTGCTCTTGCCGATCACGTCGTCGAGCAGAAATTTAGTCGTGCCGGGCAGGACCAGGCCGGCCAGACGGCTGATCAACATGAGAAGAATGCCCAGTGCCAGCCGCCCTTTGCGCGCCTTGACCAAGGCGGCGGCATCGCGCAAAGCCAGTTTGAGCGAGGGGGGCTTCTTGGCCTTCTTCTCCTGTGTGGCACCGGCCGCGGCGGCCTTGGCGCGACGGGACGAGACCTGCCCGCCATAGAGGCCGGTACGCGGCGAACGGGTAAGAGGAGAAGGCGCCGTCGTGGTTTCGTCGCTCAATCGAATCTCCGGAAAGACGGTCTATTTGGACCGAAGGTCAAGATAACACTCCGGAACCGACGGCTCTTCCCGGCCGGTATACTCGCCCGACATGGTGCGTCTGCTCTGGATCTCGCTCGGCGGCGCGGTGGGAACCGCGGCCCGCTATCTGCTTTCGGGTTGGATCTTGCGCACCGCCGGCCCCGGATTCCCTTGGGGTACGCTCGCGGTCAACACGATCGGCTCGTTCCTGCTCGGCCTGCTGATGGCGGTCGGTTCGACGTCCCTCTCGCCGACGCTTCGCCTGGCACTGACCACCGGAGTGATGGGCGGCTTCACCACCTACTCGACGTTCAATTACGAGACGCTCAAGGCTCTCCAGGACAGCGCCTGGCTGGTCGCCTTCGCGAACTTGAGCGTCACGGTTTTCGGCTGCCTGATAGCCGGCCTGCTCGGCTTCGCCGCCGGTCGGTGGCTTGCGGCAGTTTGAAGACGACAGCTTTTACCGCCCAACCCAGCGCTCCACCACCCGGTTGATTACCTTGCGCGGGAAGCTCGGCCTAGTCCTTGGCAACGCCTTGAGCTTCGCGAGCAGCGCGGGCAACACCGCTTCGACCGATCCCGCCGGATTCGCCTTCCAGAGCACGTTCTGGCCGCGGTCGATCAGAAACAGCGCGGGCTCGGCTCCCGTTTCCGCCTCGACGCCGTAGGCCGGCAGGAAGGCGCGATCGTCGTGGAGCAAGGGGTAGAGCAGGCCCAGCTCTTTCTGCGCCGCGAGCAACTGCGGCATTGGGGCCTTCAAGATCGCGAGCGGCCGGGCGCGCAGCCGGCCCAGGGCATCCTGGGCTCGGCCGAGCGCGGCGAGGTCGAGCTTTGCCCCCTCATCGAGTGCCGGGGCGAGATAGACGACGAGCGCGGAATGGACGCACTCGTCGCGCAGCATCAGGAGCACCCCTTCGGTCGACGAAAGGTCGAAGTTCGGGGCGGTTTCGCCGATCGCCGGTCCGCGCACGGGGTTCGTTCTTTCGCGCCTTTCTTGCGTCCCTACGAGCCGGGAAGCAATCCCGGTGGCAGGCTCTTCTTGATGTCGAACCAGATCACCATCGCCATCAGCAGAAGCACCATGACGAAGCCCACCTGAATCACGATCTCCTTGAAGCGCGCGGACAGGTCGCGCCGGATCACGCTTTCGAACAGCAGAATGGTGATCTGGCCGCCGTCCAGGATCGGGATCGGCATCAGGTTCAAAAGCGCGATCGAAATGCTGATGAACCCCATGATGTAGAGCAGGTGCTTGAAGCCGACCCGCGCCGCGGCGCCCGTCTCTTTGGCGATTTCGAGCGGGCCGGCGAGGGCTCCGCCCGGGGGCACTTTGCGCGTGATCAGTTTGCCGATCACGTCGAACGTCTGGACGCAGATCCGCCAGTTGAAGATCACGCTCTCGCGCAGCGCCTCGCCCGGCGGGTAGTGCTGGAAGAAGCCGAGACCGACGCCGATCTTCCCCTTGCCGCTCTCGTTCCGGGGGGTCACCGAGATCGTTCGCCGCGTCGAACCGCGACGGACCTCGATGTCGACCTTCTTGCCGGCCTTCCCCTCGATGTAGGCGACGAACGCCGCAGAATCCGCGATCGCCAAGCCATCGACCGCCCAGATCTCGTCGCCCAATTCGAAGCCCGCGGCTTCAGCCGGGGTCTTTTCGAGGATCTTGATCAGTTGCGGCCGGACTTTCGGCGCGATGCCCGCGGTGTCGCCGATCTGGTAGTGCGGATCGAGCTTCGGCGTCACCGTCGCATCGAAGATTTTCGCGCCGCGTTGCAGGTGCAGGGCGACCGGCCGGTTCGGCGAGGTGGCGAGCGCGAAGCTCGCATCCTCCCAAGTGCTGGACGGCTTGCCGTTGATCGCCAGGATCACGTCGCCCCGCTGCAATCCGGCCTGTTCGGCCGAGGAGCCCTTCATCACGGTACCCACCTCGGACGGAATGACGGAGAGGTTCGGCACCTCGATCCCGGCCATGAACAGGCCGGCGAATAGCAGGATCGCCAGGATGATGTTCATCACCGGACCGGCCAGATAGACCAGGATGCGCTGCCAGCGCGGCTTGTTCAGGAACTCGCGCGGGTCGTCGGTCACCTCGTCGGGGTTTTCGCCGCCGAGCCGGACGTAGCCGCCGAGCGGCACCAGGGAGAGCCGATAGTCGGTTTCGCCCTTGCGGAAGCCCCAGAGGCGCTTGCCGAACCCGAGCGAGAAAGTGAGCACCCGGACACCGAACGCCTTGGCGACCAGCAAATGGCCGGCCTCATGGACGAAGACAATGACTCCGAGTGCAAAGGCGAAGGATAGGGGGGTGATGAGGAAGTTGAAATTCATGGCTGTCTGTACGGTATCTCGAACCGGCAGGTTGCGGTACCCCCCGGGGATGAGGCGCACGCCCTGACCCGGCGACCACCGCACCCAGGCCGTTGGCCTGGGCTAACGCCCTGGGTTGAACATGGCTGCCGTTCGCCCCCTCACCTCTTCCCCTTGTCCTCCAGCACCGGCACCTTGCCCGTCGCCGCGGCGTAGGCCTGATAGAGCTGCGAGGCGTCGGTCCAGGTTTCCGAGAGATCGTCGTCCACCCGGGTCTCGGAGTCCCAGCTGGAGAGCGCGTGGCGCGCTTCGGCGTTGCCGGCGAGCGCCGCGGCTAGGACCCGGCCGGCCATAGCCTCCGGGTCTTCGACGGCGTCCGGCTTGCGCAGCCAGGCTGCGTAGCCGGCGACCGCGGCGCGGATCTCCTCGGCGGAAAGGCGCGGCGGCTCGAACACCAACGTGCGCTCGACCCGCGGCCCCAGATCGGGAAAGACCGCGACGGCGTCCTTCCAGACCGGCACGTCGATCCACTCCCCCCCTTTGCCGAACGGCCAGCTCGCCAGCTCGAAGACTTCCAGACCGCCCGGCACCTCGTGTACCTCGGCGGAATCCAACGGGCTGAGCGACAGGATCGGCTCGGGCGTGCCGCAGGCGTAGACCGCGACCTCTTCGGCCCGCGCCCGGTCGGGCGCCAGGCGCTCGGAAAGGTCGCCGCAGGCGACTAGAACCGGCAGTCCCACGGCGTCCTTGGTCATGCCGAGAGGCGGCTCCGAAGCGGCACCCACCACCCGCGGCCGGCAAGGACAGACGGCTTCAACCGGGGTCGTCGGGGCCGGCTGCGCGGGGGCCGGCGGGGGAACGCCTCCGGCGACTTGCAGGGCGAGCAGGGCGAAGAGCATGGCGCGCGATCTTATTCGGTTTGGCCAAAACCGTTACCATCCGCGGGTGAGCGCCACCGACCCTCTTCCCTCTCCTTCTCCCCTCTTTCCCCTCTATGCCGGACGCCGCGATCGTTTCCGGGCGGAGGAGAAGGTCTTCGCGCGCCGGTCGTTCCGTTTTTCCGTCGCCCGCCTGATCGCGGCCTTGGCGTTCGTCGGCTGCCTGGTCGCGGTCGTAGCCAAGGCCTCGGAGCCCTGGACGCTCCGATTTCCGATCGGCGGCGCGGCGGTCGCCCTCACGGTCTTCCTCGCCCTGCTGGGGAACCACGAAAAGGTGATCCGCGAAGAGAAGCGGCGGCGCGAGCTGGGGAAGATCCAGGAAGAAGCGCTCGCCCGGATCGCCCGCGATTGGCAAGCCCTGCCACTCACAACCCTACCCGCGACCGATTCACCGCTCGCGCGCGATCTCGGCCTGTTCGGCCGCGCTTCGCTCGCCCAACTGCTGGGCACCGCGCGCACCCCGCCCGGCCGGCAAACGCTCGTCCGGTGGCTTTCGGCCCCCGCGTCTCCGCCTGAGATCCGCGCCCGGCAACAGGCGGTGCGCGAGCTGGCGCCCGAGATCGAGCTGCGCCAGTCGCTGGAGCTCGAAGCGCGGACGATGGACGAGGCGAACCCCGACATCGAGCCGTTCCTCGCCTGGGCGGAGGGCGAGCCCTGGCTGCTGCGGCGCCCCTTCCTTCTCTATCTCGCCCGTTTTTCCGCGGTCGCGACCGTCGTGCTGCTGGGGTTCGTGATTGCCGGCCTCGTGCCGTTTTCGGTCTGGTCGATCCTGCCGCTCCTGAACTTCACCTTTTCCTTCGCGGTCGCCAAGCCGTTCCACCACGCCTTCGATTCGGTCGCGGCCCGGGAGCGCGATTTCGTCAGCTACGCCGCCCTCTTCCGGTTGCTCGAAAGGCGAAGCTCGACATCCCCCAAGTTCACCGCCCTGCTCGAAGCGACGACCACCGAAGGGGTCTCCGCCTACGGCCAGATCGACCTCCTGCGCCGCCGGCTGGCCCTGGCCGACGTGCGCCTTTCGGCGCCGACCCATTTCGTGCTCCAAAGCCTGTTCCTCTGGGATTTCCACGCGCTCGAACGCTTGGAGCGCTGGCAGGTGAGCGCCGGCCGCCGCGCGAGAGGCTGGCTCGCCGCGCTCGGAGAGATCGAAACGCTCGCCGCGCTCGCCACCCTCTCCCACGATCAGCCGGAGTGGACGTTCCCCGAGATCCTCGATGGAGCCGATGCGGCCGGGGCGACGAACCCGGTATCGCAAGGTCTAACGCAGAGTCTAACGATCCGGGCGGTCGATCTCGGTCATCCGCTGCTTGCCGACGCCGAGCGGGTGGGCAACGACGTAGAGGTCGGCCCGGCCGGGACGTTCCTGCTCGTGACCGGTTCGAACATGTCGGGCAAAAGCACGCTCCTCCGCTCGCTCGGCACGAACGTCGTTCTCGCTCAGGCCGGAGGGCCGGTCGCTGCGCGCGCGTTGAGCTTGCCGCCGGTGACGCTCGGCACCAGCATTCTGGTCGAAGATTCGCTCGCCTCCGGCGTCTCTTTCTTCTTGGCCGAGCTGCAACGCATCCGGAGCATCGTCGACCAAGCCGAGGCTGCGCGCCAAGAAGGGCGCACCCTCCTTTATCTTCTCGACGAGATCCTCCGCGGCACCAACAGCGCCGAGCGGCAGATCGCCGTACGAGAGATCCTGCTCCGCCTGCTCGCCGCCGGGGCGATCGGCGCGATTTCCACCCACGATCTCGCCCTCGCCGAGCTGCCCGAACTGTCCCGGCTCGCCCACACCGTCCATTTCCGCGAGAGCTTCGAAGAGCGCGAGGGAGAAACCGCGATGACCTTCGACTACCGGCTGCGCGAAGGGGTGGCGCCGACCACCAACGCGCTCAAACTGCTGGCGATGGTGGGGCTGGGACCGGGCCAGGTCTAAGATCGACCCCAAGGAGACCCGCCATGACTTGGATTCGCACGATCCCCGCGACTGAAGCCGACGACCGCCTCCGCCAAGGCCTCGCCGCGCAGCGCGCCCTCTATCCGATCGAATACGCGACACCCGCTCAAGCGATCGCCTCGGGAGCGCAAGGCATCGTCGCCTCGCACAGCCTGATCCCCGACGCGCTCTTCCACTCCTTCGCCGCCTTCGGCGCCATGATGGCCCCGGATCTGCCCCTCGAACGCCGCCAGCACGAAATGATCGCGACGGTCGTTTCGACGGTCAACCGCTGCCAATACTGAATGGCATCTCACGCAGAGTTTCTGCGTCGCGTCACCCTGGATGAATCCCTGGTCGCCGCCCTCCGCGACGACTACACGAAAGCCCCCGTCACCCCGGCCGAGCGGGCGATGCTCGATTTCGTCGTCCAAATCACCCGAGACCCCACCGCCCTCGGCCCCGCCGATCACGACCGCCTGAGGCAGAACGGCTTCGACGACACGGGAATCCTGCAAATCACCCTGATCGCCTCGTGGTTCAATTACATCAACCGGGTGGCCGATGCGTTGGGGGTGGGGCGGGAGTAGGGGGAGGGGCCGCATTGGACTCTCGGACCCAGGCCGATGGCCTGGGCTGAGCAAAAGCACACGGCCCTTCAGGCCGCAAGAAAGAAAGACGGATCGGGTGCATTTGCGGCCTGAAGGGCCGCGTGCCGTTAGCCCAGGTCGGAGGCCTGGGTGGAAAACAGATGGGCTCAGGCGGCGCGCTCGTAGAGGATCGCCTCATCGATCTCCCGATCCTCTAGGCCGTAATCCCCAGCGACATCGTTTCTCGACTCCCCGGAGTCGAGCCGCTCCACGATGGTCGAGGTTCTCACTCCCTTGCCGGCAATGTAGGGCCGTCCGAACGAAATTGAAGGATCGATGACGACCAGCTTCGGACCACCGAGACCGCGGATTGATACGACGGGGAACAGCCGTACGGGCAGGCCACCAAAGTCGCGATCGATGCGCTGTAGGTGCGCCTGCAACAGCTCCTTGATCGCGAGCTGCCCGGAGCGTCCGAGGTCGATCAGTTGATCCAGCCGCTCCAAGAAGACCGTACCGGCCGCCGTTCGAAGCTCGTCGCTCAGCAAGAGGCGTTCGATCCGCAGTTCGCTCTCGGCAAAGTCGAGCGCCGATCTGACAGCGGACATCGGAACGTTGTGGCGAGTCCGCAGCGAACGAAGGACGTGGGATTCAGCCCCTTCGACCTCTACACGCGCGCCGCGGAGGCGGATGAACGGACTTTTCGGTGCGCGAGCACCCCGGCGACCCGGTCGACGACCGGTAGATCTTGCCAGGGCATGACCGTTCGGGTTCCGCGCCGTTGTGGTTCGCCAGGCGTACGCGCCAACGCGACGCGCGGAGGTAACTCGCTGATAGAAAAGAGGATGTGCTGGAGCGGTCGAATTGATGGGCCGCGCGCGAGCACCCCGCACGAGTCCCAGAACACCACTCCCCTGGCCCAGGGGAATGGTCCGGAGCATCTCAGGAAGGTTCCGCAGCCTCTCAGGAACATTCCGCTGGTAGAGAGGAGAATTCCGCGTAACCTCAGGAACATTCCGCTAGCTTAGAGGAGCATTCCGCGGAAACTCAGGAACATTCCGCCTACCTAGAGGAGTGTTCCGCGCAAGCTCAGGAATATTCCGCTGGTTTAGAGGAGTGCTCCGGGGTCTTACAGGAAGACTCCTCTGATCCCCAGGAATGTTCCGCGTAATTGAAGGAGTGTTTCGCGGCACCTCAGGAAAATTCCGCTAGCCCAAAGGAACGTTCCGGCGTACCCCAGGAACAATCCGCGGATATGGCGGAATGTTCCGCAGTCGCTCAGGAACATTCCGCTGGCCCGGCGGAATCGTACGCGGCGGCTTAGGATCACTCCTACGACCCGGAGGAGTAGTGGCCGGACTCCGAACACCGGTGGGCGCGTGCCGCAGACAGCTGCCGGGAACGGGAGAACCGATCGCCGCGAAAGCGAAACCGTCGGCCGGAGTCCGCGCCCCCCTATCCCGCGTCGCGCGTGCCCCGTCGCACCTCGAACGACAACTGATCGGGCCGCGAGTAGTGGCCACCGACGTCGAGGCTCATGTTCTCTTCTCTGATTTTGTTCAGATCCAGATCGGCGACGAGGATCTCTTCTCGGTCGAAGACCGGCTCGACGACGGGAAAGCCGTCCGGGCCGTAGATCGCGCTGCCGCCGCGGAGGATCCACTGCTCGGGGCTCTGGACTTTCGCCGGGTGCGGCTCCAACTCGGGCGGCAGATCCTTCGCTCGCAGGAGCGAGCCCGCGGCGGCGACGTAGCAGCGCCCTTCGAAGGCGTAGCTGCGGCTCGCGACCTGGAGCATTTCGTGGACGTTCGGCCAGGCCGCTACATGGAGGTCCTCTCCCGATTCGTGCATCGCCTGGCGGGCGAGCGGCATCCAATGCTCCCAACAGATCAAGCCGCCCACTCGGCCGACCGAGGTCTCGATCGCGCGCAGTCCGGCGGCGTCGCCTTGCCCCCAGATCATCCGTTCCGTGTAGGTCGGCATGAGCTTGCGGTGATGGTTCCGGAGCGTGCCGTCCGGGCCGTAGGTGAGCAGCGTGTTGTAGAGCGTGCCGCGGCCGGGCCCCTCCTCCACCCTTTCCGAAACCCCGATCACGAGAACGGCGCCCACCTCCTTGGCGATCGCGCCCAGCGCCTGGCCGCTCGAGCCATGGACTACGACGCTTTCGCCGGCGTACCGGGCGAAGACTTTCTTCACCGGTTCGTGATCCCAGAGCGCCACGTCGCGGCAGACGTCGAGCCAGGCGGGATAGCCAGGCAGCCAGGTCTCGGGGAAGACGATCACCTGCGCGCCGGAAGCGGCGGCGCGACGGGCGAGGTCGGCGGTCGCCTCAAGCCCCGCGGCGAGCGAGGGGGCGATCTCGGCTTGGACCACGGCGAGGCGGAGCTTGGACATGGCGACCAAGTGTAGACGAGAGGCGCACGTTGAAACCCCTCCTCTTCCGCCCCGTAGTAGTCTCCAGCCACCCAACCGAATCGAGCCATGACCGCACCGCTCCTCGAAGCGCGCGACCTCACGAAGTCTTATAGCGGCCGACCGGCCGTCGCCGGGGTTTCGCTTGCGCTCGCGCCGGGGGAGATCTTCGGCCTGCTCGGCCCGAACGGCGCGGGCAAGACCACTGCGGTTTCGATGCTCTGCGGCCTGCTGCCCCCGGATTCGGGGTGGGTCCTGGTGGGCGGGCGGGCGATTTCGGGCGACGCCGATCCGGCCAAGCGGCAGATCGGCCTGGTGCCTCAGGAGTTGGCGCTCTACGACGAGCTGTCCGCGCTCGCGAACCTCCGCTTCTTTGGCGCGCTCTACGGTCTGGGCGGGGCGGCGCTGGAATCCGCCATCGGCTCGGCGCTGGAGCTGGTCGGCTTGGCCGACCGAGCTCGCGATCTGGTGAAGACCATGAGCGGCGGCATGAAGCGGCGGCTTAATCTAGCGGGCGCGCTGCTTCACGATCCCGCCGTTCTGCTGCTCGACGAGCCGACCGTGGGGGTCGATCCCCAGAGCCGCAACGCGATCTTCGACAACCTGGAGGAGCTGCGCCGCCGTGGCAAGGCCCTCCTCTACACCACCCACTACATGGAAGAGGCCGAGCGCCTGTGCGACCGGATCGCGATCGTCGATTCGGGCCGGGTGATCGCGGAAGGCACGTTGCGCGAGCTGCTCAAAATGCTCCCGGCGAGCAATCGGCTGCGGGTGGAGGTCGAAGGTGCATCCGAGCTGCCGCTTGCGGAGCTGAAAGCCCTGCCCGGCGTGGCCGAAGAGGCCGAACCTTCGTTCGAGGACGGCCGATTGACGGTGGCACTCTCCGATCTGTCGCTCGGCACCGCCTCCGTTCTCGGTTGGCTCACGACGCGCGGCGCTACGCCCGGGCACCTGGCGAGCGAGCGCGGCAATCTCGAAGCCGTCTTTCTTCACATGACCGGCCGGAGGCTCCGCGACGCATGAAGAACGGGAACCTCACCGCGCTGCTGGCCCTGATCCGCAAGGATCTCCAGATCTTCGTCCACGACCGGCGCGCCATGGTGCTGACCTTCCTGGTGCCGATCGCGATCGCCTCGTTCTTCGGCTACCTGTTCGGCGGCAACGGCGACAAGAAGCCGGAGACCGGAAAGATCGAGATCCGCGCGATCGATCAGGACGGGACGTCGCTGTCGCGCGCGGTGATCGCCGGGCTGGGGGGAGATCCTCTGCTCTCGGTCCGCCCGGCGACGCTCGACGAGGGGCGCGAGGCCGTGCGGAAAGGAAAAGCCGCGGTGGCGGTCGTCCTGCCGAAAGGTTTCGGCGACGCCGCGGCGCGCAGCCTGTTCGATCCGACGGCGAAGAAGCCGGTGGTCGGCCTGCTTCACGATCCATCGCACGCAGGGGAGCTCGCGATGGTGCGCGGAATCCTCACCCAGCACGCGATGGAGGCGGTGAGCGCCGAGGCGTTCAACGGCCCGACCGGCGAGAAAATGCTCGACGCGCAGCTGCGCGATTTGGAGAAGCCGACGCCAGGAATGTCCGGCGAGGAGCAGGAATCGCTCCGCAAGCTGCTCACCGGGGCGCTCGACATGAACCGCCGCTCGCGCGAGCCGGCGGCCGACGGTAGCCCGAACACCGCGAAGCGCGGACTGGGGATGCCGTTCGACATCTCCGCTCAGGAAGTGACGGCGCGCGAAGGGGTGCAGTACAACGGTTATGCCCATTCGTTCGCCGGAATGGGGGTGCAATTCGTTCTGTTCGCCGCGATCGACCTGGGGGTGGCGATCCTGCTCGAACGCCAGAAAGGGATCTGGAAACGCCTCCGCGGCGCACCGGTCTCGCGCGGCATGCTGCTCCTGGGCAAAGCGCTCGCGGCGGCGATCCTCGGCCTGCTCACCTTTACCGTGATGTTCACCTTCGCCTTCGTCGTCTTCGGAGTCCGAATTTCCGGCAGCTTCCCAGGCTTCGTAGCGGTCGCAATTTCCTTCGCCCTGATGGCCGCCGCCTTCGGCCTGATGATCGCCTCGCTCGGCAAAACCCCCCAGGCCGCCCGCGGCATCTCAATGCTCGCCGTTCTTCTACTGGTCATGCTCGGCGGAGCCTGGATTCCCTCCTTCATCTTCCCCAAATGGCTCCAAACCGCCACCCTGGCGACCCCCACCCGCTGGGCGGTCGACGGCTTCGACGCCATGACCTGGCGCGGCGTGGGCTTCGAAGGGGCGCTCGCGCCGGTTGGGGTTTTGCTGCTCTCTGCGGTGGTTTTTGGGGCGATTGCTTGGAGTCGGTTTCGGTGGGAGGAGTGACGGGGCGGGTAGAATCGATCCGGCCTATGAAGATCGATTTATCTCCATGCCGAGCGAGAAGGGTCCCTGCCGCGGCCTGAAAGGCCGGGAGAACCGAGCCCAGGGCTGAGGCCGAAGGCCGATGCCCTGGGTTAGCAGGCCCCATGGAAAGGCGGCCTGAAAGGCCGCTAGAAACCCGACCTCAACCGAGTACCGTGCCGATGCCGGAGATCTCTTGCGGCCTTTCAGGCCGCGGGGATAAATCGTTTTCCCCCAGGGCATCGGCCTTCGGCCTCAGCCCTGGGCTGGGCTCTCCCGGCCCGTTGGGCCGATTTCAAACGCCGCCGGTTTGTTTGGACCGGCTAGATTCGGCTCGAGGGGAATCGCGAGACGTCTAGCCGTGAAGGGTTTGAAGTGGCCGAACCTTGCGGATCAACTCGAAGTCCGTGTCGTCATGCAGGAGGGTCGCGCCTTGTTCCAGCGCGATTTGAGCGATCAGGCAGTCGATCGTGCTGCGGAGGGTAATCCCTTTGCGCCGGCAATCGAAGTATATCCGGGCCGCCTCTCTGTGGCTGGCTTGCGGATCGGCCTCCGACACCATTTCGAGGCCGCCGAGGTAGTCCTCCAAGAGGCGCCATTCTTTTTCATCGCGCGCCCCTTGAAGAACCTCCTGGAAGCAGACGACAGGCAAAGCGAACGGAACCTGCTCGCGCTCGATCTGATCGAAAAGGTCGAGGGTCGGCGACTTATGTCCCCGCAGATAGCCGATCAATACCGAAGTGTCGACCAGGATCACGACTCGATCCGGTGCGCCTTGTGGTCGTAGCCGGGCGCAAACCGGATCTTGCCCCTGAGATCCGCGAGGCTCTTTCGCTTCTGCGAGGCGACAAACACACGAAGAGCCTCGTGAACGAGATCCTTCTTCGTCTTGATTCCGCTAAGGCGGAGCGCCTCGTCGATCAGATCGTCGTCCAGCACGATGTTGGTTCTCATGGCCCCTCCGTACACCTAACTATACACACCCCGTGCTTCTAAAGGCAAGGCGTCGTCTCTGCAAGAGAGGCGGCGCCGCTGCACATCACGTCGAAGGCCACCCCGAGACCCAACTCAGAGCCAGCCCACCTGGAACCTAATGCTCCTTCCTTTCGTAGGCATTACGCACTGATCTGTTAATGAACGAATTGAGGCCGTTCCCAGCTCGGGCAAGCTGCTTCATGTGTTCAATATTGCTCTGCCCCGCGCTGGCATAGGTGTAAAGGTAGACGGATCCATCGCCAAATTGTACTCGGATAAAATCCGGACCACACTCATACGCTCCTATACCGGAATCGCCTCCCAAATTGCCGTACCTTTCCATCTCTTTCTCCTTTTCCCAGATCTCTGTTTGTGGATAAATTGATGCGTCAAAAAGTACCTGCCTAAGCTCGCCCACCAAATTCCAGAAGCTTGCCACAGAGCTTCTCGAGGCTGGACGAGCGCTGTCCTTCCTGCCAGAGATATGTGAGTCTCGAACCAATATGCAGAGTATTCTTTCTCAGTCCACCTCCATGTCCGCAATCCTGATCCGCACGCTCCTGTGCGCGGATCCAGGCGCCGTTGGTAACGTCAGCCCTTACGATGGCAAAGATATCGGAGTTCCAAGCAACAAAATTATCCCCCCATAGCGTGGCCGTAGGCATAGAATCTTCCTTTGGCTGGCCAAGCAATGTTAGCAGTGCACGGTTGTCCTTTTCGTGCTTATTTCTGCTGCCACCTTGGTCCTCCTTGTCGCTATCGGAGTCGAATACTGCGTAGAAGGGAATCGTAAAACTTTTGGCAATCGCAATCGCCTGAACCATCTGGCTCTTCCCACCAACTGGAACTGTATGGCAACCAAATCGCCGGAAGTCATCCCACTTCTCCATCAGGTTCAAGTATGTCGTAATGTAGGCGACATCCTCCAGGCCCTCAACGAGGACCAACTTCGGAGTGAAGAACATCTCGCTGAGCGAGGTCTGTAGGGCTTGATGTACAGTAGCGAGAATCCCCGCCGGCTTCCTGGGCACTTCACCAGTCGCATCGGCAAGTAACCGAGAAATGTCTGCGTAGGTCGACTGGATCACGGTAGAGGAACGACTCGCTCTGTCTCGACGAACCACCCGCACATCCTCGAAATCCTCGCCCGATACAAAGACAGGATGATGCGTCGAGACGATCACCTGCGACCCGTTTGCGCTAAGTTTTTGCATGACCGCCGAAAGATGGCGAGCCTGAGGCGGATGCTGATATAGTTCTGGTTCTTCGCAACCAAGGATCAGCCGTGGCGCACCAACGTCACCAATTGTCATCAATTCCTGCAGTAGCGCTAGGATGTACGACCGCTGAAGCCCATGCCCGAATCGTCCCAGATCGCCTTCGAACCCTCCTTCGCTGGCAACAATGCGCGCAAATGGCTCCTCAATCCGAATACATTTGTCGAAATCCTGACTCCACCGCAGCTTCAATCCGGCATCTGGATGAGACCACTCTGCTAACCTGGCCGCAAGCGAGAGTGATATATCGTCCAGTGCGCTCTGGCCTTGATCAAGTAGTCCCCGGTAGTGCACCTGGACATCGGCACGAAGGCGGCTTATGCCGTCGGTAAAATTGACATTGGACCGGACAGACCGCCCCAGAAGCTTCGCAAGTGCATTGCTTTTCCCTTCTGACTCTTCGCTCACGGCGTCCTTCACTGCGGGGACAAAAACCCACTGAACATATTTCTCCAACAAGTTCGTGCCCCGTGAAAAACCATAGAATTGATCGTCGCTCCGAACAAGCGAGCACTGATCTTCGTTCTGTTGTTCATAGCTCCGAAGAGCTAGTTCCATTTCTCTCTTTGTGAGGACATTCGGCAGATTACTGTAGTCCGCCCTGATGGAGGCGTAGATCTGTTTCAAATTTGAAACCGACATCTTGTCGTCCAGCGCTCGAAAATACGGCGCAAAGTCTGTAATGACGAACCGCTGCCCAAATTGCCGAATCTCCCCCTTGCTTGTTTTATCGTTCAACGTTGCCAGCGCGGAAATGACTAACTTGTCGTGCCGACAATACGCTGAGAAGTCTGCCTGCGCAGCCTCGCTGAGTCCAGTAAAGACAATGGTTATCTCGATTGGCTCTGAGGTATTCATCTGATAGAAATCTTGCGCCGACAACTGACTGGCGCCTCCACCAATTGCTTCAATTTCCCTAAAAAATACGTTGAGCGCGCTAAGGATCGTGGATTTGCCTACCCCATTTGGCCCTACCAGGCAGGTATAGTTATTGAAGGTTACTTCTATGTCCGAGAAGGCGCGGAAATTCTTGATTCGGATCGACGCTATCTTCATCTTCCCATTCTCTAGTCGCTACACTGGGCCAGCCCCGACTTGAAATTGAGCCAGAAGCATGCCGGCTCGGGCGCTCTCAGACCATCATGAGCTTGACATGTTATCATTGAATGCCGAGTTTTACTGAATTGAGGGAGCCACTACTGGGCCTCGAAAAGGAGAGCAGGAGACTCAGGCCCGTACGCAGTCGTGTGGAATCGCTAGATCGTCCGACGGCAGATCAGGATACTCGTAGGTGCCTTCGCGAATCGCCTGCCAGTCCGCGTTGGAGAGAAAGTGAGCCTCGCCGCGCTCGAAGGAGCCGAAGTGCCGATCGTAGGCCTCGTTATCCAGCCGCTCTTCGGCAAGGGCTGAGTACTCCTCCACCGAAAGGAGGACTGCGACGGGACGACCCGAGCGCTCCAGCAGAACTGGCGCCTCTTGAGCCTCCGAGATTGCCGCCTCGAACCCTCGGGAATCCTCCAGCTGAAAGGCCGTCATAGCTATGCCTCCTCTCTGCGGACCCTAGCGCAGCAGCGAATCGACGGCAACTCAGGCCTATCCCACTACTGCCTGCCCCCGTCCCTCACCTCGATCTGTCAAAATCGGCCCGAACCGACCCACGAGGGCCATCGATGGCCGATTTAGTGAGCCCGCACCCTCCCGCCGAACCGATCTCCCAACTGTTCGAGCAGTGGCGGGCGGGCGACGCTCGCGCGCTCGAAGACCTCCTGCCGCTGATTTATGCCGAGATGAAACGCCTGGCCTCGCGCCAGATGCGCCGCGAATCCCCCGGGCATACCTTCCAGACCACCGAGCTCGTACACGAGGTCTACCTCCGCCTGTTCGGCCGTCGGCCGCTGGAAATCCACGACCGCCATCATTTCTTCGCGATCGCCACTCAGACCATACGGCGGGTTCTGGTCGACGGCGCGCGACGCGCGCAGGCCGGGCGTCGGCCGCCCAAGGGCTTACGCGCGGAGCTGGAACCGGGCGAGCTGGACCGGGTGGCCGAACCGGGAGGGGGTGGCGAGGCGGCCGACGTGCTGGCGCTCGATGCGGCGCTCGAACGGCTTTCCGCCCTCGATGCGCGGCAGGCGAGGATCGTCGAGTTGCGCTTCTTCGGCGGCATGACGCTCGACGAAACCGCCGCCGTGCTGGAAGTGTCGGAGGCGACCGTGACCCGCGATTGGCGCGCGGCGCGGGCGTGGCTTAAAGGCGAGCTGGCCGAGGCGGGCGCCAGGCTTCCGACATGAGCGCGACGCTCCACGCCCGGGCCAAGGAGCGCTTCTCGGAGCTGGTCGAACGCGCTCCCGAGGACCGGCAGGAGACGCTTGAGGTCCTTCGAAGGGAAGATCCGGAGCTTCATGCCGAGGTGGTCCGCTGGCTCGCGGCGGACGAGCAGCCGACACAGGCGGATTTTCTCGATCGGCCGCCGGCCTTTCTGCTCGGACCTTCCCCCTCTGCACCGCCGGCCCCGGCGGCCGGCTCGGAGATCCGCGGCGACCGGGGCTACCGGATCGTGCGCGAGATCGGCCGGGGTGGCATCGGGGTGGTCTATCTCGCCGAGCGGGCGGACGAGTTCAAGCAGACTGTGGCGATCAAGGTGCTCCATCGGAGCGGCGAGGAGATCGAGCGGCGCTTTCGCTCGGAGCGGCAGATCCTGGCCGCGCTCGATCATCCGCACATCGCCCGCCTGCTCGACGGCGGCACCGCGAGCGACGGCTCGCCGTTCCTGGTCATGGAGTACGTGGAAGGGCGGCGGATCGACGAGGCCTGTGCCGCGCGGCAGCTCGACGCGCGCGCCAGGGCGGAGCTGATGCTCGACGTCTGCTCCGCGGTCGCCGCGGCGCATCAACGCCTGGTGATCCACCGCGACCTGAAGCCAGCGAACATTCTGGTGACCGCGGACGGCACGGTGAAGCTGCTCGATTTCGGCATCGCCAAGCTGCTCGATCCGGCCGAGTCGGAATGGACGATCGCCGAAACGCGCCTGGGCGGCCAGCCGCTCACCCCCCGCTACGCGAGCCCGGAGCAGATGCGCGGCGAGCCGGTGAGCACCGCGACCGACGTCTACGCGCTGGGGGTGATCCTCTACGAGCTGCTCACCGGGCGCTCCCCCTATCGGGCCGATCCGCGATCGCCGCGCGATTGGGAGCAAGCGGTTTGCGAGGAGGAGCCGCTCTCGCCGAGCACGACTTCGACGCGCACCGCGCTGCTGCGAGAGGTCGGCGCGAACGACGCGAACGACGCGAACGACGGGAGCCCTGCTTCCCCGCCGCCCGATCTGGAAGTCGAAGAGGATCTCGCGGCGATCGTGCTCAAGGCGCTGCGGAAGACCCCCGCCGAACGCTACCCGACGGTCGACGCGCTGGCCGAGGACCTGCGCCGCTACCTTTCCGGCTGGCCGGTGACCGCGAGGAAGGGCACCGCGCTGTACCTCGCCGGCCGGTTCGTCCGCCGCCACCGGCTCTCGCTACTCCTCGCGGCGGGGGTCGCAGCGCTCCTCGTCGGCTGGGGTTTAAGCCTGCGCTCGCAGCTCGCGGCCACCCGGATCGAACGCGACAAGGCGGCGCGGGTCGCGGGCTTTCTGGTCGATCTGTTCAAGGTCGCCGACCCCGACCAGACCCGCGGCGAGACCGTGACCGCGCGCGATCTGCTCGACCGCGGAGTCGAGAAGCTCCATCGGGATCTGTCCGACCAGCCCGCCGTGCGCGCCCAACTGCTCGATACCGTAGGCGCCGTCTACGACTCGCTGGGAAACTACGAGCCGGCGATCGCCAACCTGCGCCAGGCGGTGGCCCTCCGCCGCGATCTCCATCCCGCGGAGCCCCTAGCGCTCGCCGAGAGCCTCGGCCATCTCGGCGAGGCCTATCGCAACGTCGAGCGGATGCCCGAGGCGGAAGCGGCCCTCACCGAGTCGCTGGCCCTCCTGCGTCGCGACGTGCCGGCGGACGATATTCGCCAGCTCGCGGCGCTCAATCGCTTCGCCACCTTGCGCGGCGCGCAGCACCGCGACGACGAGCGCGAGAAGCTCCTGGAGCAGATTCTCGCCGCCCACTTGCGGCGGCTCAGGATTCCGGCGCTCCCTTGGGATCCGAAAGGGTCTGCGCTTTCCCCCGAGCACGAAGATCTCGCCAGGGTTCTCCACAACCTCGGCGAGCTCGCCTATCGGCGGGGCGATCCGACGCTCGGCCTCAAACGGTTGGAATCCTCGCTTGCGATCAAGCGCGCGCGCCTTGGGCCGGAGCACACTTCGGTCGCCACGACCTACCAGGTGATCGGCTCCTGCTGGAGCGCCCGCGGCGACTATGAGAAGTCGCTCCAGGCGAACCGCAAGGCGCTCGAAATCCGCCGCCGCCGGCTGGGCGAAGATCATCCCCTGACCGCCTCGACTTACAACAACGTCGGCAATCAGCTGCAACTGCTCGGCCGCTTCGCCGAGGCGATCCCAAATTATGATCGCGCGCTAGCCATCTATCGAAAGAGCTTCGGAGAAAAAAGCCCGCAGGCCGCCTTCGCCCTGTCGAATCTGGCCCCCGCCTTCGCCCACGCCGGCCGATATGAAGAAGGTCTACACGCCGCGCGCGAGGCGCTCGCGATCCGCCTGGCGCTCTATCCCGCGACCGACGAGAACATCGCCTACACGCGAGCCGGTCTCGCGGAATGCCTGGCGCTCGCCCATCGACAGAAAGAGGCCGCTGAGGAGCGCGGCAAAGCGGTCGAAATCTTCACCGCGGCCTACGGTTCCGATCACTTGACGACGCTCGAAACGCGAATCGATTATGCCGCCGATCTGATCGCGATCGCCCGCCTGGGCGAAGCGGAAAGGATTCTGCGTCCGGCGGTTTCGGCGCTTGAGAAGAACCCCGACGGCGCGATGCTTTTAGCCGTCGGCCGCTACGAGCTGGCGCGCTCGATCGGGGCTCGTGACAAAACGGAAGCGCGCCGCCTCGCCGAACAATCGCTCCACGCTTTGCGATCGTTGCCCGAGACGGCGCGCCTGCCGAAATCCCGCGTCGAGGCGCTGCTCGCCTCGCTACCGCGCTCTTGAAATCTGGCCTACTGGGTGCAGTTCTGGACCGCGCCGTTGTTGCAGAGATCGATCACCAGGGTGTGGCCGAGGTTCGAGGTCCGCAGGCGGCACTGAACCCCGGTGTCGGTCAGGAGCGGATTGAAGATGTTCTCCCCCACCGACCAATCCCACCAGAGGTTGACGCCGACGTCGCTCACCGCGCCGCCCGGATAGGTCGTTTGGAGCCGCCCGGCGCGCTGGTAGTCGGCGCCGTATGGTCCCGCGCCGACCATGTTGACGAACTTGATCGTCGAGACGCCGTGGTCGATGACGTTGGGGTTCGACGCGTTCGGTTTCGACCAGGTGCAGGCATACGGGCTTGCGGTGGGCCAATAGTTGACAGCCTGCGCCGGGCGAGCGGCGAGAGCTGCGCCGCCGACGAGAATGAGTCCGAAAGAAAGAGCCTTGAGCGTTCCACGCATGATCCGATTCTCCTTGTCGAAGCCGGGCTCATCCCGGCCTCACTTGGATCAGCGGAGGAAGTGGAGAAACTCCGTCACGGGGGAAAGAACTTTGACCCCACCAACGAACCTGCCCCCAAGACAGCGAGCGATCGAAAAGTTTCCGCGTTTCGGCTTGAGCCAAGTCGCCCACCGGTTCCCGCGCGAGCCGCGGCCACCCGCGGGCGCGAATCGCCCTCGAAGACCGGGGACGTGGCGTGCCGGGAATCGTCTTGCTTTACCTCTATCGACCGCTGGTCGGCCCGACGATCCGCCGCTTTGCCCGGGCGTTGGAGTCCCCGTAGGTGACGTGACCAGTCATCGAGAGCTTGGGGAATTCTTTTGGCAGGTCCGTCCAACCCACAGGGAGAGTGCGAACGAATGGACCTAGGAGAAAGCGATGTCGGAAAAATCCCGGAACTCTTTCGGCATAGAAATAACCGATGAGCACCTAGCCTTATTCGGCAGAATCAGAGATTTACGGGCGGAAATCCAGAACATCCAGAGGATAGCCGTCGAGGTCAAGGCGAAGAGCGAACAAGCCGAGCCGAGCAACCGCGACCAAGCAGTAAAAGCGGCGATCCAGAGGAATGAAAAAATCTTTCGCGACAATAGGGGGCAGATCGAATCTCGGCTGCGAGAGGTTCGAAGCATGCTGGACAAGTACGTCAAGATTTATGATCTCTACGGGGATCCGGTCGCCAACATCGAGAATGCTTGGCAGCGTGCTACTTTGAGTTGGCCTACGAGCGGCGACGATACGGAACAAGCACTCCAAAACTTCACGGCGATCACCCAAGAGCTCAAAAGCGTCGTGCTCTGGTGTGGGATGCTCACAATCCCCAACCGAGTCCGACAGCATCTCAGTCAATTGAGGATAGGCGGGGCTCTCGACTTTCACGCAAGCTTTGCCGACGAATTGCCCGAGATAGAGGATCGGCTTTTTATCCTACGCTACATCCACTCCCACCCCGCGGTGGTGAAGGGCGTCGTCTCGCTAAGCGATGGGTTGATATTCAAGGCGGCAGAGACCTCGCTGCGGCGTACTTTGAGCCTATGGTTGATCTTAAGCGCGGCTCTCTTCGGTTTCGTTGCGGTCTGGGCATCCTGTTGGTTTGGAATGATCATTTGTACGAGCGAAAAGAGTCTATCGAGTCTCATGCAGGGCTATGCGCTCGTCCTGGTCGGAGCGGTGGCTCATGTCTTGGTCGATTTTTTGAAGATGGACCGAGCCAGCAAGGCGAACACGTCCGGGCTACAGGATTGGGTCCTGCAAATTCACGTACAGGAGATTTCCTTTCTCAAAGTGGCTATCTCCCTGTGGATAGGTTTTCTGCTTCTGGCCTATTCGACGGACAAACCTATCGACTGGAAGACCGCGTTTCTGCTCGGCTATGGTATCGATAGCTTCTTGGACCTCTTCTTGCAGCGGTTTGCGTCAAAAGTCGCCTCGGGAACCACAACCCTCCAACGGGACCTGGGGGGGGCCGCCGCTTCGCCTCACCCGATCGGTGGAGGAGGTTAGAATCCCCGTCATCCCGGCTCGTTTCCGGCGGGGAACGGTTCTGGGAGGCGGTCGCCCTCAAATCACCCCACGCGCCGCCAAATCCGCGAGGTCCGCATCGCTCAACCCCAACCGGCCGCCGAGGATCTCCCGGTTGTGCGCGCCGAGCGCCGGACCGGCCCATTCGGTTCGGCCGGGGGTGTCGTTGAGCTTGGGGAGGATCGCCGGAATTTTGAGCGGCCCGGTGGGGGTGTCGACCGTTTCGAACAGGTCGCGGGCGAGGTATTGCGGGTCGGCGAACATATCGGCCACGCTATAGATCGAGCCGGCGGGCACGTCGGCCGTTCGCATCGCGGCGATCACCTCATCGGCCGTGTGTTGTCTCGTCCAGGCGGCGATTGCGGCGTCGATTTCCGCGATATGGGTGACCCGGCCGGCGTTGGTCCGGAGCTGGAGGTCGAGGCCGAGGTCGTCGCGGCCGATCGCCTGCATCAGCCGTTTGTAGTTCGATTCGCCGTTCGCGCCGAGGATCACGTGCCGGCCGTCGCGGGTCGGATAGGCGTTGCTCGGCACGATGCCGGTGATGGTCGAGCCCGAGGGGGCGCGGATCAGGCCGAAGCGGTCGAATTCGGGGACCACGGCTTCGAGGCAGTTGAACACCGACTCGGTGATCGCCACGTCCACGGTCTGCCCCGTCGCCGGCTTTCGCCGCTGGCGGTCGAGCAGCGCGAGGGCGATGCCGAGCGCGGCGTGGAGCCCGGCGAGGGTGTCGCCGAGCGACAGGTTCGGCCGCATCGGAACCTCGCCCGGCAGGCCGTTCACGTAGCGCAGGCCGCCCACCCCTTCGCAGACCGAGGCATAACCGGGATATAGCGAATACGGTCCGGTCTGGCCGTAGCCGGAAACCCGTGCGATCAACAGTTGCGGGTGGCTGCGGCGCAGCTCGTCGGGAGCGAGCCCCCATTTTTCAAGCGTGCCGGGCTTGAAGTTTTCGATCAGGACATCCACGTCGGAGATGAGCCGGCGTGCGAGGTCGCGGCCCTCCTCCTGCCGGAGGTCGAGCGTCACGCATTTCTTGTTGCGGCCGAGCGAATACCACCAGAGCGAGGTTCCCTGGTCGAGCACGCGCCAGGTGCGGATCGGGTCGCCCTCGCCCGGCGGTTCGATCTTGATCACCTCGGCACCGAAATAGGCGAGCACCGTGGCCGCGAACGGCCCGGCCATCAGCTGGCCCATTTCGAGCACGCGGATGCCATCGAGCGGCCGGGGCGCGGCGTTCGGGAGATTCAAGGTGTCGGTGGCCGCCATGGCCACCGATCACACCACCCCGGGTCCCGCGACGCAAGGAGGGGGTGCCTCCGGCCGTTACTTCCGCTACTTCCGCGCTTCGATCGCCGCCCGCTGGCGCTCCTCCTGTTCACGCAGCTCGGGGGTGTACTCCGCGCCGAAATCCTCCGCCTCGAACACCGGCCGGATCTCGATCTCGGACTCGCCCGGCATCGGGTTCGGGCAGCGCTTCAACCACTCGATCGCCTCTTCCATCGACCGCACCTGCCAGAGCCAATAACCGGCCACCAACTCCTTGGTCTCGGCAAACGGCCCGTCGATCACCGTCCGCTGGTCGCCGGAAAACCTCACCCGCGCGCCCTTCGAGCTGGGGTGCAGCCCCTCGCCCGCGAGCATAATGCCCGCTTTCACCAGCTCTTCGTTGTACGCGCCCATCTCAGTGAGAAGCTGCTCGGAGGGCATGATGCCGGCTTCGGAATCCTGGGTCGCTTTAACCATCACCATTACGCGCATGGGCTTTTCTCCTTTGGGTTTGTCGGTTGGGAGCCAGGCTTCAAGCTCCGGCTCTACCAGGACGTCGAGCGAAACTCCGCGAAATCGACACGCTGCAAGAAAAAAGCCTAAAGTGACCTGATGTCCGACAGCCCCGAGATCAAGCGATCGAACACGCTCTGCGATCGGCCCTTCGTGCACCTCTTCGCCGAAACGGACGGCGAGGTCAGACCGTGCTGCATCGCGGGGTTCTTCCCCGGGAAGCTGAACCTCAAGGACCGCTCGGTCGAGGAGGTCTGGAACTCCGAGCCGATGCGGCAGCTCCGCCGCGACATGCTGGCGGGAGAGCGCAACCCGGTCTGCGAGGTGTGCTACGAGCGGGAGGACCGCGGCGAGGTCAGCCCGCGCTTACTGCCGGTCGACGAAGAGGCGAGCCGCGAGGCCGGGCAGCTCCTCAAGAAGCCTGAATATGACTTCGGGCTTCCCGAGCCCGACGGAACTCTCACCGTCGACATCCAGTTCCTCGACATCCGGTTCTCCAACCTGTGCAACCAGAAGTGCCGGATGTGCAACCACCACTACTCCTCCAAGTGGTACGAGGACGAGCTGCAGATGGTGGGCCCCGAGACCGAGCAGGCGCCGCAGCCGAAGCTGATCCGGCTGCCCGAGAACACGGTGGAGCATCTGATTCCGTACCTGGGCGGCGTCAAGTCCGTCTACTTCGCCGGCGGCGAGCCGCTGCTCATGCCGGACCACTTCCGGCTCCTCACCTGGCTCCACGAGAGCGGCAGGAAGGAAGAAATCTCGGTCTTCTACAGCACGAACCTCTCGGCGATGGACCACCACGGTGTGCAGTTCGTCGACCTATGGAAGGGTTTCCGGCTGGTGAAACTGTCGATCTCCTGCGACGGGTTCGGCACCGTGGGCGAGTACCAGCGCACGGGGTTCCGGCACGACGATTTCTTCCGCAACCTTAAGTTCGTCAAGACCTTCGCCAATCCGATGAAGTACTCGGCCGCCAATCCCTATCCGCTCAAGGACACCCGCGTCATCTACGACATCCAGTACACGACGACGATCTACAACGTTTTCCACGTCTTCGACTTCCTGGAGTACATGGTGGCGCAAGGCCACGTGCCCGACACCGACGCGGTGAACCTCGCCTATGCCTGGAGCCCCGCCGTGGTGTCGCTCAACAACGCCGACGAGAAGGATGCCATCGTCGCCTTCCTGGAGCAGGGCAAGGCCGGCATCACCGCCAAGAAGACGCTGGCCGAGATCGACAACCTGATCAGCTTCACCCGACGGCGCAACGACATCCCGTTCGAGGAGGTCGTGCGGTGGAACGAGCGCCTCGACGAGATCCGCGGAACGCCCAACGCCTTTGCTGCGAGGCTGAATCCACCGCAGCCGAGCAGCGGGCCGCACTGCGTGGACGCCGGTGCCGCGCCGATCGAGCTGACGACCCCAAGGTAGGATCTCACGCGAGCCCCGGTGACCGACGATTTTATAGGGGTAGGGAGAGCCGGTTGAGTTCCCGGCCCCCCCCTCCCTCCGAACCGGACGTGCGGATCTCCCGCATCCGGCTCTCCGGTCGGTGGTCTTACCTGCGAGAGGACTGACGAGCCTGGGCAAAGGCTGTGGTGAAGGAGTACAGCCCCTGCTCAGCAAAGAAGGCATTCGGCCAGCGGTTGTGGTCCCGTCCTCGGGATCGCCCCTTGCGCTTGTGACGATGGCGCAGGATGCTGCGAAGACGCATCCGGATCCACCGGTCCAGCGGCATCAGGTACGTCGCAAGGCTGTG
>JBDTZG010000076.1:0-22602 GCA_040005235.1 Acidobacteriota bacterium | reverse complement strand
ACGCCTGCACCTCCTGCACCGGCGTCCGCGACGTCGACTTCGCCAAGCACACCTCCAACACCCCGGCGACGGTCTCGAACTTCACCCAGGTCCGTTGCGGCGCCGGTTCCGGCCCGTGCGCCAAGGAAGTTCACTGCGAGTCGTACGTCCCGTCCGAGGCGATCTGGGACTTCGCGAACCGCGACCTGCCCGGCCCCGGCCTCGGACCGGCCTGGACGACCCTCGACCGCCTCTGGTACCTGTCGCGCTCGACGGCCACCAGCTCGTTCTCCTGCACCCACACCGGCACCTTCACTTCGAACGGCTGCAACGCCGGCTCCTGGTGGAAGACCATGCGCGCCGTGGACGACGATGACGGCAACCTGGCCAACGGCACCCCGCACGGCGGCGCGCTCTTCGCGGCGTTCAACCGCCACGGCATCGCCTGCACCACGGACACGGGCGCGAGCACCACGTTCCGCGGCTGCACCTCACCCTCCATCCCGACGCTGACGCTCACCGCCGGCAGTAACTCGGCGGCGGTCTCCTGGACCAGCTCCGGCGCGGGCGTCGTCTACGACGTATTCCGCAACGAGACCGGCTGCAACGCCGGCTTCACCAAGATCGCCAACGACGTTTCGACCACTTCGTACGCCGACAACGTGGTGGCCAACAACTTCACCTACTACTACCAGGTGACGGCGCAACCGACCGGCAACGAAGCCTGCGCGGCCGTTCCGTCCACCTGCCTCTCGGTCACCCCGGTGTCGGCCCCCTGCACGCCGCCGTCGGCTCCGACGGGTGTCTCCGTGACGGCCACCGGCCAGACGACCTCCACGGTGTCGTGGACCGCCGTCGCGGGCGCCACGGGCTACAACATCCTGCGCTCGACCACCAGCGGCGGTCCGTACACCCAGGTCGGCACCTCGGTGACCACGTCGTTTGCCGACAGCGGCCTCACCTGCAACACCGCGTACTTCTACGTCGTCCAGGCGACCAACGCTCCGAGCTGCGCCTCGGCGAGCTCCGCCCAGGCGACGGCCACCACGGCCGTCTGCACCGGGTGCACCACGGCCACCCTCTTCACCAATGGCTTCGAGACCGGCACCGGCCTCGCGGGCTTCTCGACGGGCACCTTCGTCGCGGGCGGCTCGACCACCAGCTGGCGCGGGATCCAGACCTGCACGGCGCAGACCGGCACGAAGATCTTCCGCTACGGCGGCACGACCTGCACCTCCGACTACACCAGCAACAACTTCAACTACGCCCAGCCGAACGGTGCCGGCGGCATCTCGGTTCCGGCCGGTTCGACCGTTACCCGCCTCTCGTTCGGCCATCGCCGCGGCTTCGAGTCGGGCTTCGACGGCGGCACGCTAGCGGTCTCCGTGGACGGCACGAACTACACCTTTGTTCCGGCCGCGGCGGTTCTCACCAACGGCTACAACGGCACGATCGCAGCCAGCTGCGCTCCGGCCGGCTCCGCGGGTGCGAGCGTCTGGACCGGCAACTCGGCGTCGTTCACCACCTCGACCGTCGACCTCGACGCGGCCTGCAACGCGGCCACGGGCACCTCGACCGGCTGCGCCGGCCGTAGCGTCCGGATCGCGTTCATTTCGATCACCGACTGCTCGGTGACCGGAGACGGCTGGTTCCTGGACAACGTCGCGGTCACGGCCTGCACTCCGTAAAGCGGTTCAGTCGTACCTGTAGGTAGAAGCTCCGGGCCTCCTCCCTGCGAAGGGAGGGGGCCTTTTTCGTTGTCAGGGACTTCTTGCGCCGGGCGAGCCGCCCGAGAACGAACGAGGTCCGGCGGCGACCCGGGCGATCTTCGACGCGATCGAGAGGAGGCGACCTTTCGCAATCCGTAGGCGGGAGCACTCTTCATCCGGGCAGTTTTGCCATCGTGCCCTCGCCGAATGTCTACTTTGGTGGGCATTTCGCGCATGCTAGGCACCCCTGCAACGCGTTCTTTCATGCGTTGCCCCCGCGGGCGCGGGGGCCGTTAGTGGCCCACGAGACGACCCGCGAAGGAGACTCTCTATGTCGAGATCGCGCCGTATCTTCCTCCTCCCCGCCTTCGCCCTTTTCGCCTCCTTGCTCCTCGCTGCTCCGGCTTCGGCGCTACCCGCTTTCTTAGGCAGCGAATCCGGATGGGCTCGCGTGTTCGAACCGCTGTTCAGGCTTTTCGTGCCTGAGGGTTGGGCGACCGAGGCTCCATCGGGGCTGTTCGCGAACGAAGGCTGGGCAATCGATACGAATGGACTCGTTGCCCCTCCCCCTCTAAACCAAGGGACGCAGACCCCGCCCCACGTCTAAGACCTAAAATTCGGGTGCGGCGCGCGGCCCGGTCGGGCGACGCACCCCTACTCTTGTGCGACAATGCCAGCCGTTCACTGTTGAGAGTGGTCCAGTTGCTTGCTGGGGAGGACCCGATGGCTAAGACACCGCATCCCGCGCCGTCCGAGCTAGTCGATCTGCTGCACAACCGGCTCGACTCCGGGGCTCGAAGCCGCGTTTTGCTGCACCTCGCGCGCGGTTGCCCGGCCTGCCAGGGGCTCTTGAAGCCCTGGGTGGACGTGGCGCTCCACCCCGAAAAGGTGCGACTGCCTCGGACCTCCAAGTCCGCCGCCGATTCATTGCAGGATTACGACCAGGCTCTTCGTCGAATGGCGCGCTTCGCCCGCCGGCTCGATCAACGGCACCGAAAGAGCGCCGAAGAGGTCTGGCGGTTCCTCCTCTCGCAACAGCTGCCCGGTGCGATCCCCGAGGGGCCGGAGATGGAAGAGCGCCTCCGCCACCGCTGCCGCGTCTGGCTGACTGCCGTCCCCGCCCTGCGCCAAGGCCTGCCAGACGCCTATGAGGCCGCGGCCAGGCTGCTGGTCGCCGAGGTCAGCCGCCTCCTCCCCTCCGGATCGGATACCGCGACGCGCTCCAAAGAGGCATGGCGCGACGCGGATCTCGCAGCCCGCCTCTGGGGCGAGCTAGCGAACGCTGAACGGCTGCTCGGCCGGCACCGCGCGGCGGAGGAGTCGTTTCGCCGGGCGATGGACCTCGCCGACCGCGGCCAGGGCGACGTCCTTCTGCTCGCCGGCCTGTTCGACCTTTCGGCTTCCCTTTGGATCGCCGAACGGCAGTTCGAAATGGCTGACGAAGCGCTCGGCCTCGCTCACCGGCTCTATCTTGATCGGCGCCAGCACCATCTAGCCGGCAAAGCGCTCTACCAGCGTGGAATTGCTGCCGGATATGCCGGGAAACTTGAGCCGGCAATCTCTCATTTTTGTCGAGCCTACGACCTGATTGACCCGGAGAGAGCGCCCGACATGGCGGTAGCGGCTCTTTCGAACGCCATACTTTTTCTCGCGGATCTCGGCGACTTCGTGCGCGCCGACCGATTGCACCTCGCGGCACGGCCTGTCTTAGAGGCTCTCTCCGGGCCGGTAGAGAAGCTCAAGCTGCGCGCCGTCGCCGGCAAGATCGCCGCGGGCCTGGGCCGGTTGCATCAGGCCGAGGCGGCGTTTCGCACCGTGCGGCGGGAATTCACCCGTTTGAAGTTGCCGATGCATGCCTCCCTCGCCGGCCTGGAGCTTTGTGCCATCTGGCTCCACGAAGGGCGCACTCCGGAAGCCAAGGCGATCGTCGAAGAGACGCTCGCGACCTTCATCGCCCTCGGCATCGAGCGCGAGGCGCTCGCTTCTCTCGTCTTGCTGGACGAGGCGGTGCGCCAGGAACAGGCGACCGTTGAGTTGGCAAAGGCGGCGTTGCGCGAAGCGGAAGGGCTGCGGACTCCGCGGCCGGCCGCGTAGACCCGCTACGCCCGATCCGCCGCCCTCGGCTTGGCCCGCTTCCGCACCGCTTCTCGGACGCGGTTCTTCTTTTCGACGTCCTGCTCGTGTTTCGCGAGCAGCGCGGAGAGGCGGGTTTCGACCATCGAGACGAGCTGGTCGACCGAAGGGGGCGGCTGGTCGAGGCCGTGCACGCGGTCCATGTCCGCCGCCGCGGTCTCGGGGTTGAGGCCGTGGCGCCGGGCGGCGAGGCGGATCATTTCCTGAAGCCCGATCGTCGGCAGATCCGGCGTCGTCTTACGGTCGAACAGGGCGCGGAGGAAATCCTCCGGCGAGGTCTCGGCGACCTCCAGGATTTCGAACAGGTGGCGGACCTTGAGCTCGATCCGCCCTTTGAGCAGCTGGCTGGTCGTACCGCGGCACCAGCCGTGGATTTCGTCGACCTCCTTCTTGGTCTTGCCCGAGGTCCTCAAGGCGATGGTCAGCAGGTCGATAATCCTCTGTTCTTCGTCGCGCATGGTGGAGCTTCTCCTCCCCGGATGAACCGCAGCGAGCGCAATGCTACTCCGGCTCTAGCGCGTCCGCGCCCCCAAAAGTTCGATCCTGCTCCGCGGCCTGCACGGCAATCCTTCCGCGCAGCGCCGCGCCGGAGAGCTTGATCGCGTCGGACCCGGAGGCTTGAAGGACCATCGCCAGGGAGCGGGGCGAGCGGGCCAGCATCTCGACCGTGATCAGCGCGAACAACAGCTCGGGATGAAAAGTCGAGAAAATCCCCACCTCCCGGGCTCCTCCTTCCATCGCCATCAACGGAAATCCGCCGCTCGCGAGCTCCTCCGGTTCCAGGTGAAAAAAGTCGCCGCGGCCGATGCCCGGCAGAACCGCCGCCGCGAGCAGGGCGCGCTCGAAGCTCGGGAAGGTCACCGCCGGCTCGTGGCGGCCGGCCTCCTCCCAGGTGCGAAACACGCCCCACTGGCCGGCCCCTAGGAAGCGGGGCTCCCATTCTCCGCCCCAGGTCGCTTCGTTCAACCCGGGAGCCTCGTCGTCCAGATGATCGAGCAACGCCATGAATTCCGAGGAGAGCGCGTTTTCGTGCTGCGAGGCTTGTTCTTCGGTGGTTTTCGATCTCTTTGCCGCCATGTCTTGGCCCTCCCAAGAAAAAAGAGGGAAGGGCATGAGCGCCCTCCCCTCTTACAGCCTGCCGTCAAGCCGTGTCGCCTGGCGCATCCAAGAGGCCGGAGAACAGCTGATTGGGCTCCAGGCCGAAGGCCGCGCAGATCCGCAGGGCGACGTTCAATCGGGGCAGGTCGAGCCCGTTTTCGTAGCGATCGACCATCTGGCGCCGGACGCCGAGGGCAACCCCCAGGTCGATTTTCGACATTCCGGCGGCGACGCGGAGACGGCCAAGCCGGCGACCGAAGCGTTGCGCCAAGGCATGCGCCTCTTCATTCAAGCCGAACGAGAATTGATCTAGGCCATATTTAGATTGATTCACGACGCAGAAACTAGCGATAGTGGACCGACCGTGTCAAGACACGAAAGTAGACATTCGCTCCGGCGGCCGCGCATGCTAGACATCCTGACCCCACGGGATGACCCGCGAGACAGGCGAAGGAGGCATCCCATGTCGCTACCGGCGAGCAAAGCTCTCCGTCTTGCTGAACGAGCGCTTCCGGCTCTCGTGTGCGTGGCGCTCGCGGGTTCGATGGAAATCCCGCCCGCCCCTCCGAAAACGCCGAGCGGCGATTCCGCGATCCGCGTCGTTCGATCGGTTCAGCTCTCGACCGACGAGCCTTCCGCCCGCCATGTCGAGTCGGCCTTGGCGGCAGATCCCCGCGATGAGAGGAAACTGATTGCGGCCTCGATGGTTTTCGGCACGCACGGTGGCGTCGCGGTCTATGCCTCCTTAAACGGCGGCCAATCCTGGGTGCGCGCCACGCACGGAGCGAGGCGCGATCCGGTGTTCGACGGCATCGATCCCACGGTGACTTTCGACGCCGAGGGAAATGCCTACCTGTTGACCCTTTCGGAGCAGCTCGCGGCCTGGAAATCGACCAATGGCGGCAGCGAGTGGGGCGAGCCGGTGTACCTGCCCGGCTCGTGGGACCGCCCTTGGATCGACGTCGACCGGACGGCGCAAGAGTCGATGCGGGGCCGGGTGTACGTCACGGGCAAATTGCCGATCGTCGTCTTCGGACACACCGCTCAAGACGTGATCGGTTTTTCCTCGTCGAGCGACCGGGGCAACAAGTTCTCTTTTCCGCGCTTGCTGCTGCCGGCGCCCGAGAAGGAGCTGCTCAACATCGTGAGCGCCCTCCTGAGCCTGCCGGACGGCCAGCTCGTGGTCGCACTCCAGACCTTCGCGCCCGAAGGCCTGCGAGAACCTGAAATCGCCGGCTCGTACCCGACGATCGTTTCGAGCGACGGCGGCCGGCGCTTCTCCGGCCCTCGCCCGGGACCCGATGTCCACGTCTTCGGCCACGCCCGGGAAGGCAAATCGCTGCTCGGGCTCGGCGGGGCGCGACTCGCCGTGGACGCCTCGAAAGGCGCCCGCCCAAGAAAGCTCTACATGGCGTGGCTGGACGTCGTGGGTGGCTTCTATCGGGTAAAGGTCGCTTCCTCGCCGGATGACGGCGCCACCTGGTCGAAACCGGTCCTGGCGAGCCCCGACCCAAGCGCTACTGACCAGAGCAATGTGGCGCTCGCGGTGAACGGGGAGGGGGTGGTAGGGGTCTCTTGGAACGACCGCCGCGCCGATCCGACCGACGGCTGCTACCAACTCTATTTCGCCGCCTCGGGCGACGGCGGAGCGACCTTCCCAGCCGAGCAGCGGGTGGAAGAAAAATCCACCTGCCCGCTCGCAGCGGGAAGCGATCCGGTCGCCTCTGAATACCGCTTCAAGAACGGCGGCGACACGCAGGGGCTGGTGGGGCTACCCAACGGTGGATTTCACCTCGCCTGGATTCACGGCGGCGCCGGGGAAATGCAGCTCTGGTCGTCGGTCCTCACAGTCGATCGGGGACAGCTCCTACCTTCGGTGCCCGCGCGCCCCGGCGAAACGGTAACGCCAGAAGCCGGAGGAAGCCGAGACGCGCGGCAATTCGCCACTCCCTGAGCCCGGGGTGCAATCTCCTCCCACCCCAACGGGTGGATTCGGGGGTGCGCCCTCGCAACCCCCGCAAGCCCGATGTACACTCTTAGACGTCATGACCTACACCCTCCCCCGCCGCCCCCGCCGAGTTACTGTGCTCGCCCTGTTGCTGGGGGCGGTCTTGGCGTCGATGCCGGGGATGGTGTGCGGCAGGGACCGATGCCCGATGGACACCGTCGCGCGCCAGGCGTGCCAGAAGATGGGCGGCGACTGCTGCCCGGGGGCTACGCGGGCCGAACGGCCGCCATCGGCGCCGGCTTCTTGCCTCGCCGCTCTTCCTTCGACGCCCGCGGTTCCGGCGCCCGCCGGGGGTGAAGCGGTCGCGGCCGTCGGTTCGTGGCGACCGATGAACGCCTCCGCGCTCCACCCGGAGATCGGGCGCTTCACACTGTTTGCCGCGTTTCTGATCTAGACCTTCCTCAGGAGAAGTGTGTCCGCGCGAGCCCATAGCGGGCTTGCCCGACAATTCGTTTTCCGGAGGAAACATGCCTTCCTTTCGCCTATCGTTCGCGGTCGCGTTGCTTACCGCAGGGGCTCCCGCCCTCAGTGCCGCGGACTCAGCCTCCGTCGTTCCTACTCCGCCGCTCGAGGTCCTCATCGCCGAGGCGCTCGCCCAGAATCCGGAGATTCGGGCGGCCGAGGCTCGCTCGGCGGCGGCCCAGGCGGCGGCGCGCCCGGCGGGTATCCTTCCCGGGCCGAGCTTCGAGACCTATCTCGACGACGAGAGCTTCCCGCGCTACACGGTGGGCACCAGCGAGTTCTCGCTGCTCGGCCTCGAATTCCGCCAAGAGCTGCCGCACCCCGCGCGGCGACGGGCGGAGCGGTCGGCCGCGGCGAGCGACGCCGAGATTCCGGGGGTGGCCGCAGTGCTCGCGATCCGCCGGGTCGCCGCCGGGGTGCGGGGCACCTACGCCCGGATCTTCGCGCTCGATCAGGCCGACGCGGCCTGGCGCGCCGGCCGCGAGCTGCTCGATCTGGTGGCCGCGACGGCGACCCAATCGTACGGCGCGGGCCAGGGGGGCCAGGGCGAGGTGGCGCGCGCCCAGCTCGAACGGCTGCATGCCGAGGAGAGGCGGATCGAGATCGCTGCCGAACGACGGACGGCGGAGGCGGAGCTGGGCCGTTGGCTGGGCCGGAGCGGCCCCGCCGCGATCGGACCGATCGATGCGCTTCCGCCTTTGCCGCAGCTGTTTCAAGCGGCTCCCGCGGTGGGCGCTACGTCGACGCCTCAGGCCACTCCGGCCGCACCCGTCCCAGCGACCGCTCCAGCCCCCGCGGCCATGCTGGCCGCCCACTCGTTCGACGGCGGAACGCCGGCCGCCGATCCGTCCGCCCGCGCGGTCGCCGCGGCTCCCGAAGTGCTGCTTGCCCGCGCGTCACTGGCGGCGGCGGAAAAGCGCGAGGCGGTCGCCAAGCTCGCCGGCAAACCGGACTTTACGGCCGGCGCCGGAATCGGCACCCGCGGCGCGTTGGATCCGATGGTCGCGCTGCGCTTCGGCGTGCAGCTCCCCTCGTGGCACAACGACCGCGCCGAGGCGCTGCGTGCGGCGGCGGAGAGCGAGGTCGAAGCCGCGCGGGCGGACCTGCGGGCCGCCGAGATCGACGCCCAGGCGCAAGCTGCACGGCTCGCTGCCGAGATCGCCAAGAACGAGGAGATCGCCTACCACCTCGAGCAGGCCCTGTTGCCCCAGGCCCGCTTCGCGTTCGACGCTTCGCGCTCGGATTACCTCGCCGGGCGCGGCGATCTGTCCGGCGCGCTCGCCGCCTTCACCACCTGGATCGACGCGCGCGCCGATCTCGCTCAGGCCCAGGCCGCGCGCTATTCGGCGGCGACCGAGCTGGCCGGCCTGCTGGGCCCGCCTTCCGAATCGACGCTGCTCGACAATCCCGTTCCCATCGTCCCTCCGGGAGGTTCGCGATGAACCGTTTCCGCCCGCTCGCCCTGCTGCTCCTCCTCGCGATACCGGTCCTCGGCACCCACGCGTGCGCCAAAACTCCCCCCGCGGCCTCCGCCGAGCTCGGCGCCTACTACTGTCCGATGCATCCGAATTTCTCCTCGGATCACCCAGGGAACTGCCCGATCTGCAGCATGCGGCTGGTCCCCCGGAAAAGCGCCGCTTCGAGCGCGACGGCGAAGGGTTCGTCCGTTGCCGGGGCGCCACGGCGGCCGGCGTTTTATCGCCATCCGATGCGCCCGGAGGTCACCTCTCCGGTGCCGGCCAAGGACGAGATGGGCATGGATTACGTGCCGGTCTATGCCGACCCGGACCCCTCGGAAGGCGCACAGTCCGGCGCACCCGCGTTGTCGGACGCGAGCCTCGCGCTCGGCGGCGTTACGGTCGTGCCGGTGGCTAGAGAACGGATCGCGCGCTCGGTCCGCCTGCCCGGCACAGTGGTCGCCGACGAAGCGCGCCGGACCGAGGTGGTGGCCCGTTTCGCCGGCTGGCTCGAAGAGTTGCCGGTCGCCCGCACCGCCGAGCGGGTGCGCCGCGGACAGACGCTCGCGCGTTTGTTTTCTCCCGAGCTGGTGGCAAGCGAGGAGGAATTTCTCTCCGCCCGCGCCGCGGCCGGGCGCTTTGCCGGCTCCGCCATTCCGGAAGTCGTGAGCGGCGGCGCCGACCTGGCTGCGGCGGCCCGGCGGCGCCTTTCGCTGCTCGGCCTGTCGGAAGAGACGATCGCGCGCATCGAACGGACCGGCCGGTCGGAGCGGACGCTCGGAGTCGTCGCCCCGGCCTCCGGCTGGGTCACCCGGCTCGGCGCGGTGCGCGGCGCCCGGGTCGAAGCCGGGACGATGCTGTTCGAGATCAGCGATCTATCGGCGGTCTTCGTCGAGGCAAGCCTGCCCGAGAGCGACGCGGCCCTCGGGGTGATCGGCCGCACGGCCACCCTCACCCTCGCCGCCGCGCCGGGCGAGAGCCGCGCCGGCAAACTGACCGCGATCCTGCCGCTGCTCGATCCCGTCAACCGGACGCTCACCGTGCGCGCCGCGTTCGCCAACGGCGATCTGGCGCTCAAACCCGGCATGTCGGCGTTCGTCGAGTTGGCGGAGCCGGGTCGCGAGGCGCTCACGGTGCCCGACTCCGGGCTGCTGCCGACGGGCGAACGGACGCTCGCGTTCGTCGAGACCTCTCCGGGAAAATTTGCATCGCGCGAGGTGAGAGTCGGCACGCGGGTCGGCGGCCGGGTGGAGATCCTTTCCGGTCTCAAAGAGGGTGACCGGGTGGCGGCGCAGGCGGCGTTTCTGCTCGACGCCGAAAGCCGCCTGCGCGGCGCGCTCCCCGCGGCTACCCCAACCCCGAAGGAGCCGCGATGATCGCCCGGATCATCGGCGCTTCTGCGCGCCATCCGTTGTTCGTTCTGCTTGCGGTCGGCGCGCTGCTCCTGCTCGCCGTCTCGGCCCTCGGCCGCATTCCGCTCGATGCGCTGCCCGATCTTTCGGACCCCCAGGTGATCGTCTTTTCGCGCTGGGACCGACCGCCCGACCGGATCGAGGAACAGGTCACCTACCCGCTCGCGACCGCTCTGCTCGGCACTTCGGGGGTCAAAGCGGTGCGCGGCTTTTCCGATTTCGGCTTCTCCTACGTCTACGCGGTGTTCGAGGAGGGGACCGAAACGGGAGTGGCGCGTTCCCGGGTGCTCGAGCAGTTGGCGAAGGTCGATCTGCCGGAAGGGGTGAAGACGGAGCTCGGCCCCGACGCCTCGGGGGTCGGCTGGGTCTATCAATACGCGCTGGTCGACCGATCGGGAAGGATGTCGTCGACCGATCTGCGCCAGCTACAGGATTGGACGCTCCGCTTCGCGGTCCAGTCGGTCCCCGGCGTCGCCGAGGTCGCCTCGGTCGGCGGCCTGCCGCCCGAAATGCAGGTGACCGCCGATCCGGCGCGGCTGGAGGCGTACGGACTCTCCCTCGGCGATCTGGTCGGCGCCGTGCGCGGTGCCAACGTCGAAACCGGCGGCCGGCTGATCGAGGCGGGCGGCGCCGAGATCATGGTCCGCGGGCGCGGGCTGGCCAAAAACGCCGAGGATTTAAGGAGCGCCGTGGTGCGCGCCGAGCCGGGCCGCGCGCCGGTGCTGCTGGGCGAGGTGGCAAACGTCGCGGTCGGCCCCGCGCTCCGCCGCGGCGCCACCGATCTGGACGGCACGGGCGACGCCGTGGGCGCGATCGTGATCATCCGCCACGGCGAAAACGCGCTCGCCGCGATCGACCGGGTGAAGGCGAAGCTCGCCGAATTGCGCGCCAGCCTTCCCGCCGGGGTGGAGATCGTTCCGACCTACGACCGCTCGACGCTGATCCGGGCGACGATCCATACGCTCTCCCACGAGCTGGTGATCGAAATGATCGTGGTGGCGCTGGTGATTCTTTTCTTCCTCTGGCATTTCCCGTCCGCGATCGTGCCGATCGTGACCCTGCCGATCGCGGTACTGCTTGCGTTTCTGCCGTTTTCCGCGCTCGGATTGGAAATCAATTTGATGTCGATCGCAGGCATCGCGATCTCGATCGGCGTACTGGTCGACGGCGCGATCGTCGAGGTGGAAAACGCCTATCAGCGAATTCATCTTTGGCAGGAGAACGGAAAGAAGGAACCGTTCGCCGAGGTGCGCTTGAAGGCGCTCCAGGAGGTCGGCCCGTCGGTGTTCTTTTCGCTGTTGGTGATCGCGGTCGCCTTCCTGCCGGTGTTCGCGCTATCGGGCCAGGAGGGACGTCTCTTCCGGCCGCTTGCGGCGTCCAAAAACCTTACGATGGCGGTGGCGGCGCTGCTCGCGATCACGCTCGATCCGGCGTTGCGGATGATGTTTGCGCGCGCCGAACCGTTCACGTTCCGGCCCCGGTTTCTCGCGCGGATCGCGACCACCCTCGGCGTCGGCACCTATCGCGACGAAAACCACCATCCGGTGCAGCGCGGCGTGGCGAAACTCTACGAGCCGGCCTGCCGCTTCGTGCTTCGCCATCCGTGGGCGACGATCGGCGCGGCGGTTCTGATCGTCGCGGCGAGCGTGCCGGCGTATCTGTCGTTGGGCACCGAATTCATGCCGCCGCTCGACGAGGGGACGCTGCTGTACATGCCGATCACGCTGCCCGGCCTATCGATCGGCGAAGCGCAGCGGCTGCTCACCGCAGAGGACCGCATCCTCAAGGGTTTTCCCGAAGTGGAAAGAGTTTTCGGCAAGGCCGGCCGCGCCGAGAGCGCCACCGATCCGGCGCCGCTGTCGATGGTTGAAACCACCGTGATCTTGAAACCCCGCGACGAATGGCGCGAGAAGCCGCGCTGGTGGTCGGGGCACGCCCCCTCGTGGGGCCGGGCGCCCTTTGCGGCGCTCTGGCCCGATCGGATCTCGCGCGAGGAGCTGATCGACGAGATGGACGCGGCGATCCGCGCGCCGGGCATCACGAACTCCTGGCTGCAACCGATCCAGACCCGGATTCTGATGCTCTCGACCGGCTTGCGCACCCCCGTGGGGGTGAAGATCTACGGCGCCGATCTCGGGGAAATCGAGCGCGTCGGCACGGAGGTGGAAAAAATCGTTGCGCGCGTGCCGGGCGCCGCCCGGGTGTTTGCGGAACGGACGGCTGGCGGGCTGTTCCTCGACGTCACGCCCCGGCGCGCCGACCTTGCGCGCTACGGCCTGACGATCGAACGGCTGAACGGCCTGATCGCCACCGCGGCGGGCGGCGAGCAGGTCTCGACCCTGCTCGACGGCCGGGCGCGGATTCCGGTCACCGTGCGCCTGCCGCGCGAGCTGCGCGACACGCCCGACGCGCTCGCCCAATTGCCGATCGACACGCCTGTCGGCGCCCGGGTGCTGCTCGGCCAGGTGGCGGATCTGGCGGTCGTCTCCGGCCCTTCGATGATTCGCGACGAGAACGGTTTCCTCACCGGCTACGTCTACATCGACGTCGCCGGCCGCGACCTCGGCGGCTTCGTCGAGGCGGCGCGCGCCGCGGTCTCCCGCGACCTCAGGCTGCCGCCCGGGGTGAGCCTCGGCTGGAGCGGCCAATACGAGCACCTGCTCACCGCGCGGCGACGCCTGCGCCTGCTGGTGCCGATCACCCTCGGGTTGATCTTCGTCCTGCTGCTTGCCAACACCGGCGCGGCCTGGAAGGCGACGCTGGTGATGCTCGCGGTGCCGTTCTCCTGCGTCGGCGCGGTCTGGCTGTTCTACCTGCTGGGTTATCAAGTTTCGGTCGCCGCCTGGGTGGGGATGATCGCGCTGCTCGGGCTCGACGCCGAGACGGGGGTGTTCATGCTCTTGTTCCTCGACCTGTCGTGGAACGAGGCACGCGCCGCCGGCCGCCTGCGGACGATCGAAGAGATGGACGAGGCGATCGTCCACGGCGCGGTCAAGCGCGCCCGGCCGAAGCTGATGACCGTCGCCGCCGCCTTCTGCGGCCTGCTGCCGATCCTCTGGACCCGCTCGGCGGGAGCCGACGTCCTCCAACGGATCGCCGCGCCGATGATCGGCGGCCTCGCCACCTCGTTCATTCTGGAGCTGCTGGTCTACCCGGCGGTCTACAAGCTGAGACGGCGGCGGGAGGTGGGAAGCGTCGTCCCTACCCTCCCGCAAAACGATCCCGAACTGGACCTCGGTCAGGTCGCAGGGCGATAGAGGAGCCATGCGAGTTGGTCGATCTCGCGCTGGATTTCATCCTTGCGCTCCAAAATCGCCTTTGCCCGGTCTTCCTGCTCTTCGAGAAATGCCGAGAGCGCAAGGAGACCCTTCTGGTCTCGCGGCAGCGCCAGAGGAATCTCCGCCAGCGCACCCGGCAGGTCATCGAAAATGCGGGCGACAAGCGTGGCGACGGTTTCCTTGTTCTCGACCGACTTCCCGACCCGAGCGACGACCTCGCGCCTTAGCCGGATCTCGGCACCGAATGCCTTGGCCCCGTGGAGATCCCGTTCGAGCGCCGCTTCCTCGATCTCTACGAGGGAAGCCGGCAGCTTGAGCGCCGCCAGATGCTCGACTTCGGGACGCTCGCGCCGGAAACGCTCGACGAGAGCGCGCACAGGAACCTCGATCCGCGCGCCAATCCGATATCCCGAGTCCTCAAGCTCAACGATCTGGCGCCATAGCCGGTGGCGCTCCCGCTCAAGCCGGATAAACGGCCCCTGCTCTGCCGGAGTGATTCGTTTGATCGGAATCGCCTTGATGTCGTCGGGATAGACGTGTTCTTTCATCGAACGCTTGGTGCCGGAGAGCCACTTCTGAATCGGTTCGCTCAGCGCAAGTGCACAGAGATACCACTCCGAAAAGTCCCGCGAAAGCCCCGGCGAAAAGCTGGCTCGCTGCTCAAGCTCCCTACGCGCTTTCGTTAGGGAACGGTTTTCTACACCCTCCAACTGTGACCAACGGACTGCCATGCGTACTCCGTCGGGCAGATAGAGAAAGCTCGGACCGGTATCGACTGCCACCCCTGTGAATGTCCCGAAGAGAACCTTCGGACGTTCGTAGAGCTCCGAAAACGTCGGCCGACTCACTCTGGAGGGGCATCGTGTTGCAGGACCGTATTCAACCCATTTGATTTGCCCAATTCCACCTCGGCGGACTTCCCGGGAATCCATATAAGGGCGGCTGTGAATTTGGTCACGATGTTCGGACACAAGATCATCCCTACCGAAGACGCGATGCCTGATCCGTTTGCCCTTTTCACCAAGGTCCTCGACCAGCTGCTCGCCAAAAGCCTCGGGGACATAGCTCGATGGCACGACCACGATCTCGCCCTCTTCGAGCTTCTCGCTAGAGTGAAGCACCATACCCTTTGAGACGTAGCAGATCTCCTCCAAGCGCACCGTGCTCCCGACATCCAAGTCGACCTGCTCCCTCGTGCGGAATAGCCGCTCGGGATCGGCTTCCATCTGCACAACCTCGTCGAACGGTTCCACGACTATCTCTCCTTGCCGGTTGCGGCTTCCTGCCACGGTGCGCCGCACCCGATGCTCCGCCGAAGGCGCTCCTCTGGAGAACGAGAAAATCACGTTGTCTTGCCACTTGGCGTCCTCGAACAGCTTGAGCTTGCGGGTCAGCAATACGTCGTGGAGCGTTGTCTTCGCCACCAGCAGTTCCCGCAGTTTCTCGGCATACGGCGCGGTGGCGATCGATTCGATCGTCACCAGGCAACAGCGCGCCTCGGGGCGACTGGACAGCAGCCGCTCGTACTGCTCGACGAATGGTACGTAGAGGTCCCACTTCTGGAACCTCGTCGTGAACCAGTCCTGGCGTTCGACCCGGCGTCGATACGCCGCCCAGGCGGGGGCGTCCTCGTCCGCGCGAACGTACGGCGGGTTGCCCACCAAAACGTCGAAACCTGTGGCGAAGGCGCCCGTGCGCGCCTTGATCATCTCGGCTTCCGCCCGATCCCTTCCGAGCAGAAACAGCGAAGATTCGGCGACCTCGGCGAGCCTCTGCTCGACCATCAGTGAATCCTCGCAGTAGATCCGGAAGCGATCGACCACCAGAGTGAGCCCCGAGTCCTTCGCCTGTTTCAGCAGGTCGAGCACCTGGATCAGCAGGTTGGTTTCGGCGAGATAGCAGGCGAACGGGTTGATCTCGATGCCGTGAATCGAACGTTGCACCTCGTCCAACGCCGCGCGCAGCTTCGCCTTCGGGATCTTGCCATCGCGGTTTCTAAACCCATCGAGCAGCCGGCGGCAAGCCTCAACTAGGAAACTGCCCGAACCGCAGGCGAGGTCGGCGATCTTCCGGCCGACGATCTTCTCTCCATGCCACCCGGCGAGGTCGAGCATCCGGGTGACCAGCGCTTTCGGCGTGTAGTAGCGCCCCTGTTCGTGCTTGCCTTCCTCCAGATAGCAGCCATAGACGGCTCCGATGATGTCGGTGTCGATCCTTAAGAGGTTGAAGGCGTTCAGCACCAAGAGCGCGCGCAGAAGCATCTTGTCGTCCATCCGGTACCAGTCGAACAACTCGGAGGCACCATAGAAATGGACGTAGACGTTTTGGGCGCACTCGTAGGCCATGCGCGTCAGATACTCGTAGGAACGGCCGGAAGCGTAGTCGAGGTATTGGGGAACCCGCTCCTGCCAAAGCATGAGGCCGCCGTCGGACAGCTTGCGGCGAAACAGCCCCTTGTCCTCGCAGATTCGCACGAGGAGCAAGCGGATGATGTAGACGTAGGCGGTCTGGCGCGCAAACTCGCGTCGGAACTCAGCTTCCGGCAGGCCGACGAGCGCGCTCGAGGAAACTCTCTGCGCCCAGGTCCGATACGCCTCGGTCGTGCGCAGGGTTGCGCGGTGCTCGTCCTCCAATTGCTGAATGGAGGAATACTCTTCGAGCGCCCGACGGCACACCTTCCGCAGCGCCTCTTCCAAGCCCTGCATCGTCTTGCGCTTGCCGTTCTGCGCGCCGTTTGTGGGTGCCCGGCGGTCATTCTCCTTCGCCGGAGTTCCGGCCAGCGAGAGCTGGGGGGGCGGGCCGGGCGTCGGTTCGGAGGAAGTCCGAACGTGAGGCTCTACAACTGAGATCCATTCGGCGATTGTCTCTTCGAGCACCTCCAGGCGCGGGCGTCGACACCACTCGTCCAGCGGCATAAGTAGGAGTCGCTCGAATTCCTCCTTCGGAAGGTTGAAACTAGTCTGGCGGAATTCGACTTCCTTCCGTAACCGCGCGACGACCTGCTCCGAGAGGACCTCTTCGCGGGCGGATTCATAGCCCTCGTGACGGGCGAGCGCCTCGTCGAGCTGGTGCAGCACGTCCTCGGCGAACTGCTCAATCAGGTGGCGGAGTGCGTCGACCAGGGCCTCCGGGGCCTCTCGCACGTCAATGGCCTGCTCGCGCCAGATACACTCGTAATAATCCAGCAGCTCACGCTCCACGTCCTGTGAGCTGCCACGGCGGGAGATGGCCTCCTGAACCCGCCGGACCCACTCGGTTCCCAGAGGCGGGGTGGCGAGCGACCGCTCGGTCAGCTGGTGCGCATGGCTGAAGGCAAAGCGGGAAAAGCGCTTCCAAAGCGCGCGCAGCGCCACTTTTTGGCCCAGTTCCGCACCCGTTGCGGCCGCCCGGGCGATGGCCTGAAGATCGAGCTGAACTAGGCGGATCGCCCCTTCGGAACCAAACTCATACGCTTCGAGGCGCCACCCGTTGCACAATAGGCCGACCCGCGCGTGAACCGCGCCGGCCAGAACGTAACGGCGGAGCTGTTCGAGTGGGGACTCTTCGCCGGACCCCTTGCGCTGTCGGCGCTCGAAATCGCGCACCGAGCTCGACTTGTCCTCGACGAGGAAGACCGGGAGGGGTCCTAGGAGCTCCTCAACCCGGACGGTGAAATCCGGACGATCCGACCCATCGGTCTGAGCCTGGTTATAGGTGTAGTCGCCTTCACGGTAGCCGAGAGCTTCGAGAATCTGCCGGGTGAGAGCATCGACCACCGACTGCTCGTCCCCGCCAACGGTGCCGGATGCAACCCGCCGATCCAGGTACTCGGCCAGCAGAGAACGCCTTCCGTCGGACGAAATCTCCCAGCTCGACAGAAACGAGCGGATCCGCTCAGAGAACTCGGCGAAAGCCTGCTGCTCGATTTCGTGCTCCCGAGCGAGCTCAAGGATTTCGGGAAGGGGTTTCATACTGGGAGAGAGGGTACCGTGGAACTCTATCGCGAGGCGAGGCCCCGCGCCTCAATGGGGGAGCCCCTTCGGGACGAACGCTCTTGAATCGACCGCGACAATAGGATAGAAGGATGGCACCCGTTTTCACCGAACAGCGGTCTGATCTCCAGGCGCCGCGTTCCGCTTAACTACTTCCCCGTTTCCGGAGGTCGATCGATGCAAGACTTTTACCCCTTGTCACGGCGGGTGTGCCTCGTCGTCTGGGCGGTGACCTTGGTGTGCGTGGGCTTTGCCTCACTCGCCACCACGGCAGCCACCGCGCAGACCGACGCCGTCGCAACGCCGGCTTCCAGCAGCGCTCCCGAGCTCGCCTCCGCCCAGGGCGAGGTCGCCCCGGGACTTTGGATTTTCCTCGATCCGGCCACCGGCCGGATCACCGACCGTCCGTCGGCCGAGCAGCTCGCCGCGGTCCGCGCCCAGGTCTCGAAGCTGGTCGTCGAATCGACCGCCGGCCTGGTCGGCAAGACGTATGCGAACGGCATGAAGAGCTTGGACCTCGCGGGCCGCTTCATGAACGTCTCGGTCCTCACCCTCGGCCCGAACGGCAAGCAGCAGATGACCTGCGCCGAAACGCCGGAGGACACGGTCAACGCGCTGCTTTCGGCGCCGCGTCAAATCCCCACCCTCAACGGCCTGGAAACGGAGTAGCCCGATGCGTACGATTTTCTCCCGCGCGCTCTCCGCTCTCCTCGTTCTCAGTTTTCTCGGCATGGCCGCGAGCTTCGCGCCGGCCGGCGCCACCACGTTCGTGATCGTCAACAACGACGGCGCGGGCGAAGGGTTCAACGATGCGACCGTCGCCGCTCCGGTCGGCGGCAACATGGGCACCACCGTCGGCCAGCAGCGGCTGAACGCCTTCCAATTCGCCGCGGACCTCTGGGGCAGCCTGATCGACAGCGACCAGACGATCTACATTCAGGCGACGTTCGATCCGCTGACCTGCACCGCGACCTCCGCCGTGCTCGGCTCGGCCGGCGCCCTGCAGATCTTCTCGGACTTCCCCGGCGCCGACTTTCCGGCCACCTGGTACGCCGTCTCGCTCGCCAACAAGCTCTCCGGCACCGACCTGGCGCCCGGACCGACCAATACGACCGCAGATGACATCATCGCGCGCTTCAACAGCAGCCTGAACGGTAACGTGGCCTGCCTGGGCGGCATCGGCTGGTACTACGGTTTCGACGCCATGCACGGCGCCAACACCGACCTGGTCACCGTTCTGCTCCACGAGTTCGGCCACGGCCTCGGTTTCGCGAACTTCGTCACCGAGTCGTCCGGCGCCAACGCCGGCCCGCCGTTCCAGACTGACGTCTACTCGCAGTTCACCCGTGACAACACGCTCGGCCAGACCTGGGCGCAGATCAACCCGACCAACACCAACGACGCCGCGATTCAAGCTTCGGCCATCCGCTGCGGCAAGATCGTCTGGACGGGGCCTCAAGTCACCTCGGCGGTCGCGGCCGGCGCGCTTCAAGCGGGCGCGCCGTTCGTCAGGGTCAACACCCCGGCCGGCATCGCCGGCTTCTACCAGCTCGGTTCCGCGGCGTTCGGCCCGGCGCTCACCACCGGCGGCGTCACCGGCAATGTGGTGATCGGTCTCGATCCGGCGGACGGCGCGGGCCCGTCCACCACCGACGGCTGCACGCTGTTCACCAACGCCGCGGCGGTCCTCGGCAACATCGCGCTGGTCGATCGCGGCACCTGCGGCTTCACGATCAAGGTGAAGAATGCGCAGCTCGCCGGAGCGACCGCGGTCATCGTCGCCGACAACGTCGCCGGCTGCCCGCCGGCCAGTCTGGGCGGCACCGACGCGACGATCATCATCCCCTCGGGTCGCGTCTCGCTCGCCGACGGCAACACGCTCAAGGCGAACATCGCCACCTTGAACGCCACGCTGCTGCTCGACCCGGCTCAGCGCGCGGGCGCCGACAGCTCGAACCGTGCGCTGCTCGCCGCGCTCAACCCGGTGGCGCCCGGCTCGTCGATCTCCCACTGGGACGCGAGCCACTTCCCGAACAGCCTGATGGAGCCGGCGATCAACGCCGACTTGAATCCCCCGGTCAACGACGTCGACCTGACGTTCGAGCACTTCCAGGACATCGGCTGGTTCAAGCTCGACGGTTCGATCGCCCAGGTCGATTCCGCCGATCCGGTTCTCGCCGGCACCAACTACACGTACACGGTCACCGCCACCAACGGCGGCTCGGGCACGGATCGTCCGCTCACCGTCACCAACACCCTGCCCGCCGGCTCGACGTACGTTTCGGCCACGGGCACCGGCTGGACCTGCAACGAGGCGGGCGGCATCGTCACCTGCAGCCGCGACGCGGTTGCCGGTCCCAACTTCCCCACCGGCCCGGCTCCGGCGATCACCATCACGGTGACGGCGGGCTTCACCCCGGGGATCGTCACCAACACGGCGACGATCAACGTGCTGAACCCGTTGCTCGATCCGGACTTCGGCAACAACACGGTCGAGGAAAACACCACCATCATCTCGCCCTCAGGGCTGGTCGCGACCAAGAGCGTCTCCGGCACGTTTGAGGAGGGCGGCACCATCACCTACACGGTCGTTATTTCCAACGGCGGCCCGGGAGCGCAAGCCAACAACCCGGGCAGCGAATTCACCGACGTTCTGCCGCCGGGCCTCACGCTGGTTTCGGCGAGCGCCACCTCCGGCACCGCGATCGCGACGGTCGGCACCAACACGGTGAGCTGGGACGGCGCGATTCCGGCCAACAGCACGGTGACGATCACCATCACCGCGACGATCAAGCCGGGCACCCGCGGCTCGCAGATCGTCAACCAAGGCAACGTGGCGTTCGACGCGGACGGCAACGGCACCAACGAATCCTCGGTGCTCACCGACGATCCGTCGGCGGCCGGCGCTACCAATCCGACCCCCTTCCTGGTCGGCGGCACGGCGGTCGACATTCCGACCGTGTCGGGGATCGGCTTCGCGTTGCTGTTCGTTCTGCTCGCCGGCTTCGGAGCGTTCGTGCTTCGCCGCCGTCGCGCCGACGCCTGATCCAAGGCACTCCGCAATACCAGTTCGCCTCGGGCGGCCCCTTTCGGGGGGCCGCCTTTTTCTTTTCCCCAGACTTGACCCATTTCCTGATCGGCCGGCACTGTCCAAAGTAGAAATATCTTTCGCCGGCTTTCGGTCGGCGCTTTTTCCTGGGCGGGAACCTGCTGGTCATTTTCGACGGCCGCTTGCGGTCCCTTGAGGGACTGTATGTTCGCGCGTCGTCGTTCTATTCGGCCTCTTAGAGGCCATCCAAGGAGAGCATCTTGAGGAAACGTCTGTTGATTTCGATGGCAGTTCTGTCATTGGCTTTGCCGGCGCTCGCCGCCACCGGCAGGGCGCCGTCCGTGCCGCTTCACATCGACGCCACCAAAGGGGTCGACCGGGGGGTGGATTACACGAAACTCACGCTGATCGGCCCGTGGGACGACCGTAACTACGCCCTCACCCGGAAGGATCTCGCCCTGCTCGCACCGAACGAGATCGCGCAGCGCGATCCGATTCCCGCGTTCTTCCGCGTCGAGATGCGCCGCGCCAATCCCGGCCTCCGCCGCACCGGTGAAGGCCAGTACCCTCGTAGCGCGCTGGAGGTTTTCTACCTGCTCCATACCGGTTATCAGATCGACGGCAAGTTTTATAACCGGGCGACGATCAGGAACGGTGCCTTCGTCGTCCTGCCCAACCGGCCGGGCGGCGTCGAAGAGGACGACCCGCTGCGCGCGCTGGCGGGCGACGTGCGCGTCACCTCGCCCACCGGCGGGGCGGAATCGACGATCAAGATCAACCCGCTCGACGCCAACAAGGTGATCGCCGGCTCGAACGGCCCCGGCTCGGGCCAGTTCATGCACTTCTCGACCAACGGCGGCACCTCCTGGACTCAGGCCCCAGCCCTGCCGCTCGGCGGCACCTGCTGCGATCCGACGATCGACTATTCGGCCGACGGCACCAAGGCCTACACCGGAACCTTGGGCGGCTGCGGCGCTTCGGCCTGCGACGTCTGGATCTATCGCTCGGCCGACGGCGGCGCCACCTGGACCGATTTGCAGAACGTTACGCCCGGCGATCCACGGCGCGAGCTGACCTCCGGCGCGATCTCCGACAAGGAGTTCATCCACGTCGACAAGTTCGCGACCTCGCCGCGCAAGGACAACATCTACGTCACCTGGCACGACAACAACATCCTCAAGTTCTCGCGTTCGACCGACTTCGGCAACACGTTCTCTGCTCCCGTCTCGATGTCTTCCGGCACCGCGCAGGACGGCATCGGCAGCGACATCACCTCGGACAAGAGCGGCAACGTCTACTACTTCTGGCCGACCGTGACGGGGAAAACCACCCTGGTGCGCAAGTCGACCGACGGCGGCGCCACATTCGCCGCGGCGGTGACGGTCGCCACCAACATGGACGGCTACGACTTCAACATCCCGGCGATGGAGACCCGGCGCGCGTTCCAATACGTGTCGGCCGACACCGACGTCACCAACGGCGCGTTCGCCAACCGGATCTACGTCGCCTGGACCGACACCACGGCGGCCGAATCGACCACCGCGGCGAACAACCACGGCCGCATCCGGGTCGCGTTCTCTTCCGACGGCGGCGCCACCTGGTCGGTGCGCACGCCCCATGAGACCGCCGACGCGAGCACCGTCGACCGCTTCCACCAGTGGCTCGGCGTGGGCAGCGACGGCACGGTCCACGTGATGTTCTACGACACGCGCCAGAACGCCGCGCGCACCAGCGTCGACATCTACTACAGCAAGTCGACTGACGGCGGAAACACCTGGTCCGCCCCGGTGCGGGCGACCAGCTCCACCTCGCCGCACATCGAGGACAGCTTCCAGTGGGGCGACTACAACGGCCTCGACGTGCTCGGCAGCCAGGTGCTCGGCATCTTCACCGACAACCGGAACGAGAGCTTAGGCTCGGCCGACTCGATCGACGTCTACGCCGCCTCGGCCCCGGGAGGTGCGTGCGTACCGCCGGCCGTCCCGACCGGCGTCTCCGCGACCACGATCAGCACGTCGCAGATCAACGTCGCCTGGACCGCCTCGG
>JBDTZG010000126.1:0-6802 GCA_040005235.1 Acidobacteriota bacterium | reverse complement strand
GACGACGTCGACTTCGGCTACCGCGGCACCGGCTCGATCGGTGACCGGCTCTGGATCGACACCAACAACAACGGCGTCCAGGATTCCGGCGAGAACGGCCTGAACGGCGTCACGGTCTCGTTGCTCAACGGCAGCAACGTGGTCCTCTTCACGGCGATCACCAGCGGCAACGGTAACTACACCTTCACCAACCTCGCGGCCGGCAGCTACTCGGTCCGCGTCGAAACTTCAACCCTTCCGGCCGGCCTCGCGCCGACCTATGACCTCGACGGGACCGGTACGCCGAACATCGCGGCCGCACCGCTCACCGGCGGACAGAACCGCACGGACGTCGACTTCGGCTACCGCGGCACCGGCTCGATCGGTGACCGGGTCTGGATCGACAACGACGGCGACGGCGTGCAGGATCTGCTCGAGACCGGCATCAACGGCGTCACCGTCCAGCTTCTCGACGGCGGCGGCAACGTCATCGCGAGCGCGGTCACGGCGGGTGATGGCCAGTACCAATTCCAAAACCTCGTGGCCGGCACGTACTCCGTGCAGATCGTGACCTCCTCGCTGCCTGCCGGCTTGACCCAGACCTTCGATCTCGACGGCCTGGCGACCCCGAACAAGGCGACGATCGCGCTCGCGGCCAACCAGTCGAACTTCAACGTCGACTTCGGTTATCGCGGCACGGCCTCGGTCGGCGACCGGGTCTGGAACGACACCGACGGCGACGGCGTACAGGATGCCGGCGAGCTCGGCATCAACGGCGTCGACGTGGTGCTGCGAGACAGCTCCAACAACGTGGTCGCCGTGGTGACCACGAGCGGCGACGGCAACTACCTCTTCTCGAACCTGCTCGTGGGCAGCTACTCGGTTTCGGTCGATCCTCTGACCGTGCCGGCCGGCTACGTGCAGACCTACGACCTCGACGGAATCGGTACCCCGAACAAAACGACTTTCTCCCTTACGGCCGGACAGGCGAAGCGGGACGTCGACTTCGGATACCGCGCCCCGAGCAACACCGGTCAGTGCGTGGACGAGGCGATCAACGATCCGACCGTCCAGGGCGCCGGAGCCAACCATGCCTTCTGGCTCCCGGGCATCGGCACCGACTATCAGTTCACGCCGAATCCGGGCACGTTCGTGCAGAATTCGAACGGCACGGCGACCATGAACGGGACGTTGCGCAGCTTGTCCAACTCGAACAACGCCTGGACGGTGAGCATCGGTTTCACTGGCCGGACGAGCGTCACCCCCGCCGGCAGCCCGAAGAAAGAGCTGAAGTCGACGGCCTATTCGGAGAACGGCGGTCCGGTCAACACCGCAACCTGGATCTACTACACCGGGTACAACGGCACCCTGACCGGTCTCAACAACAACGCGGGTGCGGTGATCAACATCACCCGCACCGGCCCGGCCTTCCAGGTCGGCGTCGGCGCGAACGGCAAGAACCTCAACTTCGGGGCCTCCGGCTGGTACCTGTGGACGGTGGTCTCGCAGCCTTCGTCCGGTGGCTCGCTCCCGAGCACCGGCCAGGGCGACATCAACGTCGACATCGTCAACTGCCCGCCGCCGACTCCTGCGCCGGGAACCGGGACGATCGGTTACTGGAAGACCCATGCGAGCGCCTGGCCGGTCACGAGCATCAAGATCGGCAACCAGACCTACACGGTCTCTCAGGCGGTCACACTGCTCGGCACCGCGAGCACCGGCGACAAGTCGATCGACCTGGCCAAGCAGTTGATCGCGGCCAAGTTGAACGTCCTCGTCGGCAACGTCTCCACCTGCATCAGCGCGACCATCACCTCGGCCGACAACTGGCTGAAGACCTATCCGGTCGGCAGCAACGTCCGGGGCAGCAGCTCCGCCTGGACTCAGGCGTCGCCGTGGCACAACATGCTCGACGAATACAACAACGGGTTGCTGTGCGCACCGCACCGTGACTGATCTGTAGTTTGAGCCGGCACCGCAAGGTGCCGGCTCTTGGTCTGATGTCGGTTTTCTTTGACGGGCTCGAGAGCTTCTCGAGCCCGTTTTTTCGTTCCGCAACACCCTCCTTGGCAGTCGCCTTGCACAGGGGGATGCCGACCTCTGATAGAATCACCAGGCTCCAGCTGCGCCGCCAAGCGAACAGGGAACGCAACCATGAATCGATTGCACGCCATAATAAATAAGCGCAAGCATTATGCTTCACCTCAACTCTCCATCTATGGGCGCCTGTTTGATTTGACTCTGAGCGAAAATGGAGATGGAGAAGATGCCGAATTCGCGGGCTCGCGGCCCGCTAGCCGTCCACCCGGCAGCACGGGGCGTTAGAGTATTTCGTCGCGATGAGTTGGGCGATCTGAATGCCGCCCTGCGATCCAAAATCAGTTCAAGTCATCCGCTGGAACCGCGATTGCGCCGCCCCTGAGTCTGTAATTCCATCCGGCGAAGTCATCTGCCTTTTCTATCGGGGTTTCTCTCTCAATCGGCTGGAGCTCGCCCGCCTTGCCGACGCTGCTCCCTCCGGCTCTACAGCAGACCTCTTGGTTTCCGCCTATCGGCGTCTGGGTCCCGAGGTTGCGAGGCATGTCCTTAGTCCTTATTCCTTCGTCGTTTGGGACGGAGTCCGTGAGTTACTGTTCGCTACGACGGACCGTGAGGGGTATCACCCACTTTTCCTTGCAGACAAGGGCCGGGAGATCTCGGTCGCAAGCCGGGTTGAGCTTCTGGCGGATCTCTCTCTCCAGGGGCTGGACCGGACCTCCATTGCCGCCCACGTCTGTAGCTTCGCACCGCCTCCCGGCGCCACGTTCTTTCGCGGTGTTCGTGCGTTAGAGCCGGGTTCTTCGCTCAGTGCATGGCGTGAAAGAGTGGAGATCGATCCTCCGCGAGGTCGCATCTCGGAGCCTCGCCTACGCCAGGAAAGCAAGGCAGCCGGCACTCTTCGCGACACTCTCCTCGCCGTCGTGCCGGAGTACGCGCCCGAAGATGCTGCCGTGGGAGTGACCGTGAGCAGCGGTCTCGATTCGACCTCTGTAGCGGCGGCTTTACGGGCGAGTCGCCCCCAGGCCAAAATCGTAGCCTTCGTCTGGACTTCGCGCTCTGTGCCGTCAGCCGACGAGAGCGGTCCCGCGTTGCGAGTCGCTCGATCTCTTGACATGGAGATCGTCGAAATCGCGGCAGATGAGCATGGCCCCTTGTCTACCCCCGAGGGAATTCTGCCCAACCTCGGTAGTCCTCTTTATAATAGTTACAGTCCTGCTTGGCGCGAGACGTATCGAATCGCGAGAGAGCGGAACATCGGAGTGCTGTTGACTGGACATGCGGGCGATTTCGCCTTCGGGTCCGTTTTTCCATTCGCAGATCTATTTCTGACCGGTCGCTGGCTTCGTCTTGCGCGGGAGGTGCGAGCCTACCGAAATCGGGTTGACGCCTACGTGCCATGGGTGGTTCGCTATCAAATCCTCGGAAGGTCGGCGCGCTGGTTTCTGCCCATCACCCGGGTGAATCCTCCTCCTTGGCTGGGTGCCGCGCTACGAGAGGTTCTGCCACATCCGCCTTCTACGTACCGATTTGCGCTGCCTGGCGATCGCGAGCGTCGGCATATGCTTGAAAATCCGCGGCGGTTCGCCATTACGGCGGCACAAACTGCCGAAGGGCGAGAATTCGGGATCGATCTTCGCCATCCTTGGATCGACTCGCGCGTCGTCGATCTGGCCCGAAGGGTCCCGGCCGCCTGGACATTCAAAGATGGATACTCCAAGGCACTGGTCCGCCGTGCCATGCGCGGGCTGCTGCCGGACGAGATTCTGGACCGCCCGGAAAAGATCTATCCCACGGAACTTTTCCTCCGGGCACTACGCGGTCCCGAGCGCTCGAAGATCGAACCTCTCCTCTCCAATATGCTCGCCGCTGAGCTAGGTTTCGTCGAGCCCAACGCGCTCCGAAAAGCAGTCGAAGACTGCGCTCGGGGCGATTGGCGCGGCGCGATGTTTTGGCACAGTCTTACGCTTGAAGCGTGGCTTCGCAGACTCGCGGGATGAGCGCGCGAAAGTCTCGAATTCTGCGCTGGTTCGGCCGGATTCTCGCCACCGACTTGCCCTTCGTTGTCCGTCTTCCCGAAGGCGCGGGTGACATCGACGTGACTCTGACGGCGATCGATGGGTCGGCCCCGGAAGCCGCAGCGGGTGAGAGCTACCGCCGCATCTTTCCGGCCGGATCGACGGACACCGAGCCCTGGCTCGAAGCGTTCGCCTTCGAAGATCGCTTCCGCCTTCGCTTTGAGGGCTACGCCGAATTCGAGATCGGCCCCGACCGCATCGGCTGCCGTCTCACCGGAGGCACTCTCGCCGAAGCCGAGACCTTCTTTCTCGGCCTGGTTTCGGCGCTCTGGCTGGAGTCGAAAGGAGCCTTGTGCCTTCACGGAGCGGCGGTGGTGGCGCCTTCGGGCGCCGTCGGATTCCTCGGCTTCAACCGGGCGGGCAAGAGCAGCCTTGCCGCGAGCTTTCTCAGGCAGGGCATTCCCCTCCTTACAGACGACGTCCTCGCCCTCGACCTCGACGAGCGGCGGCGGGTGATGGCGCAACCGGGTTTTCCGCAGATTCGCCTGTGGCCTGCTTCGGCGGCAGATCTGGTCGAAAACGCTCAGGACCTCGAACCGGTGCATCCGGATTTCGAAAAGCGGCGCGTGCCGGTCGGCGGCGGCGGACTGGGAACCTTTCATGATGCGCCCGCCGAGCTGCGCGCGCTGATGCTGCCGCAGAGGAAAGGCTCGGAGATCGAGCTGAACCGCCTGCCGCCACGCGAAGCGACGATCGAGTTGGTCCGTCACTCCTTCCTCGGCGGGCTCGGGGAGGCGGCGATCGGCGTCGATCGTCGCTTCGAGCGGCTGGCGGCGGTTGCCGAGGCGGTTCCGGTATTCCACCTGGTCTATCCGGACGGTCTCGAAAACCTGCCCCAGGTGCGCGAAGCGATCCTCAAGCGGCTAAAGACCCTGTGATAGCTTCCCCGAAGGTCCATGACGATCCCGACCCTGGAGCCGACCTCCCGCACCCTCGTCCGGCCCCGGGCTGGAATTCTAGCCCGCGAAATCGGCGGCGAAATGGTACTTCTCGACGTTGAGGAAGCGACTTACTATGGGCTGAACGAAGTAGGAACGCGCGTTTGGTCGCTGTTCGTCGAAGGAGCGACCTTGAGCGAGATCGAAGAGCGGCTCCTGGTCGAGTTCGAGGTCTCTCGCGAAATCCTCGAAGCGGATCTTGGCGGCCTGCTCCGCGACCTTGCAGAACATGGACTGATCGATGTCATTCTTCCGCACTCCTCGGCCGGCTGACCTGCGGCGCTGGCGTGCCCTTCCCGCGAGCGATCGCCGAAGGTTGATCCGCGCCGCGCTCCGCTTGTTGACGGTCGATCTCCGATTGCGCCTCCGGGGATTCGCTTCGGTGGCTTCGGTGGCTTCGGTGGCTTCGGTCACCTCGTCCATCGACCGTCGGTCCGCTCGATGCGGCGACGAAAGCACGATCGAGTCTTGGGTCCGCGCGGTCGATGTCGCCGCCCGGCACCATCTCTATTCCATGCCTTGCGTTCCCCGGGCTCTCGCCTTGCGCTCGCTGCTCGCCGAGGATGGGATCGTCACGGAGCTACGAATCGGGGTTCGCAAGGAGGGCGGCCGGCTCGCCGCGCACGCCTGGATCGAGTACCGGGGAACGCCGATCGGCGAGTCGTCCACCCTCCTTGAACGATTCGCTCCCTTGGCCCCTTTGGCGCACGGCGAAGGCGCAAAAGCGGCTGGGGGTGCTTTTTGCTAGAATTGGCGGGAAACTTGCAATTCACAACGGAAAAACTGTGGCTCTCGTCGACTATGACAGTGGGCTCTAACGCAACAGGAGGGAATTGCGCATGAAACGTTGGCTCACCGTGGTAGCCGTGGGGGCGACCCTGATGCTGCCCGCTCTCGCGCGGGCTCAAGACCCGCAGAGCCGCGATGGCGACCCGAACCGGGATCCCTACGCGGATTACAAAGAAGAGAAACGGTTTGCTCTGTCCGTCGGCATCGGCTTGGTCGAGCCTTCCAACGGTAGCTTTACCGAACCGTACCTGACCGCCTCGCTGCGCATACGGGCGGGACACAAGAACGAGGCGGACTACGGTTCGGTCGATCGCGGGATTCGCGGTTACATCGAGCCCGAGATCGGTTACTGGGAAACCTCGAAAGCGCGCGGCGGCAGCAAGGCGAGCGACCTGCTGCTCGGCGCGAACCTGATCGGCGTAGTTCCGTTCGGCAACATCGAGACCTTCTTCGGCGCGGGCGCGGCGATTCATCAAGTCGATGCCGCTCTGCTCAAGGACAATCCGGGCAAGACCGGAAATGAGACGAAAGTCGGCGTCGACGCGCAATTCGGCGTCGATCTGTTTCTCGGCGAGCACCTGTCCGCCTTCGGCACCGGCCGCTTCGACCTGGTGCAGGACGCGCAGGACAGCCTCCAGACCAAGATTTACCTCGGTCTTCGCGCCCACTTCTAGATTTCCCATCGATTTCCATCACCTACGGAAAACCAAACGGCCGGCCCCGCGAAGGGCCGGCCGTTTTTTCCTGCTAGAGGGAGAAGACCCCCCGGGGGGAGACTTCCTAGTACATGCCGCCCATGCCGCCCGGCATACCACCGCCGCCGCCGCCCTTGTTATCGTCCTTCTCCTTGATCTCGGAGATCATCGCCTCGGTCGTGAGCATCAGACTCGCAATCGAAGCGGCGTTGATCAGAGCGGTCTTCGTGACCTTGGCCGGATCGATGACGCCCGACTTGATCAGGTCTTCCATCTTGCCGTTCGC
>JBDTZG010000031.1:0-60914 GCA_040005235.1 Acidobacteriota bacterium | reverse complement strand
CGAGATCCGGATCGCCAACGAGTTGACGAAGAAGCCGACCAGCCCTTCGGTCTCGGCCCGATTGCGATTGGCGATCGGCAAACCGATCACCAGATCGCGGCTACCGCCCAAGCGCGACAACAGGCCGGACCAGACGGCGAGCAGCACCATGTAGGGAGTGGCACCTGCCGTGCGCGAGCGAGCGCCGATCGCCGTCCGGAGCTCCGCTGAAAGCGCGTGGCGCATCGTGTGAGCACGACGCCTCGGCAAGCTCGGCCGTGGCCGATCGAGCGGCAGGTCGAGCACCTCCGGCGCTCCGGCGAGCTGCTCTCGCCACCAGGAGAGCTGTTCGCGGTAGATCTCGCCCGAGAGCCAAGCTCGTTGCCAAAGAGCCCAATCGGCGTAATCGATCGGCAGCGGCGGCAAGACCGCCGGCTCGCTCTCGATCGCGGCGCCGTACAGCGCAACCAACTCGCGCGAGAACACGCCGATCGACCAGCCGTCGGTTGCGATGTGATGGAAGACGAACAGGACGTCGTGCCGCTCCGGACCCCGCCGGACCCAAGTCGAGCGCAGGACCGGGCCGCGCTCGAGATCGAACGGCCGGCGCCCTTCCCCCTTCGCGAGCCGAGCGGCCTCGGCGCCTGCCGTGCCGCCTTCGAGCCTCGCAAGGTCGACATTCGCGAGAGGGAAGGCGCCCGCCGGATCGATCCGCTGGATCGGCCGGTCGAGAACGACCTCGAACCGGGTGCGCAGCGGCTCGTGCCGGGCGACCAGCGCGGAGAGCGCGGCGGCGAGTGCCGCGGGATCGAGCGGGCCTTCGAGCATCAGGCGGAAACCGACGTTGTAGGTCGACGTCCCGGGCTCCAGGCGATCGAGAAACCAGAGCCGCTCCTGCGCGAACGAGAGCGGGATCTCCGCTGGCCGGATACTCCGAACCAGCGGTACCAGCGCCTCGTGGGGCCGGCCGATGAGCGCATCGATGCGGGCGGCGATGGCCGCCACCGTGGAGCCGGAAAAAAGCTCGCCGAGGGGAACTTCGACGCCGAACGCTCGGCGCAAGCGGGAGGCGAGCTGCGTCGCGAGCAGCGAGTGGCCGCCGAGCAGGAAGAAATCCGCGTCGGCGCCGATTCCGGAGCCCCCGAGCAGCTCGGCGAACAGGCCGGCGACGATCTCTTCCGTCGGCGTACGCAGGGCGATCCGTTCGGCGCCGCCCCCGGATTCGAAGACGGGACCGGGAAGCGAGCGGCGATCGATCTTGCCAGTCGGAGAAAGCGGCCACTCGGAGACCTCGACAAACGCCGAAGGCACCATGTAATCAGGAAGTCGCCCTCCCAGAAAGCTCTTGAGGTCGGCGAAGGGTCCCTTCCTCCGGGGAGGGGGTGGGTTGGAGCCGGGGGAAGGACAGGATGGGGGGTGTTCCGGACGCGCCACATACCAAGCGATCAGCTGCTTGCCGATCGCTGAACCGCCCGGCGCTTCGCGAGCGAGCACGATTGCCTCTTTGACGCCCGGGTGTAGGCCAAGCGCCGCTTCGATCTCTCCCGGCTCGATCCGGAAGCCGCGGATCTTGATTTGGCTGTCGGTGCGACCGAGGTAATCGAACGAGCCGTCTCCCCGCTGCCGGACGCGGTCGCCGGTCCAGTAGACCCTCGCTCCGAAAGAAGCGTCAGTAAGGGGGTTGGGGCGGAATCGCTCGGCCGTAAGATCCGGCCGATCGAGATAGCCGCGCGCGAGCAGGCCGCCCAGCACCAGCTCGCCGATGCCGCCCAGCGCCTGCGGTCGGCCTTCGGGATCGACGACGAAGCCCGTCCGGGAAGGCAGCAGCCGACCGATCGAAACCGAGCCCGATTCCGGCAGGCGCCCGAACCTAAGGTCGTAACAGGTGGCGGTCACCACCGTCTCGGTGGGACCGTAGCCGTTGTAGACGACGGGAGGATTTTCCATTTCGGTAAGCCGTTGGCGGAAGCGCTCGGCGGCAGCCGGGGTCATCGCCTCGCCGCCGGTCACCAAATTGCGCAGCACCCTCGGCAGCGGCGCATCCGACCAGCTCCACTCCGTCCATACGGCGGTCGGCAAATTGGCGTTCGTGATCCCCCACCGCGTCATCCAAGCCGAAAGCTCCAAAGGTGGCGGCAATTCCGGACCGCGCACCACCAGCGTTCCGCCGGAAGCGAGCGCCACGCCGACCTGCTCCATCGAGACGTCGAAGCTCGCCGAAGCGAACTGCACCACCCGATCGGTCGAATCCATCCGATAGAAACCACAAGCCGCCGCAAAGTGCCCGGCGGCATGCCGGTGCGAAATGCCCACACCTTTCGGCAACCCGGTAGAGCCCGAGGTATAGATGATGTACGCCAAGTTTTCCGCCACCGCCCTCCGCGGAACCGCCTCCGGCCCGAAGTCCACCGGCCTTCCGCTCTCCTTACTGACAAGAAGCGGCGCAACCGTCCCGATCCACCCATCCCTCTCCGCCGTCAAATCCCTCACCATCACCACCACCGCCCCGGCATCTTTCAACAACAGCGCCCGCCGCGCTTCGGGCAGCTCCGGATCGACCGGCAGGTAGCAAGCGCCGGCCTTCCAGATCGCAAACATCGCCAGCGCCCGATCGACCGAACGCTCCAGCGACACTCCCACCACTGTCTCCGGCCCGGCGCCCAACCCCGCGAGCCGCCGCGCCAGCAGGTCCGTATGGGCCGCGACCTCCGCCCAGGTGTACCGGCGCCCCGGCTCGTGCTCCGACTCCAAAGCCAACCCATCCGGCCGCTCCCGCGCATGTTTCCCGATCCAGTCGTGCACGAGTACCGGCGGCAGATCGAGATTCCCTTCCCCCCATTCGGTGAGCAGTTGATGCCGCTCCGGCCGCCCCAACAGCTCCGCATCCCTCAACAGCCGCTCCGGATGCGCCGCCATCTCCGCAACCATCCGCTCGAACCCGGCAAGCAGCCGAGCGCCGGTCGCCGGATCGAAAAGATCTAAATCGATCTCCAACAGCGCAGACAACCGACCGCCCCCTGCCTCCCGCACAGGAGAGACGACGAGAGCGAGATCGAGCTTCGCCACTCCCCCGCCGAGCGGCTCGATCGTCGTCGTCACCCCCGGCAGCAGCACCGCCTCGGGGAGGTTTTGAAACACCAGCGAGACGGAGAAAAGCGGCGGAACCTTGCCGCCCCGCGCGCCGCCCAGCTCCGCGACCAAGCGGTCGAACGGGAAATCCTGGTGGGCGTACGCACCCAGTGCAACCTCCCGCGTTCGAGCCAGCAAACCGTGCAGCGTCGACTCTTCCGTGGAAATCCTCATCGCCAACGAATTGATAAAGAAGCCGATCAGCCCCTCCGTCTCCGCCCGATTGCGGTTCGCGATCGGAGCCCCGATCACCAGGTCGCGGCCCGCGCCCAACCGCGACAGCAGCCCCGCCCACGCGGCGAGCAGAACCATGAACGGAGTGGCACCCGCCGCGCGCGAGCGGGCGGAAACCGAAGAAAGGATCGCCGAAGGAAGCTCACGGCGCACCAGCCACGCGGGGCTTTTCGGAGCCGCCGGCCGCGGACGATCGACGGGAAGATCCAGAACCTCCGGAGCGCCCGCGAGCCGCTCCCGCCACCATGCGAGCTGCCGGTCGTAGACCTCGCCGGATAGCCAATCGCGCTGCCAGGCTGCCCAATCCGAAACCTCGATCGGCAACGAGGGAAGCCCCGCGGGGCGCTCCTCGATCGCGGCGGCATACAGCTCCGCCATCTCGCGCGAGAAGACCGAGATCGACCAGCCATCGGTCGCGATGTGATGGAACACGAATAGCGCGTCGAGACGATCGGGAGCACGCCTCAAAAGGGTGACGCGAAGAAGCGGCCCGCGCTCCAGATCGAACGGTCGCCGCCCTTCGTTCGCAGCGAGCCGCGCGGCTTCGGCCCGGCTCTCGATCGCGGAGAGATCGATCCTCGGTACCGGCACGGCGCTAGGCGGCTCCACCGTGGTGAACGGCTTGCCCGCTCGCTCGCCGAACCGGGTTCGCAGCCGCGCATGCCGCGCGACGATCGAGGAAAGCGCCGCGACAAACGGTGCGAACGAAAGCGGCCCGTCGAGCGTGAGCTGAAAACCGACGTTGTACGTCGCCGTCCCGGGATCCAACCGGTCGAGAAACCACAACCGCTCCTCCGCGAACGAAAGCTCGCCTTCACCCTCCTCACCAGACGCTTTTCTTCGTTTCAAAGCCGGCGCCGACGGACCACCCGCGAGCGCGTCGATCCGCTCGGCGATCGCGGCGACCGTCGCCCCAGCGAAAAGCTCAGCGAGGGAAAGCTCGACCCAAAAAGTTCTGCGCAAACGAGACGCCAGTTGCGTCGCGAGCAGCGAGTGGCCACCGAGCGCGAAGAAGTCGGCTTCGGCGCCGATTTCGGCGACGCCGAGAAGCTCGGTAAAGACGCCGGCGACGATCTCCTCGGTGGCAGTGCGCAGCGCAATCCGTTCGGTAGAGCTGGATTCGAAGACCGGATCGGGCAGCGCGCGGCGGTCGATCTTGCCGGTCGGCGTGAGCGGCCACTCCGCGACCTCGACGAACGCCGAAGGCACCATGTAGTCGGGCAGGCGACCGGCAAGGAAACGGTGCAGGTCGGGCAGAGGGATGGAGTCGTGCGGCCGGGCCCAAGCGATAAGCCGCTTGCCAATCCCCGAAGCACCCGGCGCTTCGCGCGCGAGCACGATCGCTTCTCTGATCTCTGGGTGAGATTCGAGCGCTGCCTCGATCTCGCCCGGCTCGATTCGGAAACCTCGGATCTTGATCTGCTGGTCGGTTCGGCCGAGGTAGTCGAACGAGCCGTCGCCCCGCTGCCTGACGCGGTCGCCGGTCCAATAGAGCCTCGCTCCGAAAGAAGCGTCAGTAAAGGGATCGGGACGGAATCGCTCGGCCGTAAGGTCCGGACGATCGAGATAGCCGCGCGCGAGCAGGCCGCCCAGCACCAGCTCGCCGACACCGCCGAGCGGTTGCGGCCGGCCTTCGGGATCGACGACGTGGCCGGCGCGTTTGGGCAACAGACGACCGATCGACACCGAGCCGGACTCGGGCAGGCGACCGTAGCGCAGGTCATAACAGGTGGCGGTCACCACCGTTTCGGTCGGTCCGTAGCCGTTGTAGACGACCGGAGGATCGTCCATCTCGGCGAGTCTTTGCCGAAAACGATCGGCTGCCGCAGGGGTCATCGCTTCGCCCCCCGTCACCAACACCCGCAAACCTTTCGGCAGCGGTGCCTCCGACCAGCTCCACTCGGTCCAAACGGCGGTCGGCAGGTTCGCGTTCGTAATCCGCAACCGGCTCATCCAAGCCGAAAGCTCCAGAGGCGGAGGCAGCTCCGGCCCCCGCACCACCAACGTTCCGCCGGAGGCCAACGCCACGCCCACCTGCTCCAGCGAAACGTCAAAGCTCGCCGAAGCAAACTGCACCACACGGTCCGTCGAGACCAGCCGGTAGAAACCGGCCGCAGCAGCAAAGTGCCCGGCCGCATGCCGATGCGAAATCCCCACGCCCTTCGGCACCCCGGTCGAGCCCGAGGTGTAGATCAGATAAGCAAGGTTTTCCGGCAACACCCTCCGCGGATCCGCCTCCGGTCCGCCGTCCACCGGCAATCCATTCTCCTTACTGACAAGAAGCGGAGCCACCGTCCCGATCCACCCCAAATCCCCCGACGGCACATCCCTCACCATCACCACCAACGCCCCGGCATCTTCAAGCAGCAACGCCCGCCGCTCTACCGGAAGCTCCGGATCGACCGGCAGGTAGCAGGCGCCAGCCTTCCACACGGCAAACATCGCCAGCACCCGATCGACCGAGCGCTCCAACGAAACCCCGACCACCTTCTCAGGCCCCGCGCCCAACCCCGCGAGCCGCCGAGCCAACACATCCGTAACCGCCGCGACCTCCGCCCAGGTATACCGCCGCCCCGGCTCGTGCTCCGATTCCAAAGCCAAAGCCTCCGGTCGCTCGCGCGCGTTCCTCGCGATGAAGTCATGCGCCAGAAGTGGAGCCAGCGCGAGATTCCCGTCCCTCCATTCGATGAGCAGTTGCTGCCGCTCCGCCGACCCCAGAAGCACCGCATCGGCCAACAACTTCTCCGGATGCGCCGCCAGCTCCGCCGCCATCCTCTCGAACCCCGCCAGCAACCGAGCCCCCGTCGCCGGATCGAACAGGTCCAAATTCAGCTCCAACTGCGCGACAAACCCCTCCTCAAACGGAGTGACCACCAACCCCAGATCCAGTTTCGCGCTGCCGCCGTCCAGCTCTTCGACCGTAGTCCTCAGACCCGGCAGCATCACCGGCGCGGGCAGGTTCTGGAACGCGAACGAAACTTGATAGATCGGCGGGACACCCCCGGCGATACCTCCCCGCGCACCGCCCAGCTCCGCCACCAGCCGCTCAAACGGAAAATCCTGATGAGCGAACGCTCCGACCGACGCCGCGCGCACGGTCGCCAATAGCGAGCGTAACGTCGGCGCGGGTTCGGTCGCAATTCGAAGGGCGAGCGAGTTGACGAAAAATCCGATCAGCCCTTCCGTCTCGGCGCGGTTGCGGTTCGCGATCGGAGTGCCGATGACGAGATCGTTGCCCGAACCGAGGCGGGCGAGGAGACCTGCCCAGGCGGCTAAAAGCGTCATGAAGGGGGTTGAGGATTCGGCGTTGGCTCGTGCGGCGAGCGCTTGCGACAGGTGGGGCGGCAGAGTGCGCCGCACTTGGCCTGCATGGCGTTGGGGCACGGACGGTCGTGGCCGATCGGTGGGCAGGTCGATCCCCTCCGGCGCTCCTTGAAGATGCTCTCGCCACCAGGAGAGCTCACGCTCGTATCGCTCGCCCGAAAGCCACTTTCTCTGCCAGATTGCCCAGTCGGCGTATTCGATCGGCAAATCGGGAAGATGGGCCTCGCGACCTTCGGCGGCGGCGGCGTACAGCTCAGCGATCTCGCGCGAGAAGATCGAGAGGGACCAGCCGTCGATGGCGATGTGATGGAAGGTGAAGATCGCATCGTGAAGATCCGCACCCCGCTTTACGAGCGTCGCGCGCACGACCGGGCCGCGGGCGAGATCGAACGGCCGGCGCCCTTCGGACCGGGCTATTCGCACCGCTTCTTCGGCGGATGCTTGTTCGTCGAGCGTCAGGTCAATGCGCGGCCAAAGGACGAAGAGACTCAACGAGGGAGAATCGATCTCCTGGCGCGCGACATCACCCGGTTGCGCATACCGCGTGCGCAGCGGCTCATGCCGCGCGACGACGGCGGCGAGCGCGGCTTCTAAAGCAGTGGTCGAAAGCGGCCCTTCGAGCGTAAGCCGGAATCCGACGTTGTAGGTTGCCTTCCCGGGCTCCAGCCGATCGACGAACCAGAGCCGCTCTTGAGAAAACGACAGAGGGACGTCCGAGGGTCTCGCTACGCGCTCAATCCGTTCGACGTCTCCTCCCTCGGTGAGCTTTTGTTCCACCCGCGCCGCGATCGAGGCGACGGTAGCTCCCGCGAAAAGCTCAACGAGGGGAAACTCAACCCCGAAGACTCGCCGCATCCGCGAGGCAAGCTGCGTCACCAACAAAGAGTGGCCGCCGAGCGCGAAGAAATCGTCCTCCACCCCCACGCGCTCGCGGCCGAGCAGCTCCCGCCAGATCGCGGCGACTCGGAGTTCCGTCTCGCTGCGCGGCGCGGTTCCTCCTTCGATGCCTCCCGACCCTTCCTCGGCGACTGCCCGCGCGGCGAGTACCGCGAGAGCGCGCCGATCGACCTTGCCGTTCGCATTCGCCGGCAGCCGTTCCAGCCGCACGAAAGTCCGCGGCACCATCGCGTCCGACAGGCGGCGCCGTAGGGGCTCGATCAAATCGGCATCTGTCACCTCATGAGTGAGGACGACGAACGCGACCAGCCGCCGATCACCGGGACTGGCCTCGTGCACCAGCACCGTCGCCTCGCGAATTTCGGGCAGGCTCGCTAGGGCGGATTCGATCTCCCCCAACTCGATCCGCTGGCCGCGGATCTTCACCTGATGGTCGAGGCGGCCGAGGAAATCGATTTCGCCGTCCGCCTTGCGGAACCGGGCGAGGTCGCCCGTGCGATAGAGCCTTTCGCCAGGCGCTCCGAACGGATCGGGGCGGAAGCGTTCCGCCGTCTGCGCCGGATCGCCGAGATAGCCGCGGGCAAGACCCGGACCGGCGGCGGCGAGCTCTCCCACCGCGCCGGGCGGCGCGAGGCCCTGCCGGCGATCGAGCAGGTAGACCCGGACGCCGTCGATCGGCCGGCCGATGGAAGGCTGCGGGTCGTCCGTCGGCACCTCGCCCGCGGTGCTCACGACCGCGTTTTCGGCCGGGCCGTACATATTGACCAGCGTGAAGCCGTTCGGCGCGCCGCGGTGGAGACGATCGCCGCCGACGGTGAGATAGCGAAGCGCCAGGTCTTTCGCCCTGGGCTCGGCGAACGCCGCCTCGGCGAGCGGCGTCGGCAAGAACGCGACCGTCACCCGCTCTGCCGCGAGCCAGGCGAGCAGCGCGGCAGGCGAAAGGCGTGCCTCGTCCGGCGGCACGTGAACGCTTGCGCCCGTGCTGAGCGCCGGCCAGATTTCAAACACCGTGGCGTCGAAGCCCGGGCCGGCGATCTGAGATCCGCGATCGGCGGGCGTCCAGCCGAAACGCGTGCCATACCAGGAGACCATGTGGAGCGCCGCGCGATGACTGATCGCCACACCTTTCGGCGTACCGGTCGAGCCCGAGGTGAAGATCACGTAAGCGAGCTGATCGGGATGGCTCCGGCGGGACGGCGGTGCGGATTCTGGCCCCGAGAGGGCGTCGAGCAGGACGACCGAAGCTGCGCCGCACCAGCTGCCGACGAACGACTCGGAGGTCACCACGGCGGTCGCGCCCGACAGCTCGATCATCGCGGCGCGGCGCGCCTCCGGATAGGCCGGATCGATTGGCACGAACGCCGCACCGGCCCGCAGCACGCCGAGCATCGCGGCGACCAGCGCTGCCGAACGATCGAGACAGACGGCGACCCGCGCCTCTTCGGCGACGCCCCATCCACGGAGGTGGTGCGCCAAGCGATTGGCCCGCTCCCCCAGCTCGCGATAGGTCCACTCCTCGCCGGCATCGGCTACCGCGAGGGCGTCCGGCGTCTGCTGCTCCCATTGGGCGAAACCGGAATCGAGTCGGGCACGATCGCCCGACAACGCGGCGCCCGCCGACGGGCCGGAGGCTCCAGAGGCGAGCAGCGCGGTCCGTTCCGACGGGGAGAGCAACGGCAGCTCGGAGAGCCGAAGATCGGGGGCTACCGCCGCCCCTTCGATCAGACGGACCCACCAGCCCGCCCAGCGTTCAACCGTTGCGCGGTCGAACAGCTCGCTCGCGTAACGTAGCGAGCCGGCGAGGCCGCCCGCCACTTCCGACACCGCGAGCGACAGATCGAAGGGCGAGCCGGAGGGCTCCACCCGCAGCGATTCGAGTGCGAGGCCGCCCAAGTCCACCCGCGTCCCCGCCTGCCCGAGCGCGAAACCCCAGAACCCTTCGCCGCCGCGCGCCTTCTCATAGGCGAGCACCGCGTCGAAGATCGGCGACCGGCCGGGCTCTCGCTCCGGCTGAATCTCTTCGGCCAGGCGCGAGAATGGATAGGCCTGGAGCGCGAGCGCCGCCTGGATCGTCGGCCGCTGGCGGGCGAGCAGCTCGGCGAACTTCGGATCGCCCGAAAGGTCCGCGCGCACCGGCACCGGATTGACGAAATAGCCGACCTGATCGGCCACCCGCGTGCCGAAGCGGCCGGTGGTCGGGGTGCCGACGATCAGGTCGTTTTGTCCGGAGAGCCGCGCGAGGAACGCCTGAAACGCCGCGAGCAGGGCGGAGAACAGATTGCTCTTCGCACCGCGCGCGACCCGCCCGAGCGCGCGCACGGCATCGGCCGCGACGCAGATGTCGACCGCGCCGCCGTCCCACGTGACCTTGCCGCGGCGGGGCCGGTCGGTCGGCAGCTCCAGACGCGGTAGCTCGCCCGCCAGGGCTTCCTTCCAGGCGGCCAGCTCGCGTGCCCCTTCCGCTCCCGCGGTCCGCTCGCGCTGCCAGCGCGTCCACTCGGCGTAGGAGAGCTGCGGCTCACCGTCGCCCGCGGCGAGCAGCGCCTGCCGGCCGTCGGCATGCGCATACGCCACCCCGACATCGCGCAGCATGACGGCGAGAGACCAGAAGTCGGCGACCAGGTGGTGGGCGGCAAGCCAGAGGACCGTCTCGCCGGCAGCGGTGATCAGCCCCGCGCGCACCAGCGGCCCCTGTTCGAGGTCGAACGGAGCGTCCAGCTCCCGGGCCAGATGAAGGGCGAGATCGACCTCCGAGGCGACGACGACTTGCGAGAAGTCCAGGCCCGGACCGCTGCCCACCCGCTGCTCCGGGGTGCCGTCCGGCCCTTCGCCGAAGGTCGTGCGGAGGGCGGGATGGTGCTTGGCGAGAGCGGCGAACGCGCGCGCCACGGCCTCGCCGGTTTTCGCGTCGCAGGGGACTAGAAGCCGTGCGGCTCCGCACAGGTGGTAGGCGCGCGAGGCGGGGGCCAGGCGAGAAAGAAACCAGAGCGCCTCTTGGCCGAACGACAGCGGCGCGCGCTCCGGCCCCGGCCTCAGGTTCGGCGGCGTGCCCCAGCGATCCTCTTCCACCGGCTCGATGGACGACGGTACGTGCAAGATATGGTCTCGGGGCTCTTTCGGAGGCGACAGCAGACAGCTAAACCGTAGCAGGATGGAGCTTTCGGGCTCCAGGGCTGGAGTGTGGCGGACCGAAGAAAGTGGGACAGCTCAAGCCGCGAGCAGCTCGCCGAGCGCCCCGATCGCCCGATCGATCTCCTCTTCGGTGTTGTAGTAGTGGGGCGAAACACGGAAGAGGCTGCGGCTGCGGCCCCCTCCTTGAAAATAGGCGATCCGGTTCGAAGCGTGCAGGTTGATCCCCCGGTCGCGGAGCGCGAGCACCAGCTCTTGAGGATCTTTTCCCGCAACGGTGGCGGTGGCGATCGCCGCCAGATTCTTCCCCCGGTCGGCGATCGAGACGCCGGGCAGCGCCGCCAGCCGTTCGCGAACGTAGGCCGCGAGCGCCACGGAGCGGCGCCCTCCCGCCTCTCCCGCCTCGTCCACCGCGTAGCGCGCCGCCTCGCCGAGGCCATGCACGAGCGCGTAGTTGAACTCCCAGTTCTCGAACCGGCGGGCGGAATCGACCCGCCGGAATTCGCCGGCACTCGTCCAGTCGGCGCCGCGCATGTCGAGCAGCAGCGGCGAGTCGCCCCGATCGAGCGCCCGGTCGGAGACCGCGAGGAAACCGATGCCGCGCGGCCCGCGCAGGAACTTCCGCGCCGAAGCGGAAAGGTAGTCGCAGCGGAGGGTACCCAGGTCGATCGGCAGTTGGCCGACCGCCTGGCAGGCATCGATCAGGTAGGGGACGCCGAGCCGTTCGCAGACCTCGCCGATCGCTTCGACCGGTTGAATCAAACCGGAGTTGGTGGGCACCCAACTGACCGCGACCAGCCGGCAGCGCGGATGCGCGGCGAGCTTCGCGATCGATGCGGGATCCGCCCCGCCTTCGGGCAGATCGTCGGCGCGCACCACCTCCACCCCGCGCCGCTCCGCGAGCGAGAGGAACATCAGATGGTTCGACGGGTAGTCCTCGTTCGTCGTCACCAAGCGGTCGCCGGGCTCAAAATCGAACGCGGACAGCGCGAGGGCGAAACCGACGGTCGCGTTCTCGACGATCGCGAGATTCCGTGGCACGGCACCCACCAGACGAGCGAGATGGCCGTACGCCGCCTCGCTGGTCGCCATCTCCGCGTCCTCGATCTCATAGCCGCCGAGCCGCGCCTCGCGTTCGAGATATCCAACTTGTGCCGCGAGCACCGAACCCACGGGAAGCGCCGAGCCCGCATTGTTCAAGTGAATCCGCTCCGCGCACCCGGGGGTATCCACCCGCCACCGGGCGATCTGCTCGCTCTCGCTCATCCGGCTGCCTCTCTGTGTTTGCTTTTAGGTGCCGAGACCGCTTACGGCGAGAGCCTCTCGCGCACCCATCCCCCGGCGGAGTCCTTGGTGTAGCGGAGCCGATCGTGGAGCCGGCTCGGGCGGCCTTGCCAGAGCTCCCAGGTGTCCGGAACCAGGCGGAATCCGCCCCAGAACTGCGGACAGGGGATCTCTTCGCCGGGGAAGCGTGCTTCGAGCGCGGCGACCGCCCGCTCCAGCTCTTCCCGGCCGCCGATCGTGCGCGATTGCGCCGAGGCCCAGGCGCCGAGGCGCGAGCCGCGCGGGCGGCTGCGGAAATACTCCTCCGACGCCTCGCGCGAGGTCCGCCCGACGCGGCCCTCGATCCGCACCTGGCGGTCGAGCGCGGGCCAGAAGAAGGCGAGCGCGGCGTAGGGGTTTTGCCCCAGCTCCCGCCCCTTCCGGCTGTCGTAGTTGGTGAAGAAGGTGAGCCCCCGCTCGTCGCACCCTTTGAGCAGGACGATCCGCGCCGATGGCCGGCCCGCTTCGTCGGCGGTCGCGAGCGTCATGGCGTTGGCATCTTGCGGGTCGACTTCGAGCGCCTGGGCAAACCAACGGCGGAACAGGTCGCGCGGGTCGTCTCCGGCGTCGGCTTCGGTGAGGCCGGAGGCGGTGTATTCGCGGCGGAGGTCGGCGAGGCTCATCGTGGGATCGATTGTATCTCTCGGCACGGCTTTCTTCCGGTTCTCTCGATCGAGCACCAAGACCCGCAAGCCGATTGCTTTTACGCTCCGCGCACCATCTGGTCTCCCGTGGAAGTCATTAAAGATGAAAGACTTACGATTGACTTACGCCTATCTTGCGCCTACTCTCGCTCCATGCTTCACGCCGTCCGCACCGCCTATCTCGACATGCCCGACGAGGTCCCTGAGATCCCGGCAAACGTTGGCTCCCGCGCGCCGCTGGGACCCCGCGCCCTCCCCCAGGATCTGCGGGATCGGATGCAGAGCGCCCGCCAGTTGCTGGGCAAGGCGGAACGCGAGCTGCTGCCGACGGGGCTGCCGGTCCTCGATCGTCTGCTCGACGGCGGGCTACCGCGCGGCGAGCTGGTGGAGGTCGTCGGCGGCCGGTCGAGCGGGCGCTTCTCTCTGGTGCTCGAAGTCCTCGCCGCCACGACCCGCGCGGGCGAGGCGGCGGCGCTGATCGACCTCGGCGACCATCTCGACCCGGCGCGCGCCGAGGCGGCGGGCGCCGACCTTTCGCGTCTGCTCTGGGTGCGCCCGCGCACCATCGAGCAGGCGCTCGCGGCGGCCGAGATGCTGCTCGGCGCGGGCTTCCCGCTCGCGGTGGTCGATCTCGGCCTGCCGCCCCTGCGCGGAGGGCGCGGCATCGAGGCTGGCTGGCTCCGCCTGACGCGCGCGGCGGCGGCGCGCGGCGCGGCGCTCTTGGTCTCCGCCCCTTACCGGGCGAGCGGCACCGCGGCGGCCGCAGTCGTCGAGCTCGACCGGGGCAATGCGCGCTGGCTGCGCTCCGGCGCCTCCCCCGTCCTGCTCGCCGGGCTCGGCGGCCGGTTGGTGCTGGAAAAGCGGCGCGGCGGTTCGGCGGGGCAGAGCGCCGAAACCTCATGGCGGAGCGCCGAGTGCCTGACTCCCCCGGCGCCGGAAGTACGGCCGGTACGCCTCTTCGAGCGCCCCCGGCTCGCGGCTTCGGCATGAGCCGAAAGGTAGAGACCGGCCGCAGCCGCCTTGCGTGCCTCACCGTGCCGCTCTTTCCGCTCGCCGCCCGGTTGCGCAGCGAGCCCGAGCTGATCCGCGAGGCGCTCGCGATCCTCGAAGGCAACGGCCAGGCCGCCCGCATCGTCGCCGCCACCCGCGCCGCGCGCGCGGCCGGCGTGCGCCCGGGGCTTTCGCTCCCCCAGGCGCGCGCGCTCTGCCCCAAGCTCGCGGTGCGACCGCGCGATGCGATCTCGGAACGTGCGGCGGAAGAGGCGTTGATCGAGGTCGCCGATGCCTTCTCCCCCCGGGTGGAGAGCGCGGGCGACGGGACGATCTTCATCGATCTCGACGGCTTGCCGCAGACCGCTTCGCTGCGCGATGCGGCGGCCGAGCCCGGCGGATTGGAGCGCGCGCTCGGACGCGACCTTGCCGCCGCCGCCGACGCCGCGGGGCTTCCCGCTCGGGTGGGCATCGCGTCGAGCAAGCTCGCCGCCCGCGTCGCCGCGGGACTGCCCGGTTCGCCGGTGATCGTCCCGGCGGGCGAGGAGGCGGCGTTCTTGGCGCCGCTGCCGCTCGCGCGCCTTGCGCCGGAGGTCGATCTCTCCTCGACGCTTGAACGTTGGGGCGTTCGCTCGATCGGCGACTTCGCCCGGCTTCCGCCCGCGGAGGTGGCGAGCCGTCTCGGCCGTTCGGGGAGCGACCTGCACACGGTGGCGCGCGGGCTCGATCCGCGACCGCTGGTCCCCCGCGAGCCGCCCCCCTCTTTCGAAGAGGGGATGAGCCTCGAATGGCCGCTCGCGACGATCGAGCCGTTTCTCTTCATCGGCCGGGCGGCGCTCGAACGTCTTACCAAACGGCTGGAGAACGCGGGGCTCGCCTGCCTGCGGCTGGAGCTCGACCTGACCCTCGAACCGGAGGGAAATCTACGTCGCTCGATCGAGCTGCCGGCGCCCAGCCGCGACGTCAAAACGCTCCTGTCGCTGATCCGCCTCGACCTCGAAGCGAACCCGCCCGGCGCGCCGGTGATCGGCTTCCTCTTCCGCGCCCACCCCGACCGTCCGCGCGAAGCGCAGCTCTCGCTGCTCGGTCCCGCCGCCCTGTCGCCCGATCGCCTGGCAGCGACGCTCGCCCGCCTGTTCGCGCTGCTCGGCCCGGAGCGGGTCGGCTCGCCGCGCCCGATCGACGGCCACCGGCCGGAGCGCGCCGCTCTGGTCGCGTTCGCCCCTCCCCCGCCGCCGCTGGTCATGGACCGCGCGGCGGCGCGCCAGGGCCGCGGGCTGCTCGGCGTCCGGGCGCTCCGCCCGCCGTTGCCGATCGAAGTGATTACCGAGGGACCGGCCCCCGAGGCAGCAGCGAGTCCGGCGATTTCGATCACCGCGCGGCCGATCGAGGTGCGCCCGGTGGTCGCCGGCGGCGAGGACGCCACCCGCCGCATGGAGATTCGCGGCGGCGTGCGGGTCGCCGCTGGGCCGTGGGCACTGGAGGAAGGCTGGTGGACCGACGATCCGGCCGACCGGGAATACTGGGACGTCGAGTTGTTCGGCGGCAGCGTCTACCGGCTGTTTCGCGACCGGACGACCGGCGACTGGTTCGCCGATGGGATTTATGACTAAAAAACGGGGCCGGGGGTTGCCCCCGGCCCGTTACCGGCACTCGATGAATCTGGGACTTTAGCCGCCGATTTTGGTCGACCTTACCCGAACGGCACCCTGTTCTCGATCAACAACGCCTCAGCGGTAACACAGGCATAGGACGCCGACTTCGCGGTTTCGTCCGCCCGCGACGATGTAAAAATCCGGTCCGGAGGTTGACTCGGCTACCACCGGCCTGTTAGAAGCGCACCAGGCATATTCGATCCTCACCGATAGGGGAAGTTCATGAATCGAAAAACCTTGAAAATGGCCGGGCTCGCGGCCTCGCTGGCCGCCCTGCTCGCGGCAACCGCTTCGGCCCAAATAATGCAGAAGAACGATCCCGGACCGCTCGGCCGCCTGGCCACCGTCCGAGAAGCTCTGAGCCCGCCGCCCTCCGTCGCCCTGCTCGACCAGGCCCCCGCCGGCATCGCGGCGAACCTTCCCGACGCCTGGTCCCGCTTCGAGACCGAAGCGGGCGGCACCTGGACCGCCTACGTCGACCGCCGCAGCGGCTACCTGGAGTATGCCGAGGGCTCCGGCTGGCCCTGGATTCCCGGCGCGGGCAACAACCTTTCCGATGCCGACATCGCGCCCTTTCTCGGCGCCTCCCGCGCGGTCGACCTGGCCACGATGGACCGCATCGCCCGCTCGTTCCTGCCCCAGGTTGAAGGGTTGCTCGGGATCCAGGCCAAAGACCTGAAGCTTTCCGAGGGTCGCTCCGGCCCGATGTCGGACTACCTCTGGTACGTCGACTACGACGTGTATCGCGGCGGCTGGAAGGTCGAAGGCGCCCGGGTCATGTTCCGGATCAACCACGGCAACATGGTGCAGTTCGGCACCGAAGGCGTACCGCCGCCGGGCCTCGCCGTTCCGTTCCCGCGCCTGACGCAGGACGAGGCCGTGCAGGCGCTCGCGAGCTACATCGGCGGCTTCTCCGACCTCGACGCGCCCGTCGGCGCGGCATCGCTCAAGATGATGACCCGCGCCAAGATCGACACCGCGGCCCCCGAGCGCTTCCAGCCCGGCGACGGCTACGGCCTGTTGCCGGTCTGGGAGCTGTCGTTCCGGCGGAAAGGGACGGTCGGCACCTGGCGCGCCCGGATCGACGCGCTCACGGGCAAGGTCGTCGAATTCGGCGACGTCAACGAGTATGCCCAGGCCAAGGGGGGCGTCGTGCTCGTCCAGCCCTCGCTCGGCGAAACCAGCAAGCCGGTACCGTTCACCAACATTTCGACCGGCGGTTTCACCAACTCGGCCGGCGTCTACACCTTTACCAACGCCGCGACCACCTCGAGCCTGACCGGCCAGTTCGTCCGGCCGGTCGACACCTGCGGCGCGATCTCACTCGCCGCCGACGGCTTGGGCAACTTCGATTTCAGCACCTCGGCCGCCAGCGACTGCTCGACCCCGGGCTTCGGCGGAGCGGGCAACACCCGCTCGTCGCGCACCCAGTTCTATTGGGTCAACCGGGTGAAGGAAGTCGGCCGCGGCTGGCTCCCGTCGGTCGCCTGGCTCTCCGCCCAGCTGACCACCAACGTCAACCTGAACCAGACCTGCAACGCCTATTGGAACGGCTCGACGCTCAACTTCTTCAAGTCGGGCGGCGGCTGCAACAACACCGGCGAGCTGCCGGGCGTCTCGCTCCACGAATACGGCCACGGGCTGGACAGCAACGACGGCACCGGCTCACCGCCGGAGAACGGTAGCGGCGAGACGGTCGGCGATTGGACCGCGTCGCTCGCCACCCACCTCTCCTGCATCGGCTCGGGTTTCCTCGGCGGCAACTGCGGTGGTTACGGCAACACCTGCACCGCCTGCACCGGGGTCCGCGACATCGATTGGGCGAAGCACACCGCCAACACCCCCTCGACTCCGGCGAACTTTACCCAGACCACCTGCCCGCAGCCCAACCCCAACAACCCGAACTACGTCGGCCCCTGCGGCGCCAACGCGATCGCCAACGCGACCTTGACCAAGAAGCGCGAAGGGCACTGCGAGTCGTACATCTCGTCGCAGGCACTTTGGGACCTCGCGAACCGCGACCTGCCGAGTCCCGGCACCGGCGGCGCCTGGTCGATCTCCGACCGGCTCTGGTACCTGACCCGGGCGACCACCACCAGTTTCTTTACCTGCAACACAATGCCCACCACCTGGACCTCCGACGGCTGTGCCGCCGGCACCCTGTTCCGGACCTTCCGGGTTGCCGACGACGACGACGGCAACCTGTCGAACGGCACTCCGCACGGCGGCGCGATCTTCGCCGCGTTCAACCGTCACAACATCGCCTGCGCCTCGGATGCGGGATCGAACACCACGTTCGCCGCCTGCACGATCCCGACCTCGCCCACGCTCTCGCTGGTCCCCTCGGACAACACGATGCTCCTGTCGTGGACTTCGGCCGGTGCCGGCGTCGTCTACGACGTCTATCGCAACGAGCTGGGCTGCAACGCCGGCTTCGTCAAGATCGCCAACGACGTCGCCTCGCTCAATCTCACCGACCAGGGCGTCGCCAACACCTTCAACTACAACTACCAGATCATCGCCCACCCGACCGGCACCGAGGCATGCGGTGCGCCGCCGAGCAACTGCGCGAGCGCCGTGCCGATCCCCTGCACCGCGCCGGGCTCCCCGCTGATCGGGACCGCTGCGGCCACAGCGCCCAATCAAATCACGGTCTCCTGGACCAACGGCGCCCCGGCGGCAACCAATTTCAACGTCTTCCGGGCGCGCGGCACCTGCGCTGCGAACAACGGCTTCACCCCGCTCGCGATCGGCGTGACCGGCTCGTCCTATCAGGACAACACCGTTTCGGGCACCATCTCCTACGCCTACAAGATCTCCGGCACCGAATCGACCGGCGTCTGCGAATCCCCGCAGACGACCTGCGTCGAGGCGGTCGGCACCGGCCCCTGCGTCGCGGCTCCCGACTTCTCCGGAGCCACCGGCGTGTCCAACAACGCGGGGGCCACCTGCGGCCTCACCGTCTCCTGGGCAGCCGCCTCGGCGGTCTGCGCCGGCCCGGTCACCTACGACGTCTACCGCTCGACCAACCCGACCTTCACCCCGAGCGGCGCCAACCTGCTCGTCAGCGGGGTATCGAGCACCTCCTACAATGACGGGAGCCCACTCACCTTCAATACCCCGTACTACTACGTCGTCCGGGCGAAGGATTCGAGCAACGGCAATACGGACACGAACACCGTCCGCCGGAGCGCCACCCCGACCGGACCGGTCGCCACCGTAGCCCTCGTCGACACGTTCGAGGCGGCGGGTGGTTTCGACCTAGCCGGCTGGACTCACACCGCCGTCCAAGGCGCCAACGACTGGACGCTTTCGACAGCGCAATCGCAGACTCCCACCCATTCCTGGTTCTCCCCCGGACTCGCGAGCCCGGGCGAGCGCGTCTTGGTCTCCCCGGCGTTCCAGGTGCAGGCCACGACGACGTTGAGCTTCTTCCATACGTTCAACTTCGAGTTCAGCTCGGGCACCTGTTGGGACGGCGGCACGGTCGAGTATTCGACCGACGGCCTGACCTGGGCGACCATTCCGGACGCCAACTTCACCGCCGGCCTGTTCAACGGCACGATCAACGGCGGTAATCCGATCGGCGCCCTGCGCGGCTACTGCGCCGGAACGATCGGCGCTCTCACCCAGGTGTCGATCAACCTCGGCTCGTTCGCCGGCCAGACGCTGCGGATTCGCTGGCGCGAGGGCGACGACGACAGCGTCGCAGGCACCGGCTGGTTCGTCGACTCGGTAAACATCGCAAACGTCGCCCAGCCTGCCTCGTGCACGGCGGCTCCCGCGAACTCGTTCAACTACTACACTCTCACCCCGTGCCGAATCCTCGACACCCGCAATACCTCCGGCCCGCTCGGCGGACCGGTCCTCGCCCCCGCTTCGACCCGCGCTTTCATCGCGGCCGGCGCCTGCGGAATCCCGTCGACCGCCAAAGCCTTGGCGGTGAACGTCACGGTCGTGGCGCCGGCGGCCGCCGGAGATCTACGGATCTATCCGTCGGACGCCGCCGTACCGCTCACCAGCGCGATCAACTTCGGAGCGAACCAAACCCGCACCAACAACGCGGTCGTGACGCTGCCGGCCGACGGCTCGCAGTCGATCTCGATCTTCAACGAGTCGTCCGGTACGACGAACGTCATCCTCGACGTCTCCGGGTTCTTCCAGTAGGGACGAACGCCGACGAAGTTTCCGTCGGCGTCCTGACGTGAAAAGGGCGGCCCCGCAAACGGGGCCGCCCTTTTTTACTGGGACCGGGCCAAGAAGCCCGCGACGGCTGCGGCGATCAGAGCAATCCGCCCGGAGCAAAGTGGGCGGCCCGGCAGGCGTCGTCGAGCTGGATCGCGTCGTACCCGACGCTGAAGCGGCCGGAAGCTTCCATTACCACCGTCACCCATCCTTGAGCCGCCGCCGGATCTTCGGGCGGATTCGATCCGGCCGAGGCGACGGTGGTGTTCAGGTTCAGGAAGATCCAGCCAAAATCGAACGACACCGGGAAATCATCGCCGTCGATCGCCGTCCGCTGCGCCTCGGCCGGGAACGGAATCAGGAAGTCGCCCGGGGGCGGCGGCGAGAACGGCGGCACTTGCTGCACCTCCGGCGTCTCGGCCTCGTCGAACACCACGATCCCTTCTTGCGACAGCGGGTACCAGGTCGGCACTGTGCCGCACTTGAATGCGTTCTGATCGACCTTCGAATCGCGCCAGACCAGGTAGTCCGTGCCGCCATCGAACGCGCCGCCGTTGACATAGCGCGCGGCGAAGTTGGTCGACAGAGGCTCGCGGTTGTCGGCCGCGGTCCAGTTCACATAGCGGCCGTAGAACGTGTACTGGCCGGAGGTCGAGGTTTCCGGATTCGTGCCGGAAGCCTCGATGTGGACCAGAGTCTCACCCTGGGCGGTGTTCGCGAGATCCCAGACGTAGAAATAGTCGCCCCAAAGGACGTTCTGGTTCGTCGCGTCGCCGGAGCCCCCGGAGGCGAAATAACCCGTGTCGCCCGGGAAGCGCAGCGTGCAGTTGTTCACCGTGTCGACCGTGATGTAGCCGCGGGCGATGTTGTCGCCCAGGTCGCGCCCGGCGCAGCCGTTTAGGATCGCCGAGAACTTGCCCGTGTGCGCCGCCCGCAGATGGGTGACGAACGAGGCCGGCACGCTCGGCGGCGGCAGTTGGCCGGTGCAGCTGGCGAAGTTGATGTCCTGGGAGAATGCCCCCTGCGGGCTGATCGTGTCCTGCGGGTCCTGGCCGTCCGATGCCGTACGCGGCACCGTACCCGAAAAGATGTCGCGGACACTCACCGTCTGGATGTCGTAGCCCGTCAGGTAGACGTTGAAGTCGAACGTCGGCACCGACAGGTCCGACCAAAGAACGACGTGGGCGAGCACCGCGGAGGCCGAGGCGTTGTTGATCGAGAACAGGGTGTTGACGCCCCAGGGGTTGTCGAGGTCGACCTCGAAATAGGGCAACAACAGGGTCGCCGCGGGCACGTCGTCGATCGTGCAGATCACGGCGTGGGTCGCCACGGGACTGGTGAGCAGGGTGACCGCGAGCAGCACGCTCGCCGCCAGGACGGATTTCTTCATAGAGCCTCCGGTCGATCGATCGGACGCCGCGCGAGGGTTCGAAGCTCGCACGGCGAAGTTGGCAGTGGGGTAATACAAAGTTGAATATATCTCGTAGCGAGGGCGATCATGGAAGCACCGGACCTCCGTCGTCGTATGTGATGTGGGCCGCGTCGCAGGCGCTGTCGAGCTGAATCGCCGGGTAGCCAACGCTATAGCGCCCCTCGGCATGGGTGGCGACGCTCACCCAGGCTTGCGCCGCGGCCGGATCTTCGGGAGGGTTATTGCCCGCGGGACCCACCGTGGAGCTCAGGTTCAAATACATCCAGCCGAAATCGGCGTTCGCCGGGATGATGAAGTAGGGACCGTTGGTGACCTCCTCGTCGATGACCCGGACGCGCGACGTTTCGGCGGGAAACGGAATGATGTCGAACGAAGGCGGCTGCGGCGAGAACGGCGGCGTCATGAACATCGTCGGGTTCTCCTCCTCGTCGAACAGGAGGATCAACTCCGCGCCCAACGCATACCACGACGGCACCTGGCCGCATTTGAAGGCGTTTTGGTCGACCTTCGAATCGCGCCAGACGATCACGTCGGTCCCGCCATCGAAGGCGCCGCCGTTCTGGTAGCGGAACGCGAAATTGGTCGCGAGCGGCTCGCGGTTGTCCGCCGCGGTCCAGTTCACGTAGCGACCATAGAACGTGTATTGGCCGGGCACCGAAGTCTCCGGATTCTTCGCCGACGCCTCGATGTGGACCAGGTTGTCGCCATGCGCCGAGTTTTCGCTTCCGTTGACCGCGAAGTAATCGCCCCATAGAACGTTCTGGTTCGTCGCATCGCCGGTGCCGCCGGAGGCGAAATACCCGGCGTCGCCGGGAAAGCGCAGGGTGCAGTTGTTGACCACGTCGACCGTCACGTACCCCCGGGCGATCGAGTCGCCGAACGCGAGACCCGAGCAGCCGTTCAAGAACGGCGAGAATTTCCCCGTATGCGCCGCGCGCAGGTGGGCGAGGAACGACGCCGGGATCGGCGGCGGCGGCAACTGGCCCGCGCAGCTCGCGAAGCTCACATCCTGAGAGAAGGGACCGCGCGGGCTGATCGTGTCGCCCGGGTCTTGGCCGACCGGCGCGGTGCGCGGCGCAGTGCCCGAAAAGATCTCGCGCAGGCTGATCGTCTGGACGTCGTAGCCGGTCAGATAGACGTTGAAATCGAACGTCGGCACCGACAGGTCGGTCCATAGGACGACGTGGGCGAGCACCGCGGCGGACGACGCGTTGTTGATCGAGAACAGCGTGTCGATACCGTTCGGGTCGTCAAGATCGACCTCAAAATAAGGTAGCAGCAGGGTGGCGGCGGGGGTCGGATCGGCAGTGCAGATCACCGCGTGGGCACCCTGGGCGAACGGCAGGATTGCCAATGCCCAGAGGGCATGGCGGAAGACTGGCAGGCGTAGCGCTCGAGTCATAAGAGGCCCCCTCCTCACCGCCGGCACCCTCCCCGCGGCGGATACCGCGCCGGACCGTCGGTCGACTGTCGTCAAAATATGCTGCGGCAGTATAAACGACCGACGGCCCGAACGCGAGCGCCGCCGAATCAAGGGCGGCCAAGAGGCCGGCCCTACTTCCGGCGGTTCGCCTGGAGGATGCGCTTCCGCAACCGGAATGCCTTCGGCGTCACCTCAACCAGCTCGTCCTCGCGGATGAATTCGAGCGCCTGCTCCAGGTTCATCAGCCGCGGCGGCACCAGCCGGACCAGATCTTCCGAGCCGGAAGCGCGCATGTTGGTGAGCTTCTTTTCGCGCACCACGTTGACGTCCAGGTCGTTGTCGCGGCTGTGCTCCCCCACCACCATGCCTTCGTAGACCTCGTCGGTCGGCGCGACGAACAGCTCGCCCCGCGGCTGGAGATGCTCGATCGCGTAGGCGGTTGCCTTGCCGGGGCGGTCGGAAATCAACACCCCCGTCGCCCGGTGCTCGATCTCCCCCTGCCAGGGCGCGAAGCCGTCGAACAGGTGATTCATGATCCCCGCCCCTTTGGTGTCGGTCAGAAACACCCCGCGGAAGCCGATCAACCCGCGCGAAGGCAGGCGGAACTCGATCCGCACGCGACCCGAGCCGTGGTTGACCAAATTCATCATCCGCCCTTTGCGCTCGCCGATCTTTTGGGTGACGACGCCGATCGAGATTTCCGGGCAGTCGATCACCAGGTGTTCCATCGGCTCGTGCAAAACGCCATCGATGTGCCGGGTCAGAACTTCCGGCTTGCCAACCGCCAGCTCGAACCCTTCGCGGCGCATCATCTCGATCAAGATCGCGAGTTGCAGCTCGCCACGCCCCGCGACCTTGAATACGTCGGGGGTGTCGCCCGGCTCGACCTGGATCGAGACGTTGGTGAGGATCTCTTTTTCCAGCCGCTCTTTCAGCTTGCGCGAGGTGACGTGCTTGCCCTCGAGACCGGCGAACGGCGAGTCGTTGACCGAGAAGACCATCGCGATCGTCGGCTCGTCGACGTGGATCGCGGGTAGCGGCCGCGGGTCGTCGCGCACGGTGACGGTCTCGCCGATCGAGACCGGGTCGAGACCGGCGATCGCCACGATGTCGCCCGGCCCGGCCTCAGCGATGTCGATCCGCTTCAACCCCTCGTAGCCGTAGAGCTGCGCGACTTTGCCCGGGCTGATCTTGCCGTTCAGCTCGCAGAGCGCCACTTCCTGCGCCTTCTTGATCGTGCCGTTGAACACCCGGCCGATCGCCAAGCGCCCCACGTAGTCGTCGTAATCGAGGGTGACGACCAGCATCTGAAGCGGCGCATCGGGATCGTAGGTCGGGGCGGGCACCGACTTGATGATCTGTTCGAACAGCGGCTGCAGATTGGTCTCCGGCCCTTCGGCCTCGGTCCGGCAGCGGCCGGCGCGGGCGTTGGCGTAGAGGACCGGAAAGTCGAGTTGGTCCTCGGTCGCGTCGAGGTCGATGAACAGGTCGTAGACCTCGTTCACCACCTCGGACACGCGGGCGTCCTGGCGGTCGATCTTGTTGATCACGACGATCGGCGCGAGCCCCGCTTCGAGTGCCTTCTTGAGCACGAAACGGGTCTGCGGCAACGGCCCTTCCGAAGCGTCGACCAGCAGCATGACGCCGTCGACCATCTTGAGCGTCCGCTCCACCTCGCCGCCGAAATCGGCGTGGCCGGGGGTGTCGACGATGTTGATCTTGGTGCCGCGGAACATGACCGCGGTGTTCTTGGCGAGGATGGTGATGCCTCGCTCCCGTTCCAAATCGTTCGAGTCCATGACCCGTTCGACGATGTGCTCATGGGCGCCGAAGATGCCGCTCTGCCAGAGCATGGCATCGACCAAAGTGGTCTTGCCATGGTCGACGTGGGCGATGATCGCGAGGTTTCGAACGTCCTCGCGGCGGGCAGTATTTTTATTGGCGCTATGTTCGCGGGTCACAGATACTCCTTCGGAGAGAGCGAACCCGCTCTCCCTATTCGAGGCTCGGCCCCACCGCAAGAGCGAAGCGGCCCGGCTCGATCTCCAATTGAACTGTCGCGCGGAATTCCCGGCGGATGGACGCCGCTTGCACGGCGTGACCTGGGAGGATACCACGGGAGGGGGTGACGAGCCGGGCGCCTGCTCCCGCCGGGGACCGACGGCTGAAATGCGCCGGCCTCTCTCTTCACCCGGAGAGAGGTGGCGATCCCTTAGTGGGCCCTCAGCTGGCGCTCAGCGAGTCCCGCTGGGCGCCAGCGCCCGCCGCGCTCGCGGGGTGACGGCCGATAGCGGCTTTCCGCCGCTGGATTCGGGCGTCCGGCGCGGAGAGCGGGATTCGAGAGGAAAAACGCGCGATCCCTTGGCCGATAGCGGCTATCCGAGACCGGCAGCCGCGATCCGGCGCCGCCACGCCGCTCTCTGCGAGCGATGGCGGCTTTCGAGGAGCGCTGCCCGCAATCCAGGCGCCGATAGCGGGAATACACGGGCGATGCAGCGATCCGGAGCCAGATAGCCGCTAGCGAAGACCGAAGAGTCGCTGTCAGCAGCCGATAGCGGCTTTACGAGGCCGTTTCGGCGTCGTCTCCGGCGGATTTTCGCGGAATTCGCCGAATCAACGATTGCCGCGCAGGATGGTGAAGCGCACGGAGCGGATAGCGGCCCTCGGCGTTTCCCCGGCGACGTTGGCCGGCAGAAACTTGTGCGCTCGCTTCAGACTGAGTCCGCTCGGGGCGTTCGCGGGCTTTACAACGCTTTTCTGGGGGGCACAACGACGTTCGAGACTAACAAACCCGCGACCAGGGCGATCGCGACGAGCGTCATGCGAAACGCCGTCTCGATGCCCGAGACGACGTCGCTTTCGAGGAGGGCAGCGAGGCTTTTGAAGCCGATGCTGCCGGGGACCAGGAAGAGGATGCCGGGGACTTGCACAACCGCGGCGGGCCGGTCGAGGAAGCGGGCGTAGAGGTTGCTGCCAGCTCCTACTGCCACCGCTCCGGCGAAGGCGCCAAGCTGGGGGCCGAGGGCTCGGGCTCCGAGGCGGACGCCGAAATAGGCCGTGACTCCGGCGATCAAGATCCAGGGGATGTCGCGCGGGCTGGCCCGGAGGAGGACGACGAAGCCGAGCGGTGCGATCAGCAGGGCGACCCATTCGGTCCAAGCCGGCAGCGGAATCGGGTGGATCAGCCCCACGGCGGGCGTTCCGGCGATCAACAGCGAGGCGAGCTGCGCTCCGAACGCCACGCCGAATGCGAGCGCCAGGAAGATCATCAGCGCGTTGGCGAGCCTGGCGCTGCCTGAGGAGAGGTCGCGGGTGGATAGCTCCGACATGGCAACCGTGAGCGAGAGCCCCGGCACCAGGGTGATCAACGCCGAGAGGGTGACGATGTAGACCGAAATCCGGTCGCCGTGCGCCGCGGCGAAGGTCGCAAGGAAAGAGGCGAGCGCCGCGGCCATCGGCTCGAACAGGCGGCCGAGCCAGGGACGAGGACCCGAGTAGAGCCCCAGCAGGCCGATCACCAGGCCGAGGAGGCCGCCGGCCAGAACCTCCCGCCAGCCGCCGCCGAAGAAGCGCGCCGCGGTGGCCGAGGCGATCGCCGAAGAGATGAGCACCAAGCCTTGGCCGTAGCGCTGCGGCGCGGTGTTGATCGCGGCAATCCTCTCCGCCGCGGTTTCGACTGAGACCTCGCCGAGCATGACTTCGGTGGCCAGGCTGTCGAGCAGCGCCAGGCGCTCGAGGTTCATCGCTTCGGGCTGGACCCGAATCAGCACTGTCTTCGCTTCTTCGCCCGGCAAGCCGGCGGAGAGGAAGACTGCCGTCGGCGTCGAGAAGAACTGCGCTTCGAGGCCCAGCCGGTGGGCGACCCCCTGGAGCGCGTTTTCCAGCCGGTGCGCCGTCGTGCCGTAGCGATGGAGGGCGCGGGCGAGATCGACGATGAAACGGATCGCCGCGTCGGGCGAGCGGTTGGACGATGAATCCGGAGAGGGATTCGCCGAGGAATCCGGCGCGGCGGCCGGCGGTGGGTCGGAAACCACTACTTGCCCGCGAGCATCGAGCGCATGACGTGGCGGGCGATCTCGGGGTTCTCGCGTAGGCGGCGGATCGAGTAGGGATACCAGTCGCGCCCGTACGGCACGTAGACGCGCAGCCGGTGCCCTCCGGCGATCAGAATCTTCCGCAGCTCCTCGTCCACGCCGAGCAGCATCTGGAATTCGTACTGCTCGCGCGCCAGGCCATGCTTTTCGATCAGCCCGAGCGCCGCGCAGACGAGATACTCGTCGTGGGTGGCGATTGCCGGATAGACCCCTTGGCGGATCAGCTTGTCGAGCGCCTGGACGTAGTTGGCGCGGACCGTCTCGTACCCCTTCCAGGCGACTTTCCGCGATTCGATGTAGATCCCTTTGCAGATCCGGATGTTGACGCCCTTTTCCGGCAGCGCCGCGATGTCGGCGAGAGTGCGCCGCATGTAGGCCTGGAGGACGACGCCGACGTTGCCGTATTTTTCGAACAGCTCGCGGAAGATCGCGAGCGTCGCATCGGTGGTCGAGGCGTCCTCCATGTCGATGCGGACGAAGTTGCCGAACCCTTTGGCGGCGGCGACGATCCGCTCGATCGATTCGCGGCAGAAGCCGAGGTCGATCTTCATCCCGAGCATGGTCGGTTTGATCGAAACGTTCGCATCGAGGCCGAGCGCATGGACTTGGCTCAAGATCCGCAGATACTCATCGACCGAGGCGGTCGCCTTCGCCCGTTCGGCGACCTCCTCGCCGAGTAGGTCGAGCGTGACCATGGCGCCCGCCGCGTTCAGCTCGCGGATCGTGCGAATCGCGTCGTCGAGCGTCGCCCCCGAAACGTAGCGGGCTGCGACCTTGCCGACGATCGCCTTGGGGACCAGGGGCAGGCCCGTGACGATCAGCCGATCGAAGAGCTTCATTGCGACCTCCCCTCCCGTTCTCCGTTGATGGGCCGAGCGATCACGCGCCGACGAGAACCGGGGACGCTGGCGTCGGATCGTCGACCACCCAGCGAACGGCTTTCGAGCAGGGGCAGGCGCCGCCGACGCGCCGCAGAGTCGGCGATTTGGCGCCGGCCGCCTCGGCGGTCGTTTCGCCCCGCGTCACCTGGCCGAGCAGGTCGAGATATTCCGAAAAGTCGCGGTTCGCGAGATACGGCTCGGGGAGGTTCTGCGCGAGATGCTTGGCGTAGGCCACGACGTCGTCGAATTTTTCCCCGTCGCGACCGATCATCGTGAACGCCGGGGCGCCGCGGCGGCGGAAGAAATCCGCGTGAGGCAGGCGCAGCAGATCGTCGCGCCCGATCCCCTCGAGCACCTCGCCGGCGAGGATGCGGTCGAGAGTTTTCTCCGCTTCGCCGATCGAAAGGCTGGGCACCCGGGCGCGCAGGTGGCGCATGTTCAGGTCGCGGACCAGTTTGCCCACCTCGTCGCGATACTGCTGCTGCGCCTCGTAGTTTTTGAGCGGCTTTAGGCCCATCTTTACGTTCGAGGCGCCGCCGCGCTCGTCGCCGAACATTTCGAGGCCGCGCTGCAACCACTTGTTGATCGTCTTTTGGAGCGCGGAGACGGTGATCGTCACGTCGCCCGCCGCCGCGCGGGTCACCCAGCGGCGCATCGGCACGACGCCGGCCGCGAGGTGGAACGCTTCTTCCTGCAGCATCCGCGGCATGCTCTCGGCCATCGGCTGGTAGGCGCTCACCTTCTGCATCGAAAGCTGGTACTTGCCCACCCGGTCGATCAGGCCGCAGAACACAACGCTGTCGACGAACGAATCGAAATCGATGTTGAACGCGCTCAAGAGGTGCGAGCCGGTGTTCATCGAGAGGATGCCCTCGATCATCTGCTCGGTGCTCTCCGAGGTGACGTTGCTCCAGTCGTCGCCGGCCAACAGGTGGAGCATTTGGTAGCCGTGCCGGAGCTCTTCGGCCATCATGCGCAAGACCCAGAACTGCTCCTCTTCGTTCTGGGCGCGGGCGAGGGTGAGCCGATGCTGTTGGATCGAGCCGAATTCGGTCGAGGCCTGGGCGCGAATCGCCCCGTACAGGTGGTGCGCCGTCTCGGGAGCCATCTCCCCCGCCTTCTGGTATTTCGGCTTGCCGGTGTGCTCGCCGCACTCGATGGTCGTGCACATCCCCAATTGGCGGAACGCGCAGAGCTTGAACTTCGGCTCGGTCGGGAAAAACTTCTCCCAGCTCTCCATCAGTAGCGGAAAATCGGGCAAGTAAGCCTCGCGCCAGTTGATTACGGCGCCGTGGAACTTAGCTGGCAGCTCTTCGGTTCTCTGGCTCATCGTCTCTATAGCTCCTCGGCAGGGTAGGCCGTCCTGCTCGCTTTTCGTCCGATCCAATCAGGTCAGGTCAGGTCAGGTCAGATCGCTCGTACCAGCGCGGTCAGCTTCGCCGGTTCAAATCCGACCGAGCCGAAGAACTTGACCAGCTCGTCGCGATCGTTCTCGACCAACGTTCGCACGCTCGCGGCGCCACGGGCGCGAAAGCGCGCGAACATCTCTTCGGCGAGCTTCTTGCCGATCCCCAGTCCGCGGGTACGCGGGTCGACGCCCACCACTTCGATCCAGCCGGTCGCCTCTTCCAGACCGAACTCGCCGGAGCGCACGTCGCCGAGCATGAAGCCGACGACCTCTCCCTCGTGCTCGGCCGCGAGCGCCGTCTCCGGATCGCGACGAAGGTGATAACTGATTCGGCGCTCCCAAACTTCCGGACGGTAGGCGCCGCCGATCCGCTCGTCGATCGCCACGACCGCCGAGATGTCGAGATCGTCGATCTGACGCACCAGAACCTGACTTTCGTTGCTCATGGGACGATTGTATCGGCACGCCCCCCCCGCCGCCAAGGTCCGGGGTTCGCGGTAAACTTCGCCGATCCGGAGGATTACCCTTGGAAGTCACCCCTCAGATGCTAAGCGACCAGGGCGAGTGGTCCGCCGTGCAGCAACGCTTCGCAGAGTTCTTCCTCGCCGATCCTGAGTGCCGCGACGAGGCCGCCTTCGCTGCGCTCGCCGAACGCGACGCCTTTCTGCGCTACGACCTCCAGCGATGGCTGATGTTCCTGGGACCGGCCGCGAAACAGGAGCTGGCGCGGGCGACCACCGACGTCTGCCGTCTGGTGTGCGAAATCCCGAGCCGCGTCTTCGCCCTCGACCCGCAGGCGCTCGCCGAGTTCTATCGCATGCCGAAAGAGATCGCGCAACTGATCGCCGCGCTGGTGACCAAGACCGACTGCTTGAAAGACATGGTCTCCCGCGCCGACCTGATCTGGACCGCCGAGGGTTTGCAGGTGTGCGAGGTGAATGCCGCCGGCAACTTGGGCGGCTGGGAGGTCGGCGGCTGGCACGGCCGCTACCGGCGCGTGCCGCCGCTCGCGCGCTTTCTCGACGAACAGGGCGGCAAGGTGTCGCTCACCGATCCGCTCGACGAGTCGTACGTCCATTTCATCGAGGTCGGCCGCGCCCGCGGTCTCGCGGCGTCCGGCGAGCTGAACCTCGCCTTGACCAGCGGCGAGGTGATCAACGAGCCCTTCACGGCATTCGTCGATCGGGGCTATCGCGCAATGCTGGAAAAGCGTTTGCCCGGCGTCGCGGGCCGGGTCGTCCTCTGCCGGCCTGAGCAGGTGATCGAACGCTCCGGGCGGCTGGAGGTCGGCGGACTGCCGATCCAGCTCGTGCTCGATGCCTCCCCCACCCAATTCAGCCGCAGCGTCTTTACCGCCTTGATGGCCGGCACGGCGTTCGCCTGGAACGGACCACTCTCAACGCTGCTCTCCGACAAGACGAACCTGGCGCTGCTCTCCGAGCTGGAAAGTAGCGGCGACCTCGCTCCCGTAGACGCCGAAATCGTGCGCCGGCATTTCCCCTGGACCCGGCGGGTGGTCGGCGATTTCACCGACTTTTCCGGCGAGCGCGGCTACCTGCCCGACCTGGTCATCGAACATCGCGACCGCCTGGTGCTCAAGGCGGGACTCTCCTCCTCGGGCCTGGCGGTCCACCTCGGGCGCAACACCCCCCCCGACACCTGGCAGAAATGGCTCGACCAGGCGCTCGCCGAGGAGGGCTGGATCGTCCAGGAATTCGCCGATTCGCGCCCCTTCCTGCTCGGCGACGCCCAGGGCCATCCCGCCTGGCAGGACATCGTCTGGGGGACCTTCGATTACGGCGGAACCTATGCGGGCGCTTTCCTCCGCCACAAGCCGTGCGAGCAGGAAGGGATCATCAACGCAGCCCAAGGGGCGACGATCGGGGTCTATTACGACGCGACGGAGTAAGGCGGCTCGCGAGAGAGCATAGGAGGGGCCCTCTCGGATCCCAAGGGCCGGCCAGCACCAGCCGCGTCGCAAGCGGCAACTATGCGGATCGGCCGGCACGCCTGATCCGGTGCGGGGCGGCACGTGGAAAGTGGTGGCTCTAGGGGGCGCGGCGGGTTTGGTACCGCACCCCAATCTCTGGGTCCACAATCGGTGCCTCATTCATCGGGCCGTGCCATGCGAATGGCACGGCCTTCGAACAGAGCTTCGCTCGCATCTCTCAAGTAGTCGACAAGAGGCGGGAGCCCAATTGACCGCCGCAGCTCTCCGACTCGGTCGGGATCCTCGAGAGGTAGGACGAAGGGCTCCCCCCGGGCATCAGTATTGAGCTGGGATCCGTACCGCTGCTTCCGTCCCAGCTCGATCTGAGCCTCGTCATAGAAGATCGCGAAAACCTGCGACGTATCCTCGGAATGACCAAGATCCCGCTCGACGAGGGGGAGTACCGCCGCCAAGAGCGGCAGGTGATTGGAATGTTTGGCGAGAACGCTGGCATCACTTGCAGCCTGGACACCGAACCTTTGAGCGTCGATCCAGCCCTCATTCCTCAAAAGGCCGAGAAACTGCCGAAAGATCTTCCGATTGACGGCGATGCGGTCGGCAATCGACAGATTCCGATCTTTCCGACTCCACTGGTCTTTCGCGATCCACTCTGAGAGCTGCCGTCGGATCTCGACGATTCGGTGTGCCGAGAGAGAGTGTGGTGGAGGTAGGTCCAAAGGGCGATCGAGCCCCCGCCCGGGAGATCCAGAAGACTTGCGGAACATTCCGCGGACCGAGGGCGAGACTACGCCAAGGCGGCCCGCTGGGCAGGACAGCTCCCAAGTTTCGCGTAAGCCGCCGTTTCGAACCAACATCTTGGAACCCAGTCCCTCCTCAACCCCGGCGAAATGGATCGGCTGCCCTTCTACCGCCACCAGGATCCGATCGCGATCGAAGCGAAGCGAGACTCCAGGCCTGCCTTCTCGAACCCAGGACGTACCAGGCGCCGGGGGCGGACCGCACAACGAACCGCGCGAGAGCGCGCAGCTCCCGAGCCCAAGAATTGCGCCGATGCGACAAATTCTCTGTATTATATTCATGTCAACGCAGTTCTACCAGAAAGGCGATCCGAAATGAAAAAGCCCGCCTCTCCCCCTTCCCGAGTCCTGGCTCGCGTCCTCGCCGTCGACATGCGCGAAATTCAGGTTGCCCGTGGCGCAGGTGCAACGACCGAGGTTACGGATCCCCCCCAGCCCGGTGGGCGCGCTGACATCACGAACGGCAAAGGCGACCACGACTGAGTTTATGCGGGCCTCCCACTGAAGTGAGAGGCCCCCTTTTCAATGCAGCCCACAGTCCTGATCCTGAGTGAACCGAGCGACGTTCACGCGCATGCTGTGGCCCTTGCACTTCGACACCGGGGAGTCGATTCGATTTTCTGGCATACACCGGATTTTCCAAGCGTCGCCAGTGAGTCCGTCTCTTTCTTCAAGAGCACACTCAGCTTCGAGATCGGGGATTCTGAATCTTCATCCCTTCACGATGTCAGGACAGTTTGGCGGCGCCGACCTTCGTTCGTTCTTCCGGCAAATGCCCTAGACCCGGCCGACCGCGAATTTGCCGAGCAAGAGTGCCGACTCTTTCGACGAGGTCTGTTCGAGGTTTTGCTTCCTACGGCGTTTTGGGTCAACTCTCCGAATGCCGCATCGCGAGCGGGTCTCAAGCTAGTGCAGCACACGGCCGCGGTCGCCATCGGCTTTGAGACACCCGACACCCTCTACAGCAACGATCCAGAGCAGATTCGAGATTTCCTGGCTTCACACGGCGGCCGGGCGATCTACAAGGTTCTACACCCGGTCCTCTGGCGCGGCGAGAACACCTCCTGGGCACCCTACACATCGGTCGTAACCACCAATCAGCTGGTTGAAGACGCAACGTTGCGGCTGACCCCTGGAATTTTCCAAGAGGTCGTCCCGAAATCGTATGAGCTCCGGGTTACCGCCATGGGCCAGCATCTTTTCGCGGCCAAGATCTTGTCGCAGGAGACGGGGGCCGGACGACTCGATTGGCGCAAGGCGTATGCCGAACTTCAGATGGAGCCCATCGAGCTTTCAGCCGAGATCACCCGGAAGTGTCGGCTCCTTTGCGAACGGCTTGGGCTGGTCTTTGGCTGCATCGACTTGATCGTCACGCCAGAGGGCGAGACGGTGTTTCTGGAGATCAACGAAGCAGGGCAATTCCTTTTCGTAGAGACCTACTCCGGAATTCCACTCCTCGATGCTTTCACCGAATTCCTGAGCCAAGGTCGGACGGACTTCACTTGGTCGGCTGCCGACGTCAAAATTCGCTACTCGGAAGTCCGCGAAGCGGCTCTCACCTCAGCCAAAGAGGCAGAGACCTGTCACGTTGTACCACCAGATCAGAGCATCTTGGAAGTCCCGGCGCAGCCGAATCCACCCTCCGACTGACAAAGCCACCTCGGCGGTTCGCCTCCGCGCACCGGAACCTCTGCCGTTCGCGCGACCGATCTACCCGGCGTCCAACGCCCCAGCTCGCCGCCTTACCCGCACCTCGATGCGGGTCCGGAGCGCCGCAAGCTCCGGATCGTCCCAGCGCTCCAACAACTCGCGGGCATCGTCGCGGGCTTGGACCAGCCATTCTTCATCCGCAAGGAGATCGGCGATCCGGAACAGCGGCACCCCCGACTGCCGGGTGCCGAGCAGCTCGCCGGGTCCGCGGATCGCGAGGTCGGCTTCGGCGATACCAAAACCGTCGGCGGTCGCGGCGAAGACGTCCAGGCGGCGGCGCCCCTCTTCAGACAGCCGGCCGTGAATCGCCACGCAACGCGACGGCGTGCTTCCCCGCCCTACCCGGCCGCGGAGCTGATGCAGCTGGGCGAGGCCGAACCGCTCGGCGCTCTCGATCACCATCCAGCTCGCCTCGGGTACGTCGATGCCGACCTCGATCACGGTGGTCGCGACCAGCAGGCGGACCGAGCCTTGGGCGAAGGAGCGGAGGATTGCCTCCCGTTCCGCCGCCGGCAGCCGGCCGTGGAGGGCGGCGCTCGGCACGTCGGGAAACTGCCCGCGGATCAAGGCGCCCAGCTCGGCCACCGAGCCGGCGTTCACCTCTTCGCTCTCCTCAATCAGCGGAAACACCACGTAGCCCCGGGCACCCGCCGCGAGATCGGCTCCGAGCCGGGCATAGACGCCGCGGCGACGCGCGGCGGAGACCACCTCGGTCTCGATCGGCGAACGGCCGGGGGGCAATTCATCGAGCACCGAGAGATCGAGATCGCCGTAGAGCGCGAGGGTGAGCGAGCGCGGAATCGGCGTCGCGGTCATCACCAGCAGGTCGGGGCGCTCGCCTTTCGCCTGCAGGAGCCGCCGCTGCGCCACCCCGAAACGATGCTGCTCGTCGACCACCGCAAGGCCCAGATGCGCAAAGCGGATCCCTTCTTGAATCAGCGCATGAGTGCCCACGGCGATTTGGATCTCGCCTCGGGCTAGAGCCGCGCGCCGGGCGCCCGGATCGGGCGCCGAGGCGGTGACCAGGCCTACCCGGTAGCGCTTGCCGAGCAGCCGTTCTAGGCTCGCGAAATGCTGTTCGGCAAGCAGCTCGGTGGGCGCCATGAACGCCCCTTGGTAGCCGTTTTCGGCGGCGATCGCCAGAGCCAGCGCGGCGACGATCGTCTTGCCGCTGCCGACGTCGCCTTGGAGCAGGCGCAACATCGGGTGCGGCCCTTTGAGGTCCTCGGCGATCTCGCCGAGCACCCGCTTCTGCGCGCCGGTCAGGCGGAAGGGCAGGACCGCCCGGGCGGCGGCGCGGACTTTTTCGTCGATCCGGTAGCGGTGGAGCCGAACGGTGCGGTTCGTCAAGGCGCGAAAGCGCGCGATCTCCAGCTGAAAATCGAGCAGCTCGCCATAGACCAGGCGAAGCTGGGCGGGAGTCCTGCGGGCCGCGAGGTCCTTTAAGTCGGCCTCGTCCGGCGGCCGATGGAGAAAGCGAAGCGCCGCGCCGATCGGCGGCAGACCGTGGCGTTCGCGGAGCGCCTCGGGCAGGTGCTCCGGAATCGCCGCGAGGTCGAGCCGGTCGAGGGCGGCGTCGAGCAGCCGGCGCAGCACCACGGTCGAGAATTCGGCGATCGTCGGATAGATCGGCGCGATGCGCGCGCCATGGATCGCCGTCTCGGCCCGCTCGCAGCTCGGGTTGAGCAGTTGGAGGGCAGGACCGGCGTCTTTCGCCTCGCCTCCGTCGGATTTCGAAGGGCGCACCGGCTGCAGCCCACCCCAGAGCAGATAGAGCGCGTCGGGCACGATCTGTTTGGGCAAGAACGGCCGGTTGAACCAGACCACGGGAAGCTCGCCGCTGTCGTCGCGGACCACGCCGCGCACCAGCGACAGGCCGCGCCTGCGTACGAACACCGAGGAGAGCCGTTCGAGCCGGCCGACGACGCCGACGAAACCGGTTCCAGGTCCCGCGAGGACTCCGGCGATCGAAGAGATCGCACGCCGGTCTTCGTAACGAAACGGCAGGTGGAACAGCAGGTCGACCACCCGACGGTAGCCGGCCGCGGCAAGCGCGCTCGCCCGGGCCGGACCAATCCCCGGCAAACTGTCGAGCGGCGAGAAAAGGTTGAGGGTCGTCAGGGGGTTTCGGGCATCTCAAAGCGGAGGGCGACCACCCCCAGCTTGATCTCGTCGCCGTGCTTGAGCTCCGAGGGAACGCCTTTTTCGAGCCGCGCGCCGTTTAGAAACGTGTTGTTCATCGTGCCGATCTCTTCGCCGAGGAAGAACTTGTTGCCCTGGCGATAGATCTTCGCATGGCGGCGCGACACGGCGCGCTGGCTGTCGACCGGCGTCAGGTCGATGTCGGGATAGATGCCGGTCACCGGATCGCGTCGGCCGAGCGAGGTTTCGGGTCCGGTGGAGATCGCGAACTCCATCCCCGAGGCGACGTGGACCACCCGTTCGGGCGCGGTCGACTCCGCGGCCGGTTCGTCCTGGCGCGGCAACTCGCTCGCCGCGCGGCTCTGACCGACCGAAGCGAGGGTGTCGACCAGCATTGCATCCGTTTCGCGCAGGCGGCGCGACAGTTTGCGCATCATGCGCACCGCGATCTCGGGGTTCCGCTGGAGCATGCCGGCGAACATCGTGCCGTTGATCGTCACCAGCTTGACGTCCGAGATTGCCCGGATCGACGCCGCCCGGGGCAGCTCTTCGAGCAGCGACATCTCGCCGAAGAAATCGCCTTTCTCGAGCACCGCGATCTGGTGGTCCTCTTCGCCCGCCCGGTTGAGCACTTCGACCTGACCCTCGTGGACGATATACATCTCGGTCCCGAGGTCCCCTTCGCGAAAGATGAGCTCGCCCGCCGCGAAGTCGACCAGCAGATCCTCGCTCCGCTTGCCGACCCCTTCGGGGGGCGACGGACCGCCGGTGGTCTTGAACACGGGTTTCGACATGGGGTCTTAGCTCGCTCCGAGAATCAATCGCCGGCCCCCGGCGTCCAAGACTGCCGGAAGGCCGAGGGGCAGCGTCCAATTCGGGCTACGGTGACCGCTATTATGGCCGATCGCGACCGGCCAGGTGAAGGAGCCGAGCGCGTCGGCGAGCAGCTCGCGCCAGGCCGCCTCCGGGGCGAGCGGCCGATTGCCGTCGTCCAGGTGTCCTACCACCAAGCCGGCGAGCCGGTCGAAGCCTCCGGATAGGCGCAGCTGGGTGAGCATCCGGTCGATCCGGTAGGGCGGCTCGCCGACGTCTTCGAGCAGCAGGATGGCCCCTTCGAGATCGGCGGAATAGGGCGTGCCGAGAGTCGCGGTCATCAGGCTCAGGCAACCGCCCAGCAGCACGCCGCGCGCCGGCTCGGACCCTTCGCGAATCGACCCGGCGAACCACTGCTCGGCCGGATACCGCCCCGCGAGCGCGCCGAGAAACGACGCCCGCTCCGCTTCGTCCATGCCGCGGGCGAAATCCGCGGCGACCATCGGCCCGTGGAACGCGACCAGCCCAAGCCGGCGTACCACTTCGAGCAGAAACGGCGTGAGGTCGGAAAATCCGACGTAGGCCCGGGGTCGCGCCGCGAGCAGCTCCCAATCGATGCCCGGCAGCACGCGCAGCACGCCGTGGCCGCCGCGGGCAAACAGAATCGCGGCGATCGACGGATCGGCCGCCAGCTGGTGAAACGCTGCCAGACGCTCGGCATCGCTGCCGGCGAACATCCCCGAGCGCGATCCCAAATTCGCCGCCGGAACGGCCTCGAAACCGAGCCGTTCGAGCGCGGCCATCCCTAGGGCCAGGCGTTCGGGATCAATCGGCCCGGAGAGGGCCGCGACCCCGACCCGGTCTCCGGGCAACACGGGAGGCGGGAGCTGGGCGGGAGCAATCACGATCCGACTTTACGAGAGAACCGCCGGAGAGAGAAATTCGGCCGGAGCGCACCGTAAGCCGAATTCTGTCTCCCCGCGGCTTAAAGCCGCGGTTCGCGGTCATTCCTCTGAGACCGGCGTTGCCGCCGGCTTCAAGCAACCTACCCGGAAGCGGCCCGCGCCGGCCCGAAGGCCGGAACGGAGCGGGACGGGCAGCCCGCGTAAATCCGCTCCCCTATTTGGTCTTGCTCCGCAGGGGGTTTACCTAGCCTCGTCCGTCGCCGGCCGAGCGGTGCGCTCTTACCGCACCGTTTCACCCTTACCGAGCCCCCGAAGGAGCCCGGCGGTCTGTTCTCTGTTGCACTGATCCGTCGCGTCGCCGCGCCTCGCCGTTAGCGAGCCTACCGCCCGTAGGAGTTCGGACTTTCCTCTCCGTGCCCGGCCCGAAGACCGTCACGAAGCGACCGCCTGTTGCGCTCCGGCCGAGGGGGCATCATAGCGCGAGACCCTGAGACCTGATCAGGCGAACCGCAACCGCACCCCGCCCGCCGCGGCGGCTTGCGCTCCCTGGCCGTGGCGCATCGTGGTCATCGGCCGGCGGAACGATTCGAGGCTGATCCCCTTGCGCAATGCCAGCAGGATGCCCGCGGCCTCGGCGTAGTTGTCGACTTCGATCACGTTGTGGAAGCCCAGCCGCTCCGCCGAGACGCCGAAGATCGTCTTGTTCTCGCGCACCGCAATGATCGGAATGCCATGGCGGTGGGCGTAAATCGCCGGAATTCCGCCGAGCGAGCTGGCCGGGCAGACCACCGCGAAGACGTTGTGGACGTTCACCAGGTCGGCGGAGCGGTACGGGTGCGAGCCGCCGAGCTGTGGCGCGCGGCGCAGGCCGATCAAGGTGCAGGCCAACCCTGAGGCCGAGGCCATCTCGCCGGCGCCGCGGGCGTCGACGATCGCCTCGCGCAGGTCGAACTCCTTGCTGTTGAGCATCGGCGCATGGGCGGCCGGCATGTGGAAGCGCCGGACCACCAGGTGGGAGACGATCGCCTCGACACCGCCCAGCGGGTTCGGGTACTCCCCGGCAAAGTGCTTGACGTAGTTGTCTTCCGGCAAATCCTGGATGTTGGTGGTGATCGCGATCGCGTTGGCGCCCTTCTTGATCAACCGTTCGCAGGCGGCGAACAGAACGGCCGGCCGGTCGACCGTACCGACGTAGGCGCCCGAGCCGTTCTCGAACGAATGGGTTCCGATCGGCTGCTCGGTGACTTCGACGTCGACGATGTCGATGCCGAAGACCGCGCGCACCGTGTTCACGACGTTGAACACCACGTCGAGCGCCTCAGGCGTCGTGTGCTCGACCACCAGGCCGATCCGGTTGCCGTAGGGGACGTGAAAATCGACCGAGCCCTTCATCAACAGGTCGATCGACATGCCCTCCGAGTAGAGGACGTTGTCGGCCATGCTGATGAAGTTCGAGGCGTTGACCGCGTTCGGGTTGGTCACCAGATAGTCGGTCGCCGCCGCGAGCAGGTTGGTGGCTGGCGCCGCGTCGCCTGCGTAACCGCCGAGGTCGCAGCCGATGCCGGTGGGGATCACGGAGACCGCAACGGCCTTGCCCGGGTAGTGGGCGCGCTCGGAAAGCGTGCTGGCGGTGGATTCGTTCTCCCGCTCGTCCTCGATCTCCGCAAACGTCGCCTCGACGACGATCTCCTTGTCGGTGACTTCCGAGATGTACCAGCGCAGCGCCTCCCGGCCGATCCTCTGCTCCACGATCTCGGCGACCGACTGGGAGCCGATCACGTCGAACTTTTTCAAGCGAAACTGACGATTCTCGATCAAGGTACCACCCTCCGACGGCCGGGCGGCTGATGGCTCCGCCCGCAAGGTTCGCTGGGATGCTGGGATGGAAGAATCCGACGGATAACGCACCCGCCTCCCTATAAGTAACCTCCGGAGGCCAAAAGGGGACAGGCTGGGGTCGATTGGGATCAGGCGGGCGGACGTTCCTTCCACAACCGAACGATGAAGCGCGCATCCTCGGCCACCAGCTCCGCCTCGGTACCGTTGTGCTGGCGCATGCCGGGAATGATCTTCTCTCTCACCCCCATGCCCCGGAAATCGACATAACGGTAGTCTCGCAAGATGTTTACCAGGTTCTGGTTTTGCGCATAGCGCAAGCCGGCCTTCATCCCCTCGACCGTGACCGTGTTCGGCAAACGGCCGGGGCTTTGGATCTCCAGCCGATCGGAGAAGATCACTAGCGTGATGTCGCTGCCCGAGAGGCTGTAGTCGCGGTGAACGAGTGCGTTGACCACCGCTTCCCGAATCACCGCCTCGGGATACTCGGTCCGATCGATCCGGCGGCCGCCTTCCAGGTAGGCGGTCGGCTCGGTATTTCGCCGGACGAAGTCGAGCGCCTGTTCGACGAGCCCGATCTCGACCATCGACCCATCGGCCGCGCCCAGCGGAACCAGAGGGCCCTTGAGATCCTGGTCGGCGCGAGTGGCATAGTCCGGAGTGGTTCCTGGATAGCAGAGCGCCCGGATCCCGGACTGCGGAAGGAACCGCTTCGGATTTTTGCCGAAGAGCAGCACGCCGTCGATGCCCGGCGTATTGGCGCCCGCGGCCGGAGTCATCAAATCCAGGCTAGTGAGCAACCGTTCCCACGCCTCTTGATCGCCGTCGGCAGGAGCCGAACCGGCCAGCACTCTCACGAGGTAGTCGCGGAGCCTGCGCAGGTCGAGGTCCGCCAAGGAAGCGCCAGGGACTGCCCGCGCCAATCGCCACTCCTCCAATTCCGTTCTTGCTCGACAGGTGCGGTTTACGCTCGCACTGTCGAAGGAGAGGAGAGCATCGAAGGGCGACGCCGGTCAACCGCGAGTCAGGTCCAGCTCGAACACCCGGCGGATTTCCGGCAGGGCGGCGAGCTCGGCGATCATCTCGGGGGTGAGCTGCTGATCGACCCGGTAGACCGTCCAGGCGTCGCGCTCGCCGTCTTTCCTTGCGAGGTGGATGTCGGCGATGTTGACGCCTAAGGTGCCGAGCTTGGTGCCGACCTTGCCGATCACCCCCGGCACGTCCCAGCTGCGCAGGAGCAGGAGATTCCCTTCGAGGCGGCATTCGAGCGGCAGGGTGGCGAGCCGGATCAGGCGCGGCTGGCGATCGGCGTAGAGCATGCCGCCGATCGAAAACTCACCTTCGTCTCCGACGATGCTTAGCCCCACCTGCTCGCCGGTTTCGCCGCGGCGCGGATGGAGGGTGCGGACCAGCTGGATGCCCCGATCGCGGGCCAGCCACTCGACGTTCACATAGTTGACCGCATCGCCGAGCGCCCGGTCGAGCGCGCCCTTGGCGACCGCGAGCGAGACCGCGGCGCCGAACGCCTCCGGGACGCCGCGGAGATCGACCTCCAAGCTCTGGACCTTTCCCCCCGCCAGGGCGGTCGCGAGTCGGCCCAACTGCTCCCCGAGCAGCAGGAACGGACCGGCGCCGCTCGCGTCGGCGGAAAACGGCAGGTTGACCGCGGACACCGCATAGGAGCCGGCGAGTGCGTCGAGCACCATGCGGGCGACTTCGCTCGACACGCGCTCCTGCGCTTCGGCGGTCTGGGCGCCGATGTGCGGTGTCGCAACCACTTTCGGGTGGCCGATCAGCCGAGGGTCGGACGGCGGCTCTTGGGCGAAGACGTCGAGCGCCGCGCCACCGAGGTGGCCGGAGTCGAGCGCTGCGAGCAGCGCCGCCTCGTCGACCACGCCGCCCCGGGCGCAGTTGACCAGCAGGGCCCCCGGCTTCATCCGCGCGATCCGTTCGGCCGAAAGGAGGTTCTTGGTCTCCGGCGTAAGCGGCACGTGGAAGGTCACCGCATCCGCCGTTTCAAGCAGCGCGTCGAGCGCGAGCAGCGGCACGCCGAGCCGCTCGGCGATCCCCTTGTCGAGCCAGGGGTCGAACGCCACCACCTTCATCTCGAAGGCTTGAGCGCGCGCGGCGACCTTCTGGCCGATCCGACCGAAGCCGATGACGCCCAAGGTCTTGCCTTGAAGCTCGACGCCGAGGAAGCGGCTGCGCTCCCACTCCCCCCGCTTCATCGAAGCGTCCGCCGCCGGCAGCTGGCGCGCGAGCGCCAGCAGCAGCGCGAAGCTGTGCTCGGTCGCCGAGATCAGATTCGCGTTCGGCGCGTTGAGCACCAGCACGCCGCGCCGCGTCGCTTCGAAGACGTCGACGTTGTCGACCCCCACTCCGGCGCGGCCGACCACCCGCAGGTGGGTCCCGAGCGCGAGCAGCGCCGCATCCACCTGAGTCCGGCTGCGCACCAGGAGGGCGGTGCAATCGCCGATCGCCGCTTCGACTGCGGCGCGTCCTTCGGCAGAGACGTCGATCACCTCGGCGCCTCCGGCGCGCAAGATGTCGAGCCCCGCCGGGCTCAATGGATCGGCAACCAGAATTCGCGCTGCGCTCATGACGGTAGGAACCCCGAAACTCGAACACCGCCGCCGCTTCGTGCGGCGTCGTCCAGCACCATTTGGGCGAGCGCCAGGTCGAGCACGCCCAGGCCAAACGGAGAAAAGATCGCGGGCCGCGTCCGATCGACCCGCGCCGGCTGCCGCCCTGCGGTGATGTCGGCGAGCGCACAGCGGATGAAATCGCGGTTCCCCACCTTCTGCTCGGCGAGGTGGATCGAGGTCGAAGCCCGGCTCACATGATCGGCGTCGTCCACGATGTTGTCCGCGGCGAGGATCACCTCAGGCGTCAAGTCGCGCAGCGAGATGTGGAGGATCGTCGCACCTTCCGGGCAGATCGACAGGTCGGAAAGGTGCGGCGTTCCCGCGGTGGTGGCGAACGCCACGACCGGGCTCGCGGCCAATAGATCGGCCATCGATCCGGCAACTTCGAACCGGGCGCCGGCATGGAGCGCCGCGCACCGGCCGCAGAATTCGGCGGCGCGCGCCGCGTTCAGGTCGAAGACCAGGAAGTGCCCCGCCGCCGGCCAGACCGCGCGGAGCGAACGGACAATCTCGAAAGCGATCGGTCCGCAGCCGACGACGCCGATCGTCTCCGGAGCCGTCTCGCCGTGGAGCGTCTTGCCGGCGAGCGCCGCCGAGGCCGCGGTCCGCCGGGCGCTGATGATCGAACCTTCGAGGATCGCCCGCGGCCGGCCGGTCGTCCGGTCGTTGATGATCACCACGGCGGAAGCCCGGTCGATGCCGCGGGCGACGTTTCCCGGCATCGAGGCGATCCACTTGAGCCCCGCGATCTCGAAGCCGTCGCCCAGGTAGCCGGGCAGCCCGATGATCCGGTCGCTGTCGTTGTCCGGAAAGCGCAGGAAAATCGAGTGCGGAAGCGAGCTCTTCCCTTCCGCGTGAGCCTCGTAGGCCCGGCGCACCGTATCGATCACCTCGAGGTCGCGGCCGGAGAGGGCCGCTTCGACCTCCGCCGCGCCGAGGATCAACAGTTCGTTTTCCTGCGTTTTTGCCGCCATCACCGCCATGGCACCACTCCCGCGCCTTCCCACCTGTCCGAGATGTCGCCGACATGCTCGTGGACCCAGGTGTTTGAATAGATGGTTTCGAGATAGCGCTCGCCGCGGTCGGCGAGAATCGCCACCACCGTCGAGCCGGCCGGAATCTCCGGCGCAACGCGTTCGACCGCGGTGATCACGCCGCCGGACGAGCCGCCCGCTAGGATCGATTCCCATCGTACCAGGCGCCGGCAGCCGGCGACGCAATCGGCGTCGCTCACCCACTCGATGCGATCGATCAGATCCAGATTGCACAGCGGCGGCCGAATGCCGGCGCCGATCCCCGGAACCGAACGCTTCTCTTTCTTGTCGCTGAAGATCAAGCTGCCGCGCGCATCGACCGCGACCACCGTGGCCGCGATCCCATGATCGCGCAAATACGACGAGCAGCCGGTGATGGTCCCGCAGGTTGAGGTGGCGACGAACAGGTAATCGAGATGGCCCAGCTCGGTGACGATCTCGTGCATCGTCGTCTGATAGTGCGACTGCGGATTGAGCGCGGTCTGGTACTGGTTCGGCCAGAAGCTGCCGGGGATGGTGCCCAGCAGCTCCTGCACCCGCGCGAGCCGCGCTTGGAGGAACTCGCCCGACGCCGGATCGGGTTCCAACACGTGGTTGATCTCGGCGCCGTAGACCTCCAGCATCTTCAGATTCTGCGGCGCGGTCTTCGGATCGACGACGCAGATAAAGCGGAGACCGAAAAACCGGCACGCCTGCGCGAGGCCGATCCCCATGTTGCCGGAGCTCGATTCGATGATCACCGTGCGGCGGTCGATCTTGCCCGTCGCCAGGCAATGGGTGAGGATCGCGGTCGCCGGCCGGTCCTTGGCGCTACCTCCGGGATTGAAGCCTTCGAGCTTCGCGTACACCTTCAAGTCAAAACCGGAGAGGATTCGGTTCAGACGCACCAGGGGCGTATGGCCCACCGTAGCCAGAATTCCCAGATCTTCCTCGTCCGACTCCCGTCGAAGGGCTCCGTCCGCCATCCCGCACTTCCTTTTTTTAAGACCTAAACCCAACCCGGCGGATCGCCACATCCACGGCGCCAACGAAAATCCGGACCACTCCCCCACAAAAGCCGAAGAGACACGACTCTCGCCTGTCTACAGTGAGAAAACGCGCGCAATGCGGGACAGCTTTGATCTCGGCTGCGAGCCGGAGCCCCTGTGCTAGCATTTTCCGGCGATCACACCAACCGCGGAGGAACGAAACGTGAAGCTTGGAGAGGTCATTCAAAAGGAGCGAGAGCGTAAAAAGATCTCGGTCGAGGACGCAGCAGGCAGGGTCGGCCTTTCGGCCGACGAGCTTCGGTCCCTCGAATCGGGTGAAACCCCGGCCGAAACTTGGGGTCCGCTGCTCGCAAACATCGCGATTCAGCTTGAGACTCCAACCTCCCGCCTGCTCGCGGAGAGCGGCAAGTCGGCCGACTGCAAGCCCGGCCAGGCGGGCAAACTGATTACCGGCCATCGGGAGAGGCGCAGCAAAACGGTCGAGCAGATGGCCGAAAAACTGGAGATCTCGGCCGATGAATACCGGCGTATCGAGGCCGGCGACAGCGAAATCGAGGTCTGGGGACCGCGGCTGCTCAACTTCGCCGAGGTGGTCGAGCTGCCGGTGTTCAATTTCTTCTATCCGTTCGGCCTTCCGCTCGACAAACTGACCGTCGAGGACTACCGCTAATCTGACCCCGGCGCGGAATCCGCAGGCTTTGAGCCCTCGGATTTCGCGCTCTCCTGGCACCGGCCGCTTGGGTCCCGGGCCTCGGAGGCTCGCGCCATGCGTACCGCTCTGCTCACCCTCGTCGCCGTAGCGCTCCTTCTCGCACCGCCCGCCGCCGCGGCGGGCTCCCCCCACGCCAAAGCGACCCCGCCGACGGTCTCGACGCCGTCAGCGGGGACCGCCGCGAGCGGCCCGAGGGGTACGACCGCGCTAGAAACCGCTTTCGGCAAGGCGGTTTCGTGGCGTCAGGTCGGACCGTTTCGCGGCGGCCGCTCCGCGGCGGTGATCGGCAGTCCCGGCGACGCCAAGACCTATTACTTCGGCGCCACCGGCGGCGGGGTTTGGAAGACGATCGACGCCGGAGCGACCTGGAAGAACGTCTCGGACGGCTTCTTCGGCGGTTCGATCGGCGCCGTCGCGGTCTCGCAATGGGATCCCAACGTGATCTACGTCGGCGGCGGCGAGGTCACGGTGCGCGGCAACGTCTCCCATGGCGACGGGGTCTGGAAATCGACCGACGCCGGGGCCACCTGGAAGCACGTGGGCCTCGCCGACTCGCGCCACATCCCACGGATTCGCATCCACCCGAAAAACCCCGATCTCGTCTACGCCGCCGTGCTCGGTCACCTGTTCGGCCCGAACGAGATGCGCGGCGTCTACCGCTCGAAAGACGGCGGCGCCACCTGGGAGCGCATCCTGTTCGTCTCTCCGGAAGTCGGCGCGGCCGATCTGACGTTCGACCCGACCAATCCGCGCATCCTCTACGCCTCGACCTGGCGGGTCCGGCGCACGCCCTACAGCCTGGACAGCGGCGGCCCTGGATCGGGGCTCTGGAAATCGATCGACGGCGGCGACCACTGGACCGACCTGTCGGCCAAGAAGGGGATGCCCAAGGCGCCGCTCGGCATCATCGGCATCACCGTCTCCCCGACCGACCCGCAGAACGTCTACGCGATCGTCGAGGCGGCGGAAGGGGGCGTCTTCCGCTCGCGGGACGGCGGCGAGACGTGGCAGCTCACCAGCGCCAGCCGCGAGCTACGCCAGCGCGCCTGGTACTACTCGCGGATCTACGCCGACCCGAAGGACGTCGAAACCGTCTACGTGGTGAACGTCAATTTCCATCGCTCGAAGGACGGCGGTAAGACCTTCACCGAGGTGGACACCCTCCACGGCGACAACCACGACCTGTGGATCGCTCCGGAAGATCCCTTGCGGATGATCCGCGCCGACGACGGCGGCGCCTCGGTTTCGAACGACGCCGGGGTGACCTGGAGCACGATCGACAACCAGCCGACCGGGCAGATCTACCGGGTTTCGACCGACAACGCGTTTCCGTTCCGCCTGCTCGGCGCCCAGCAGGACAACAGCGCCCTGCGGATTCGCCACCGATCGTCTGCCGGCCGGGGGATCGGCGACCAGGATTGGGAACCGACCGCGGGCGGCGAGAGCGGCACGATCCTCGCGGATCCGCGCGACCCGGACGTCGTCTACGGCGGCTCGTACGACGGCCTGCTGGTGCGGATCAACCATCGCACCGGCGAGGTGCGCCAGGTCGACGTCTGGCCGGACATCCCGATGGGCTGGGGCGCCGCGGACCTTCGCTACCGGTTCCAATGGAACTACCCGATGTTCTTTTCGCCCCACGATCCGAGCGTGCTCTACGCCGGGGGCAACGTCCTGTTCGAGACCCGCGACCAGGGAGCGACCTGGCGCGCGATCTCGCCCGACCTCACGCGCAACGACAAGACCAAGCAGGCTTCGTCCGGCGGCCCGATCACCCAGGACAACACGAGCATCGAGTACTACGGCACGATCTTCTGCGCCGCCGAATCGCCGAAGGAAAAAGGCGTCCTCTGGACCGGCTCGGACGACGGGCTGATCCACCTGTCGCGCGACGGCGGCGCCAGCTGGAAGGACGTCACGCCGAAGGCGATGCCGGAATGGGCGCTGATCAACAGCCTGGAGCCCAGCCCGTTCGAGCCGGGCGGCCTGTACGTCGCGGCCACCCGCTACAAGTCGGACGATTTCCACCCCTATCTGTTCGCGACCCACGACTGGGGCGCCACCTGGACGCGGATCGACCAAGGGATCGATCCGCAGCACTTCACCCGGGTGATCCGCGCCGATCCGGAGAGGAAGGGTCTCTTGTTCGCCGGCACCGAGCGCGGCGTCTACGCCTCGTTCGACGACGGCGCGAGCTGGCAGCGGTTCAACCTGAACCTACCCATCGTGCCGGTCACCGACTTGATCGTCCGCGACGGCATCCTGATCGCCGCGACGCAAGGGCGCGCGTTCTGGGCTCTCGACGACCTCGCGCTACTCCGGCAGGGACTCGGCGAGCCGACGAAGGCCGGCGCCAAACCGGCGGCTTCCCGTCACCTCTACACCCCAGGCCCGGTTCTGCGGCTGCCCGGCGGCGGCCGGCGCGGCGGCGATGACGCTCCCTCCCCCACGGTCGGCACCGACCCCGCGGTCGGCGCGGTGGTGTACTACCGGCTCGACAAGGCGCCGGAGAAGCTCACGATCGAGCTCCTGGGGGCGGACGGCAAGGTGTTGCGCAGCTTTGCCGGCGAGGCGCTGAAGAAGGACGAAAAAGACTCCAAGGACGGCACGGACAAAAAAGACGAAAAGGCCGCCAAGGACGACAAAGGTGCCCCAGACGAGAAGGTAGAGAAGGCCACCGCGGACAAGAAGAAGGACCCTAAGGCTAAGAAAGAGCCGAAGGCTCCCGCGGATGTGGGCCTGAACCGTTTCGTCTGGGATCTGCAGCTCGAACAGGCGGTCGATTTTCCGGGGATGATCCTGTGGAACGGCAACCCGGCCGGACCGCGGGTCGTGCCGGGCCGATATCAAGTTCGACTGAGCGTCGACGGCTCTGTCGAGACCGCCGATTTCGAGGTTCTCCCCGATCCGCGTTCGTCGGCGAGCGCCGCCGACCTATCGGCGCAGTTCGATTTCCTGCGCTCGATCCGCGACAAGCTGTCCGAGGTCCATCGGGCCGTCGGCTTCATCCGCGACACCCGCGGCTCGATCGACGCCCTTACCACCCGCCTCGAAGGCGATGACAAGAAGCCGATCCGTGAGGCCGCCGAGGCACTCAAGAAGGAGCTCTCGGGGGTGGAAGAAGCTCTCTATCAGACGAAGATGGAGAGCCGGCAAGATCCGCTGAACTTTCCGATCCGCCTGAACGACAAGCTTGCGGGGGCCGCGGGAGCCGCCGGTACCGGCGATTTCCCCCCCACCGCTTCGGCCATCGCCGTGCGCGACGAGCTGGTGGCCGCGATCGACGTTCAGCTGGCCAAGCTTAAGGAGATCGTCGGCGAGCGGCTGCCCGCCTTCGAGCGCCAGGCCCGGGAAGCCGGAATCACATTGCTGCCAGCCAAGATCCCGACGCCCCTGGACCCGGAGGCCGTACCTTGACGGTTCGAGCGCGACAATCGACTAGAATCGACGTTCCTGAAATCCGGCGGGCCGCCAAGGGCCGCACGGGAGACTTTCTCCGAGCCCCAGCCGAACGATGATTGCTCCCCCGACCGAACCGACGACCGAGATCTCTGAGATCACCGAGATCGCCGAGACGACCGAACCGATCGCGTCGCCGCTCCGCTACGAGATCCGCGGCTGGGACCTCACCGACCTGTTGCCGCAGCGGAGCGAAGCGGCGATCGCCGCCCGTTTCGCCGACCTCGACGCGCAGGTGACCGCTTTTGAAGCCTGCCGGGCCGAGCTTCACCCGGAGATTGGGCGCCCCGCCTTCCTGGCCGTCCTCCACCGGTACGAACGGCTCGGCGAAGCGATGAACATCCTCGCCGGCTACGCTTCGCTCTGGTTTTCGGAAAATACCGGCGACCGCGACGCGCTCAATTTCCGCAATCGGACGAACCAGCGGATGACCGGCTTCAGCAATCGCATCCTCTTCTTCAGCCTCTGGTGGAAGAACCTGAGCGACGCCGAGGCCGAAGCTTTGCTACCTTCTGGAGAGACGCATCCGGACGAGCAGCACTACCTGCTCGACCTTCGGCGGCTCAAACCCCACACCCTCGACGAGCGCTCCGAACAGATCATCAACTTGAAGGACGACAACGGAATCGGCGCCGTCGTCACGCTCTACTCGATGCTCACCAATCGGATCGAATTCCAGCTCGAAGTCGAGGGCGAAACTAAGCTCCTCACCCGCGACGGGCTGACGAGCTACGCCTTCTCGCCCAACCCGGAGCTGCGGGTCTCGGCCTACCGCGAGCTGTACAAGGTCTACGGCGAAGAGGCGACCGTCCTTGGCCAGATCTACGTCAACCGGGTTCGCGACTGGCACGACGAAAACGTAACGTTGCGCGGCTACGCCTCGCCGATCGCGGTGCGCAACGTCGACAACGACATCCCGGATCAGGCGGTCGAGGCTCTGCTCGAGACCGTGCGCGCCAATGCGCCCGTGTTCCAGCGCTATTTCCGGCTCAAGGCGGGCTGGCTCGGCCTGCCCAAGCTGCGGCGCTACGACCTCTACGCGCCGCTCGCCACCTCGGACAAACAGGTCCCCTACGCCGACGCAGCCGAATTGGTGCTCAACACCTTCCGAGAATTCCACCCGACCTTCGCCGACCAGGCGGAGCGGGTGTTCGCGGAGCACCACATCGATAGCGATACCCGGCGCGGCAAACGGGGCGGCGCGTTCTGCGCGACCGTCCTGCCCGGTATCACCCCTTATGTCTTGACCAACTATACCGGCCGGGTCCGCGACGTTGCGACCCTCGCCCACGAGCTGGGCCACGCGATCCACAGCATGCTCTCCGAGCGCCATTCAATGCTCACCCAGCACGCTTCGCTGCCGCTCGCCGAGACCGCCTCGGTGTTTGGCGAGATGCTGATCACCGATCGGCTGCTCAAAGAAGAGTCCGACCCCCTGGCCCGGCGCGAGCTGCTCGCCTCCGCCGTGGACGACGTCTACGCGACCGTCCTGCGCCAGACCTATTTCGTGCTGTTCGAGCTCGAAGCCCACGCCGGCATCCTCGCCGGCCGCTCGCTCGACGAGCTATCCGACCTCTATCTGGCAAAGCTCAGGGAGCAGTTCGGCGATTCGGTCGAGGTCTCGGAAGAGTTCCGCTACGAGTGGCTGTCGATCCCCCACATCTACCAAACCCCCTTCTACTGCTACGCCTACAGCTTCGGCCAGCTGCTCGTGCTCGCGCTCTATCGCCGATTCCAGGAGCAGGGCGAGGCGTTCAAGCCGGGCTACCTCAAGCTGCTCTCCTACGGCGGCGCGGCACGGCCGATGACGATCCTGGCCGAATTCGGAATCGATCCCACCGACCGCGCGTTCTGGCAGGGCGGCTTCGACCTCGTCCGCGAGCGGATCGACGAGCTGGAGGCGATCGAGCTGTAAACCGCTTGTCGCCGGGCTCCCTCCCCGTCATGAAACCTTGACGGATCGATTCTTAGCTTAAGTCCTGGCACTTTTAGATTAGGCGTGTTAGATTTTGTCCTCGACAAGAGATCTTTGGGGAATCTGAGCCCCTTGCGAGGAGAACTTCGATGACGACCTTCACGCCGCCGTTGCGCGATTTTCTGGAGATTCCCTACGACCGCCTGGAAGAGATGAACATCCAGGCCAAGGCGGACCGCTTGGCGCGCAAGGCGCCCGAGTCGATCCAGGAGGAGCGGATGCGCTACCTCCAGGACGAGAAACGGATCAAGGCCGTCACGGTCTGCTTCACCGACCTCGAAGGTCGGCTCCACATGCTCGACTATGACAAGAAGTTCCTCCTGAAGTCGGCGGACAACCTGACGTTCGACGGCTCGTCGATCCGTGGTTTCTCGGCGCAGCAGGAGTCGGACCTGCGCCTGGCGATCGATTGGCCGGCGTTTTACTGGCTGCCGTCCGACGTCTTCGGCCCGGGCAAGGTGCTGGTGTTCGGCGAGGTCCGCGAACGCGACGGCGCGGCCTACCGCGCCGACCTTCGTGCCCGCCTCAAGAGCTATTGCGATCAGCTGTACGCCGACGGCGGAAAGGTCGCCAATGTCGCGAACGAGATCGAGGGCTTCCTGTTCAAGGGACGCGACGCCGAGCGGCGCTTCCCCGAGACCCGGCAGTTCGAATTCTTGAGCACCGGCGGCTACTACCACTCTCTGCCGGGCGACGCCCTGCGGCAGTTCATCGACAGCGCGGCCGAGGTGCAGCGGGCGATGGGCTTTGAAAACGAGAAGGACCACCCGGAGGTCGCCCCCTCGCAATTCGAGATGAACTACAGCTACACCGAGGCGACGATCGCCGCCGACCAGGTGCAGCTCTACAAGCTCTTGTCCCGCCAGGTCGCTGCGCGGATGGACATGACGGCCTCTTTCCTGCCGAAACCGGTCACCGGCATCAACGGCAGCGGCATGCATACCAACATGTCGATCACCGCCGCGGGCAAGAACCTGTTCTACGACCCAGAAGGCAAGGACGGCCTGTCGGCCGCGGGTTGGGATTACATCCAGCGGATTCTCGCCAACGCCTCGGATGTCTGCCTGATCCTCAATTCGAGCGTCAACTCGTACCGCCGGCTCGATCCGCATTTCGAAGCACCGAACCAGATCAAGGCCTCGGCGATCGACCGCGGCTCGATGGTCCGCATCCCTCTCGGCAACGAGAAGTCGGCGCGGGTGGAGATCCGCTCGATCGCCCCGGACTCGAACCCTTACATGGCGATCTACTCGCTGCTGCGCACCGGCCTCGAAGGTCCCCTCGCCGAGGAGGAGACGGAGAACAAGCGCCCGCGTACCCGCTTCCTGCCGGACAACATCTACGACGCGATCCGCCTGTTCAAAGGGAGCCGCTTCGCCGCCGACCTGCTCGGGGAAGAGGTCCACGGCAAGTACGCGGAGATCAAGCACGCCCAGGCGGAGCGCTGCCCGAAAGCGTTGGGAACGTTGATCAAAGCGGGCGAGATCCAGTTCCACCACGAGGTGACGAACCAGTACCTCTGGGGACGGTTCTAGGGCTTGGTCTTCCGCCCTCGGGGCGCCTTCTTGGCCCCGGGGGCCTTCGCCGGTTTCGCCGCCTTCTTCTTGGCCGCGATCGCCACGGCGGAATCGATCCAGATCCGCAGCTCTTCCGGATCTTCCATCACCTCAAGCGGCACTTCGCGGTAGGGCATGGTCCGCTCGTCGCCGTACGGGTGGAACCAGTCCGCCTCGTGGGCATCGAACCGGGCGGCGTTCGTCTCGTCGGCTTTGAAGAACGTCCGGTCGTTGTCCAGGAGGCCGAAGATCAGCCCTTCGAGGTAGATCCCGGCGCCGCCGAACATGGATTTCGCGGTGACCGGTGCGGCCCGTTCGAGCTGCTCCAAGGCGTAGGCCCGATAGTCCGGCGAGAGCGGCATCGGATCAATCCTCCGCGGGGCCGCCGTTGCCTTCCAGCACGTCCAACCAGGCATCCAGGGCGCTGTAGAGGTCGCCCAGCGGAAGGCGAAGCACGGGGGCCACGGTGTCCATCTCGTCGGTGATCCGAGCCGTCTTCTTGCTCATCGTTAGGGAGTGCGCATTGCCGATCCAGGTGGCCCGCGGGCGCTCCCCGGCGACCACCTGCGCCAGCTGCTCCAAAATCTCGCGACCGGCCGCGACGCTGCCCTGCACCTCGCTTTCGAGGAACGAGATCAGCAGCCCGCGCCTCGTCCGCCTGGAAAGATCCTCGGCGCGCAGGTCGCCCGCGTCGTCGCGGAAGACTCGCAGCAGCGGCGGCTCGGCACCCTGGTTCACATTCATCGCCATGATCACCTTCCCCCCGATCCCCGAAAAATCGGATAGGCCGTATTGATCCGGCCGTCCTGGAAGTAACCCTCGATCGTAAAGCCCTTCCCCGAATCGCCGCGCCACTTCTCGCTGCCGCTCGACTGCTCGAACGCGGCGAGGACCGCGGCCACCACGTCGTCTTCCGAGAGCTCGTCCGGATAGAGCGTGGAGGTCTTACCCAACCACTCCCCTCCACCGGAGCGGATCTCGACCTTCGCGACATACACCCCCGCGCGGTTCGGCCCGTCCACCACCCGCACCAGCCGAGCCCCCTCCGGATCGACACCCCCCGGCCTGGCATGGAATCCAACCGGCTTGCCCCGCTTGTTGATCTGCCCCTCGAACAGATGGGAGAGATTGATCGGAGGGTCGGTCTCGCTCCAACGGATATCGCCGCGGGATCGAGAGGAGGTCGAAGAGGAGTGCCCGGAAGACCGCCGCGAATCGCGCTCGGGATTCGCCCGGGGCGACTGGTCACGTTCCCCGCCGGCCGTCGATCTTGACGGGCGGGAAGAAGAACGCTGCTCCGCCGGCTGCTCGACGTAACAACCAGCGAGCAGCGCGACGGCGGCCAGAAGAGGGACGACTCGATGGCAGAGGCGGGTCATGGGAATCCGCCTCATCCTACCCCGGACGGACGGTGCGCGCCGAGCCCTACTCCGGCGGCGGGCCGAGGTCGCTTTCGAGGTTCGCCAGGTCGCGGTCGAGCTGCCGGACCAGCGCGGCGGCACGTTGGGACAACTGCTGCCGGTTCGGAATCGAATCATCGTCCGGGAGGATGGTCAGAATTTCATCGAGCGCCTTCTTGGAGAACAGAAGGTCCGCGAGCACCGCGCGCAGGCGCGCCGTAGCCCACGATTCCCCGGGGGCGAGGTCTTCTTCCTCCCGTTCGAGCATTTGATCGGCGATGGCCTCGCACACGACGGCCAGCTCGGCGCGAAGATCCGGATTTGCGAAGTGGGACAACACCGCTTCGCGAAACGGCGCCAACTCGCGCCAGCGGCTTCCTCTCACCACGTCCAGATCGAGGACCAGCCGGTACTTGACGACTTCGGGATTCATTGACGATCTCCTCCTTCCAGGTCGGGAGCGTCCACTTCTCGACCCTTCAAAAACGAAAGGTTGCACGCCTCCGCCTTTCGATGACGGCGCTGTTCGTGAACTAGACTGAAAAATGCGTCCTGGTTCGCTGCGCCCTTTCTCATCAATGCGGCAAAGATCCGAAGCTTCGCGTGGGAGCCCGGTGGAAGTGGGTCTTGCTTCAACAGTTCGAGCAACCGATCGGCGAGATCGGAAAGCAGCCCTCCTCTCCCTTGAAGAAGGAGAATGGCCCCCAGCTCGAAGTAGGCGTCGGCCGCCGGAAACACATCGCCGGTCGCGCGCCATTTCGCCGCAGAAAGACCGAAGAGCCTTGCGGCGTCTTCTACCAGGCCTTGGTCGAGCGCCGCTTCGGCGCGGGCGAAAATCTCTTGAGCCTCGTGGCGAAAGGTCAAGCCGGTCACGGCTCCACCGAGAGCGGCGCATCCGCGAGCCCCTCGGGCGCGAGAGGGGGTGCGAGACGCCCGAGGGGGAAAGGGGTGTCCATGAGAGAGACGGTAAACGCCTGCGATCGAGATTCGGCACGACACGTTCAACTGCTGGTGTGGCGTACGTACCCGGGCGGCAGAGTTCGGACGGGTCGCACCCCATCTACCGAAAGTCGAATTTCTTGTCCACCTGAGGGGGGGCTGCGGCAACTTGGTTCTTTTAGAGACCCTTATCTAAAAGGAACCAACTTCCATGGCCACCTCCACCGGCTTTCCGTTTCACCGCGCGCTCAAGGTCTTGCGCATCGCCCTCGACTGGGGCCAGGCGCAGCTCGCCCAGGCCGCCGGCCTGTCGCGGAGCGCGATGTCGGAGATCGAGTCGGGCGACATTCACATCACCTGGGAGCGCCTCGAAACCTTCGCCGCCCTGATGAACGCTCCGCCCGGGGCGGTCGCCGCCGCGTTGGCGTTCGTGGCGACGCTCGTGCCCTGGGTCGACGCCGAAGCCGGCCCCGCCGAGCCGACTCTCGCCGAACGCCGAAGCATCGAAGAGGCGGTGGCCGCCGGAGCGCTGGAGCTGCGTTCGAGCCTGCTCGGACAGATGCGTCAGCGGCACGCGGAGGAGGAGCGCGCCAAAGCAACCTCCCTCTGGCGTCGGCTCGCCGGCAAGACCGCCAAGCAACGCCGCTTCGTGGTCGAACAGGCCCCGGAGGTCTGGAGCTGGGCTCTGGTGGAGCGGCTCAGCCACGAGAGTGGGATCGAAGCGAGCGATTCGGCCCGCCAAGCGGTCCAGCTGGCCGAGCTGGCGCTATGGGTCGCCGAGCGGGTCTCCGGCAGCGAAGGTTGGCGTGGGCGGGTGCAGGGTTACGCCTGGGGGTATTTGAGTAGCGCCTGTCGGGTGGCGAACGATTTTGAACGGTCCCGGACGGCGCTCGGCCGGGCGAACGATCTGTTTCCGCGCGGCGCGGAGGAGGACCCGGGGCTGCTCGATCCGGTGCGCCTGTTGGACCTGGAAGCCTCGTTCTGGCGCGACCAGCGGCAGTTTGCGAAGGCGATGGACCTTCATGACAAGGCACTGGCGGAGGGGAGCGAAGGGCTGCGCGGCCGGCTGCTCCTAAAGCGGGCCTTCACCCTGGAAGTGATGGGTAAATCTGAGTCCGCGCTTCTAGACTTGGTCGAAGCCCTCCCATTGGTCGAACGGGCCGAGGATCAGCGGCAACGGCTGGTCGTCCGCTTCAACCTCGTCGTGAGCCTACTGAGTCTAGGGCGCGCCGACGAAGCCCAATCGCATCTACCGAAGGTGCGCGCCCTTGCGCTCCAGCTCGGGGGTGAGCTCGACTCCCTCCGGTTGCGCTGGCTGGAAGGCCGGGTCGCCGAAGCGTTCGGGCGCAGGGAGGAAGCGATCGTTGCTTACGAGAGCCTGGTCGGCGAGTTCTGCCGCCTGAACCAGGGGGCGGATGCGGCGCTCGCCGGTCTCGAAGCCGCCGCCCTCCATCTCGAAGTCGGGCGCCACGGCAGGGTCAAGCAGCTCTCCGCCGAGCTGCGCCCCCAGTTCGGTGCTCACGGGCTCGAACAGGAGGAGCTGGCTTCGGTCCGGCTTTTCCTCGAAGCCGCCGAACGCGAGACCGCTACCGTAGCACTCGCCCGAGAAGCGGCCCGCGCTTGGGTGCGCGCCTGCGCGGTACACCCTGAACGCTGAAATTAATACTTGGAGGATCTTCGCTCGAAGGCCCTTCCCGGTTTCCAGGATTCACCCGCGGCAGCGTCCGCCTGAATCGATTGTGCAGCCGATCTCGGCTGGCGCAGGCGCGGCGCCACAGTGTCCATCCGGATCGAGGCCGCAGCCGATCTCGGCCGGCGCGGGCGCGGCGCCACAGTGCCCGCTCGGGTCGATCCCACAGCCAATGGCGGACTGCCGCTCTTGTGCGCAAAGGCCACTGGGGTCGAGAATACAGCCGATCGCAGCCCAAATCGAGCGCATCCAGCCGGACCAGTCCTCCGCCGACCCGTGGGAGAGTGTGGCGGCCGAGGCGGTCGCGGGAATGGCGAGCAACAGGGCGAGTACGAGGGGCACGAAGACCTTGCAACGAGTCATGAGGATTCTCCCGGGCGTAGAAGGCGCTGCCGGTCCGTCCGGCCCGCGCGAGACGCGGCGAAGAAATCGCCGAACTTTGTCGCCCGGGGGATCATGCGGCATCGGCGGGCCGCCCGGGGAGCCGAAGATTGAGTGAAATGAGCGATGCGTTGGAGGCAGTGATGGTGAGGCTCGCCCGGGCGCTCGCCGGACTACAGCAGCGCGAGCTGGCCGAGCAAGCGTCGATGCACCCTGGCCAGGTTTCGGACTACGAACGGGGCGAGGTGACCCCTCTTCCTGCTCAGCTCGAACGAATCGCCGGGGCCGTCCACCGCCCGTTGAGATTCTTGGAGAGCGTGGCGCAAGCCGATCGCGAGCTCTACGGCCGGAGCTGCGGCGGGTTCGGGACCGAATTCGGCGCTGAAGCTGGCCGACGCGCGGCAGCAGCCATGGTTCCGGCCTTAATGTCGCTCTGCGCAGAGCCTCTCGAACCCACCATGCCGCGCGCAGAAGAGCGCCTCCCGGCCCTCGACCTTTGGCGGCGGCTGGAGCCGTGTACCCCCGCGGAGCGGCGCCTGCTGATTGAAACGCTCCCCGGCTTCCACTCCTGGGCGCTCGTGGAGATTCTGTGCCACGAGAGCGAAAACGCGGCCAGCGCCACAGCGCGCGACGCGCTCGACCTGGCCCAATTGGCGGTTCGAACGGCGGAACTGGTTTCAGGCGGCGACCCCTGGCGCGACCGAGTGAGCGGCTACGCGGGCATTTTTCTTGGCAATGCGACGCGCGTCGGCAATCTGCCCCAGAGCGCAGATACCACCATGCGCCGCGCCCGCGAGCGGTTCGACCGCGGGGCGGCCGACGATCCGGGTCTGTTCTCCGAGGTTCGCGTGCTCGACCTGGAAGCTTCTCTGTTCCGCGATCAGCGAAAGTTCAAAAGGGCGCTCGAAACCCACGATCGTGCTCAGGAACTCGAAGGGGACGGGCCGCTCCGCGGGCGCCTGCTGCTAAAACGAGCGACCACCCTCGAACAGAAAGGCGACCCGGAAGCGGCCGTAGCGACCTTGCGCGAGGCCGCGCCCCTTGTCGATGCGGGCAACGAGATCCGCCCGCGCTGCGTCTTGCGGTTCAGCCTGGCGACCAACCTGCTCCACCTGGGCCGACCCGCAGAGGCCGAGGCGCTGTTGCCCGAAATCCGCACCCTCGCCGGAGAGCTGGGCAATGATCTCGACCGCCTCCGCGTCGATTGGCTGGAAGCCTGGATCTGTGCCGCGAGCGGGCGGACGGCCGAGGCGCTGGCTCGCTACCCCGCCGTCCGCAGAGCCTTCGCGGATCGCGATCTGGCGCTCGACGCGGCGCTCGTGGGCCTGGAAGAAGCGGCGCTCCTGCTTGCGCAAGGCCGCGGGGCCGAAGTGCGCGCGATGGTGCGCGAGATGCGGAAGACCTTCGAAAGCGAGAAACTCCACCGCGAAGCGCACATGTCGCTCCGGCTGTTCCTCGACGCCGTGGTCCAAGACACCGCCACCGCCGCGCTCGCCCGGAAGGCTGCCGAAGAGCTGTCCCGGCGGCCCCGGCTCGGCTCGATGGGTTGAGCTGCAGAACTACGGGGTTGCCGGCCCGGCCCAAACTGGCTGTCACCCTTCAGGCCCAGACGTTTTGGACCCAAGTGTCAACCGTTGCCACCTGAAGCTGAACCCCAGATAATTCTATTATGGGTGTGCTATGGTAGCTTGCCATGGTATACGCAAAGAAGCTCTCGCTGCACTGGCGCCCGGCGCTCGCCGCCGCCTTACTTCTACTCCTCGCCCCCGCGTCGCCATGGGCTCAGACCGATCCTCCCGATCCGCCGGAAGAGAAGTACGAGCCGCCGCCCGACGCCCCGAGAAGCGATCCCGGCGTGGACGAAGACCCGCTGCCCGCGGTGGACCTCTCGGTCCTCGGCCAACCGTTGATCGAGGGAACCCAAGAGCAGGACATCGCCGTCGCCGACGTGCCGTTCCCGGATAGTTTTGCCTCACTCGGCCCCTCCCAGACCCCGAATCCTACGACCTGCGATGGCTATACCGGCGCAGTCACGCCGATTCAAGTCTCCGCGACCTATCCGCACTATTTCTCCTACGGCGCGCCGACGACACCTCAGACGACCCTCCTGGTCGGCGTTTCGGCCGACGCCGCCTGCCACATGGACCTGGTCGACAAGATGGGGAATCTGGACCCTTTCAAATGCCGGATCGGCACCTACAAGGCGATCTTCGCGGACTTGAAAGCCCGGGGGCTTAACAAGATCCGCCTCTGGGTGGCACTTTCGGGCCATGCCAACGAAAACCCCAGCCACCTCCCGGCAACTACCGCCCGCGAGCCGGCGAACCAACCCTTCCTGTTCGTCAACGAACCTCTCCCCGGCGCGAAGTCCTCGAGCTACTACCGATTTGACATGATCAACCGGGCGTACTTTGAGAGCCTTCGCAACGTCGTCCGCGAGGCGAAGCGCAACGACCTGTTCGTCGAGGTGACTTTCTTCGCGCCGTTCGAGGGGGAGCGCAGCCCCTGGGTCGCGAGCAACAACCAGGCGGGCGCGCCCAACCCGACGTCCGGGCTGATCGAACAGGTCGGCTTCACCGATGCGCGTTGGTTCGTCATTTCCGATCCACCCAACGCCGCCAACGCGCGGATGCAGGGTTTTCAAAAGAAGATCGTCGATTGGACGCTCGACTGGCTCTGGTGCTACGACAAAGTCTGGTGGGAGATCGCCAACGAACCCGAGCAGGCCAACATCGATCCCAACCGCGTGATCGCCTGGCAGCAGCAGATGATCGCCTACACCAAGGCCTCCGAGGCGCGCTACCTGAAGACGAACGCGACGCCCAGCAAGCCGCTTCAAGCCCGGCACCCGATTGCGGTACAGCTGTACCACCAGGACGCGGCCAAGCTGTGGCGAACAGCGACCAGTCTGCCTTGCCGGACGACACCCGCAACGGACTACAAGGGCTGCCGGCCGGACGTAATCAACGGGCACTACACGCAGGTACTGACCAATCCAGCAGCGCCGTTTCCCGCGACATCAGGAAACAACCGGCTCGAGGTCGGCGCGATCCGTCTGATCCGCGAGTTCAGCGATCCCATGAAGGTGTTCGGCCTTAACGAGGACAACATCACGCCGCTCGGCGGGGAAAAAGGGACGCGCACGTTCAAGACCGACATCCCGCCCACCACCCCGGATGCCCGCCAGTTCGGCCTACCCGATCCGGTGCGGGCCGAAGCTTGGGAATTCCTGCTCCACGGCGGCGGCAGCTTCGATCATTTCGGGTACAGCTACACCGAGACCAACGCCCAGAAGGTGCGCGACCAACTCGGGCGGATCCGGGCCTATCTCGCCGGAATCAAGATCCACGAGATGATCGCTTCGACGGCTGGCTCTACGGGAGCCGGCTGGGCGGATGTCGGCCCCTATCCGACGAACACGAGCTGGGACGCGGGCACTCTGTCCCGCAAGCATTGGGCGGCGATGGAGTCCAGGAACTTTCGGACGGCGACGAGCGGCCGGCAGTTTCTGCTCTACGTGCATCGGAGCACGCCGCGGTGCAAGGCCAACGAGGACGACTTCAAGCGGCAGGACAGTGGACTACTCCGCTGTACGGGCGTGAACCTCGCCTTCGACGCGTACGACGGCCGGCGCCGACCTACCGCGCGCTACCAAGAAGTAGACCTGACCTTACACCTGGGCACACAGCCCGGAAATTTCGACTTCTTCTGGCTCGACCCGACAAACCCTTCGGCCGCGCCTCTGGATCAAGGGCAAATCGACTGGAAGCCGTCCCCAGAATTCTGCCGAGGGAGCGGCCCCTGCAAGATCACCTCCCCCAGATACCCTTACGACGCCCTACTGCGAATTGTTCAGCGGTAGCTCGGAGATCGAGATGAGACTGAAGACACGCGCATCGCTCCTCGCCTTATTGCCCATGCTGGCTCCTTCGTCGACCGCTTACGCCCTCACCCCTTTGGAGGTAGCTTGCGAGGAAGCGAGGCTCGGGCGTCTGGTTCATCGCATGGCAACCGATGGGCCGAGCGTCAACTTGTTCGTCTGGTCGGCGGGGATCGACCGGTACTCGGGCCTGGGGGTGTATCCGAGTTTCGCCGGCCTGATTCGCCGGGACTGGCAGATGGGGTTCGATCTCCTGCTGGAGCGAGAAAGGGACCTCCTCAACCCGCGCCGGTCGCTGCTGCCGCAAGCCGTTCTCGCGCGCAAGGATCTGCTGACGACGCCGTTCCATTCGCCGGAGGAGGAGGTGAGGATCGACGTAAGCCTGGAACTGGCGCCGAGGGTCGTGGACCCGACCCAGCCCACCCAGGGCCTCCTGATCAACAGCCAGTACAGCAGCACCCCCACCGGCTCGGCGAGCGGTGCCTCGCGAAGCCTCGCGGCCGAGAACCTGTTCGAGCTCTGCTCGACGGACGCGCCTTCGGCGTTTGACCTTCAGGTGTTCGAGATCCTGTCGCGGACGCTGCGGATCACCGATGCCCTCAAACAGCCGTTCCCAGGGCCTGGGCAGGAGCGCTACAAGACGGTCTTTTTTCGCGATGTCGAGCCGTTGACCTACCGGGCAAAAGTCTTCTCGTACCTTGTCACCTGTGACCCCCAGTGCGGCTATGGAGAAAGCAGCTTTCAATTCCGGCTCCGTTTCACAATCGATGCCGCAGGCAAGTTGGCCTCTGGTCGGATCGAAACTTTGCCCTGGTGCCGCGACAGCGTACCGCCTTGCACCGAGCTTTTGACACCGAGCGTTGCAGTGATCGTGGCGCCGCCGATCTTCGCCGGCCACGAGCAGCAGACCGAAGCACAGTTCCGCAGCGGGGCGTTCCTGAACGTAATCTCCGAAGCAAACAGCGACGAGAACATCCTCACCGACGACGTGCCCTGGCCGGAGTTGCTGCGCGGGACGGCGTGGGATCGGCCGATTGGGGTGTCGCCCTAACGCTGACCGGCCGAGGCGCTGGCCCGCTACCCCGCCGTGCGGAGAGCGTTCGCGGAGCGCGACTTGACACTCGACGCGGCGCTCGTGTCCCGCCGCCCCCGGCGCGGCTCGCGAGCGGAGCGCGGATAGCGGTAGCATAGACTGGCAAGGCAGGAAGTTCGACCAGCTCGCTACCGGGCTCGGCTGAAACACCACTGAGCTGGCCCAGACCACCACTGAGCTGGCCCGGACCACCACTGAGCTGGCCCAGACCACTACTGAGCTGGCCCAGACCACTACTGAGCTGGACCAGACCACTACTGAGCTGGACCAGACCACTACT
>JBDTZG010000125.1:0-6989 GCA_040005235.1 Acidobacteriota bacterium | reverse complement strand
CATCTACGTCACCTGCGAGGTCTGCGGCGGCAAGCGCTACGACCGCGAGACGCTCTCGGTGCGCTACAAAGGGCTGAACATCGCCGAGCTGCTCGACCTGCCCGTCGAACAGGCGCGGGAGTTCTTTCGCAACATTCCGGGAGTCGATCGCATCCTCGACACCCTCTGCGAAGTGGGCCTCGGCTACATCCGCCTCGGCCAACCGGCGACCACGCTCTCCGGAGGCGAGGCCCAGCGCGTCAAGCTCGCCCGCGAGTTGTGCAAGCGTTCTACGGGCAAGACCCTCTACCTCTTGGACGAGCCGACCACCGGCCTCCACTTCGACGACGTCGGCAAGTTGGTCGCCCTCCTCCAGCGCCTGGTTGACCTCGGCAACACGGTGATCGTCATCGAGCACAACCTCGACGTGATCAAAGTCGCGGACTGGGTGATCGACCTAGGACCCGAAGGGGGAGAAAAAGGCGGCAGAATCCTCGCTGCCGGAACTCCCGAGCAGGTGGCCGAGGTCGAGGAGAGCTTCACGGGTAGGTACTTGAAGCCGCTGCTCGGTCGGACGGCCCCGGTGGCAGCGCCCAAGAAGAAGCGGGCGGCGAAGAAGTAGGCGCCGCGCTTCTGTAAAGGGTGCTTGTCGCTCAACCAGGCTAAACGTCAGGCACCTGGACGATTAACCAGGATAATCGTCAGGCACTCTGGCCGTTGACCTGGTTCATCGCTCAGGACGTTCGGCGGCGTGTGGTAAAAACCCTCTCCAAAGGGAGTCACACGCGCCATGCCCATTCGCTTGCTTCGGAACGTTTTTGCGCTGCTTCTGCTGCTGGCCTTTTGCGCCCGCCCCTCGTTGGCCCATATGGAGCTGCGGGCGCTGCTCGATCTCGACGACGACCCGACGACCGGCTGTGCGGTCGCGACGCCGGAGGGGCCGTTTGCCGGCGTCGAGATCGTCGCGACCTCCGAGGTGGTGACCGACATTGTGCCGGTGGTCGAGCGAATCGAGCTGCTCGACTGCCAGGGCGGGGTTACGCAGGTCGAAGTCGCTCCCGGCACCAAAGGGGGCGTGCCCTATGCGGTCGGCCTGGGGGTTGGCGGGTTCGATGCGATCGAGACCTTTGTGCCTTTAGCCGGACTGCCCGGCGCGGCCGGTCGGCCGATTCGGGTAGGGTTTACCGCCACGGAGCCGGAGCTTGGAGCGGCCGACGCGCTGGTGACCGCGAACGGCCGGCCGGGCGGCGCAGCGATCCGGGTGCCGCGCGGCGAGAGCGTCGTCGCCGTGCCGACGCTCGGCGAGTGGGGCCTACTGGCTCTGGCGCTCGGGATGGCCCTGGCCGGCGCGATCGCTCTGCGCCGCCGTGGCTCTCGCTCTTTCGCGATCGCCCTGCTCGTTCTCGGAGGTGGACTCGGTGCCTTCCAGATCGCTCGGGCCACACTTCCGCCCGACGGTGATCTCTCGGCCTGGACCTTGGATCTCCTGCGCGCGATCGACGTCGACGATCCGAGCGCCATCCCGCCGGCCGCCGCCGACGGTTCGGAGGGGGCGAATCTCCTGCGCGCCTATGGCGCCGTCGCGGACGGGGTGCTCTACCTGCGGGTCGACGTGGATCTGTCGCTCTCGCCGATCCTTCGTTCGAGCGGACACTCGACGTTCGTACCCGGTGGCGGCCCGGTCGCTGTCGATGGCCTAATCCAGGTGGCGGACTTCGACGATACGCAGCTTCAAGGGGGAACCGTAATGTTGCTCAACCGGCCGGACGGCGCGGCCGAGACGCTCGCCGTGAATACGGCGGGCACGGCGATCACGGCGGTTTGGGACGAACCGACGACGACGTTCACCCTGTCGGGCGCCGACAGCCTCGCGCACTATCAGCAGGTCCTTCGCTCGGTGACCTACGACAACTCGACGCCGGTTCCTCAGGCGGGCGCTCGGACGGTGATCTTCATCGTGCGCGACGACAACGCCGCGGGAGTATTCCTGGAGTCTTCGGTACGAATCGAGGCGTCGGCGCGAAATCCAGGCTAGCGACAGGTTCCCTTTCCGGTTACCATGAACGGGTAAAAACTCGCAAGAGAGTCCCGTTTACCGCTGTGTCTTAATGCGAAAGGAGTATCCATGAGGTCGAAAGGTCTCGCGGCCTTCCTGCTTCTCGCCGGTCTGGCCGGGTCGGCGGCTCACGCCGCGTCCGTGCCGGCGCTCGAGAGCCGAGGGGGCGATTCTTTGTCCGATTCCGACCGCTCCACCCTGGCGTCCTGGGCGCTCGCCCAGACCGAGGTGAAGTCCCACGTCGGCGCCGACCGGCTGCGCTTCCTGCGTGGCGGGGCCGAGATCGCCAAGAGGGATCAGGACAAGGGCGGGGGCGAATATCGCCGCGCGCTCCTCTTTTACCGCAACTACGATCGCGGCCTGGTTCACGAGGTCGAGGTCGACCTGGACGCCGGCACGATCGGCATCCGTGATCTCTACGATTCCGTGCAGCCGACGCGCGAAGAGGTTGCCGCTGCGGTCGACGTGATCCGCAAGGATCCCGTCCTCGGGGTCCTGGTCGACGATCCGGCGATCCACGTGGACGGCGGCTTCTACGAGCGGGCGATGATCGAACGCGATCCTTGCGCCAAGGACATCTGTCTGATCGTCGAGCTGATGAACGCCGGAGCCGGCAACGGCTGGGCGAGCCGCGTCATCGTCAATCTGAGCAAGGGAACGGTCGCCAATCGCGATTTCCACGGTCCGACCGAGGAAGGTCAGATCGTCCCCATGTCCGACCTGGGAGCCCACTAACCATGCGCCGTCATTTTTCTCTCCTCCCTCTCGCCGCCCTGGCCCTGGCGTTTTTCGGCGCCGCGACGCTTTCCGCGCAGCCGACCTGCACCGGCGTCAACCGGGTCACCTGGCCGGCCGTCAATCCGATTTGGGATTTCTGCTGGACCCGGCCCGCCTCGACCATGCAGCCCGACGGCGAGGGTATTCGGATCACCGAGGTGTTCTATAAAGGACGCAAGGTGTGGAAGGACGGAGGCATTCCGGTCCTGAACGTCAAGTACGCCCCTGGCGGCTGCGGCGGCGGCGGCCTCTGCTTCCGCGATTGGTTCGACTCGGAGCGCGCGTTCACCTGCGCGCCGAGCCCGAGCTCCGGCTATTGCACGGCTACCACCACTGCGGTTTCGACCGTCTGCAACCATCCGAATACCGACGCGGGAACTTTCAACGGTGTTGCCGTGGTCGACAAAGGGACCAGCATCAAGCTGACCTCGCAGGCCCAGGCCGGCTGGTATCGCTACATCGCGACCTGGGAGTTCTTCGCCGACGGCCGAATTCACCCGGGGATGGACATCACCGCGGTGCAGAACAGTTGCGTCGCGTTCACTCACCGCCACCACGCCTATTGGCGATTCGATTTCGACCTCGACGGAAACACCAACAATTTCGTCGATTCGATCGGACCGACCGTCAGCACGCGAGTCGCGACCGAGCGGACCTGGACCGACAAGACGAATGAGCGGTCGCAGTGGCGGTTCGGCCGCGTCGGCTCTTCGACTCGCGCCTACCTCGCCCGCGACAGCAAGGACGGTTTCGCCGACGGCGACACCTTCGGCAAGATCGACGGTGCCGTGCTCGCGTACAAATCGACCGAGCTGCACGACAGCTCCAGCGGCTGCGACATCAACATCGCCCCGTACGTGACGAACGAGAACGTCAGCAATACCGACCTGGTGCTTTGGGTCCACGCCGAAGTCGACCACATCGGCGAGCCGGGCGGCGTCGCCGCTGACTGCTCGATGTTCGGGCCGACGATCAAGGTCCGGACCGCCGCGATCCCCGCGGACTTCAACGGCGATGCGACCTCCGACGTTAAGCTCTACCAGAACGGTACTTGGTTTTCATTCCCGATTCCCTGAGGTCAAAGGAATCAGACATGCGAAAGACGACGATTACCACGGGAGATTCGAGAATGACTCGTGAACACGGCAATATCCTTCGCTTCCTGGCGCTCGGCTGCGCTCTAGCGCTCACCGCGGCCCTGCCTTCCGCCGCCCAGGTGGTCACCGGCAACCCGGGGGGTAACTGCATTCCGGCCCCTGCCGACTACGATGGCGACGGCGATACCGATTACGCCCAGCTGTGCGACGGCGCCTGGCACTTCTACAACCCCGACGGCAGCTACCTGAAGGGCATCTGGGTTGGCAACAACCCGGGGATCTACCCGGTGCCGGCCGACTACGACGGCGACGGCGTGGACGATCCGGTGGTGTTCAACAATGGCGCCTGGATCGCGTTCAACTACCAGACCGGGGCGATCGCCTCGTCGCTCTGGACCGGACCTCCGGGCTCGCTCGGCGTGGCGCTCGACTACGACGGCGACGGCAAAGCCGACCGGTCGGCCTACCAAGCGGGCGCCTGGCATTTCTTCAACAACGACGGCTCGTACAACAAGGGCATCTGGATCGGCGACATCGCGGGGCTCGTGCCCGTACCGGGCGACTACGTCGGCAACGGTATCGAAGCGCCGGTGATGTTCAACGCGGGAGCCTGGGTGCGCTTCGACTTCGCGACCGGCGCGATCGCTTCCTCCGTCTATACCGGTCCGCCGACGGGCTCGCCCTCGCCGCTCGACTACGACGGCGACGGCACGCTCGACTTCACGGTCTACGACAGCGGCCCGTGGCACTTCTTCAACGACAACGGCACCTATCGCGGCGGCATCTTCACTGGGGGCGGTCCGACTGACAAGCCGATTTCGCGGCGTTCCCTCCAATAGACCCGTCGAGAGGAGAAACTGATGCGCCGATGCCGTTATGTCTGGCTCGTAGCCCTTCTGCTCTCCTGGCCAACGTACGGCCAGCCCACGGCCCAGCGCGCGTCGATGACGCCGCTGGTCCGCGTGCCGGTCGCCGTCATGCCGTCCGTCGACGTGGCGGCGCTCCGCGCCGAGGATCTAGAGCGCGAAGCGTTGGATTTGCCCGACCGGTTCGCCCAATCGTTTCCGGTCGATTTCACCCCCGCTCAATCGGGGCTTTGGGAAACCGTCCGCGGCGAGGCGGTCTGGCGTTTGCGTGTCTCGTCGCCAGGAGCGCTGTCGCTGAACTTCGGCTTCACCCGCTACCGCATGCCGGCGGGCGGCCGCCTCTGGATCTACTCGCCCGATTTCGCCCGCGCCCTGGGGCCGTTCACCGAGGCGGACAACGAGGAGCACGGCCAGCTCTGGACCCCGGTGGTCTGGGGCGACGACCTGGTGATCGAGGTCACGGTACCGGCCGCGACGAAAGGCGAGCTGGATCTGGCGCTCACCGCGGTCAACCACGACTACAAAGGGTTCGGGCGTCCGGAATTCAAGTCGCGGATCGCCTCGGGTTCGTGCAACGTCGACGTGGTCTGTTCGACCGCCAACGCCTGGCGCCGGGAGATCCGCGCGGTAGGCAACTACACACTGAACGGTTCGTTCGACTGCACCGGCTCGCTGGTCAACGACGCGGCCCGCGATTTCAAAGCCTATTTCGCGACCGCGCGCCACTGCGGCGCCAACTCCACCGCGACCGCCGCCACCGTGGTCGTCTATTGGAACTTCAACAACTCGACCTGCCGCGGCATCCCCGGCGGTTCGGGCACCGGTAACGGTCAGCTCTCCCAGTTCAATTCCGGAGCGTTCTTCCGCTCGTCGAGCACGACCTCGGACTTCACGCTCCTAGAGCTCGATGATCCGGTCCTGCCGCGGGCCAAGGCGTTCTGGGCCGGCTGGAGCAACGCGAACGTCCAGGCCACCTCGGGCGCCGCGATCCACCATCCGAACAACGACGAGAAGCGGATCACCCTCTACTCGACGCCGACCGTCACCACCAGCTACAACAACCCGGCGACCCCGGGAGACGGCACCCACCTTCACGCGACCTGGAGCCTGGGCGTCACGGAGCCCGGCTCGTCCGGCTCGCCGATCTACGACCAGAACCGGCGCTACATCGGCCAGCTCCACGGCGGCCCGTCGGCTTGCGGCGCGAGTGATCTCTCCGACTACTACGGCCGCTTCTCGGTCTCGTGGAACGGGGGAGGCACGGCAACCACGCGCGCCAAGGATTGGCTCGACCCGGCCAACACCAACGCGGTCACCCTAGACGGCGGCCAGAGAGCATTCACCCCGGCCGACTGGAATGGCAACGGGGTGTCGGAGGCGATGCTCTACAAGAACGGCACGTGGGTCAGCTACGCGGTCCCGTAAGGACCTTTCGAACGAATCAAAGGGCGGCGAGGACCTGCTCCGCGCCGCTCTTCTCGAACTTCCCCGGCTCATCAAGAAACAGGGTGTCGAGCACGCCGTCGGAAAAGATCGCGGCGTAGCGGCGGGAGCGTTTTCCCATCCCGAAGCGGGTGCTGTCGTTTTCCAAGCCCATCGCCCGGGTGAAGTCGCCGTTGCCGTCGGCGAGCATGACTATCTTGTTGCCCACACCGCGACTCGCCCCCCAGGCATCCATCACATAGTGGTCGTTGACCGATACGCAGGCGATCACCTCGACCCCTTTGGCGTGCAACTCGTCCGCATGGTCGATGAAGCTCGGCAGGTGGTAGTCGGAACAGGTGGGGGTAAACGCTCCCGGCACCGCGAACAAGACGACCTTCCGCCCACGGCAGAGCTCATCGGTCGAGATCTGCCGCACCTCGCCTCGCTCCATGGTCAGTAATTTAAGATCCGGGATCTTTTGTCCGACTTCAAGCATACTTGGCGCTCCTGGTAGGTAACCGCTCGGGGGTGTGATCGTAATCTGTCGGAAGCTCTAGGACAACCGCCGCCAACACCCCGGCCGAGCCCCAGCTCTCCGGTGATTTGGTCCAGCTCAGTGGTGGTCTGGGCCAGCTCACCAGTGGTCTGCGCCAGCTCAGTAGTGATCTGGGCCAGCTCAGTAGTGGTCTGGTCCAGCTCAGTAGTGATCTGGGCCAGCTCAGTAGTGGTCTGGGCCAGCTCAGTGGTGGTCTGGGCCAGCTCACCAGTGGTCTGCGCCAGCTCAGTAGT
>JBDTZG010000075.1:0-23383 GCA_040005235.1 Acidobacteriota bacterium | reverse complement strand
GGCCGCTTCGGGCCTGTATGAGAAGGACGTCACGCTCGACATCGCGCGGCGCGTCCAGCGCCTGCTCGAAGCGTCGGCCTTCGAAGTCGTGATGACCCGCAACGACGACCAAGCGGTCTCGCTGCGCGACCGGGCGCGAATCGCCAACGAGGCGCGCGCCGATCTGTTCGTGTCGATCCACCTCAACTGGATCTCGAGCGGCAATACGCGCGGGGTCGAGACCTACTGCCTGGGACCGACCGACGATCCGGAGCTGGATCGTCTGGCCGCGCTCGAAAATCGCGATTCCGGCTACGCGGTGGCCGATTTTCGCCGGTTGCTCGACCAGGTCTACGCCGATGCGCGGCAGGGCAGCTCGCGCCGGCTCGCCGAATCGATCGACGGCTCCCTGTTCCGCTCGCTTTCCAAGCTGCCCGCCCGCGAGGCGTCGACGAGCGGCGCCGCGGTCGCCGATCGCGGTGTTAAAACCGCGCCGTTCCTGGTCCTGGTCTCGACCGAGATGCCGGCGGTGCTCGCCGAGGTCTCTTCTTTGTCGAACGCGACGGAGGCCGAGCTGCTGACCAAGCCCCTCTACCGCCAATACATCGCCGAGGCGCTCGCGCGCGGCGTGCGCCGTTACGCCCTCGCCGTCGAGAGCGCGCCGGAGAAAGGAATCTGAAGTCCTCATGAGCGAACGCCAAGCCCTCCATGTCGGGATCGATCTCGGTACCTCCAGGAGCTCGATCTCGGCCTCCAACGGCCAGCGCCACGTGGTCGAGAGCTACGTCGGCTGGCCGCTCGACATGGTCGCGAGGAAGGTGCTCAAGAAGAGCGTGCTGATCGGGCGCGAGGCGCTCGAACAGCGGACCATGCTCGACCTGCACCGGCCGCTCGAAGAGGGCCTGATCAAGGACGGCTCGGAAAAGGACGAGGCGGCCGTGCGCGAGCTGCTCCGGCATCTCGTGCAGCTCGCCGGGGTCGATCCGGCGGAGCGTTCGCTCTTTCACGTCCGCGCCGTAGTCGGCGTGCCCGCCGAGGCGTTGCGGGTGAACAAGCAGCAAGTGAGGAAGGCGATGCAGGGGATCGCCGACAGCCTGCTGATCGTCTCCGAGCCGTTTGCCGTCGCCTATGGCCTGGAAGAGCTGCTGCACACGATGATCATCGACATCGGCGCCGGTACCACCGACATCTGCGTGATGAAGGGGCGTCTGCCGACCGAGGACGACCAGCGGACCCTCACCCAGGCGGGCGACTCGATCGACGAACATCTTTTCCGCTTGATCCGCGAGCGCCATCCGCAGGCGAGCGTGTCGCTTCACATGGTGCGCGGCTGGAAGGAAGAGGGGAGCTTCGTGGGCGAGCCGGCCTCGCCGATCCTGGTCACCGCGCCGGTCGCCGGTAAGCCGACCCGGATCGAAATCACGGCCGAGATGCGCCAGGCGTGCGAGGGGATCCTGCCGTCGCTCGTCGAGTCGATGTTCGATCTGCTTTCGCGGGTCGATCCGGAATATCAGGAGCGGGTGCGCCAGAACGTCGTGCTGTCCGGCGGAACCGGTTTGATCCGGGGCTTGGGACCGCGCCTCGAACGCGAGCTGCAGGCGGTCGGGGGCGGCAAAGTCCGGGTGGTGCGCGATCCCATCTACGTCGGCTCGGACGGCGGCCTCGCGATCGCCCTCGACGCGCCGGAAGGGGATTGGGAGAAGTTGGCGACCGACGAGCCGAAGAAGCGGTAGGCGAACGGGCCAAAACGCAAAACGGGAAGGCGATTCGGTTCGCCTCCCCGTTGTTCGCGCCGGGCGTGTTGGCTATCGCTCGCTTTGCGATGTCTGCTCGGATCGAGAATTCGATTGAGCCGTCGCGTCAGCACGCGCCGCAGCCGAGCGGCACGCCCCCAGGATCGAGAACCCGAATTACCTCGATCGCAGGGGCTTTTTCCTATCCGGTGGAGTGGTCATCGAGCCCTCCGTGGACGTTCGTTACAACCTCACGCTACGCCCCTGCTCAACACTTGTCAACCCGGAAAATTCGCCCGGTAGTACAGGGCTTTTTAGTTTTTCTTCGAGCTTGCGGAACGCGGCGCGATCGAGCGATGACCGAGTTTCCGGGCAATCAAAGCGCCGAGCGCAAACGTCGTTTCCGCCCAACCGAAACCGAGCGCGATCCCAGTGGCATATCCCGCCCAGGGAGCGTTCGGCCCGGCGGTACGCAACTCCTCGAATTTTTTGATCGCATCGTCACCGCGCAGCAGCACGCTGGTTGCGGCGTCGCTCCACGGACCCAGGCGAGTGGTCAGGATCGAGCCGATTTCGTAGGCGTCGCCGGTAAGCGAAAGAAAGGGTGCCAGCGCGAGCGGCAGACTGAGGCCGAAGAGAAACGCGCGCCGCTTTTCGACCGCGTCGCGCATCAGCCAGACACCGGGAAACAACGTGAGCAGAAACGGCCCGAAATCGGTGGCGAGGTAGACGAGATCGCTGCCGCCGGTGTCGAACCCCGAGAGGCGGCCGGCGTACTCGCTGCCCGAGACGACGAAAGGAAAAACCTTCGCGAGCAGCGCGCCGCCGTACATGCCGTCGATCTCCAATCGGTCGACGTGTCCGCCGGCCAGCTGGCAGGCTCCCGCGTGGAGCAATTCGTGGATCGGCACGTAGAGGAACCAACCCAAGGTCAGACCGAGAAAGATCCTGACGAGCGCGGCCATGCCGCCGTCCAGCAAACGATCGAGCCCGCGGAAGGCGTCGAGGGCGGGGCGGATCAAGGATTGGAGGAAGATGCGGAAGGGGGACCGGGCCACGATGCGATCATAGCTTGGCTAGGGTCGATCGTTCGCGGGTTCCCATCGCTTCCGGTAACCGGAATGCCCCGGCCGGCATAATCTCTCGTCGAGTACCCATCCCTTAGGAGAACCTTCATGGCCCACGCCATTACGATTCGCATTCATTATCCGCTGCCGGACCTCGCCGAGCGCGAACCGGGCGAGCCTTACCGTCTGGTTTTGCGCACCGATCTCGATTGGGATGCCGACGTGGCCCCGGCCTCGGTATCGGAGGACGGTACCCGGTTGGATTTTCCGCTCGCGCTCGAATCGACGTTCCGCTATTGGAAGCCGGTGCTCCGGCGCGGTGAGGAAACGGTCTGGTCGCAGGGCGAAAACTACCTCGCGATCGAGGACGATCCGGCCGAGCGCGACGTCTATCCGCACTTCTTCGCCGATACGACGTGCAGCGTCTGCTCGATTCAGCACACCCCCTCCGGCGCGCACGAGCGCAACCATCCGCTGCGGGTATTCCTGCCGCCGGGCTACGCCGAAAACACTCTCGCCCACTATCCCGTGCTCTACATGCAGGACGGCCAGAACCTATTCTTCGCCCAGGAGGCGTTCGGCGGCCAGCATTGGATGGTCGAGGAGACGCTGCGCGTGCTCGATCAGATGAATCTGGTGCAGAAAGCGATCGTCGTCGGCATCTACCCGCTCGATCGGATGGTGGACTACACTCAGCCGGGCTACGAAGACTACGGGCGCTACCTGGTGGAAGAGGTGAAACCCTGGGTGGACGTGACCTATCGCACCCAGCCCGAGCCGAAGTGCACGGTGGTGATGGGCTCGTCGCTCGGCGGGGTCGTCTCCTTCTTCCTCGCCTGGCAGTGGCCCGAGGTATTTGGCAATGCCGCCTGTCTGTCGAGCACGTTCGGGTACGAGGATGATTTGCACGAGCGGGTCGAGAGCGAAATGAAACGCGACGTGAAGATTTACCTCGACAGCGGTTGGCCGAAGGATAACTACGAGCCGACCCGGGCGATGCGGAACGCCTTGCGCGACGCCGGCTACCGCGACGGCGAGAACCTGTTCTATCTCGCCTTCCCGCGCGCCCAGCACAACGAGCAGTCCTGGTCGATGCGCGCCCACATTCCGTTCCAGTTCTTCTTCGGAGGTTAGGCGTTGGGGGACCGGGTCGCTGCCTGGATTGTGGCGCTCGCCGCGTCGTATCTCGCGGCGGGCGTCGTCTTCGCTCTGGCGTTTCTCTTGCGTGGCATCGAGCGGATCGATCCGGCGGCCCACGGCACGCGCTGGGGATTTCGCTGCCTGATCGCGCCGGGGGTGGTGGCGCTCTGGCCGCTGCTCGCCCGGCGGTGGTGGAGCGCGGCGCGCGGGTCCGAGGAGGCCGGCGCATGATTAGGCCGCTGCGAGTCGCCCATCGGCGGATCTTCCTCGTGCTCGCGATCCTGTTGCCGCTGCTCTACGCCCTGGCCCTTCTCGCGCGGAGAATGCCGTGAGCACCGGCTACGTTGTGGTCGGCTGGAGCGGCAGAAAAAAAGCCTACGACGCGGTACTCGCCGCAGGGGTCGGCCTGTATCTAATCGCGTTCCTCGGCCTCGGGGCGCTCCTGTTCCCCCAGGCGACGGCAGAGACGCTCGCGATCCGGGCCTTGGGCACTGCTGCGTTCCTTCTGCTGCATGTCGCGCTTGCGATCGGTCCGCTCTGCCGGCTCGATTCGCGCTTTTTGCCGCTGCTCTACAACCGACGCCACCTGGGTGTCCTGATGTTCTGCTTAGGGGCGGCGCACGGCACGTTTGCGCTGATCCAGTTTCACGCCGGGGGAGACGCGAATCCGTTCGTCAGTCTGCTGGCGAGCAACTCGCGGTGGAACAGCCTGGCGGATTTTCCGTTCCAGCAGCTGGGGGCGGCGGCGCTCGTCATTCTCTTTCTGATGGCGGCGACGAGCCACGACTTCTGGTTGACGAACCTGTCGCCGCGGGTTTGGAAGACTCTCCACATGGGCGTCTATTTCGCCTATGCCCTGCTGGTGATGCACGTGGCCCTGGGCGCGCTTCAGGACGAGCGCAGCCCCTGGCTCGCCGGCCTTGTGGGATTGGGATTCGCGATGATCCTCGGCCTGCATCTTGCCGCCGCCGTGCGCGACCGGCGGCGCGACCGGCCGTTGTCCGCCGCCGGGTCGCTCGATGGCTTCATCGATGTCTGCGCGGTCGCCGAGATCCCCGAAAAACGGGCAAAGGTGGTGGTGCTCGGAGCGGAACGGGTCGCGGTCTTTCGCTACGACGGCAAGGTCTCGGCTCTGTCGAACGTCTGTCGCCACCAGAACGGCCCGCTGGGAGAAGGAAAGATCGTCGACGGCTGCATCACCTGCCCGTGGCACGGCTATCAGTACCTGCCCGATTCCGGCAGCTCGCCGCCGCCGTTTGAAGAGAAGGTAGAGACCTACCGGGTGGCCGTACGCGCCGGTCGGGTGCTCGTTCACACCCGGGCTCTACCCCCCGGCACGCGGGTCGAACCGGCGCTCCTCGAACCCCGGGAAGCCCCGGCGCCGGAAGGGGAAGCTCCGGAATTCTTCATCGGTTGGCAGGAACCGCTCCCGCCGAGGCTCGGCCGGCGGACCCGAGCGGTGGTGGCGGCGGGGTTGTTTTTAGCTCTCGGTGTCGGCTTGCTGGTCGCCGCGGCGCAGAAACCGTTCGCCCCGGCCATCTTCGAATACGGGCATCCGCGTACCTTCACCGGGCGCCTCCAGGCCGCTCCGATTCCGATCCTTTGGGTTTCGCCGCCGGATCGTCACCGGCAGGTCGCAAACGCGGGGTACGCTCTCGCCGCTCCCGGCAAACACGGGGCGGCTCACCTGGCCGCTCCTTGGGAGGGCCGGACGGTTCGATTGCGCGGGACGTTGATTCGGCGCGGCGGACGGGGGATGATCGAGGTCGAACCGGAATCGATCGAAGCCTGGCCGGGGAGCGCGCCGCCTCTTCCTGCCGGGGTCAGGCTAGGCACCGCTACGATTGACGGCGTGATCGCCGACGCGAAGTGTTGGCTCGGGGTGATGAATCCCGGCGAGGGCAAAGTCCATCGAGATTGCGCGGTTCGCTGCCTGGCGGGAGGGCTGCCGCCGCTGCTGCTCGAGAAGGCGCCCGAAGGGAAGAACTTCTGGCTGACCGGCCCGGGCGGCCGGGCGATCGGGCCTAACATCCTCGATCGAGTTGCGGAGCCGGTGCGGCTTCGCGGAGAGGTGGTGAGGTTCGATGATCAGCTCGTCCTCGAAGTCGAATCCGACGACGTCGTCCGACCGGAGCCCGGGAGTGAGCCCGGAACACCCGGGAAACCAAGAGCACACGGCGCTTAGGCCGTTCCCCCCGGCGCCCGAGCTAATTCCCACGGCGGTGCTGACTGCCGGCTCGTATCGCCTGCGCTTCGCCCAGACCCCTGAAGAGCTAGACCGGCTGCTCCGACTTCGGTTCGAGATCTTCAACCTGGAGCTGGACGAGGGGCTCGCGACCTCCTACGCGACGGGGCGGGACGAAGACGAATTCGATCGCGTCTGCCATCACCTACTGGTCGAGCACGCGCCGACCGGCGAGCTGGTGGGTACCTATCGCCTCCAGACCGCGGAGATGGCGGCCGTGGGCGCAGGCTTTTATACCGATGGAGAGTTTGCGTTGGACGGCCTGCCGGCCGAGGTGATCGCTCAAGGCATCGAGCTCGGCCGCGCCGCGATCGCCCGCGAGCACCGGAAGCGGCCGGTGTTGTTCCTCCTTTGGCGCGGTCTCGCCCTCTACGTCACGCAGAATCGCAAACGGTTCCTGTTCGGCTGCTGCTCGGTGACCAGCCAGGACCCGAGGGACGGATGGCGGGCGCAGGCGACCCTCGCGGCTGGCGACCACCTCCATCCGACGCTCTCGATTCTCGCCCGGCCGGGCTTCGAGTGCGTGCTGCCCGAGAGCGCGGGCGACTCCGAGCTCGCGCCGGCCGATTCGCCGCTGGTTCTGCCCGCCCTGTTCGACATGTACCTGCGCTATGGCGGCAAGATCGCGGGCGGTCCGGTGATCGACCGGGCGTTCGGCACGATCGACTTCCTCCTCCTGTTCGACGTGATGGCGATGGAAGAGAAATCGCGCCGCTTGTTCTTCGACAACCTGCCGGGCGATTCGGAGTCGCCGGAGTCGCCGGGCCAGGAGGGATGAAGCCGCTTCGCGTCCTGCGGATCGGCGCCCGGGCGGCCGGTCTGATCTGCGTAACGCTCGTTCTAACGCCGGTCCATGCGCTCGGCCTTGCTCTCACCGCGGGCCGGCCGATCGCGCGCGGCAGGTGGCGAGGCCGGTTCCTGCGCACCTGGTCGCGCGCCTTTCTTCGAGTCCTCGGCGTCCGCGTCGCCTGGCGCGGGCCGGAGCCCGCCCCGCCGTTTCTGCTTGCCGCCAACCACCTCAGCTATCTCGACGTCCTGGTGCTTGCGAGCCATCTGCCCACGACCTTCGTGGCCAAGGCTGAGGTCGCGGGTTGGCCGGTGCTCGGCCCCCTATGCGCCTCGTTCGGCACCCTGTTCGTCGATCGTAGCCGGAAGAGCGACCTTCCCCGTCTGCTCGGCCGCTTGGAGGCCGCGCTCGCGGCAGGGAGCGGGGTGGTCTTCTTTCCCGAAGGGACGAGCAGTCCGGGGCTCGGCCTGCTGCCGTTTCGCTCGCCGCTGCTCGCGCTACCTGCCGCCTCCGGCCACCCGGTTTACGCCGCGGCTCTGGCCTACCGGACGCCCCCGAGCGAACCGCCCCCGCACCTCGCCGTCTGCTGGTGGGGCGACATGCCGTTTTCCACCCACCTTTTGGCGCTGCTCGGTCTTTCGCGCATCCAGGCCACGGTTTCCGTGGCGCCCGAGCCGCTCGTCGATGCCGACCGCAAGGCGTTGGCCCTGGCGCTGCGAGAGGCGGTGCTGGGTGAATTCTCGCCCTCGGCGCCGGCCGATTTCATAGGGCATTTGGAAGAATCGTAGGGGCGACGCATGCGTCGCCCCTACGGTTTGGGTGGACTTTGCTCCCCGACAAAATGCGCCTTCAGCAATCCGACCAGCTCCCGGAGCGGCATCGGCCGCGCGCCGCGCCGGACATTCGCCGCGCCGATCTCGAACGCCAGACGCCATTGGGTGAACAGGGTGCGGTAGGCGGCGAGCAGGCTCGCGCCTGGCTGGTAGATGTGGGTCGCCTCGGAGGTCACGCCGTTCAGCTCCAGGATGCGAAAGTCGCGGCCGGCTTGGAGGTGCTGTTCGGACGGCACCCGCAGATCGTAGCGGCCGAAGTAGAACCCCTCGTAGCCGCGGCTCGCCGCCTCGATCGCGGCCAGGAGCTCCGGGGTGGCCAGATGATTACCGTCCAGGAAGATCGCGCCGCGGCAGTGGTTGCCGATCTCGACCAGCTCGATGGTTTCGCCCGCCGCCGGGATCTGATCGATCCGCGCCTTGAGGCGTTCTAGGTGGAACGGCGCCATGCAGACCGCCCGGTCGTCGGCGAGGATCAGCTCTTCGAGCGTTTTCTCTCCATCCCCTAAGAGAGTCGGCAGGCGCTTGTCGGTGATCGAGAAGATCCTGCCCTGCGGCTCTTCGGGATGACGGATGTAGAAGACCCCGAATTCACGCCCCGTCACGTACTCCTGGACGATGCCCTCTCCCTTGTCGGTCTCGAAGTGAGCGGCCAGGGCGTCGGCGCTTTTGACGATCGCGACGCCTTCGCCGCGCTGGCCGACGTCGGGTTTGATCACCACCGGAAAATCGAGCCCGTGGTCTGCCAGGAACGCGTGGACCGTGGCGAGCCGCTGCGCAGGGGTCTGCTCGGCCTCCAGGCGGGCGAACCGGGCGATCGGCGCGCCGCCGGCCCCGAGGGCGGCGAGGATCTCCACCTTCGATTCGAGCACGAAGCCTCCCGCCGGCATCGCGGGGTTGACCGCGGTGAAGACGGTCGGACTGCGATGGCGGAGAGCCTGGCCTACGGCATAGAGCACGACGGGGATGTTCACCAGCCAGGCCGGCCAGAACTCCCAGCGGGTGAGCCGGCGCCATTTCCCGAGCGCCAAACGCTGGCCGCGCCGGGTGAACAGGGGAGGCACCCAGTGGGTGAGGGCGACGTAGAGGAGGAACGCGGCGATCGCGAGCGGCAGCGCGGCTCGGCCGTAGCGTTCCACCTGGGCGAGGGCCGCCGCGCCGAGCTTCGCGGCGAGCCCCACCAGAATCGGCGTCCAGATCCCTCCGGCCACCGCGAGCCAGAGCGTGAAGTTACCGATCGGATAGCCGAGCAGGCCGGCGGCGACGTAGGTCGGCAGGCGGCTGCCGGGCAGAAAGCGCGCGGCGAACATCATCCGTCCGCCCCGTTCGCGGAACCAGGCCTCGCCCCGCTCGATCCGCTCCGGCCGGATCCACCAGGAGAGCGGAGGCTTGGCGAGCGCGGTGCGGCCACCGTATCGGCCGGCGAGGTATAGCAGCAGATCGCCACCCAGGATGCCGAGAAAACAGGCGAGCGACGCCGCCGGCAGCCCGAACGCGCCGCGGGCGACGAGCAGGCCGGCGGCGATGCAGGCGAGGTCCTCGCTCACCAGTGTGGCGAGCGCGAGCCCGACCAACAGCCCGGTGCCAGGCGCTCCGGCCGAGAGTTTCCCGGCGAGATCTGCGGGATCGATCACCGGTCGCTTTCCGCCCTGCGCGCGAGGGCAAGCCAGCGCATCGGCGCCCGCTCGCAAGGGGAACCGGGCGCGTAGCCGAGGCGGACTTGGGCGGCGTTCACGTGGACCCGGGAAAAACTCACCGTCTGGGCGTCCTCCCGGTGCATGCAGACCGAGGCGGCGGATTTCCCCGAGCCATGGCCGCGCTGATAGGCGAGCAGCGTGCGCAGAGTGAGGGGGCCGGTGGGGTAGGTGGCGCGGCGCTCGGCGAACAGCGATTCTTCGCCTACCGACGAGGAGACCAAGGGCGGCGGCGCGGGCGCCGATTCGAGGGCCTCCCCGGTCCAGGCGAAGACCCTCGGCGGTCCGCCCGGCCCGCCCGGAGCGCCCGGAGCGATGACGCCGAGCGTGAACGGCCGATACCGGGCGAGATCGAGCGCGGCGGCACGCCGGCCGACCTCCTCAATGCCGGTCGAGTCGATCAGCTCGATCGGGATCAGCCCGCGGCTCGCCTGCGGCGCGCGCGGCTCGCGATCCGGACGCCGGTTAAGCAGGAACAGGCAGAGTCCCACCTCATTGACCGCGATCCAGGTGCCTCCTCCCTGCGGATCGACGGGGGCGAGGTAGCGCATGCCCTGCCGCTCACCGCGCCGGGGAGGCAAGGCGATCGGTCGGGTGCGCAATTCGTCGCGATTGAACAGAAGGTCGTAGCCGTCGGGGCCGATCAGCCAGCTTGCGGTGCACACGCCACCTGCTCCTCGCGGTAGCGCAGGGTCGAGGGGGCCACGCCGAACGTCTCGGCGACTGGAATGCCGGAACGGGTGAGGATCGAGCGCACCAGCGCCCAATGGTGGACCGTATGGCTGACCAGGAATTGCAACTCGCGGCGCAACGTCGAGCGCGATAAGTCTTCGGGGGAGCCGCCGCCGTTCGAGCGCACCGAGATCGGGCGTTCGAGGGTGCCGCGATCGAGATCGGCGAAGCGGCCGGAGGCGTCAACCAGCGCGATCTGCGCCGCTTCGCGCTCGGTTTCGATCCGCCGGTTGCGTTGCCGGGCGTCGTAGTCGATCGTGGTTCCATCGAAGCCGGAAAAGAAGGCGGCGTAGTGGTCGATCACGTGGCGGACGTGAGGGCCGATCGCGGTGTAGGTCCCCTCGTCGATCCGGTCGAGCAGAACGAGGCCCTGGCGGAGCGCCTCAAGATTGTCGTTGACGGGATGGTGGTCGGTCTTTTGCGTGGTTTCAGGTTGCATTCGAAAGTTCTCGACGGGGGTAGGCGGCGGCCTTGGGGTCGTGGGATATACGGCGCTGCCTCTGGGTTTCGATGGGTATTGTCGCCCTCCTGGGCTCAGAACGCTACCACCCCCGGGCCGCCGGTCCGTTTGCCCCCAAGGCGGACCGTTCAAAGCGGTTAGGGATCGGCAGGGTTTAACTGCGATCCGGCAGGAAATGCTGTCGTCTGGATCTGCGCCCCTTCGATTTCCTCGCAAGCCGCCCTGGCACAGCCCCTGCAAAAGTGAATGTCGGCCCGAATCCCACGGTGGGAGCCGAAAGCCAGAGAGCCGTCCGGAACTCGACGGACTCACAATAACGCGCCTGGAACCCAGGTTTTGATAGGAGCTAATCCATGAACGACCAGAGCGTTGGAAACGATGCGAATCTCGATCCTCTCACCGGTGCTCCGGGTGCTCACCCGGTAGGTACCGGAGTCGGAGCTGTGGGTGGTGGCACGACCGGTGCGGTGATCGGTGCGGCAGTCGGCGGTCCGGTGGGTGCGGTGGTCGGTGCGGCGATCGGCGGCATCGCCGGCGGCCTGGCCGGCAAAGGTGCGGCCGAGCTGGTGAACCCGACGGTCGAGGACGCCTACTGGCGCGAGAATTACGCCAACCGCCCGTACGTCAATGGCCGTCCGTACGACCAGTACGCTCCCGCGTACAAGTACGGCTGGGAATCCAAGGGCCAGTACGCCGGCAAGCGTTTCGACGACGTCGAAAACGATCTCGAGCGTGGTTGGGACAAGGCGAAGGCCAACTCCCACCTCGCCTGGAGCGAGGCCAAGTCGGCGACCCGCGACGCATGGAACCGCATCGAAACCGCGATTCCGGGCGACTCGGACCACGACGGCCGCTAGTGCCGTCGTAGTACCCGTAGGTCTTCAAGAAAAAAAGCGACGCCCGGAGCCGTCCGGGCGTCCTTTTTCCATCATCCCTCTTCGAGTCCGGTCGACCCGCAAGAAACGAGTGGTGTCCATGAGCCCGATCCCTCTTCGCCACCTGTCGCGCAGTCTTGAGATCGGCCGCCTGTTGGTCCGTCATCGTCAGGCGCTGGGCGAAATCCCCGACGATCTCGTGGCACAGATTCCGGTGGAGGAGCGGGGCTCCGTTCCCAGCGCTTCCGATGCCGAAAGGTTGGCGCGCGACCTTGAGAAACTCGGGCCCACGTTCATCAAACTGGGGCAAGTTCTCGCCGCCCGCGCGGATCTTTTGCCGGTGTCCTATCTCGACGCGTTGGCCCGTCTGCAAGACAACGTCGAGCCGTTTCCGTTTACCGAGGTCGAGCGGATCGTCGAGGAGGAGCTGGGAGTCCGCCTTTCGAAAGGCTTTTCCGAGTTCGACTCAACCCCTCTCGCCGCGGCCTCCCTGGGCCAGGTCCACCGCGCACAACTCCGCGACGGCCGTCCGGTGGCGGTCAAAGTTCAGCGTCCCGGGGTCGCCCGTTCCGCGGCCAGTGATCTCGACGCTTTGGGTTCCCTTGCCCATCTGCTCGATGGGCATACGGAAATCGGCCGTCGGCTGCGCTTCGGCGATCTGGTCAAGGAGTTTCGCGGCGTGCTCGCGCGGGAGCTCGACTATCGGCAGGAGGCGCGCAACCTGTTGGACATGGCCGACATCACCACCAACTTTCCGCGCATTTACGTGCCGCAACCGATCGACAGCTTCTCCTCCAGCCGCGTCCTGACCATGGACTTCGTGCGGGGAGTGAAAGTGACGCGGATTTCGGCTTTGACACGGATGGAGATCGACGGCGGGGCGTTGGCCGACGAGCTGCTGCAAGCTTATCTTCAGCAGATTTTCGTCGCGGGATTTTTCCACGCCGATCCTCACCCCGGAAATGTTTTCCTGACCGAAGACGGCAGTCTCGCGCTCCTCGATCTCGGCATGGTCGGCCGCCTGTCGCGCGAGCTGCGGGAACGCATGGTCCAATTGCTGCTCGCCACGGTCGAAGGGCGGGGAGACGAGGCGGGGAGAATCATCCTGACCTTGGGAGAGAGGGGCAGCCGGTTCGATGCGGCCCGGTTCCGCGCCCTGGTTTCGGCCCAAGTCGGGCGCTTCGGCGGAAGCCGCCCCGAGAAAATGGCCCTCGGCCGAGTCGTCCTGCAGCTGGTTCATGAGGCGGCGAGCGTCGACGTGCGGCTGCCGACCGAGCTCGCTTTGCTGGGCAAGAGCTTGTTGCAGCTCGATGAGATCGGCCGCCTCCTCGATCCGGACTTCGACCCGAACGCCGCATTCAAGACCCACGCCGCGGACATCACCGCCGAAAACGTGCGGAAACAGTTCTCGGTGCCCGCCATCCTCTCGACGATCGGCGACCTCAAAGAACTGGTGGAGAGGTTGCCCTCGCGCGCCAGCCGAATTCTCGATCGAATCGCCGACAACGAACTGGAGATTCGCGTCCGTTCGTTCGACGAACGCCTGGTCATGGAAGGCTTCCAGAAAGTGGCGAATCGCATCGCCATGGCGCTCGTGCTGGCAGCGTTGATCGTCGGCGCGGCGATGCTGATGCAGGTCGACACCACCTTCCGGATCTTCGGTTATCCGGGCCTGGCAATGATCTGCTTTCTCGCAGCGGGCATGGGCGGCGCCGCCTTGGTGGGCAATGCCGTCCTATACGATCGTCGCTCGCGGCGCCGCGGACCGCCCTGACGGTTATTTTTCCTGGACCGCTTGCGCGCGACTCCACTCGACGTTTTCTTGCTGCGCGAAATCGACTGCGAGCGGATCGGAGTAGGTCACCCACCCTTGCGGCGAACGGAACGAGACCCGCAGCTGACCCCGTGGGGGGCCGATGATCAACCGATCCTCCGGCGCCACCGGGTAGGCCGCCACGCCGTCGCCCAGGAGCAGCGAGTACTGGCCCGGCCGCGGCGGGCCGAGCTTCCAGCGAAGCACGCCGCGCCGGTAGCGAATCTCGACCGAAAGCGGCGCCCGCCAGCGGATCGACCGGCGGTAGCGGTCGCGGCGGGCGGGTATCCCGGCGGTGCCGTCGAACAGGCGATGCCCGCGCTCGTCCCAAACCCAGATCCGGCGCCCCTCGATCGGTTGGGTGCAGAGGTACAGGTCGTCGTAGAACCACGCGGGGCGCGGCGCCTCCGGGGTTTCCGGAGGGGTGCGGAGCATCGCGCTCGCCGCGGCGAGCGAGAACGGCTCGGCGAGCGGATGGCTCAGCAGATCTTCGCCGGTCGCGGTCGCCGCGAAGCGGGTCTCGGCGCTCAGCCGTTCGCCCCGGTCGCTCGCTTTGCTCCAGGCGCCGCGGTGGCCGGCGAAAGCGAGGACCAGAACGACGCCGAGCGCTAGGGCTCTCGCGGGTCGCCCACCGAACCGGGCAGAAAATTCGCTTGCGACGAAAGCGAGAACGATCGCCACGACGAGCCAGGGGAGAAGGAGGTACCGGGGCCGGATCGTCTTGGAGACCGGCACGAGGGGCAACGCGAGGACCGCCAGGGTCACCGCGAGAAATCCCGCGCTGCGGAGCGACCGCACGGCGAAGTACACCGCTCCGGCGATCGCCAGTGCGATGAGCGCCGCCGCCCAAGGGGCGCGAGAAGCCGCCTCGGCGACCTGGCCGGGCCACCGCACCGCCAAGCTCGGTAGATCCCCCGGTAAGGACCCGAAACCGTAGGCGGCGGCAATTCCTCCGAGCATCCGGTCGCGCCAGAGCAGATATCCGGCGAGCGCCGCGGCGAGCGGCGCCAGATGACGCAGCCGTGTCGTCAAGTTCGCCTCGGGCAGCGCCGCGAGCAGAATCGGCAGCGGCACGTAGATCTCTTTGGCCGCGGCCGCAGCGAGGAACAGCGCGGCGGCGGCCCCCGCAAGCGCCCACCGGTCCCGGCGCAGCCCGAGAACCCAAACTCCCGCCGCCGCAGCAGCGAGCACTAGGCCTTCGAGGTAGTGGCGATCCATCAGCTCGTTGGCGACCGTCGCAACCGGCGGACCCAGCAGGAAGAGCAGGGCACCGAAGAGCGCACCGCCCGGCCGAAGCCAGATGCGAAGGAGCGCGAACACCGCGAGGGCAGCGAGCGCGAGCGCCGCCAGATGGTGGGCGTAGAACCCGCGCGGCGAAAGGCCGAAAAGGTGTTGATCGAAATCGAGCGACAGGATTTGCAGCGGCGCGAGCACCCGCCACGGCAGCTGGCGAATCGCCTCCGGACGGAGAAAATAATCGACCGGCGGATGGGCTTTGGCGTACCCGACGAGCGGTAGGTCATCCTCGATAAAGCCGTGATGCAAGACCCCGCCGAACAGGAGAGGCACGAGGGCGAGAATCACCAGGGCCGAGACGAGGTCGGGGGCGGCACGTCGAAGGGACCGCCCCTCTGAGCGGGTTTCGGCCGCGCCGTTTGCTTCCGCCTGGCTCGAAGCCGGGGCGAGGTTCAAGCCTACGGCTCCAGCGTTTCGCGGAAGATCGTGTCGTGGGGCGCGGCGCGCTCGGATTCCGGCCGGCCGGCCGTGTAGTAGTAGAACGAGAGCGATTTGCGGGTCCGGTCGTCGGGGCAGGCGAGCGGCGTCGGGTGGCCGTGGAACGAGGTCTCGGTGGTGCCGAACACGACGGTCCGATTGAACGCTGGCAGAATCCGCGCGCCGCAGCTGCTCATGTCGGGCTCCCACAGCTCCAGGTGGCCGCCCCATTCCTCGCGCCAGTCGCGGTTTAGATAGACCAAAAGGTTCAGGCGCCGGTCGAGATGGAGAAGAGGATGGAGGTTGAAGTCGACGTGGACCTTCAAGAACCCGCCCGGCAGGATCTGGTGCGGTCCCGCTCCGCCGAAATAGGGGTCGGGGATCAATCCCTGAATGCCGGTCAGCGATTCGAGAAAACGCAACACCGGGGGCGAGCTCATCTGCCAGAGGAAACGCTCCAAGCGCTCGCCGAGCCGGGCCTCGTGGTGATAGCCCAGCTTTTTTTCGGTCGGGCTGTCGAATGCCGTCCAGGGAATGTCGTCGCGTCCGGGGAACTGCGCAAGAAGCTCGTCGAGCAGGGAGTCCTCGAACAAGCCGTCGATCACCGCATGCGGAAAAGGTCGGGCGGAGGTGTAGTCCGCGGCGAGTGCGCTCGGGTCGGCGTTCAAATGCAAATCTGCACCTCGGGATTCAGGAGTATCGTTCGGCACCGGGCGAATCCTACCAGCGTCGAAACTTCCTTTCCCGGGGGCTGTTGCGTCGCCCCGGCCGGTTGACACCGCTCGCGCCTCCTGCGAGAGGCGCCGCTATTCAGGCTTACGTGACGGCTTTTCTCCGAAATCTTCTGGCCGCACTCCAGATTTCCTGGCCAGAGTTCAAATCTCCTGGCCGCGCTCCAGATTTCCTGGCTGGACTCTAAATAGAAAAGTTCGGGTCTAAGCCAGGAAATTTCGAAGTTCGCCAGCGGATTCTCGCCCCGACCGGAAGATCTCACCGCCAGCCAATAAATTTACGGCTTCGCCGGAAGATTCGAACCTTTCTAGGAGGGCTATTGGTCGAAGTGACCGCCAAACGCCATGACGTAGATCCGTTCGGCGTCGAAGCGGTAGATCAGTCGATCCTTAAGCGAAAGGCGACGTGACCAGAGGACGGAAAGGGCATGGCGTAGAGGTTCCGGCTTTCCCGTCCCCGAGGCCGGCTCCGGTTCGTGCTGAAGCTCGCGAAGCTGGCGGCAGAGGGCCTTGTGCAGGACGGATCGCGGCGACGCAATTCCAGGAAACGCTCCCAGGTATCGCCTTCAAACACGATCGAGCGCATCGAGCTCGTCGTGTTCAGGCGAAACTCCGGTGCCCAGGCGGTGGGTTTCGAGCGAGAGCCCGATCTGCTCCATCAACGACGTGTTCTGGAGGACGTAAAGGGTCTCCTGTTCGCGGGCCCAGTCGTCGGCTCCGAGAACTACGAAGTCCTCTCCGTTGCGGCGAGTTACGCTGTCAGATGCTCATTGTCCAAAGTGACGAGGGTACTTCCGGCGTCCTGAGCAACCGCAGCATAGACCGCATCGGCGCCGCGCAGACCCTGCTGTGCCGCCAAGGTGAGAGCGTGGAGCACGCACGCCTCATCTAGCACCCGGACCGTTACATGCGGTAGCCGGCTCAGCGCCAGGGCAAGCATTTGTGCCTCCACCGGAGTGCGCCGTGTTCGGCCGATCGCTCCAGCCACCTCGATCGGCTGGGCTCTCGCCGGAGCGGGCGCGCTCACGGCGGCAGGCCTCGGCGCCTACAAGCTCTACCGGCATTTCAAGAAGAAGAGGGAGAGGCGTCTCGGCACCCAGCGGGACACGCACGCCGACAACCTGCACAACGCGGTGGTCGGAAACGACCGGAAGAACAGACGGACGCCTTGAAAATCCTCAAGAGCCACGGGATCACCAGGGCCCAGGCGAGGGATCCCGTCAAAGGCAAACAGCTGATCAAGCGCAAGCTCGAAGGGTGGTTGGGGGTAGGGATCTCCGGCCTTGATGGCGCCGAGAGACGGGATGCCCCCGGCCGCCGGGCCATTCCGGGGCGTGGAACCGCCGGCTCCACGCCCCTGCGAACACGACTACCGAACCGAACCGTTCGCCGCCTTCGCGTCCGGGGCCGGCACGGTCGCCTGCTGGCGGCTGGCGGTGCAGGAAAAGAGGGGGAGCGTCAGACGGCCGGCGCGTGAGGCCGCCGGCTCATCTCGCGCGCGGTCCGGCGGGCGAGGGCGGCGGTGGCGGTTTCTGGAGGACCGCGTCGAGGAACAGCTTGCGCGCCGCGTGCGCTACGCGGAGGAGCTTCTCGCTCTCGAAGGTCTTCCGCATCTCGAAGACCGTCGTGCGGACTTCTGGGCCTCGGCCTTCGGCAAGCAGGAGCGCCGCTTCTTCAAGCCCCACCAGCGCCGCATCGAGCGCGAGGTCGCGGCGGGCGAAGGCACGCCGCACGGCGGGATAGCGGGCGAGCGCCTGGGCAGTCCGACCGCTCGCGTCGGAGATCCATTTGCGCTCTGGCGGAAGCCCCAGAACCTATTTTTAAGAGCAACCGGGCTGCGACGTGCAGAGCCTTTCGCTGAGCGACGCACAAGGTGTCGGGATGCCCATGCAGAGAGGGATCCAAGTGCAACCTCTGATCGATTCGCAGGCGGCAGCGTCTTGGCCGAAGCAGCTCTGGCCCAAGCCGTCGCAGGTTCTTGTGCTGGCCGCCCAAAAGCAACCAGGTGTCGTCTCGCAAATGTACCTATCCCTTCCCACGCAGGTAGTCTGGGAGGAAGCGCCGGAACAATTGCCTCTTTCTATGCAGCCAGCCCCGAGGGTGCAGTCGAGGGGATTTCTTGAGGAGCAGGCCACCGCGATGCCCCGGCAGGCCCTTTCGTTCGGCAGGGCGCCCTGCGAGTTCCGTACGGCGTCCCACACCGCATCCGAGATCGGGAGATCGCCCCCGAAAGTTGTGGATGTGATTTGTCCCTCCGGCAGGAGTACATCGACGGTCCCAAACTTGGGAATCGCCGCCCGGGTGAGGATCGTTTTACGAACCTCGCCGTCACGGGCCAAAATCTCCAGCTCGACGGTCGAGCCGACCGCTCCGCTGTCGAACTCCGGAATGTCCTTCCGAGCGAAGTCATTTGCCGTTTTTCCCCCCAGGGAAATGGCGACGCTGCCCGGCCGGATTTGGGCTTTCTCGCACGGCGTCGTTCGGACGACCGCGCCGACCCGCCAGCGGCCCGCGGCGACCTCTCGGTTCGAGTCGAACAAAAGGATGCAGCCGGTCCCCACCTGAGGCGCTGCCGCGGAAGCCGGCTTCGATACCTCAGCTGACGTTCTGGACCGGGCCGGAATCGTGACCACCTTAAGTTCCCCGCCCACCGCGATCGTGTCCTTCCACATTCGCCCCGTGCAGTCGGCGCTGATCTGATGCTCGCCGGGAGCGAAGTAGACCCTCCTTACTTCGCCCGCGGGAACTGTGAAAACCTCTTTGCCGTCCACGCTCACCCGGCACTCTTCAATGCTCGAAATAAACACAAGTGTGCCAGGCGTCGGCGCCTGGGTCGATGCGATGGCAGCGAAAGCAATCAAGAACAGAAGCACCCAAATCGACGTTCGATACATGGTTCACCTCGTGCGGCAGCGGATGGATTAGCCGATCGGTGCGATCCGCCGAGTGCAATACTGAGGCGGCCGGCCGAATCAGGAACACTTTAGCTTGTATCTTAAATGAATCCTGCGATCGGTTGCAGGCGGCCTGGGCCTTAGCGACTCAGCCGCTCGCGGGGGACTACATGGGGATTTCCTACACGGACGGTTTTTCCGCAACGGGCGACTGGTCCGCCTGGGCGTTGCTCAAAAACCTGGCCTGAGGGAGGCCGCTTCCGGAGCGGCCTCGTCCAGTCCGCTCGCGAGTCCCCCAAGTTCGCTTTTCACCGGCTGAAGTTCGCTTTCGAGTTGTTCAAGTTCGCTTTCAAACTCCTCGAGAACGTTCTCGAACCGTCCGTGTTCGAACTTTTTTCAAAAAAGTTCGCTCGCCAACGGTTCGAGTTCACTCTTCAGACGCTGAGGTTCGCTTTTCAGGCAGTGAAGTTCGCTCTTCAGCGGCTCAAGTTCACTCTTTTTTCGGAAAAGTTCGATCTTTTTTGATCTAGCTGGTGGTCGGAGGGAAGGCGGCGGCCAGGTGCGAGGTAATATCGGATCTCGCAATTCCCCTCCATCCTCATGCGCATCCTCCTCATAGCCAACACCCTCCCCCCCCGCGACCTCTCCGGAGTGGGAGAGCAAGTCCTCCAACTCGCCGCCGGCCTTACCGCCCTCGGCCACGAAGTCGAAATCCTCGGCCGCAAATCCGCCGACCGGGACGGCGCCCCCGGGCCCAAGATCCTCTTCCTGGTCACGATCGTAATGGCGACCCTCCGCGCCCTCCGCCGGTTCCACCCCGATGTCGTCCAGGTTCACGAGTCGGACGGCGCGCTCGCCGCTTCGGCGGTGCTTTGGGCTCGGAAGAAAGAAGGCCGGCCTCTACTCGCGGCCCTCCTCCAGGTGAGCTACGTCGGAGAGAAAAAGGCCGTCCGGCCCTTGGTAACAGCCGGACGCGAAATCGGCTGGCCGGGCGCGGTGGAGAGGCGGTTTCGCCACTTCAAGGCTCCAATCCAGATCTTTTTCGGCCGGTGGACGGCGCGCCGGGCGGATCTGGTGCTTGCGCCGAGTGCGGCCACCGCTGCGGAGCTGGTGCGCGATTACGGGGCGGAGGGGGTGGAGGTTCTTCCGAATGCGACCGGCGGGTTGGCTCCTTCCGGACCTCCGGAGCGCTTTCCGGAGGACGGCGAGGGGTATTTTCTGTTCGTCGGCCGGTTGCGCATCCGCAAGGGGGTGGAGGTTTTGTTCGAGGCGCTACGGTCGCTCCCGGAGGCGCGCCTTTTGATCGCCGGGGACGGCGAGCACCGGTCGGCCTTGGTGGCGAAAGCGGGGGAGTTGGGCTTGTCGGCTTCGGGTGCGGTATCCTTCCTGGGCCGCTGCGGGGCGCCTCGGGTGGCGGGATTGCTCTCCGGGGCTGCCGCCTTGGTGGTTCCTTCGACGTATGAGGGGATGCCTCTGGTGGTGCTCGAAGCGATGGCCGCAGGGGTTCCGGTGGTGGCTAGCCGGGTGAGCGGGATTCCCGAGGTGGTCGTGGACGGCGAGACCGGCTGGCTGGTGCCGGCGGAAGATCTGGGCGCGCTGGCCGGTGCGCTCGCCGCGGTTCGGGCCGATCCGGCAGAGGCGAAGCGGCGGGGCGAGGCGGGCCGGAAGCGGGCGGCCGAACTGTACCGGCCGGAGGTCGTGGCCGGGCTGTGGCGGCAGATCGTCGCGCGGCGGGGCCGCGAATCGACGTAAAACGGGGTTGAAGCAGGGAGCACGACCGGAACGAGCCGCGCCGGGAGGCGCTGCGGAAAGGATACCGAGGGATCCCAAACGTCATGAACGAACGAGCGAACGCCCCGAAACGGGGTTACCTGGGGCGAGGTCTGCTCGTCGTGATCGTTTTGGGCGGCTTCGGCCTGGTGGCGGTAGCAGGTGTCGGCTATCGCTGGTTCGGCGACCAGCGGCTGCACATTCTGCTCGCGCTCGTCGTTTCGCTCCTTCTGGTGTTTGCCCAGTCGTGGACATCGATCTATCTCGTCGGGACCTCCCGGTTGATTGCCAAGACCGTCTCCGAGCACGGCTTCGACGCGCAAGAAGACGACCTGCGGCGCCGGCTGGTGCGCCGGACGTTGCCGTGGCTTTTGGTGGGCGCTTTGGCCGTGCTGGCTGCCTTCCTGTCGGGCGCGTTCGCGATGGTCCGCCAGAACGAGCTGCACCCGCGCTACTGGCACCACGCGATCTTTTTTGCCGCTCTGGCGCTTCAGTTCGTGGCGGCGTACGCGGCACGGCCGGGGCTGGTCGAGACCGAACGCCGCATCCGCGCGCTCGACGGCCGCATAGGCAGTGGCTCATGACAGCGGCCCTTTCCTCAACTCCGGGCGCGCGTCGCCCGCTCGACGGCCGGATCGCCGTGGTTCTGATCAATTGGAATGGCGCCTCCGACACGCTCGCCACCCTCGCTTCGCTCGACGCCTGCGCCGAGGCGAATCGGTTGCGCTGCCTGGTGGTCGACAACGGGTCGAGCGACGACTCGGTCGCCCGGCTGCGCGCGGCGCGCCCCGGGATCGAATTGATCGAGACCGGTGCAAACCTCGGGTTTGCCGGCGGCAACGAGGTAGGCATTCGCCGCGCGCTCGAAGACCCTGAGGTCGCCTGGACTTTGCTGCTCAACACCGATGTCGAGGTCGATCCTGGCTTCCTGGCTCCCCTGCTCGACGCGTGCGCCGACCCCCGGGTGGGTGCTTCCGGGCCGCTGATCTTCTATTTCGAGCGGCGCGACCTGATCTGGGCCGCTGGCGGCCGGCTGCGTTGGCGCGAGACGGTGACCGAAGAGTGGGGCAACCGCCAATCGGCGGGGCCGCGCTTCGCCGAGGCCGCGGACGTGACCTATCTGACCACCTGCTGCCTGCTGGTGCCGCGCGACGCGATGCTCAAAGTGGGGCCGCTCGACCCGGTCTACTTCATCAACGTCGACGACGCGGACTGGTGCCGCCGCGCCGCGGCCGCGGGCTACCGGTTGCGCTACGTGCCGGACAGCCGGATCTGGCACAAGGTGGCGGCTTCGACCGGCGGGGGGTACACCCCCGTCAAGACCTTCCATACCGGACGCGGCAACGCGATCTTCGTCCGCCGGTACGGCGGGCCGCTCGCGCGGCTGATCTTCGTGGCGGCGAACCTCGCCGCCCTGCCGGTCGCTCTGGTGCGCGAGGGGGCGCGGGGGAACGCGCGCGCCGTCCGCGCAAAGGCCAAGGGCCTGTGGCGCGGCCTGTTCGATCCGCTGCCGCCTCCTCCGCGATTCGCGGTCGAAGGCGCCGAAAGGGGAAGCCGTTGACCGCGAACCTTTTATTCTTGGGGACCATCCAGCTGTTGCTGGTGCTGTTCCTGGCGACGCTTCACGAAGCGGCGCACGCGAAGGCGGCCGAGCTGTTCGGCGATCCGACGCCGCGGGCGCTCGGCCGGGTTTCGATCAACCCGCTCGCGCATCTCGATCTGTTCGGCACCGTGATCCTGCCCGCCGCGCTGGTGGCGCTCTCCGTGCCGATCGCGTTCGGCTGGTCGCGGCCGGTACCCATCGACGCGAGCAAACTGCGCCGGCCCGGCTGGCACTCGCTTCTGGTGAGCGCCGCGGGACCCGCCGCCAATGCCGCATTTGCGCTGGTGGCCGTGCTCGCGGTTGGGATCGTCGTACACATTCTGGGGCCGGAGGCCAAGCAGGCTGCGCGGCTGTCGCTGCTCGGCGGCTCGCTCGCGGATCCGGCGTCGCCCGCTTTCGCGTTGCGCGGCTTTCCGATCGTTTTCACGCTGGTGCAGGCGGCGGTGATCAGCGCGTTTCTCACTCTGTTTCATCTGCTGCCGATCCCGCCGCTCGACGGCGGCATGATCCTGCTGCAGGTTGCTCCGGAGAGCTGGGCGCCGCGGCTTGCGTCGCTGCGGCCGTTCGGTTATCTGCTCTGCTCGGCGTTTGCGGTCACGCCGTTTTTTCAGGTGGCGCTGATCCCGTTCCTGGTCCTTTTGAACCTGGTCATCTCGATCTAGGCTAAGTCCCTTTGATCTCGAATCGAAACATTCTCTCGAACCTGACCGGAGGCACCGTGACGCCAACGAAAATCGTCCTCTCGGGCATGCGCCCGACCGGCCGTATCCATCTCGGGAACTACTTCGGCGCGCTCAAGAATTGGGTCGAGCTGCAGGATACATACCGCTGCATGTACATGGCGGCCGACTGGCATGCGCTCACCAGCGATTATGCCGAGACCGGAGAGATTCGCGACAACACGTTGGAGATGGTGGCGGATTGGATCGCCGCGGGCTTAGATCCGACCAAGTCGGTGATCTTCATCCAGTCGATGGTGCCCGAGCACGCCGAGCTGCACCTGCTGTTTTCGATGATTACGCCGCTCGGCTGGCTCGAACGGGTGCCGACCTACAAAGAGCAGATCGCCCAGATCGAGAACAAAGATTTGTTGACCTACGGCTTCCTCGGCTATCCCGTGCTCCAGACCGTGGACATCCTGATCTATCGCGCTCATTTCGTCCCGGTAGGCGAGGACCAGGCGAGCCACATCGAGATCAGCCGCGAGATCGGCCGGCGGTTCAACTATCTTTACGGCGAGGTTTTTCCCGAGCCGCGGGCGCTGTTTACGCCGACGCCCAAGGTGCCGGGGATCGACGGCCGCAAGATGTCGAAGTC
>JBDTZG010000030.1:0-62516 GCA_040005235.1 Acidobacteriota bacterium | reverse complement strand
AGAAGGCGGTGTCGGCGCTTCGCGGGGCGGGGTTCGAGGTAGGGTAGGGGTGTTGCCCCGGTTTTTCCCAACCCAGGGCGTTGCCCTGGGCTAACGTAATCCGCCCCGTTGGGGCGGGCATCATCGCAACATCGACCTCTGTCGCCCGCCCCGAAGGGGCAGCCCAAGGTAGCCCGGGGCAACGCCCTGGGTTGGGAAAAACCGGGGCAACGCCCTCTACCCCACCTCGAACCCCGCCCCGCGGAGCGCCTCCACCGCCTTTTCCAAATCCCCCTCCCGCACCAACACCACATCCGTATCGAACGTAGCCACCGCCAAAATCGAAATCCCGGCTTCGGCCAGCGGTGTGGCCAGGCTCGCCAAGATTCCCACGGCGGAGAAATCTAGCGGCCCCAAGACTTCCAGAGCCCGAAATCCAATTTCGGCGCGCACCCCTTCCGGCACGGCGCTTTCGGCGCAGAGGATGGACAGCTCCCTTGGCGTTCGGGTGATCGACAGCAGGGCGCCGTCCACCCAGTCGGGGATGGGATCTTGGGGTTCCAGGCGGCAGATGGCGAAGCGGCTTTCGTAGAGGGTTAGCTTCATGGGGTTCACCCCGCTTTGCGGAGACCGGCTTCGGCTTCTTTGAGCGCCGTTCGCAGGTCTTCTTGTTCGGTTTCTTGGAGCGGCTTTCCGGCGTAGGTTTCGCGGACGTAGAAGTCGATGATTCGGGCGGCCGGGGCTGCGGCGTCGGGGTATTTGTCTTTCGCGAGCTGGCGGACGGCCAGCGGCGGAAGCGAGCCGGGGAGGGGGACTCCTCCTCGGGCCATTCGTTGGCGGAGTCGTTGGTAGGCGGCGGCCGGGGTCAGGGGTTTACGCCGCAGGACGAGCCAGAGAATGAAGGCCAGCGTTGCGAGGAGGAAGACCACGGCTCCTGCGATCGCTACGGGCGAGGCGGTGGTGGGGGCGGCCGGGTTTTGTTGCGGCGCGGGGATGGCCACCGGTTCGTCCGACGCGTTGGAATCGCCCTTCTTCGGGCCCGCAAACAGGTTGCGCAGGCTCGTCCAGGCGGAGTAGAGCCGGCGGAGGATTTCGGCCTGGTCGCCCACTCCGAAGGTGAGGACGTAGCGATCCCAGCGGAAGAGCATGAAGTCGTAGGCCTGCTGGCCGAGGCGCCAGACGCCGCCGTCGTCCGTGCTCGGCCGGCCGGCGGGCGGGGTGGGATCGTAGATCCTCCAACCCTCGTTCGGGCCAGGGCCGACGTAGGCCTCCACCCAGGCGTGAGCGTTGCTGTCGCGGACGATCACGTACCCTTCGAACGGGTTGTATTCGCCGCCCAGGAAGCCCGTGACCAGTCGGGCGGGAATCCCCTGGGTGCGGAGCAGCAGGACCATTGACGAGGCGAACAGCTCGCAGTGGCCGCGGCGGGTTTCGAACAGGAAGGTGTCGAGCGGGTTGCCGTTCGGCCCGGCGCCGAGCAGGGTGGTCGAGTAGTCGAACTTCTGGACCAGATGGTTTTCCAGGCGAGAGACGCGCTCCGCCACCGTGCCCTGGCCCATCACTTCCGTTGCGAGCTTGCGCATACGGGGGGTGACGCCTTCCGTGTTGAGGGTCGGGCCGCCTTGCGGCGGGGGCGGTTCGCCGAGCAGGACCGGCTGCCGGGCCAGACCCACGCGATATTGGAGCGTGTCGAGAATCGTGTGGGGTAAGAGGACCGCCCCCCCCTGGTCGACCGAGAGAGAGAGGACGCCGGGCTCGACGATCGCGGTCTCGACCGGCAGCGGCAGGCTGGTGCTGTGCAGAGGGCGCAGCCAGAGGGTCGCCCAGCGGATGGGCGGATCGGCGCGCAGCGTGTAGCGAAGGCCCCGGCCGCGTGGAAGCGACCCTCCCGGCGGCGACCGCCGCCACGTGACACCGCCGAACAGATCGTAGGTCGCGGCCTTCCACCGCATGTTTTCCGGATCTTCCGGCGCCGAGCCTTGCTGCCACTGAAGGCGCAGCGCGACGTCGCGGCTGTTGCGGATCTGACCGATCGAGTCGAGCGTCACGTCGTCGGTGAAGCCGGCCGCTTCGAGCTCGGCGCCCATACTCGCACCGCGGCCGACGATGTAGGGCGTGCGGACGCGCGGCAGCAGCGCGAAGAACGGTACGGCGAGCAGCAGCGAGCCGACGGTCGCCAGGGTGAGGAATCCGCCGAGCGGCACTCTGCCGAAACCCGTCTCGTCGTGGCCGTACTGCCCTAGGACGTGAAACCAGGCGAAGCGCGCCAACAGGGCGAGTGACACCGCGACGAAGCCCGCGAGGTAGAGCACGATCGAGGGGTGGACGCTGGTGCCCATCGCGGCCAGGAAGAGAAAGAAGATGCCGATCACGGCCTGCCATTTGTCCGGCTCTTTTCTCAACGCAAACAGCTTGACCACCAGGGCGAACAGGCCCAGATGCAACACCGGGCCGACCAGCCTGCCGCCGCCGAGCATCGTCAAATCGACGTAGAACAGCGGCAGGTAGGCGAGGCCGATCACGTTCATCGCCCACGTCGGCAGCCAGCGCTCGGGATCGCGGGCGGCGCGGCGCAGGAAGAGCACCACCAGGGTGGAGTAGACGATGAACACCGGCCACTCGAGCACGTCGTTCCACGGCAGGGGCAGAGGCGCCAAGAGCGCCAGCCAGCCGAGCGCGATGCGCTTGCCGCGGGCGAACTTCATGCCGCACGCTCCACTTCAAGCCGCAGCGCCAGGAAGGGTGCGCGCGGGTCGCTCGCGAGCAGGGGCTCCGCCGCCGGGGCGACGGGTTGGATCAAGGCCAGCGCTTCGAGAATCGCGCGGCGTTGGCGCGCACCGGTCGCATAGGGCCAGCGCCCGTCGCGCGCCACCAGCTCGATCTCGTAGCCGCGGGCCAGGTGCTCGACCGCGGCGGTCGCCGCTTCGCTCACCAACCGTTCGAACCGTTGGGCGGCCAGCGGATCGACCAACGGCCCGACTCCGTTGTCGAACAGGATCGACAGGCGGCGGTTGCGCTCGCTCTCGCGCTCCATGTAGACCATGTTGCCGGTGCGCGCGGTCTGCTTCCAATGGATGCTCCGCGGATCGTCGCCGCGCCGGAAGGCGCGCAGCGAATGGAGATCGTGCCCCCAACCGATCCGACGGGAGGGATCGTCCCCCATCGGCTCGGCCTCCGCGAGGTGAATGCCATCCGACGGGAACAGCTCGGGGAAGACCAGGACCTCCGCATCCAACCGGTAGCGCGACCCTTTAGAGAAGAACCCGAAGGGAAACAGGCTCGACACATGGGCGTCGGGAACGCGATGCCGGCCGCGCTTCCCTAAAAGAAGATCGATGCGGCCGCGGCTCTTTCCTCGCCGCGGTAGATAGGGCACGAGCAGAGGCCGGCCGGCGCCGTCGAGCGAAAAGAGCAAGAACCAGCGCGGCAGGAACCGGCGTCGGCTGGTGAGCGTGAACGCCGCGGAGAACATCTGGTTCGCGAAGACCTCCCCCGGCAGATCGAGGGCGACGATCAGTGCGCTGATGTTCTGCCGCGAGGCGATGCCGGAGATCGTGAGCGCCCCGAACATCGCCGCGAGCGTGATGTAGAGCGCATTGTTGCCCGTATTGGTCGCCGCGACCGCCACCACCAGGGTGAACAGGACGAACCAGACCCCGACCTTGGTGATTCGAATTCCTTCGGGGGTTTCGCGGCGGGGCATGGTCCCCTACACCGGCACCGGAGTCGCGGCAACGATCCGCTCGATCGCGCGGCGGGCGGTGCCGAGGTCGCCTCCGCCGCGCTTCAGGATCACGCGGTGGCCCAGGACGGAGGGGGCGAGGCGTTGAACGTCGTCGGGGAGGACGAAGGCGCGACCTTCGCAAAGGGCGAGCGCCTGAGAGGCTCGGTAGAGACCCTGGAGGCCGCGGGTGGAGACTCCGAGCAGCAGCTCGGCATCGGACCGGGTCGCTTCGGCGAGCGCAATCAGGTAGTCGGCGAGCTTTTCGGTCACCTTCACCCGGTCGACCGCCCCTTGGAGGTCGAGCAGTTGGCTTCGATCGAGCACGGCGGGCAGGTGCTCAAGCCGCTCTTCCACCCCTCCTTCGAGCAGCAGGCCGCGCTCGTCGGCGCGCGGCGGGTAGCCGAGCGAGAGCGACATCAGGAAGCGGTCGAGCTGAGATTCGGGGAGCGGGAAGGTGCCGTGGTATTCGAGCGGGTTCTGGGTCGCGAGCACCAGAAACGGCTGTGGCAAGGCGTAGCGCTTGCGGTCGACCGAGACTTTCCGCTCGCTCATCGCTTCGAGCAGCGCGCTCTGGGTCTTCGGCGTCGCGCGGTTGATCTCGTCGGCGAGCACCACGTGGCCGAACAGCGGGCCGGGGACGAACTCGAAGGCTTGAGTCTGCTGATTGAAGATCGAGACGCCGACGATGTCCGAGGGGAGCAGATCGCTGGTGAACTGGATGCGCTGAAAGCCGAGACCCAAGCTGCGGGCGAGCGCCTGGGCGAGCGTCGTTTTGCCCACCCCGGGGATGTCCTGCACCAGCATGTGGCCTCGGGCGAGCAGGCAGACTGTGGCGAGGCGGATCACCTCGGGCTTGCCGCGGACGACCTGGCCGATGTTTTCTTCCAGGCGGTGGATCGCGGCGGCGATTTCTACGGCGGAGACGGGATTCGTGGCGGCGCGGGCTTCTGGGGAGGCGGGTTGGGCGGCGGATAGCGGGGTCATCAGGGTCGTTTCCATGCGCCCTCTTGGTACGAGCCCGCGGGCCGAATCGTCTTGCTCGGATTCCAGGAGCTGGAGAAAGGTTGGTTCGAGGTTGCGGACCTACTAGTCGGTGAAATTGTAGCGGAGGATCGACCAGATCGCGGAGACCCCATCTTTCCACCCGATCTTCTTGCCTTCCGCGTAGGTGCGCCCGTGGTAGTGGATCGGCACTTCGTACACTCGCGCACCGCGTTTCGCCACTTTGGCGGTCAGCTCGGGCTCGATGCCGAAGCGGTTCGAGCGCAGGACGATCCCGTCGAGCACCTCGCGGCGGAATACCTTGTAGCAGGTCTCCATGTCCGACAGGTTGAGGTCGGTCATCATGTTAGACAGCATGGTCAGGAATTTGTTCCCCACCGAGTGCCAGTAGAACAGCACCCGGTGCGGCCCCCCCAGGAAGCGCGAGCCGAACACCACGTCCGCCTCGTCGTCGAGGATCGGCTGGAGCAGCACCGGATAGTCGCGCGGGTCGTATTCGAGGTCGGCGTCCTGGATCAGCAGGACGTCGCCGGTCGCGGCGGCGAACCCGGTGCGGATGGCGGCGCCTTTGCCCCGATTCTCCGGCTGCTCGATCAGCAGGATCTCCGGATTGGCTTGCACCGCGATCTCGCGCAGGAGATCGCGCGTGCCGTCTTTCGAACCGTCGTCCACCACTACGATTTCCAGGGTCACCCCGGGCGGAAGGGGTGCCGCGGCCACCCGCTGGAGCAGGTTATGAATCGTGGCGTGTTCGTTGTACGCGGGGATGACGACCGAGAGCCGAGTCATAGGAACTCTAGTTTCCCACGGAAGGCCGGTCGATTCCGAGTCGTGGGTCGATTGGCTGGTCACTCCCTGCGGGCACCGGCCAGCGAGAGACCCAAGAAAGCGGCGAAGAAACAGCCCTTCCTTTACCAGCCCCTAGTTTTCGAGTATCATTTCTCCTGCCCTTCGCCCCTTGCGGCTCGATCCGGAATCGGATCGCCGCAGGGGCCGTAGGGCTTTTTTGTTTCCACGCAGCGCCGCTCCACCTCCGCTCCCCTGCCCAGGAGCGGAAAATGAAGCCCAAGAAATTAGTCGAGGAGGAGCGCTGGCGCGCGCTGGTCGCGCGTCATTCGCCGCGCCTTTGCGCCTCGATCCGCGGCGCGCTGCGGCGCGCCGGAGTCGAACCGCAGATCGAAGACGTCGAGGAGCTGGTCCAAGAGAGCTACTGCCGCCTGTTGTCCTCGGGCCGGCTCGCGCCGGACCAGGGGGAAGAGAAGGGGCTTTCGGCGTTCATCGCGCGGGTGGGCGAGAGGGTGGCTTTCGACCGCGTCCGTAGCGAACGAACGGCGAAGCGCGGCTTCGGCAAGCTGCGCGGCCTGGCCGACATCGGCCCGGACCGGTTGGCGGCCTGCTGCGTCGACCGCTCCCCGTCGCCCGAGCGTTCGCTGCTCGCGCTCGAAAGATTGCGCCAGACCGTCCTTCATTGGCGCCAGATCGTCGGCGGCCGGACCCCCGGGCGGGACGTGGTGATCGTGAGCCTGGGGCTTGCCGGCTGGAGCAGCACGCAGATCTCGGTCGCCTGCTCAGGGCGCCTTCAACCGAACACGATCGACTCGATCGTCGGCCGCACGAGGCTGCGCCTGGCTGAGGGGGGCGTCGCTCTGCCGGCGCGCTTTCGCGGCGTCCGGGGAACGCGGGCCATCCGGCTGGCCGACCGGACGGGAGCCGAGGCTCCGCTATGATTCGCGCCGAAGGCGCCTCCCTTGGAGCGAGGAAGAAACATGAACGAAGACGGAAAAATCCGCGCCGTGCGCGTCTTCACCGAGCCCCGCTGCCTCGAACACCGGGCGCCGCGCGGCTACCCGGAGGTTCCCGACCGGCTGGCCGGCGTGATGTCTCATCTTTCGACACGCGGCTGGCCGATCACCTCGGAAGGAGTCGCTCGCGAGGTGGCCGAAGCGGCGGTTTCCGCGGTCCACGATCCCGCCTACGTCGAACGCTTCCGCCGCGCCGCGGCACGGGGCGACGCCCTCCTCGACTCGGCCGACAATCCCCTTTCGGCGGGGACCTGGGAGGCCGCCTGGGCCGCCGTCTCGGCGACTCTCGCGGCGGCGGAGCATGCGACGAACGAGGGCGGGGCCTATGCCTTCGCCGCGGTCCGCCCCCCAGGACACCATGCCGAAAAGGCGCTCGCCATGGGCTTCTGCTTCTTCAACAACGTGGCGGTCGCCGCCCAGCACTTATGCGACCGAGGCGCCGAGCGGGTGGCGATCTTCGATTTCGACGTCCACCACGGCAACGGCACCCAACACCTGTTCGAAGAGCGCGCCGACGTCTTCTACGCCAGCACCCACCAGTTTCCGTTCTATCCGGGCACCGGAGCGGCGGGAGAGGCCGGCCGCGGGCCGGGGCTCGCCGCGACGCTCAACGTGCCGCTCCCGGCGGGCACCGGCGACGAGGGATACGCGGAGGTGTTCGCCGAGCGGATCCTGCCGGCGCTCGCCCGCTTCCGGCCCGACGTGTTGCTCCTCTCGGCCGGTTTCGACGCCTGGCGCGGCGACCCGCTGGGCGGCATGGCGGTCACCGAGCAGGGCTTCGCCACTTGGGGCCGCCAGCTTGCCGCGCTCGCCGACGAGGTCGCGGGCGGCCGGCTCCTCGCGGTCCTCGAAGGGGGTTACGATCTCGCGAATCTGCCCCTATTGGTGGACGGTTTCCTGGGCGGCCTCTTAAGTCCCGATCCAAATTGACTTTTTTTATATAGCTGCCGTACGATGTTGGCAAAAGCTCGCGGTTTTGGAGGTAGAGCGATGAAGCGCAATCGAATTCTGACCGGGGCGGCGTTTGCCTCGATCGCCCTCGTCGCACTTGCGGGCGCCCCGGCACGGGCCGCGGCTCCGTTCGGATCTTTCGGGGGCAAAGTGGGCGGCGGCAACGCCGGTTCGGCGCAGATGCCGATCTTCGGCTGGGCCCTCGACGACAACGGCATCGCGGCGGTCGACATCATGGTCGACGGCATTCTCGTCGGCCGCTCGACCTTCGGCCGCAGCCGGCCGCAGGTGACGCGGCAGTTTCCGGGCTACCCGGATACGAACCTGCCCGGCTTCGCCTACCAGCTCGACACCACCCGGTTCTTGAACGGCCAGCATCGCGTGCAGCCGCGGGTCCTGTCGAAGAGCGGCGAGGTGACACTTCTCAACAGCCGGGTGTTCGAGTTCAACAACGTCACCCACAACCTCACCCCGTTCGGCCGGATCGAGTTCCCCAACCAGAACGCCGAAATGCGCGGTCGCTGCGATCTTTCCGACGGCCACCGCCGGCTCTACGCGGTTACCGGCTGGGCGCTCGATTCCGGCGTGCAGACGGACGACACGGGCGTCGGCTACGTCGAGCTGTTGATCGATCGCGCGGTCTTTGCCAACACCCAGTCCGACTGCTTCTATTCGACGCTGACCGGCGGCCTGACCGAGTGCTACGGCCTGCGGCGGCTCGACATCGAGCATCAGTTCCCCGGCCTGCCGAACAGCCCCCACGCCGGCTGGCGCTTCGTGCTCGACATCGGCCAACTGATGGCGTTCGGTTACGGACCCGGCGCGCACACGATCACGATCCGCTCCGGCGACCTGTTCGGCCAGGTGGTCAACATCGCCGAGATGCCGGTCAATTTCAGCTGCGACGAAGACCTCGGCAACGAAAACTCGTTCGGACTGATCGGCTACCCCACCAAAGCCCTCACCTATGCCGGAACGGTCGAAGCGCGCGGCTGGGCGCTCGATTGGGAGGGGATCTCTAGCGTGCAGGTCTTCGTCGACGGCGCGTTTCAGGGTCTCGCCACGACCGGCATCGCGAGCCCGGGGGTGAATACTCAGTATCCGGGCTACCCCGAGAGCACGATCGCCAACTGGACGTTTTCGCTCGACACCACGCGTTTCTCGAACGGCCGCCATTCGATCAACGTGGTCGTGGTTGACGATTTCGGCGTGACCACCTTGATCGGCGAGCGCGACATCCAGATCGGCAACCCGCTGTAATGTGAGACGCCCCGACGGCCAGCACCCGGTTCTGTCGTGGTGGGGTACTGGGGCGTCTTTACAATTCGATCTGGTTTGCGCGCCCCGCCCCGGCGGGGCGCGCTTCGTTTAGGGCCGGGGTGGTACGATCCGTCGTGAATGCCGCTGATCTCTCGCCTCGCTTTCTTCGGTACCCCCGACTTTGCGGTTCCCACCCTGGATGCGCTGGTGCGCGCTGGGCGGGCACCGTTGCTCGTGGTCGCCCAACCCGACCGGCCCGCCGGCCGCGGCGGACGGCTGCAGCAACCGCCGGTCGCCGGCTATGCGCAAAGGGAAAGTTTGCCGCTCGCTCAGCCCGAGAGGGTCCGTGAACCGGAATTTCTGGCACGGCTCGAAGCGCTCGATTTGGACGTCGCGATCGTCGTCGCGTTCGGCCAGATCTTTCCCGCTCGCCTGCTCGCGGCGCCGCGGCTCGGCTGCATCAACCTGCATGCGTCGCTGCTGCCGGCCTATCGCGGTGCGGCGCCGATCCAAGGAGCGATTGCCGCGGGCGAGACGACGACCGGAGTGACCACCATGCGCATGGAACAGGGGCTCGACACCGGGCCGATCCTGCTGCAAGAAAACGTGGCGATCGGCCCGGCGGAGACCAGCGGGGACCTGTCGACGCGCCTCGCGGCGGTCGGCGCGCGGTTGATCCTCGAAACGCTCGACCGGCTGGAGGCCGGCGACCTCGCCTCGGTCGCCCAAGAGGACGCTCGGGCGAGCTACGCGCCGCGGATCGCCAAGGGCGCCGGCCGGGTCGACTGGTCGCTGCCCGCGCGGACGCTCGCCGACCGGCTGCGGGCGTTTACCCCCTGGCCGGGACTCTCCGCCGAGCTTTCCGGCACGCCGATCAAGATCGTTCGCGCGCGGCCCGCCGAGGATCCCATCCCTCTCGCTTCTTCCGCTCCCGGCACCGTCGTTGCAATCTCTGACGGTGCGCTTCAAGTCGCCTGCGGCGACGGCGCGCTCGCGCTCCTCGAGCTGCAACGCCCGGGCCGGCGCCCGCTCCTCGCCGCCGATTTCGCCAACGGCGAGCGCCTCGCCGTCGGCGCGCGCTTTTCCTGATTTTCACCTGGCTTGAGAACCCGAGAGCCGCTTTGAGCAAACATCGCCCCTCCGCGCCGTCCCCCCGCGCTTCGAGCGCCGGGCCGCCGCCCAGCCGTCGGTTGACGCCGCGGCGGACGCAGCAGGACAACGTGCGCATTGCGGCGGCCTGGGTGCTCGATCGCGTCCTCGCTTCGCACGCGCCGATCGACAGCTTTCTCGGCAGCGCCCTTGCCCGCTTCGACGAACGGGACCAAGGGCTCCTCACCGAGCTGGCGCTCGGCAGCCTGCGCTGGCTGCGATTGCTCGATCACGTCATCGCGCGGGCGGCCAATCGGCAGTTGGAGGAGATCGAGCCGACCTTGCGCTCGCCGTTGCGCATCGCGGCCTATCAGCTGCTGTTCCTCGATCGGGTCCCCGCCCATGCCGCGGTCCACGAGGCGGTCGAGCAGGTCCACAATCTCGCCCATCGCGGCGCCGCGGGTTTCGTCAACGCGGTGCTGCGCCGGATCGCGCGCGCGCCACGGCTCGAAGAGTGGCCGATCGAAGAGGCCGACCCGGTGCGCCGGCTGGGGATCGAGCTTTCCCATCCGGATTTTCTCGTCCGCCGCTGGCTCGCGCGCTTCGGCGAGGCGGACACGCGCGCACTGCTCGCCGCGAACAATCGCCAACGGCCGCTCCAGCTGCTCGCGTTTCGCGATCGCGGCGGCCGGGAGCTGCTCGCCGAGCAGTTGATCGACGAAGGGCTGGAGGTCGAGCCGACGCCGCTTTCGGCGCTGGGACTCACGGTGCGCAGCGGCCAGCCGATCGCGACCGAAGCCTTTCGCCGCGGCGATTTCTACGTCCAGGACGAGGCGAGCCAGGCCTCCGCGCTGATCCCGCCGCCGCGCCCAGGCGAACGCATCCTCGACGCCGCCGCGGCCCCGGGCGGCAAGAGCTTTTCGCTGCTCGCCTGGGACCCGTCGGTGCGTTTGACGCTCGCCGACATCTCTCCTGGTCGATACTCGATTCTCGCCGCGAATCTGCGTCGAATGGACCGCAACTTGGCCGGTCTGATCGCCGACGCGGGCGCGCCGCCGTTCGCGCCGGGCTCGTTCGATCGCGTGGTGCTCGACCTGCCCTGCACCGGCACCGGCACCCTGCGCAAGAACCCGGAGCTCAAGTGGCGGATCAGCGAATCGGAGATCGGGCGCCTCGCGGATCAGGCGTTGCGCCTGCTCGAAGGGAGCGCGCCGCTGGTCGCCCCGGGCGGTTTGTTGGTCGCGATCACCTGTTCGCTCGAAGAGGAAGAGAACGAGCACGTGATCGCCCGGTTCTTGGCCGGGCGGCCTGAGTTTGCACCGCTCGACCTCGCCTCCCGGCTGCCGCCGCAGATCGTCCGCGGTATCCAGTCGCCCGGTTTCTGGCGCCTGCCCACGGCGGACGAGCACGACGGCTTTTCCGTCCATGTACTCGAAAAAACCCAGCAAGATGCTGGTTTTCGTGCCGCCGACGTGCCTTGACAGGTCGCAAGGTGTTGACTTATGTTGTGACACCGTTTCACCTGAGCGACATTCAAGGAGGAGACAGAGTATGGCCGCTGGTAAGGCGCAAATCGTAGAAGATATCGCGGGTGCCGTCGAAGGTTTGACCAAGCGTCAAGCAGCCGAGGCGTTCGAAGCGGTCGTCGCATCGGTGCGCAAGCATCTGCACAGCGACGGCACTGTGAAAGTGACAGGGCTCGGGAGTTTCTCGATTTCCGAGCGCGCGGCGCGCAAGGGGCGCAATCCCGCCACCGGTGCCACCATCACGATCAAGGCCAGCAAGAGCGTCCGTTTCAAGGCGGGCAAGGAGCTCAAAGAGGCCGTCAACAAGAAGAGCCGCAAGCGGTAGGCGCCTCTTCACGAGTCGAAACCTCCGAGCCTCGCGGCAGCCGCCGCGGGGCTTTTCGCTTTTTGAGAGTGCCGATTTTTCGGCCGCTTCGTTTGGAGCGCCGTGGAGCGCCGTTGTGGAGCGGCGCTACTGGGCGGCGATCACGAACGCCGACATGCCGAGCGCGGCCAGCTCGCGGCGCATGCCTTCGGCCTGATCCCGCTCGCCGAAAGCGCCCACCTGGACGCGATACCAGGTGCCGTCGGTCTGCACGTACACCTCGGGGAACGTGCCTTGCAGCCGATCGTGCAGCTCGTTGGCGCGCTCGGGCGCCGAGAACGCGCCGATCTGCACGGTGAAGCGCGGCGGCGGTCCGGGACCGTCGACCAGCTCCAACTGCACGGTGCCGGTGCCGGGCCCGACCAGGCCGATCGCCTTCGCCGCGCCATACGACAGATCGAGGATCCGATCCTTGGCGAAAGGCCCGCGGTCGTTGACTTTGACCAAGGTGCTCAAACCGTTCGCAAGATTGGTCACCGTGAGCCTGGTACCGAACGGCAGCGTGCGATGCGCGGCGGTAAAGCCGTATTGATCGTAACGCTCACCGCTCGCGGTGCGCCGGCCGTGGAACTCGCCGCCATACCAGGACGCGACGCCTTTGGAATAGAAAGGGCCGATTGACGGCGTGGACTTTGCAGCTATGGGTTTGCGGAGGGTCGAGCAACCAAAGAGCAAGAACGGCAGGAGGATAAAAACACCGCACCGGAGCATGCGCCGACATCGCCCTCGAAGAGAAGCGGCCGCGGCATTCGAGAACGACTGCGCCACGCGGTCGGGTCCAAAGTTCTGGTCGAGAGGCAAGCTCTTCGCGCTCGTTCGTCCGGAGGGTCTCCGTCGGACAGCGTGTGCAGCGTAGTGCGAACGTACAACTACGGCGAGCGGCTGGATTGTAACACAGACGTTTTTGGGGCTACACCCGTGGCGCTTCCACCTCCTCCTCGGCAATGGCCGCCAATGCGGGTCCCGCGATCTCCGCCAGAAAATCATCGACCTGTTGGGCCGCGCGGCCGGTGAAGGATTGCGGATCGAGCCAAGGTTCGATCTCTTCGCGGCTCAGCCGAAAATCGGCGTCGGCCGCGATGCGATCGATCAATCGGTTCTCTCCGCCTTGTTCCAATTCACCTTGCGTCTCCAGGCTGTACCGGCGAATTCGTTCGTGCAATTCCTGCCGGTCGCCGCCGCGCAGTGCGGATTCCATCAGCAGCGTCTCGGTCGCCATGAACGGCAGCTCTTTGGCGATGCGCGCGGCGATCGACGCCTCGCGCACCACGAGCCCGCCAGCGATATGCGCGGCGAGGCCGATCACCGCGTCGGCGGTCAAAAACATGTCGGTAATAACCAGGCGCCGATTCGCCGAATCGTCGAGGCTCCGTTCGAGCCACTGGGTCGCCGTGTTGAGCGGCCCGTTGAGAGCGTCCGTCAGCAGGCGCCGGGCGAGGCCGCACATCCGCTCGGCGCGGATCGGGTTCCGCTTGTAGGCCATCGCGGAAGAGCCGACCTGCTCGGCGTCGAACGGCTCGGACAGCTCCCCCAGCCCTTGCAGCAGGCGCAGATCGGTGCCCAGCTTGTGGCAACTCTCTCCGATGCCGGCCAGGGTTTGCAGGACTTGGCTGTCCTGCTTCCGCGTGTAGGTCTGGCCGGTGAGGGCGAAGCTCTCGGCGAAACCGAGCCGTGCGGCGAGCCGCGAATCGAGCGCGCGGACCTTCTCGTGATCGCCGCCGAATAAAGTGAGGAAGCTCGCTTGCGTGCCGGTGGTTCCTTTGGCCCCGCGGCAGCGCAGGCGTGCGAGGCGGTGGTCCAGCTCCGCAAGGTCTTCGAGTAGGTCCTGAAGCCAAAGGCTCGCGCGCTTGCCCACGGTGGTGAGCTGCGCCGGCTGAAGATGCGTGTAGGCGAGGGTGGGAATCGCCCGCGTCCGGCGGGCGAAATCGGCCAACGCACGGGCCGCCGCGCCGAGCCGACGGCGCAGCAGGTGCAGCCCCTCGCGCATCAAAAGCACGTCCGTGTTGTCGGTCAGGAAGGCGGACGTGGCGCCGAGGTGGAGAATTCCCCCGGCTCCCGGTTCCACCGCATCGGCCTGCTCGGCATAGTGGCGCAGGTGGGCGACGACGTCGTGGCGCGTGCGCCGTTCGAGCTCGGCGACGCGGGAGAGATCGAGGTCGCCCGCGGTTTTCTTGAGCGCCGCGATCTGCGCCTCGGAGATCGGCAGGCCCAGCTCGCGCTGACTTTCGGCCAGGGCGATCCAGAGTGTCCGCCAGGTGCCGTAGCGGTTGCGCGCCGAGAAGATCCGCATCATCTCGCGCGAGGCATAGCGTTCGTACAGGGGATTCTGAGGGGAATCGTCGAGAGATGGAGTCATGGCCTCCTGAGTTTATCGGGTTTCAAAACCCCGTCTGGTACAATTCCCTCTCGGTCCGGTGACGGGCTGCTCCCGTTTCCCCTCGTTTCACCTGACGTACTTCGGAATTCAGAGTCCCCTTATGTCGATTCACGTCGATTCGGAAATCGGACGCCTGCGGCGCGTCCTGGTGCATCGCCCCGGCCGGGAGATCGACCGGATGGTCCCGTCCATGATGGAAACCCTGCTGTTCGACGACATCCTGTTCGGCGACGGCGCGCGCGAGGAGCACGACTCGTTTCGCGGCGTGCTGGCAAGCGCGGGCGTTTCGGTTCTCGACCCGCGCGACCTGCTCGCCGAGGTATTCGCGAACGAAGAACCGCACGCTCAGCTGCTGCTCGATCTGGAGACCGAATACGGGGTCGCCCGGGAGGACGTCACGGCGCTCGGCGATCTGGCGCCCGGCGCGCTCGCCTCGGCCCTGATCGAAGGGATGCTCTCGGCCTCGCCCGACCTCGGCCGGCGAAAGATCTTTGACCTCACCCCCCTGCCGAACTACTTCTTCCAGCGCGATCCGATGGTGGTCCTGGGCAACCGCGCGGTGATCTCTTCGATGGCGACCGAGGCGCGCGAGCGCGAGCCGCTGCTTTCCGGCATGGTGGTCCGCCATCATCCGCAATTCGCGGGGCTCGCCGCGACGTTCGAGATCGAGGTGCCCCCCTCGGGCGCGCGGCATCACGATCCGTCCTACCCCTACCCCACGCTCGAAGGGGGCGACGTCCTGGTGATGAGCCCGGAGATCGTCTGCGTCGGCGTCTCCGAGCGGACCAACCGGCGCGGCGTCGAGGTGCTCGCCGAGTACCTGCGGCTTGAGGAAACCTCGTTCCGCCATCTGATTTTGGTCGAGCTGCCGCGCTCGCGTTCCTACATGCACCTCGACACGGTCTTCACCCAGATCGACCACGGCGCGTGCCTCGCCCACCTGCCGGTGATCGAGCCCGGCCGCGCCGAGTCGGCGCACATCTACTACGTCGACCTCTACGCCAAGGAGCTGACGTTCGCTGTGCGGCCGTCGCTGCTCACCGCGCTTGCGGATCTCGGGCTCGACCTTGAAGTCGTCCCTTGCGGCGGCACCGATCGGCTCGACCAGGAGCGCGAGCAGTGGACCGACGGCGCGAACGCGTTCGCCTTGGCCCCCGGCGTGATCCTGCTCTACCACCGCAACCGGCGGACGTTCGACGAGCTGTCCCGCCGCGGTTGGCGGATCATCGAGGCCGAGGATCTCCTCGCCGGGCGAACCGAAGTATTCGGTCAGGGGCCGACGGTGATCAGCCTGCTCGACAACGAGCTGTCGCGTGCCCGCGGCGGCCCGCGCTGCATGACCATGCCGATCGAAAGGGATCCGCTGTGACCGCGACCGTCAAGAATCCCGCAAAGAAGGCGCCCGCGCGCCCGACGAAGAAAGCAGCCACGGCAGGCGCCGCCAAAAAGGAAGCTCCCGCGGCGGCCGCCAACGACGAGAACCTGGCGCCGGTCGCGACGCAGAAGACCCACCGCCCGCTCGCCGTGGTCGCGTTCGGCGGCAATGCGCTCCTTCGTCCCGAGGACGACGGCACGGTCGCCGAGCAATTGCGCCGCTCCGAGGGCGCCGCCGTCTGGCTCGCCGATTTCGCCCGTCGCGGCTACGACTTGGTCTGCGTCCACGGCAACGGCCCGCAGGTCGGCCAGGTGCTGATCCAGATGGAAGAGGCCGCTGCCAAAGTGCCGCCCGGCACGGTCGATTTCGCGGTCGCCGAGACCGAAGGCGGCATGGGCTATCTGCTAGAGCTGGCGATCCGCAACCGGCTCGCCTCGCAGCACATCAAGCGCCAGCTCGCGACTGTCTTGACCCTCGTGACCGTGAACCGCGACGATCCGGCGTTTCGCGCGCCGAGCAAGCCGATCGGCCCGTTCTTCGCCCGCCACCGCGCGCTCGAACTGCAGCGGCGCCTGCGCTGGAAGATGGTCGAAGATTCCGGCCGAGGCTGGAGGAAGGTCGTGCCCAGCCCGCGCCCGTTGGAGATCGTCAACATCAGCGCGGTGCGCAGCCTGCTCGAACACGGCCATCTGGTAATCGCGGGCGGAGGAGGAGGCATCCCCGTCGTGCGCAAGGGAAGTGGCCGGCTGGTGGGAGTCGAAGCGGTGATCGACAAGGACCGCACTTCGGCCCTGCTCGCGCGTGACTTGAAGGCCGATCTGTTCATCCTGCTCACGGGAGTGCCCCAGGTGGTCAAGAACTTCGGCCGTAAGGATCAGGAACCGCTGTTGATCCTGCCGCTTTCCGAGGCGCGCCGCCTGCTCGACAAAGGACAGTTTCCGGCCGGCAGCATGGGGCCGAAGATCGAATCGGCGATCGATTTCGTCTCTGCCACCGGCCGCCCCGCACTGATCACCAACATCGAACACCTCGAAGCCGCGCTCGAAGGGGAGAGCGGCACTCGCATCGTGCCTTGACGTTTCGCGGTCAACACCCGAACCGAAAACCTTTCGGCGCGCCTTTTACGAGACGCGCCTGCACTCTTAGGAGCAAGCTCATATGTCCCTGCGCCACCTGATCTCGATCCACGATCTCTCGACTTCCCAGGTTGCCGGCCTATTCCAGCTCGCGGCTGACGTGAAGAAAAACCCGGCCAAGTACGCGACCGCGCTCGCCGGCAAAACGCTGGGCATGATTTTCGAGAAATCCTCCACCCGCACCCGCGTCTCGTTCGAGGTCGGAACGTTCCAGATGGGCGGCCACGCGCTATTTCTCTCCAGCCGCGACATCCAGCTCGGCCGCGGCGAGCCGATCTCGGACACCGCCCAGGTGCTCTCGCGTTTCGTCTCGGGAATCATGGCCCGCACGTTCGCGCACCAGACGGTGACGGACCTCGCGAAATACGGCTCGGTGCCGGTGATCAACGGCTTGACCGACGACCTCCACCCCTGCCAGGGGCTCACCGACTTCTTCACCCTCTCGGAGATCTTCGGCGACTTGAAGGGCCGGAAGATCGCCTACGTGGGCGACGGCAACAACATGGCCCACTCGTTGATGTTCGGCGCTGCCAAGTGCGGCATGAACATCGCGATCGCCTCGCCTCAACGGTACAGGGTGCAGGAAAAGTACCTCGCCCAGGCGCGCGAGGACGCCGCCGCCGCGGGCACCACGATCGAGCTGACCGAAGATCCTCGGCAGGCTGTGAAAGACGCCGACTGCGTCACCACCGACGTCTGGGCCTCAATGGGCCAGGAGGCCGAAGCGCAGATCCGCCTGAAGGCTTTCGCAGGCTACGAGGTCGACGCCTCGATGATGGCGCTCGCCAAGAAAGAAGCGGTCTTCCTCCACTGCCTCCCCGCCCACCGCGGCGAAGAGGTCTCGGCCGAGGTCTGCGACGGCCCCCAAAGCCGCATCTTCGACCAGGCCGAAAACCGCCTCCACACCCAGAAGGCGGTCATGCTCTGGCTGATGGGCGGGGTGGAGATTTAGGCCGCGGGAGCTGCCGAGGAATCCAGGCCCGGACCCCAGCTCTACATCGCAACGGAAACGGGCTCCCGCCGGGAGCCCGCAATTCGACTTCTTGGATTCACCCGCCCTACTTGACGGTCAAAACACCCTTCATGCCGCCGTTGTAGTGGCCCGGGAAGGTGCAAACGTAGGTGTAGGCGCCGGGCGTGGTCGGGGCTTTGAAGGTCACGGTGACCGTTTCGCCGCCTCCGGCGAGGCCGGTCGAGGCGAGGATCGCCTTTTTCCACTTCTCCTGCTTCGGGATGTGCGTCGGGCGCGCGACCGAGGCGGCGACGACGAAGGCGTTGACATCGGTTCCTTGGGCGACCAGCACGAAGTTGTGGGCCATGACGACCTTGTCCTGGGTGCTCACGCCGGAGAGCTGGATGGTCAGTTCTTCGCCGGGCTTGGCGTTGATCTGGGCGACGTTGTACTTCATCGCATCGGTGCCGGTGAGCTTGATGACGCGCGGCGCGGCCAGCGCGGGCGCCGCGGCAAGGGCGAGCATCGCTCCCACCAGGGCGAGCGAACGGGCAAACGTCGGAAGTTGCTTCTGGGTTTTCACGAAAATCTCCTTGGGTTACGTCCACGGGGTTCCGGTTCGGAGCATCCCGAACCTCCTCCCGAAGTCTATTCCTAATAGAACGGCGTCGGGCGTGAGCGTCACGCCGAGATCGGAGAAGCGCGGATCGTCCCAGATTGGCTAGCCGCCCAGACGTCGCGCTCAATCGAATAGAGGACGACCTCGATCTCCGGCGTCCGGTGGCCCAGCTCGACGCCGTTGGTGTCGCGCAGGTAGGTCATGCCGATCTTTTCCATCACTCGGCGCGAGGCCCAGTTCTCGTGGTCGGTGATCGCCATCACACGCGCACCGCCGATCCCCTCGAACGCGTGGCGGAGCGCGCCGCTTGCGGCTTCGCTCGCGTACCCTTTGCCCCAAAGGTCGCGGGCGATCCAGTAGCCGGTTTCCAGCTCACCCGTCGAGCCGAGCAGCTGCAGGCCGGCAAGGCCGATCGTCCGCCCGGTCGCGCGCTCCTCCAGCGCGCCGAGGCAGAAGCCGTTCGCTTCGAGCGTTCCGGCCTGGCGGGTGAAATAGCCGTCGATCTCCTCAGCGTTCCACGGCCGGCCGCCGGTCATGAAGCGCATCATCTCGGGGTCGGTCGCCATCGCCGCGAACGCGGGCCGGTCGCGGAGCTCCCAGGGGCGGATCAACAGTCGGTCGGTGGTGATCGAAAACGCCATGAGCGGGTCCTCGTTGGAAGATTCAGCGCATCAGCTTCCGGCAACGCCGATGGAGAAGATGAACGTAGAGCCAGAAATGCCGGAACGCCGGATTCCGGGTCTCCCCGTGATGGTAACGATAGTAGATCTGCTGGGCGATCCCGGCGAGCCGAAAGACGCCGTAGACCTCGTAGAACGACCAGCTCGGAGGGGCAAACCCGGTCCGCCCGGCGTAGCGGGTCCCTACCTCGCGCCTCGTGAGCATGCCGGGAAGATGGGTCGGCTGGCGGCGGACCGCGCGCGACAGCGGACCGTCACCCGCTTCCACCCAATAGGCGAGCGAGTTGCCGAGGTCCATCAGCGGATCGCCGAGCGTCGCCATCTCCCAATCGAGCACGCCGACGATCCGCGAGGGGTCGTCCTCGTCGAGTACCAGGTTGTCGAGCCGAAAATCGTTGTGGATCACGCACGTCGCAGTGTCGTCGGGGGTGTTCGCGACGAGCCACGCGATCACCTTCTCGAACCGCGGCACGTTCCAAGTCCGCGCCTTTCGGTAGCGCTCGCTCCACCCTTCGATCTGCCGGCGGCAGTAGCCGGCACCCTTGCCCAGCGATTCGAGGCCCGCCGCGCGCACGTCCACCTGATGGAGGACCGCCAGTTGATCGATCGCGTTCTCGGAGAGCGCGCGGGCCGTGGCCGCATCGAGCGAGAACCCCTGCGGTAGCCGGGCGCGCAGGATGCGTCCGGCGATCCGGCGCATGACGTAGAACGGCACGCCGATCACCGCAGGGTCTTCGCAAAGCGCGATCATCTCGGGCACCGGATAGAACGGAGAAAGGGCGCTCTGCACCCGAAACTCCCGCCCCATGTCGTGCGCCGATTTTGCCTTCGTTCCCGCGGGCGGCCGGCGGAGGATCAGGTCGTGCTCAGGGTACCGGAGCCGATAGGTCCAGTTGGAGGCGCCGCCCGTGTATTGGCTGACCTCGGGAGAACCGGACAGGCCGGGAACGCGCGGTTTGAGCCAGGCGTCTACTGCGGGAAGGTCGAGCTCCTCGCCGGAGCGCACCGATCGCGCCGCGTCCGCCGCGGGATCGCTCATCGCGCTCCGTGCTCTTTGTACTTTGCGATCTCCGCCTTGGCGATCAACGCCCGATGGACCTCATCCGGCCCGTCGGCGAGGCGAAGCACGCGGGCGATGGCGAACAGAGAAGCCAGCGGCGTGTCGTGCGACAGACCCGCCCCGCCGTAGATTTGGATCGCGGAATCGACCACCTGTTGCAGCACGTTCGGCGCGACGACCTTGATCGCGGAGATCTCCGTCAGCGCGGCGAGGGCACCGACCTGATCGATCCGCCAGGCAGCGTGCAGCGTGAGCAGCCGCGCCTGATCGATCGCGATACGAAAATCGGCCACCCGGTCGCGATTGCCGCCGAGGTCGATCAGCGGCTTGCCGAACGCGACGCGGGAAAGTCCGCGCCGGATCAGCAGCTCCAAAGCCCGCTCCGCGGCACCCAAACAGCGCATGCAATGGTGAATGCGCCCCGGGCCGAGGCGGCCCTGCGCGATCTCGAAACCGCGTCCGAGCCCCAGAACCAGGTTTTCCCGCGGTACTTCGACCGCGACGAAATCGACCTCGCCATGACCGTACGGCGGGGCGTACTCGCCGTACACCGGCAACATCCGGCGGATCGATACACCTGGAGTATCGAGCGGCACGAGCACCAGGCTGTGCTGGTGATGCCGAGGCGCCTGCGGGTTCGAGCGACCGAGGAACAGCGCCAGCCGGCAGCGGGGATGGCCGAGTCCGGTCGACCACCACTTGCGGCCGTTCAAGATCAGCGAATCCCCCCGCTCTTCGATCGTAGCCGCAAGGTTCGTCGCGTCCGAAGACGCGACCTCCGGCTCGGTCATGCAGAACACGGAGCGAATCTCGCCCGCGAGCAGGGGTTTGAGCCATCGCTCCTTTTGCTCCGGCGAGCCGTATTTCGCCAGCACTTCCATGTTGCCGGTATCGGGCGCGTTGCAGTTAAAGATCTCGGGAGCGAGCACGCTCTTGCCCATCTCTTCGGCCAGCGTCGCGTACTCGACGGTCGAGAGCCCGGCTCCGTATTCCGGTTCCGGCAGAAACAGGTTCCACAAGCCCGCGGTCCGCGCCTCCCGCGCCAGCGTACCGACCTCGGGCGCCTCGGTCCACCGAGTCCAATCGGCCCCCTGCTGCCCATAGGGCCGCGGATTCGCCGGATCGAACAACGCCTCCTCGACGGGCAGAATCCGCTCCGCGATAAAGGCGCGGATGCGGTCGGCATAGTCGAGTGCGCGAGGGGTTGGGGCGAAGTCCATGGGGTGCGCTCCTCAGCACAGGGTTGCCTTCTAGGGAGATGCCTTCTAGAGGTTCTCGCGTGCAGCGGCGATGAGTGCAGGATCGCCTTCTTCGAGGGCGGCCCCGAGGTATGCGGCCATGTCCTCTTCGCTTTCCAGGTGCTCTACGACATCCCACGGACGAGTTTGTGTTTTTGCCATGGCTAGAGTTTCAGGTCGGTATCGCGGCTGGTATGCCAGAGCGAGAGTATTTCGACGAAGGTACGGTTCGCCTTAATTCGATAATAGAGATAGTAGTGGACGCGGTGGATGTGGAGACGACGAACTCGAGGAAGCTGCACGTTCGTGGCCAGCGCACCGCTCTCGGGCCGGCTCGCGATGACGTCGAACGCCTTGGTGATCGCTTCTCGAAAAGCTTCTGGCGCAGCCGGTCGATTCTCATCCCACCATCGCGAAGCCGCGCGGATTTCGCGGTTGGCCCGAGGAGAAAAGCGAAGCGAAAGCCGCACGTCACTTGCGAAGCGCGTGAAGCATTTCAGCCTCGGTGAAGAACTCTCCCCGATCGACATCTTCGATGGCGGCCAACAGCGCCGCCTCGGCCTCGTGGTTCAGAGTGAACGTCTCGGCCTCTTCAGGGATCAGAATTGTCACCTCAGTCCCCTCGGCCCAAGCCTCGTCGGGAACTTCGATTCTCCCTTGAACAACTCTGCCGGTGGTCATTCTCATGATTCGACTCTACCTCAAGAGATTTGCGATCGGCGATCGGACCATCCAGTAGGTTTCGGGTGTAGGGCTCGCCCCCGTCTGAGCGCAACTTCAACTGATATCGTCCACCCGAGCTTCCATTCGCAGGTCTCGGCACATTACCCAGGGGGAGAGATCCGATGATCCGTCGTCGCTCCGCGTTCGTGCTGTCCGTGCTGCTCTTGAGCCTTCCCGGTCTGATCGCGGCCAAGCCGACGGCGCCCCCCAAAGCGGCGACGAGCCCCGGCCCGAGCCCTGGCAAAGTGGCTGCGGTCGCCGCAGTGGACTCCCATCGTCCGGAAATGGTCGACCTGGCGAACCAGGTCTGGGCATTCGCCGAGACGGCGCTCAAGGAGAAGCGGTCCTCCAAAGTTCTCGCCGACTACGCCGAGGCGCAGGGCTTCAAGGTCGAGCGCGGCGTCGCGGGAATGCCGACGGCTTTCGTCGCGAGCTATGGCCAGGGCAAGCCGGTGATCGCCATCCTCGGCGAGTACGACGCGCTGCCAGGGATCTCGCAGAAGGCGCAGCCCACCAAAGAGCCGCTCAACGTGGGCGCTCCGGGCCATGGCTGCGGCCACAACCTGTTCGGCGCGGCGAGCTTGGGAGCGGCCGTCGCGATCAAGGAGCAGATCGCGGCCGGCAAACTTCACGGCACGATCCGCTTCTACGGCACCCCCGCCGAAGAAGCCGTCGGCGGCAAGCTCTACATGGTGAGGGAGGGCCTGTTCAAGGACGTGGACGTGGCGCTCGCCTGGCACCCGGCGGATGAGACCCGGGCAGACACGAAGAGCACGCAGGCGCTGGTGGACTTCGTGGTCGAATTTCACGGCAAGGCGGCGCACGCGGCCTTCGATCCCTGGAACGGCCGCAGCGCCTTGGACGGTCTGGAGATCTTCACCCACGCCCTCAACATGATGCGCGAGCACGTCCGGCCGAGCGTCCGGATGCACTACGTCATCACCGATGGCGGCGACGTGCCGAACGTGGTGCCCGACCACGCCAAGGTTTGGGCCTGGGTCCGCGACACCAAGCACTCCTCGGTGGCCGAGCTGATGGTACGGGTGCGAAAGATGGCGCAGGGCGCCGCTCTCGCGGCGGACGTCGAGAGTACTCTTCGCGTCCAGTCCGGCGATTACGAGATGCTGGTCAATCAAGCCGGCGAGCGGCTTCTCCATTCCAACATGGAGTGGCTGGGGCCTATCCAATACACCGAGCAAGAGCAGGATTTCGCCAAGAAGATCCAAGCCGAAACCAACACCGAGACGAAAGGCCTGGACGGCTCGATCAAGCCGCTCGACGAGCACCCCGGCGACCCCGAAGGAGGCTCGACCGACGTCGCCGACGTGAGCTGGAACGTGCCGATCCTCCACGTCTCGGTCACGACGGCACCGATCAACGCCCCCTGGCACGCCTGGCCTGTCGCAGCCTGCGGCGGAATGTCGATCGGCCACAAAGGAATGACCTTCGCCGCCAAAACCCTCGCCGCCACCATGGTCGATCTATTCGAGCACCCGGAAAAGCGTGCCGAGATCCGGAAGGAGTTCGAGGAGAACACGAAGGGCGTGGTCTACAAGGGATATATCCCGGACGGGCCACCGCCGCTGCCGGAGGAGTGAGGTAACCTTGCCTGCCGCGAACCGAAGATCAGGCAGCGCGGTCGTCACACCCGGTGGCGATTCGCAGAGCTCGACAGACCGCGTGCATCTTCCCGGGGCCGACCGTGCCGACGAAATGACCAAGCCTTTGCTGATCCACGGTCTGAATCTGATCCAGATTGATCACCGAGTCGTGCTTGAGCCCCTCGTCGATCCCAATCCGGACTTCGCTGGGGGCACTGTGCTGGGAGGAAGTGATCGGCGCGACCAAAACGGTGCGGAGCAGGGAAATGGCCTTCTGCCTCGAGAGCACCAAGACCGGGCGGCGCTTGTCGGGCGGGCCGAAGGTGTAGAGCCAGATCTCGCCCCGATTCACTCGGGGGGCCATACGCCCTCGGTTTCCCACCCTTCGAATTCCTTGCCGAGCGGCCGATCGACATTGGCGTAGGCCCGCTCGTATTGTGCGTCGATCTCCTGCTCGCGACGCTGGCGAAGGAAATCGCTGGTCAGCTCCCGCAGCACTGCGGATCGCCCTTTTTCGCGTACGACCGAGGTCTCGTCCAACTCGGCGAGGAGATCTTCATCGAACATCACCTGTACGGCTTTCATGTGGGGAGTTTATGTGGATCCTGCGCAGGGTACAAGGCTAAAGCGGGTTGACCCTCGCCATGTAGCTCTCCGGGTTTGCCATGCCTGCCGGTCGGTGGTTGTGGGTACAGGCACTATGCATCTCTACACTGCGCTGACATTCAGTAGAGTTGGGTCGATCCGGCGCCCGAGCCTTGGAGGCGCCCGCGCCGTTGAGAGGAGACATCCATGCGACCCGAAGCCCTGATTCAAAGTCTCGGCGAACAGCTGACTTCTACCGGTGGGGCGCATGCCGCCTTTGGGGAACCGGTGACGCAAGGCGAGCGCACTGTGATCCCGGTCGCCCGGGTGGCAAGCTTCTTCGGTGGCGGCTCGGGCGGGCTCGCCGGGGCGGCCGAGGGCTTGGCTCCGGCGCGGGGCGGCGGGGGTGGGGGAGGTGCGATTGCGGCTTGGCCGATCGGGGCGATCGAGGTTTCGCCCGAGGGGACCCGTTTCGTTCCAGTGACCGACCCCCGGCGTAGTCTGGCTGCCGTGGGAATCGGCCTGGCGATCGGCTGGTTCCTGGGTCGACGGGCTGGCCGGCGGAGGCGTTAAGGCCGCTCGGTCGTTGGCGAGCAGGGGCCGGAGGTGCGGGATAGAGTCACCCTCAAGCTTCCGTCTAGCCCTCTCTGGTTTGAACCGAAGCCTCCGCGGGTCGAGCTGTGGATCGCTTGTTGCCGTCTCGCGCACCAGTTCTCCTGAAGGCTCACAAGGGAGAACCGGTCATGCAGCAGAATGAAAAATTCGACGTGGCAATCTTGGGAGCGGGTATCGGCGGGACCATGCTGGCGGCGATTCTGGCGCGGCATGGAAAGAAGGTGTTGCTGCTGGAAAAGGGAAGTCATCCGCGCTTCGCGGTCGGCGAGGCGCTGTTGCCGCAAAGCACGTTATGGATGTGGATTCTGGCCCATCGCTTCGACGTGCCGGAGATTCAGCATTTGACCCGGTTGGATTCGATCTCCAAGCACGTCGGGCCGACCTGCGGGATCAAGCGCGCGCTCGGCTTCGTCTGGCACGAGGACGGCAAGCGCCAGGATCCCCGGCAGTCTAGCCTGTTGATCGCGCCGTCGACACCGCTCACCACCGAGAGCCACCTGTTCCGGCAGGACATCGACCTCTATCTGCTGAACGTGGCGATCGGCTACGGCACCACCTACAGAGATCACGTGGACGTTCGCGAGTTCGAGATCGACGACGACGGCGTCCGCCTGACCACCAACAAGGGCGAAGAATTCTCCGCGCGCTTCCTGGTTGACGGCGCGGGTTTTCGCTCGCCGCTGGCCGAGCGCTTCAACCTGCGCGAGAAGCCCTGCCCGTTGGGAACCGAGTCGCGCTCGATCTTCACCCACGTGACGAATATGAAGTTCTACGACGACTGCCTGACGGCGGAAGAGGCGCCCGGGCTTTCGGCAAAATGGTACGAAGGGACCCTCCATCACGTGTTCGAGGGGGGTTGGTTCTGGATCATTCCGTTCAACAACGTCCCCTACTCGGAAAACCCGCTGTGCAGCGTCGGCCTGACGCTCAACATGAAGCGTTACCCCGACACCGGAATGGGGGCGGAAGAGGAGTTCTTCCACCACGTGAACCGCTTCCCGAGCATCGCCCAGCAGTTCGAAGGGGCGACCGTCGTCCGCGATTGGGTGAAGACCGGCCGCTTGCAGTATTCGGCGACCGGCGGGGCCGGCGATCGCTACTTCCTGATGGCGCACGCTCACGGCTTCATCGATGCGCTCTACTCGCGCGGAATGATCACGACGTTCGAGGTGCTCTCCGCTCTCGCCGGACCGCTGCTTGCCGCGCTCGACGAGGACAAATTCTCGCGCTCGCGCTTCGAGTACGCCGAGAATCTGCAGAACGCCATGCTCCGCCAGAGCGACCGGGTGGTGAACAACTCCTACCGCTCCTTCCCCAGCTTCCCGCTGTTCAACGCCTGGCTGCGGGTCTGGCTGATCGCCGAGATCTACGGCGACCTGCGACTGTTCAGCATCTGTGTCAAGTACTTGGAAACGCAGGACAAGACGCTGTTCGATCAGTTGGAGAAAGACCCCCTGATCGGCATGAGCCCGCCCGGAGAGGACGAGGTCACCGACCTGGTCAACTTCGCCGAGGACATCTGCGCCCGTTACGAATCCGGCGAGCTGGACGCCGAGACGGGAGCCAAGGCGATCCTCGCTTCGCTCGACGCGGCGAAATGCATGATGCCGGTCCGCCGCTGGGGCGACGCGGAGGACATCCATCTCGACTTCCTGCCGGAAAAGCTTGCAAAGACGATCGGCTGGGGCCTTACCGAAGCGCCGCAGAAGATCCGCGACCGGATGTTCATCTTCAACCCGGCCGTGCTGGGGATGGGGGCGTAAGATCTGAAGCGGTTGTAGGGGCGGGGTCTCCCCGCCCTTTTCTACGCCTTCGAGCTCTACTCCTACCCCAGCCGCCGCAACAGCTCCCGCCAAGCCTTGCCGCGGTGGCTGGTGGCGTCTTTTTCCGCACCGTCCAGCTCGCCGTAGGTGAGACCCGCTCGGTCGGGCACGAACACGGGATCGAAACCGAAGCCGTTCGCGCCGCGGCCGGGGAAGATCAGGGTACCGTGGGTTATGCCCTCCGCCAAGATTTCGCGCTCGGCGTCTTTGTAGAGCAGCAGGCAGGTGGCGGTGGCACGCGGGTCGCCGAGGGCTTGGGCCGTGCGCGCGATCCCTTCGGCTCCCGCCGCTTCGAGCATCCATTTGACCAGCGGGCCGGGAAAACCGCCGAGCGCCGAAAGGCCGAGGCCTGCCTCTTCGACCACCAGCGGCGCTCCCAGGAGGCGCCAGGCTTCGGCGGCTTTTTCCCGCACGATCTCTTCGTAGGAGAGCGACTGGATCTCGGGCAGGTCGACGCTCACCGATTCGAAATCAAAACCGGCGAGGCGACGCGCCTCGGCGAGCTTGCCCGGGTTGCCGGTGACCAGGACGAACGACGGGATCGAGCGGCTCATCGGTCAGCTTCGGTCCTGCGGCCGGCGAGAGCGCGCAGATCGGCGAGCAACAGGGCCGTCTGTTCGGCCAGATCCTCAGGACCGCGGGAATTGTCGATCTCCCGATGGGAACCCTGGCGCCTGCGGAGGCCGTCGCCCTGCGCCGCGAGGCGGGCGCGGGCATCTTCCTCGTTCAGGCCCCGGGCGACGGCGCGGGCATGGCGCAATTCCGCGGGGGCCTCGATCGAGACGATCAGATCGAAATCCGGGCCGTATCCCGCCTCGACCAGGAGCGTAGCTTCGAGCACCCCGATCGCGTCGTCGGCAAGCCCCGTCGCGATCTCCTGGAATCGGTTCCGGACGAGCGGGTGGATCGCCGCTTCGAGCGCCTTTCGCGCTTCCGGGTCCGCGAACACCTTCGCTCCCACCGCGCGGTGATCGACTGCACCTTCTTCGCTGAGCGCCGACGGGCCGAAGAGGGCGGCAACCGCGAGCGCCCCCGGCTCGCCCGGCCGGTAGAGGTCGGCGACCAGCTCGTCGGCGTCGGCCACCGTGCATCCCCCCTCGGCGAGAAGCTGCGCGACGGTCGATTTGCCGCTCGCGAGACCGCCGGTGAGTCCTACTTTGAGGGCGGGCATCGATCAGAACCCCTGCCGTCTCCGCGCGGAGGCCAAGGTGCTCGCGACCAGCATCGCCACGGTGAGCGGGCCGACGCCGCCGGGAACCGGGGAGACCGCGCCGGCCTTTTCCAAGACCGCCACGTAATCGACGTCTCCGGTCAGGATCGACCCCTTCTCGGCGAGCTGCGCGGCCTTCTTGGCGTCGCCCGGGAACATGCGCGCGACGGTATCGGCGTCACTCACGCGGTTGATCCCCACGTCCACCACCACCGCCCCTTCTCGGATGTGGTCCGGGCCGATCAGACCGGGGCGGCCGACCGCGGCGATCACGATGTCCGCGCGACGGCAGACCGCGGCCAGGTCTTTCGTCCGCGAGTGGGCGATCGTTACGGTGCAGTGCTCGCGCAGGAGCAGCCCGGCCATGGGCTTGCCGACGATCGCGCTGCGGCCGACGATGACCACCTCTTTGCCCGAGAGCGAGCCGCCGACCTCCGCGTAGTGCTCGCGCAGCATGCGGATGATGCCGGTGGGAGTGGCCGGGGTGAAGCCCGGCTCGTCGACCCAAAGGCGGCCGACGTTCGTAGGATGAAAACCGTCGACGTCCTTATCCGGATCGATCGCAATCAGCGCGTCGCGCTCCGACAGGCCGTTCGGCAGCGGCAATTGGACCAGGAAGCCGTCGATCTCCGAATCCTGGTTCAGCTGCTCGATCGCGGCATGCAGCTCGGCGGCGGAGAGGGTCGCCGGCAGGGTGATTTTCTTCCCCACCATGCCGACCTCGGCGCAGGCTTTCACCTTGCTCCCGACGTACACCTGCGAGGCCGGATCTTCGCCCGCGAGGATCACCGCGAGGCCGGGCTTGCGGCCCCCCTTGGCGACCAGCTCGGCCACTCCGGCGGCGACCTCAAGGCGGATCTTCGCCGCGAGCACGCGACCGTCGAGAACTTTTGCGCTCATCGAACCCTCCCGGTGTAGAGACAGACGGTGCCGAACGACAGGTTCTTCCAAGCGGCATCGACGAATCCGGCGGCGTTCATCCGGTCGGTGAATTCGCGCCGCTGCGGAAAGGGAAGGACCGAGTTGGGCAGGTAGTTGTAGGCCGAGCCGCGCGGCGAGACGAGCTTGCCGATGGTCGGCAGGATGTTCAAGAAATAGAACAGGTAGAGGCTTTTGATCAGGCGATTTTCGGGCAGCGCGAATTCGAGCACCGCGAGCCGTCCGCCCGGGCGCAGCACGCGAGAAAGCTCGCGCAGAGCCTGGTCCAGATCGGCGACGTTGCGGAGACCGAACGAGACGGTCGCGGCGACGAAATGCGCGGAAGGAAAGGGCAGCGCCAGCGCATCCGCCGCGAGCCACGCGGGGCGGATCGCCTTCCCTGGGGTTTTCTTCTTTTGCGCCAGGGCAAGCATCGGCACGCAGAAATCGCCTGCGGCGACTTTGGCGCCGCGTTTGGCGTCCGCGAGCGCTTGGTCCCCTGTGCCGCAGCAGAGGTCCAACACGGGGGCGCCGGAGACGTCGGAGAGCGCCCGGGCGGATTTCCAGCGCCAGACCAGGTCCAGGGCGCCCGACAGCAGGTGATTCAGCAGGTCGTAGCGCGGGGCGACGCCCGCGAACATGTCGCGCACGGCACGGCCGGATTTGTCCAACGGAACCGCGAGCGGCGGGGCGGAAGGGATAGGGTCGGCCATGGCGGCCGGTAGTGTAGCCGAGCGGGCGGTTTTAGTTTCCGCCGTTCCCCTTCTCCGCGACCGCCGCGCGCAAGGTCCTCACGACCTCGGCTTCGATCCCCCGCCATCCCGTGCCGTCCAGCGGGAATCGATTCGCCCAGAGGTGCTTTTGATCCTTCGCCCGGATCAGGTGGACCAATACGCGAAACTGGCCGTCGCTCTCTTGCAACTGGCCGAGGACGATCAGGTCGGCATCGAGGGCGCTCCGGATTGCCGCGAGGTCGCGAAACGTCCGCGGCGTGCGCAGGATCGCGGCATTGCCGATCACGCTCCACCGGCCGGGAGGATGGGTGAGCGCCTCGACGATCGAGTCGGTGAGCATCTGGGCCTCACGATCGAGATCTCCTCGGCCGGTTTCGTTGTCGAACCGGGCGACCGCGATCGTGGGACTTTCCGGGGTCCGGTGCCGGGCCTGCCAGGCCATCACCCCGAACACCGTGAGCAACTCCACCGCGATCGCGAGGACCACCGTCCCAGGCATCGCGATCGGCCCCGCAACCGCCCTCCCCACTTCCTGCGTTTTCCCGTCCTTGCCGTCCTTGCCGTCCTCGGGATCGTCCTTTTCGTCCGCTCCGTCCCCCTCCATCACCGCCAAGAACCGATATCCGCGCCGCGGCAGGGTCTCCACGAACCGCGGCTCGGCCGCCGAGTCGCCGAGTGCGGCGCGGATCTTCGCGATGCAGTAGTTGAGGCCGCGTTCGAAATCGACGAACGTGCCGTCCGGCCAGACTTCGCGCTGCAATTCTTCGCGCGTCACCAGCTGTCCGGCGCGGCCGGCGAGCAGAGCCAGCACTTTGGCCGGCTGCGGCTCCAGGCGCACGAGACCCTCGGAGTCGCTTCGAAGCTCGCCCGAGGCGGGGTGGAAGGTGAATCGGTCGAAACGCAGAAACGGTGCGGGCTCGGTCATCAGGGTCTCCGGATCTTTGCTGTGACGATAAGTCCGTCGAGGATCTGTCACCAAATCCCGCGTTCGCGGCGGTAGGCCGCCTGTTACCATCCGGGGCGTGTCCTTTCCCGTCGATCTGTTCGTGCAGCGCCTCGGCCACGCCAATGCCGCGACCGGAGGCTCCGCGGCTCCTGCGCTCGCGCCGCTCCCGCCGCTCGCTCCGATCGCCGCCATCGACGTCGGCTCGAACTCGATCCACATGATCGTCGTGGCGCCCGAGGCGAACGGCGCCTACCGGGTGCTCGGCCGCGAGCGCGAAATGGTGCGCCTGGGCCGCTCCGCGTTCGGCCTGGTCGGCGCCGGGGGCGATCTGTCGGAAAAGGCGATGGAGGACGGCCTGCTCGCGCTGGTCAAGATGATCACTTTGGCCTCGCTGCGCGGCGCGGGGCGGATCGTCGCGGTGGCGACCAGCGCGGTGCGCGAAGCCGGCAACGGCGAGGAGTTTCTCGCCCGAGTACGGGCGCAGACCGGCGTCGAGGTGCAGCGCCTGTCCGGCGAGGACGAAGGGGCGCTGATCTACCGCGCGGTACGCGAGGTGGTGGATTTGGGGTCGGGCGACGCGGGAATCATCGACGTAGGCGGCGGCAGCACCGAATGGGTGACGACCCACCAAGGGGAGCTGGGCTCGGTCGTGAGCCTCGCGCTCGGGTCGCTGCGCTGCTCCGGGTCGCTCTCCGGCGATCCGCCGGGCGCGCGGACGATCGACCGCCTGCGTCGCACGATCCGCGAGCGCCTGAAGGCCGAGGTGCCGAAAAGGAAGATCTCGCGGCTGGTCGCCACCTCGGGCACCGCGGTCTGCTGCGCCGACCTGGTCGCTCACTTCCTCGCGGAAGAAAAAGCCGCCGGCCGCTCGGCCACCCGGTCCGGAGCGCCCGCGGCCCCTCCCGCGCGGACGGCGAAATCGGGCCTGCGTGAGGTCAAGCTGCGCGATCTGTCCGCCTTGGTCTTGCGGCTCACGCGGATGCCGCGCGCCGAGATCGCCGCCCTTCCTTCGGTCGGGCCGCCGCGCGCCGAGTCGCTGCTCGCCGGGGCGATCCTGATCGAGCAGCTGGTGCGCCATGCGGGCGTCGCGCGCTTCCTGGTCTCGGACCGGGCGCTGCGCGAGGGGCTGGTGCTCGCGGCACTCGGCCAGCCGATCCCGCGCGGCGCCGATCCGGACGACCTGCGCCGCCGCCAGGTGCTGCGGCTGGCGGAGCGCGCCGAGAGCGTGCATCCGCACGGCCTGCAGACGGCGCGCCTGGCGGTGCGGCTGTTCGACCTCACCGCGTCGCTCCACGGCCTCGGCCGGCGCGAGCGCGAGTGGCTCGAATACGCCGCGCTGCTCCACGACATCGGCTACTCGATCCACTACCAGAAGCACCACGAGCACAGTTTCTATCTGATCCAGAACGCGGCGCTCGACGCCTTCGATCCGAGCGAGGTGGAGATCGTCGCCCGGGTGGCACTTTTCCACCGCGGCGCCTCCCCCAAGCCCGGTCACCCCGTGCTCGCCGGCTCGAAGCCCTGGCAGCAGCAGACGATCCGCACGCTCGCGGCGCTCCTGCGGGTGGCCGACGCGCTCGACCGCACCCACGCCTCCAGAGTGGAGCAGCTCTACTGCTCGATCCGGCCGAAGCGGGTGAAGCTCGAGGTGATCTCCCCCTGGGCGGTCGATCTGGAGCTGGACGCGGCGATCGAGCATGGCCGGCTGTTCGAGAAGGTGTTCCAAAGGCGGCTCTCGGTCCGCCAGGGGCTGGAGGCGGCCTCCTCCTGAAGCGCGCTCCAGTGCGCACCTCTGATGCGCCCCCAGCCCCCACCGTTCCTCCTCGATCGGCGGTCCGCACCCCGGACAGAATGCCCGGATGCACGATGTAAATGGCACTGTCACAAAGAGTTAACACCTCGTTCACCGGCCGGTCGCGCGACTCTGTGGAAATCTGCCGTCGAGGGCGGTGACGAAGCCACCCCCAGCTTCGCGGCGGAGAAATCGACATGATTGAAAACAAAAGACTTGCGGGAAATGCACAGGACTCTGTTCAAAACGTGCAAAATCCCCTTTCCAGGCCGCTCCAGAGCGCCTCGAACCGCGGGTTTTCAACAAAGTTTTCCACAAGTTCTGCGGATTCTCGCGTGCTAGGCTCGCAAACCGTGACCAGAGAACGAATTCTGATCGTCGAGGACGAGCCGGACATCGCTGAAGTTCTCCGGTACAACCTGGAAAAAGAGGGGTTCCGGGTCGAGGTCGCGGGGCGCGGCGAGACCGGTCTCGACTCCGCCCGGCACGAGCCGATCCCCGACCTGATCCTGCTCGATCTGATGCTGCCGGGCATGGACGGCTTGGAAGTAATGCGCGCCTTGAAGCGGGAGACGACCACCGCGCGGGTGCCGATCGTGATGATCACCGCCCGCGGCGAAGAGGTCGACCGGATCGTCGGCCTGGAATTGGGCGCCGACGACTACGTGAGCAAGCCGTTTTCTCCCCGCGAGGTGGTGCTACGGGTCAAGGCCGTCCTGCGCCGCCGCGAGCCCGAGGTCGAAGTCCCGGCCGGCGAACGGCTGGAAGTGGGCGAAATCCTGCTCGACATCGCGGGGCACCGGCTCTGGGTGGAAGGAGAAGAGGTGCCGCTCACGGCGACCGAGTTCCGCCTGCTGCGCCTGTTGATCGAGCGCGGCGGCCGGGTCCAGACCCGCGGCCAGCTGCTCTCCGACGTCTGGGGATACGCCGAAGACATCGACAGCCGCACCGTGGACACCCACATCCGGCGCCTCCGGAGGAAGCTCGGCTCCGAAGCGGAGCGGATCGAGACGGTGATCGGGGTTGGCTATCGGCTGCGGCCCGAGGATGCCGAGACGATCCCCGGCTCCGGCCCGAGGCCCGCTTGATCCGCCGCTCGCGGCGGCTCCGTCTCGCACCGCTCGCCCCTGCCGTCGCCGCGCTCGCGGTCGCGGCGCTGCTCCTCTGGAGGCTGCTGCCCGGCTTGCTCCAGGAAGCCTCCGCCCACGACCTGTTCCAGACCCTGCGCTTGATCGCCCCGGAAGCCGCGGCGGCGGCCAAGGCGTCGCCCGAGGCGCTCCAGACTTGGGTCGAGCAGGCGGCGGGGCGCGGCAACCTGCGGGTCACGGTGATCGCCGAAGACGGCAGGGTGATCGCGGAGAGCACCCGCACCCTCGCCACCCTGGGCACCCTGTCGAACCACGCCGACCGGCCAGAGGTCGCGGCAGCGCTCGCCCGCGGCGAAGGGTGGGCGGAGAGGAAGAGCGCCACCACCGGCGATCCGTACGTCTACGCCGCGCACACCCTGCCGGGCAAGGACGGACGGCTGATCGTGCTGCGTCTGGCGCAGCCGCTCGATGCCTTGAAAGCGCTCTCCGGCCATCTGGCCGCGGCGCTCGCCTTGGCACTCGCGGCGGCGCTCGGCGTCGGCGTGGGGCTCGGCTGGTGGAATGACCGGCGGCTGTTCCGGCCGCTCTCGACCCTGGCGGCGGGTGCGGGCGAGCTGGCCAACGGTCATTACCAGCACCGGGTGGAGATCCCGGACGACGACGAGCTGTCGGCCCTCGGCCTCGCGCTCAACCGGCTCGGCGCGGCGATCGAGCGCCAGCTCGCGGTGATCGAGCAGGAGCGCGACCACCTGCGCGCGATCCTCGCCAGCATGTCCGAAGGGGTGCTGGTGGTCGGCGCCGACCGGCGCGCCCAGCTCACCAACCCGGCATTTCAGCGCCTGTTCGGCCTGTCGGGCGACATCGTCGGCCGCTCCGTGCTCGAAGTCCTGCGCCGGCCGGAGGTAGAAAGACTGGTCGAGGCGACGCTCAAGAGCGCGGAGCGCGGCGGCCTGCCGGGCGGTGCCACCACCGCCGCCGCCGCCGGCTCTCACGAGCTGGGGCTGGAGATCGAAATCGAAGGGGATGGAGCGGACCGGCGGACGATCGAAGTCAAGAGCGACGTGCTGTTTGACGAGGCCCGCTTGGCGGGCGCCGTGCTGGTCGCCCGCGACACCACGGCGGTCAAGCGACTGGACGAGATGCGCCGCGATTTCGTCGCCAACGTCTCGCACGAGCTCAAGACTCCCCTCTCGGCGATCCGCGGTTTCGCCGAGACTCTCCGCGACGGCGCGCTCGCCGAGCCCGAGACCGCGGCCCGCTTCACCGGCCGCATCCTTGAGCACTGCCGCCGCCTCCAGGCGCTGCTCGACGACCTGTTGACCCTCGGCCGTCTGGAGAGCGTCGGCGAGCGGGCCGGGCGCGCGCCGGTCGACCTGCTCGCGATCGCCCGGCGCGCGATCGAAGGGGTGGCCCCTGCGGCCGAGGAGCGCCACGTCGAGCTGACGCTCGAACCGCCGCTCCCCGAAGGAGCCCCGTGGGTCCTGGTTGGCGACGCCGACGGCCTCGAACGGATGCTCACCAACCTGCTCGCCAACGCGATCAAGTACAACCGGCCCGACGGCGCGGTCCGGCTCCGGCTCAGCCGCCAGCCCACCCCGGCCGGAGTCGGGGGATACCTGATCGAAGTCGAGGACACCGGCATCGGCATTCCGGCCGAAGCGCTCCCCCGCCTGTTCGAGCGCTTCTACCGGGTGGACAAAGGGCGTTCGCGCGACGAAGGGGGGACCGGCCTCGGCCTGTCGATCGTCAAGCACGTCGCCCAGACTCACGGCGGCCAGGTCGAGGTCCAAAGCCGCCCGGGCCAGGGCTCGACGTTCCGGGTCCGGCTTCCGGGTTGAGGATCGGCTCGGTAAAGAACGGGCTGGAGCCCGGCGATCCGAGGAAAAACTCGCCGCCGCATCGCTTGGGCTGTCACACGGGATTCACGCGAGATTCACCCCCCGGCGGCTCTCCCGGGTTCGAACCAGAGGTACCATAAGCGTTCGTTTGGGCATGTTTGGAAGCCCGGGAGACGTGATGGAACGCCGATTGGATCAAGATCTCGACCGGATTCGCCAGAGCCTGCTGCGCATGGGAGGCATGGTCGAGGAGATGGTGGCGCGGGCAACCCGGGCACTGCTCGAACGCGATCGCGAGCTCTGTCGCCAGGTGATCGCGAGCGACCAGGAGGTCGATCTGATGGAGATCGAGATCGACGAGCTGTGTCACGCCGTCTTGAGTCTGCGACAGCCGATCGCGGTGGATCTGCGTTTCCTGGTCGCGGTGATGAAGATCAACAGCGACCTCGAACGGATCGGCGACTCGGCGGTCAATATCGCCCAGTCGGTCGAGCAGCTGGTCGACCAGCCGCCGCTCAAGCCGTACATCGACCTGCCCCACCTGTCTCGCCTCGTCCAAGAAATGGTCCGCGAGAGCCTGGACGCCCTGGTGCGCCGGGACGCCGTGCTGGCCCAGGCGGTCTGCCGGCGCGACGACGAGGTTGACGCCCTCTACAAGCAGATCTTCCGCGAGCTGCTGACCTTCATGATCGAGGACCCGAAGACGGTCAGCCGGGCGCTCCACCTGCTGCTCATCGCGCGCAACCTGGAGCGGATCGCCGATCACGCGACCAACATCGGCGAAGACGTCGTCTACTTCGTCGAGGGGCGCGACGTCCGCCACCCGATGGCGACCAAAACGACCTGAATGGGGCAGGACAAAATTCCCTGCTTCGGGGAGTTCTGCCCTGTCTCCCTAAGCGCTTGAAGTTGCGTCGATTTGCTTGTCACGGAATCGCTTGCAGGCGCACCCCATCTCTTGAACGAAGAATTTTTCCGCGGGGCGTCGGGGGTCTTCACCGGCCGGTTCGCGGGAGGAGTTACGCGATGTCGAGCAAGTCGAAGGGATCCCTGGTTCTCGCGATGATGATGTTGTTGTTCCTTGGTTCGGCTCCGTCGTGGGCGGCCTCGTTGGGAGGTCGGCCCGAATTTGCCGATTCTTCGGCGATCTCGGCATTTTCCGACGCGATTTCCAGCTGGCTGGACTCGTTTTTGCAGGTGGGCCATTCGACGGCAACGGCAATTTGGGGAGAGTACGGCATAGCCATCGATCCGGATGGCGTCCCGGCCGATCCCTCTCACGCTTCCGGCGCGGCCAACTCGACGAATACGACCGTTCATTGAGCCGCCCTTTGACCTGGTGACTCGAACGGGACTTTCGTGAGATCCTTCAATCGCTGGCAGCCGACATAATTGGAGCGATTCCGATGAACCTCGATCAAACTTCATCGCACCCGGAGCCTGAACGGCTGTGGGCATTTCTTCGCGCCGAGCTCACTCCGCGAGAGGGCAAGCCGATCATCGCCCACCTGCTCCGGGGCTGCGCGCATTGCGCGGAGCTGCTGGCGCCGATGGTCCGTTCGGTCTTTCACCCGTTGCGTGAACAGCCGACGTTCGACCTGTCGGCCTACGATCCGCCGATCGACCGCGCCGTCGCCTCCGCCCGGCGCGAAATCGCGGAACGCAGCCGCGAAATCGAGCTGGCCGAGCAGGCGCGGCTCTCCTCGCCGCTCGCCGCAGGGCGCGAACGTTGCGCGACACTGCTGGTCGAAAGCTGGGCATTGCGCACCAGCGACCCGGCCGGCATGGTCACGCTCGCCCGGCTCGCGGCGCAGCTCGCCGATTCGCTCGGCCCGGAAGACGGCAGCACCGCCGAGCGCGCCGACTTCCAGGCGCGCGCCTGGTCGGAGCTGGGCAACGCCCTGCGCATCGCGGCCGACGTGCCCGGATCGGAGAGCGCGTTCGCCGAGGCGCTGTTGCGCGCCGAGCGCGGCACCGGCGACCGGCAGCTGTTCGCCCGCATCTTCGACCTGACCGCCTCGCTGCGCATCTCGCAGCGGCGCTTCCGCGAAGCCTGCCGCCTGCTCGAAGGGATCTTCGAGCTGCATCGGGCTGCCGGTGAGCGCCACCTCGCCGGGCGCGCGCTGATCAAGCGCGGCATCGCGCTGCTCTATGAGAACGAATTCGAAGAGGCGTGCCGCTACATCGCCCATGGCCTGGGACAGATCGATCCGAGCCGCGAGCCGGCACTCGCCCTGTCCGCCGTCCATAACCTGGTGATCGGCGCGGTCGAGGCAGGAGCGTATGAGCAGGCCGCCCGCTGGATCGGCGCGAGCCGCTCCCTTTACGATCAGCGCGGCTCGGCGATCGACCAGCTGAAGTTGCGTTGGCTCGAAGGACGCATCGAAGCCGGACGCGGCGATCTCGAAGCCGCCGAGCTGGGCCTCTGGGAAGTCCACGACGAGTTCGAAAGCCGCGGCCTGCCAATCGAGGCGGCCGTCGTCTCTCTCGATCTCGCGATGCTCTGGCTCCAGCAGGGCCGCACGGCCGAAATTCTCGAAAGCGTCGAAGAGATCCTCGAGACGTTCCGGGCGCTCGGCATCCGTCGCGAGGCGGTGGCCGCCCTGTTGGTCCTGCGCCGTGCGATCGACCACGAGCGGGCGACGACCGAGTTGGCCCGGCTGCTCCGCCGGGTTTCGGGCCGGTTGAAGCGCCAGGAAAGCCTAACGATCTAGAAGTTTACGGCGGGGTCGTCGGCCGGAGCGGATACACGAGCTCCGGCCGACGACCTCCCAACACCTCTCGCGCTTCTCCTCGAAGCTCTCCGGCGAACCATCCCTCGGGGTTGCGGTTTGGCGGCAGCGAATGCCGTGCCGGTCCCCATACGGTTGCGATCGGCCCCGGTTTGGGAGATTCTCTCCCCGTCTTGCAACGGGGGAAATCCATCATGGTCGTTAACCGCTCGCGCACATCTTGGGTGCCGCTGCTCGCTCTTTTTACGTTTTTTCAGCCCTCGGCCCGCGCCGCCGATCTCGATCCCGCCCTGCTCGAAGGGGGTTACCGCGCGGTCCTCGGCTTGTGGGCACAGGGTGATCCCCGCGCCGTCCCCGAGCTGGTCAAGTTCGAGTCGTCGATCATCTCGGACACCGATCCTCAAACCCGGGAGAGCCTGCACAAGGCCGAGCAGCACGTGATCTCCGAGGCCGCGGGACTCGACCTCGAAGTCCTGGTACCGCTCTCGATCCTCCACCAGGAAGCCTACCGTCACTACACGAACCACGGCGGTATCGGCGCGGCGCAGGTCGCGACCCACGACCGGACTCTGGCCCTCGACCTGGCTCTGCTCTACAAGAAACACGTCGGGACGCCCGAGGCGTCGGCTCTCGCGAGCCGTTTGATCGCCCGGCTGGCGAGCGTTTCGACCGATTCGTTCCAGGCCGCCAAACTGTTCGAGCTCGCCTCGGAGGCCGATCCGACCAACGGCGTGCCGCTGCTCGGGCTCGCCACGGTGTTCGAAAAGAGCGGCAACTACGTCGACGCGGTGGCCGCGCTCGAAAAGATGCGCGCGGCCGATGCGGCGAGCCCGGCGAAATACCCGGAGTCCACCCTGCGGCTCGCCCTCTGCCTCGCGCGTCTCGAAAAGACCGACCGGGCGATTGAGCTGCTCACCCCGCTCGCCCAGACGCCGCCGGTGCCCTGGATCGGAATGCTCGCCGCGCAAGAGCTCGCCCGCATCCACCAGGAGGCACGCCATCCTGAACGTGCCGAAAAGGTGCTCCGCGCAGCCCTCGTCCACTACCCGGGCTCTGTCCGGCTGACTCTTCAGCTGGCCTCGGCGCTGGACGCCAAGGGTGCGCAGCAAGAGGCGCGCACTGTGCTCGACGGAATCGCCGAAATCGGATCCGACGCGAGCGACGATTCGCGCTACCGCTACAACCGCTTCTCCCAAGAGCTGTTCGACGATGCGGATCGGGTGGTCGAGCCGGCCGGGAAAAGGCGTCTGGCGCTGCTCGCCACCTCGCTCTCGTCCGGCGTCACGACCGCTCCCGCCGATGGAGTCGCACGATGAGCCGTCGTCCCGCACTAGTCCTCCTGCTTGGCCTGTTCGGGCTGTTCGGATGGGGCGGTCTCAGCGCCACCGCCCTTCACGCGACCATTCAGGTCAGGATCACCAGCCCGGAGCCGGGCCAACCGGTGTTCGGATCGACCGAGCTGGCGGCGCAGGTCGCCGGCAACGAGGCCGTCGCCCGGGTGGAATTCTTCGTCGGCGGCAAGTCGGTCGGTTCGGTCACCGCACCGCCCTACAAATTGACCTGGAACGCCGGAGACCAGAACGTCGTCCGCGAGTTTCGCGTCGTCGCCTACGGCGCCACCGGTTCGAGCGCCTCGGACGCGATGACCACCGCGGCGGTGCAGATCGACGAGCGCCTGGATCTGGAGCTGCAGCAGCTCTACGCCACGGTCCTGCGCGACCGGCAACGGGTGTTGAACTTGAATCCGACCGATTTCCGGGTGTTCGACAACGGCCAGGAGCAGGAGTTGGTCGCCTTCGACCGCGGCGAGCTGCCGCTTTCGGCGATCCTTCTGCTCGACAGCAGCGAGAGCATGCGCGGCGAAAGGATCGACGAGGCATTGAAAGGCGCGCGCGCCTTCGTCGCCGGTATGCGCCCAGAAGACCAGGCGAGCGTGCTGCTGTTTTCGGATCGCCTGATGGCGAGCACTCCGATCACCAGCGACCACGCCGCCCTGAACCAGGTGCTCACCAAAGTCGACGCGGCCGGGGGCTCGGCGGTCAACGATTATCTTTTCGCCGGGCTCAAGCTGTTGGAGTCGCACCAGGGCCGCCGGGTCGTGGTTCTGCTCTCCGACGGCGCCGACATTCACAGCGTGCTGCCGATGTCGGAAGTCCTGCGCGAGGCGCGGGTGAGCCAGGCGCTGATCTACTGGATCGCCCTCGACGACGGCGGCAAGCACAAGTCCTTCACCTCCGCCTGGCGCAACTGGCAGTCGAACGACCGCGAGTTCAATCAGCTGGAAAAAGCGGTCGACGAAAGCGGCGGCCGGATCGTGCGGATCGCCAAGAACGAAGACCTGACGACCGCCTTCGCCGGCATCCTTCAAGAGCTGCGCGAACAGTACGCGCTCTCCTATTACTCGACCTCGAACAAGAACGACGGCCGCTGGCACAAGGTGGACGTGCGGGTGAAGGCCTCCGGCGTCCGCGTCCGCACCCGCGACGGGTACATCGACTACTAAGAGCGTCGGCGGGGTTGCCTTGCGGGCGGGGCTCAAAACTCGCCCTGCGGGCTCAAACAGTTTCGCCCCGTCCTCAGGTAACCTCGCCGACGCTCTCCTCCCACCAAAAAAGGGGCGGATCGCTCCGCCCCTTTTCGTTCTACCACCTGCCGTTCGATCTAATGCCGACGGTGTCCGCCGCGACCGCCGCGGCCACCCGAGGGCGGGGGCTGCGGGTTCTCCGGGATGTTCAAGCTGGAGAACAGGCTGTGCTTCGCCTCGTCGCTGAACAGAATAGAGAAATAGGCCGCGCCTTCGGTGTCGTCGCCCACGAGCACGCCCGGAGCCGGGGCCGCTTCCGAATCGCCCACGAGCACCCCGCCGACCGCCTCCGAAGCGCCGCCGAAGACGAACGGACCAAGATCGACCAGCGGAATCGTGCTGCCGAACTTGGCGTTGATCGCCTGGATCCAGACGTTCGCGATGTAGGCGTAGCCGAACGAGGTCGGGTGTACGCCGTCGTAGGAGAAGATGCCGCCGGTGAGGAACGCCGGGGTGTACGTGACGCCACCGATCGGAATGCCCGAGATCGCCGCGCGGGAGAGGACCCCGTTCACGTCGACCAGCGCCGCGCCACGCTCGTTGGCCACCGTCGCGATGACGTTGTTGTACGCGGCCACGCGCGCCGAAATCGTCGCGATCTCGGCCACGTTGAGCACCGAGGTGTTGGACAAGGGCAGGCCGGTTCCGCCGAGGGCGGTGGGAATTCCCTTGCCGGCGCGCAGCTCGGTGGTCGCGGTCAGCAGCACCCGGTCGCCGGCTACGAGCGGACCGTTGGGGCCGATCAGGGGAACCGGCTGGCCACCGATCAGGACCGGCTGGCTGGTGGCGGGATTGACGACGAATCGCGGCACCGTGGTGACGAACGGAATGGTGGTGACGTCCGGAATGTTGCCGAACGCCATCTTCGCGCCGGTCGCGGCGATCGCCGAAGCGATGGCGCGCAGATCGGCCTCGAAGCGGGCCACCGGGGTGATCGTCACGCCCTCGATCACCACACCTGAGGTCGCGGCCCCGAGGACGTCGTTGTTGCCGATCCAGATGGTCACGAACGTCGGGTTCTGCAGAACCGCCTGGGCGAGCGCACTCTTGCCGCGCAGCAAAGGGCTGAACGACTGCAGCACCACGTCGTGCAGGCCGCCGGTCACCGTCGCCACGGTGTCGCGGACGTTCGCGCCCGGGACGCCCAGGTTGTTGTACGGCCGGGTGCCGATGGGGTTCGTCAACGTGGCCGGTCCGCCGGTCTTCGGCACGATGGTCGGGCCGACGAGGCTGCGCAGCTCGAGCACCGCCGGAATCCCCGGGGAGCTGATCAGCGGCTGGTCGAACGCGGCACCGGGCCGCGCCTGCCGGCTGATCAAGGCGGGATAGCTGTTGCGCGAGATGGAGCCGGCGAGGCCGCCGCTCTGGTAGCCGGCGGTCAAGCTGTCGCCGAGCGAGACGTAACGGGTGAAGTCGGCTTGCCCGAGCGCGGGCAGCGCCAGGGCGAGCAACGAAAGAAGGACGATCGAATACCTACGCATTGCCATGTTCTCCGAGCTCTAGAAGCTGATGGTCGCGCTGACGAGCAGCGCCTTGGTCTGGTAGGTGCCGAGGAACGGGCTCTCGCCGGAGAAGGTCTTCTTCCGGGTGCGGTCTTTGAAATCGAGGTACATGAGGGCGAAATCGGCCTTGCACGAGTTGCCCTTGTGCCCATAGCCGATGGTGACGCCGTTGCGATCCGCGTCCGGCAGCAGCGGGGTCACCGCCTCTTCCGGCTGCGGAGACTCGTCGTAGACGTAGCCGAAACGCCACTCGGTGGTGGCGCTGGTGGTCCAGCGCAGGCCGGCGCGGTAGTTCTCGACGTCCTTCCACTCCGAACGGATCGTCGAGCTGGGCAGGTCGTTGTTGGTGAACTTGATCGTCGTCTTGTCGAACGAGCTCCAACCGGTCCAGTTGACGTCGGTTTCGAGCAGCAGGCTTGGGCTAAGCGAGAACGCAAAGCCCAGGCTCGCCATGTCCGGATATTCGATCGAGGTCGCGATCGGCAGATCGCGGTCGTACGGCAGACGGGTGCGCAGCACCGCGTCGAGCTGCGGGTTGCCGGTCGAGATCTGGGTCAAGCGGCCGTCGCCCTTGTAATCGACCTTCACCTTGCTGCGGTAGGAGAGGCCCCACGAGAAGCTGTTGTTGACCTTGTTCAGGATGCCGACGTTCCAGCCGTAGCCATTTTCCAGATCGGATTCGAGCTTGACCCCTGCAACGTCCACCACCTGCTGCGTGAACGGATTGACCGCCGGAGCGCGGCGCTCGAGCACGATGTCCGAGAAGCGCGCGATCGCGCCGAAGCCGATGCCGAAGCTCGGGTTGACCTGCCAGGCGATCGTCGGATTGAGGTCGACCGCCCGAACCGCCGCCTTGGTGCTGATGTAGCGGCCGGAGAAGGTGTTCGGATTCCACTCCGTGGTCAGGCCGAACGGCGCTTCCAAACCGACTCCAAACTTCCAGGTCTGGTTGATCGGCTGCACGTAATAGGCGTGCGGCAGAAGCTGGGACAGCGTCTTTTGTTTCGCGTGCGAATTCGGTCCCGGAAACGGCGACGCGCCGTCGAACTCGGCCTTGGTGGTGTGGAAGAGGACCAAGCCGCCGGAGATTTCGCGCTCGGTGAGGAACGCCAAGCCGCCCGCGTTGTGGAACATGGCCGATCCGTCATCCGCTTGGGCGGTAAACGCACCCGCCATACCCATCGCCTTGCTGCCCTGCTCGAAAATGCCGAATCCCGCCGCGTACGTCGGGACGGCCACCGCCAAGAGGGCCAAAGCCCCCACGGCGACGCCGTAGATAGAGATTCCTCGCCTGCGCATGCCTGTCATCCTCCTGGCAGAAGCTGCCGGTGTTTGAGCTTGAATGGTAGATCCTTCAATCGTTCAATCGAAACAAGACCTGTTCGTTCAAAGATTTGTGCGCGCCTGGGCAGAGCTATGCCGCAACGTTAGCCCACGGTCCTAGAGGTGTCAACGGCGTTTCTGGGCACCTCATCAACCCCTCGCAGCCGGGCGCCCTCGCAGGTAGACTCCCCTCCAGAGAGGGGAGTCTTATGGCCGCAAAGCACGAGATCCAAGAGGAGACCTTTCGTCAGGTCCGCGAATATCTATCGGAGTTTTTCGACGATCCCTATTGCGACCCCGAAGAGGGGCACTTCTACGTCCGCTACGGCACGACCGTGCTCGAAATCTCCGTCGAGCCCTACGGCTCGGACGAGGTGGTGGTGCGGATCATGTCCTACTGCGTCCAGGGGGTGGACACCGCCGAGGACCTGCTGCTCGGCCTGTTGGAGCTCAACCACAACCTGGCGCTCGGCCACTTCTCGCTGGTCGACGACGACGTCTACTTCTCCCACACGCTGTTCGGCCGCGACCTCGAACCGCGCGACCTCCTGCGCGCGATCACCGCGGTCGCCAACGTCGCCGACGACTACGACGACCGGATCGTCGCCAAATACGGCGGCCAGACCGCGCTCGAACGCATCCAGCACACGGGAGGCTCGCGCCGCCGCCGCGGCGAGACCGGCGAAATCGATCGGCTCTCGGAGACGAGCGAGCTCGATCGGCTGACCGAGACCACCGAGCTGGACCGCCTACCCGAGGACTAGCCCGCCACCACCGGTGCGCCGAGCCAGGACACGGTTGGTACGACCCAGATCACCGGTGCGCTGGGCCGGGGCACTGGTGATACGACCCAGAACATCACTGCGCTGAGCCAGGGCACTGGTGAGACGACCCAGATCACTGGTGCGCTGGGCCAGGGCACTGGTGGTACGGACCGGAACACCACTGCGCTGGGCCAGGGCACTGGTGGTACGGACCGGAACACCACTGCGCTCGGCCAGAGCACCGGTGGAACGGACCGAAACACCACTGCGCTGGGCCAGGGCACCGGTGGTACGGACCGGATCACCTCTGCGCTCGGCCGAACCACCGGTAGTACAGGCCAGCTTGCCGGTGTCGCCGACCCGCACACCTCTTCGCCGAACGGGCGCACCGGTTTTCCGCATCGAAACACTTCTTATCTCTTCCGGCTCACCTCATGCGGCGGTCGTCGCAATCCTTGCGGATCTCAAAACGGTGGTAAGCCGGCCGCCAGCCGCGCTGCGACCTCCGCGAACGCCGCTCCAGCCAACGCCCACACCCGCTCGGCGAGCGACTCCACTGCCGCCGCCGCTCCGGGAGACATCGGCGGCCGGGATGATCCCACCACCGTCATGATCCGCGCAAAGGTCGCCGGCCGTGGACGGCGCCAGCCGGTTTCGTAGGCGGAGAGGCTCGACCGGTGTACGCCGGTGGCTTTTTCCAGCTCCTTCTGGGTCATCCCTTTGGAAGCCCGAAACATCCGAATCAATCGACCGATGTCCGGGCCGGGAGTCACCTCGACCGGCGGTTTCGGTCCGAGCGGCGCACTCTTCGGTCGCTTGACCGTCCTCTTCATAGGACCCTCCTCCTGGAAACGATGTGCGGCATAGTCTCTTTACCCGTTTAAACGGGTGACGTCCCCCAACCCAAGGAGACTCGCCATGCCCCGAACGCTCCGTCGTTTCGCCGTCCCCGTCGCCCTCGTCCTGCTGTTCCTGCTCGTCGCCAACCCGGCCGCTCGCGCCGCTTCGGGGGAAAGCGCCTTTAGATTCGCCGACTGGCTGGAGGCGTTGACCCGGCTCTGGGCGCCCGCAGGCTGCATCTTCGATCCCCACGGCGGTTGCCGCGACGGCGATAGCACCCCGCCACGCGACGAAGGGTGCGGGATTGACTCCGGTGGCAAGTGCTCGCCGGCACCGATTTGGGCTCCGGCAGGATGCATCTTCGACCCAGGTGGCCGATGCCACGACAGCGTCCTCCCGCAAAGGGACGCAGGGTGCGTGATCGACACCGGCGGGAATTGCGCGCAGTGAGGGCTCACTGACCTGCCTCCAGATCCGGCGCAGCGGGGAATGATCCTCGCGGCGCCCGATATGTGGCAAGGGCCCGGTAGGCCAGCCCCGCCTGCTCGGCGGTCGCCCGTTCGAGCTCGGCCGCGCCGAGGAACAGGCGCACCGCGGCCAGCTCTTCCTTCTCGATCCCGAGGTCCCGGAAGACCTTCGCGGCCTTGCGGGCCAACACGCGCGTTTCCGCATGCCGGCCGGCGGTCAGATAGCACTCGGAGAGGTTGAGCGCCGCCAGCGCAGAATCGTAAGTCATCCCCTGGGCTGTGAACTGTAGCCAGACCTGTTCCAGAGCCGCCGTGGCAACACGCGTATCTCCGAGTGCAAAGGCGGCACGCCCTTCCAGCCAGTTGACGCGGATCAGGTCGATCGTGTCCCGCTGCTTCTCGGCCTGTTCCCGCACTCCGGGCAACAGAGGCGCCGCTTCCGCCGCACGCCCGAGATCGACCAAGCTCGCGGCCAGATTGAACTGCGCGCCCCACAGGTGCCGAGGTTCGCTCGTCTCATCAAGGTTGGCCAGCGCTTCCCGTAGCGCCGAGAAGGCCGCTTCGGCGTCACCACTCTGTTCGAGCAGCGCAGCCCGGTTGTGCCACAACATGCCGAACTCCGAAGGGAGGGCGACCGCGAACGCGCGATCCGAAAGTTCCAACGCCTCCTCGAACCGGCGCTGATCGCGCCGCAACGACGCCTCTCGATCCAACATCCGCGCCCGGGAAAACGGCGACATCGCGAGCGGGCTCGCGCTCTCAGCCTCCCTCTTCGCGCGAGCGAAGGCGGCGTCCGCCTTGGCGAGCCACCCCTTCACCCTGCGGGCGTTCCCCCAATAGATCCAGGCATACTCTTTCGCCGCCGCTCGGAGCGGCAAAGGGTCGGGGGTGAGACCCGCCGCCCGGACGGCGAGTTCGCCCAGCGCCAGCGCATCTGTCAGGTCGCGGACCGCCGCCCGCTCGCTTTCGTGCGCCAGAAGCTCGACCGTGGCCCAGGTCGCCAGGGCAGGCGAGCGGTCGAGCAATGCGCGGCGACCGTCGTGCGACAGATGCCGCAGAGCCTCCCAGACCACCGCCGCCTGCGCGCGTGCCGCTTCGAGCAGAAGGTCCCGGCCGCCCGCGGAGAAATCCTGCCGCACCAGGCGCCAGATCTTGGCCGCCGCCAGCTCCAGCACCTCGCGCAGCTCCCGCGGCAGCTCAAAGACGGCGTCCCGCGCGCCCGCAACGGCGAGCGAACGGATCACCTCCAGCGCGGCGAGGGCGATCTCGACCGCCGCTTTGGGAGCGCCCATCAACGCCGTAAGCTCGTCGAGCCGTTCGCGCGCCAGAGGCTCGCGGAGCCGGCCCGTTTCATAGTCGCTGATCGTGGCCGGGGACACCCCCGCCGCCGCCGCCAGCCGCCGCTGTTCCCAGCCGAGCGCTTCCCGGATCAGTCGAAGCGCAGCATTGGTCAGCCAAACGATCGACTTCGGCATCGGGGCATCTCCTATAGAGGTTCTCTAAGCAAGGGTGTTTAGCATAGTTCAATCGTGACAACCGAGAAACGATAAGGCCCGCCACCCCGGTTTCGAGCAAAAATGCCCGTTTACACGGACCTGGTGCGACAAAACGAGTGCGTTCGGTAAGGCTTGCGCCAGGAATGAAAAGTGTGCCCTACGCTGCTGCCCATGGAACTTCGGTCAGCCGCCGCGGAGATGTTCGCCCGCGCTGAAAATGCGCGCGACCAGGGGAACCTCGAGGATGCCGCAAGGCTGTTCGGCCGGGCCGCGGGAACTTGGCGAACGACCGGCGAGGTGCTGGAAGCCGCGGATGCCTACATCGAGCTGGGAGCCGTCTTACTGCGCCAAGGCCGAGGACGAATCCTTCCGGAGCTGGCCACCCGGATGCTCGGGCTGCTGCAGATCAAACCGCTCCCCGAAGGCGCCCTCCTGAACCTGCGGGTCTTCGCGGCGCTGATCGCGAAGGGCAACGAAAATCGAGAGGCGTTTCTCGGCCTGGTCCAAGAGCGACGACTCTTCCGCCACCGATGGACTCAGGAAAGTTGAGGCGACGGGAGCCCGCGCAATGATCAAAACCTTCAAACGCCGCTGGGCGGAGATGGCGCCGTTTCGCGAATCGGTCCTGGTCCACTTCACCGGGCCCGGGCTACGCCGACAGCTTCAGAACGCCTGCGAAAAGATCGCCGACCTGGAACGACGGCTCGGTCCGGCGCCGCCGGAGCTGCCCGCAGACGCCGCACGGCGGCCGGCGAACTGAGGGCCGAACTGAGGGCAAGCCATCGGCCGGGGTTGACGAAGCCGCGGGCCGGCTGGATCCCCGCGTCGGGGAGCCCTTGCAGCCGGTGAGACGTTGCGCCTCAAGGTACCCGAACCCAAGCGGTCGGGGGAGTGAGACCGGCCTTCCGACCGCTCTCTGGCGCTTCAAACGTCCCCCAGAATATCGATACTCTCCTAATCGTGACAAGAAAATTAGAGGCGAAGCCGAGCGACGCGTCCCCTGAGCCGGGGGCGGATCGCCGATCTGGAACGGTGGTTCGGCCCGGCGCCTCGGGAGTTACCGCCGACGCCGACGCGGCGGCCGGCAAATTAGCCGAGTCTGTAGCGGGCGATTGGACTGCGACTTGAGGGATCTATGGTAAAAGGTATGAGAACTCTTGACTTGGAAAGGAATATCCCATGAGAAAGAAAGGCGACTTGAAGAAGTTGACGCTCTCCCGAGACACTCTTCTCCAGCTCACCACCAAGCAAGCTCGGGTGGTGGAGGGAGCCGTGCTTGAAGGCACCTCCTACTGTACCGGCAACTCTGTCTACGTGTGCTGCGCCGAGTAGAGCTCCATCTATAGATTCCCAGATTCGTCCGAGGGACCAGAGCGATCCTAGGGGCGCGGCCGTGCACCCCTACGATCGTCGCGGAAATCGTCCGCGAGAGAAGCCGGTTGCCACCGAACGTAAGCACGCCAGCTCCTACCGAAAGTTGAAGAACAAAATCACGGCTCGTCGGTTGCCTATGTGATGACATCACGTGAGTCCTTTAAGGTCGTCTTAGAAGGATCACGGATGCGCGCATCGCGGCCGCGATCGCCGTGCGATGGGCGGTGGGGCGAAGTCCATGCCACGGCGGCGATGTCACTCCCCGGGCCGATGACCCGGGCTGACGGAGAGGGCCCTTTCAGGCCTAAAAGCAATTCCCCAAGAGGCACGGCCTGGGAGCCCGAAGGGTCGCGTCCCCCCAAAAGCCCAGGCCATTGGCCCTTGCCCTCGCCCGGCCGCTCGCGCTAGCCTGCCGGTTCGAAACATGCGGAACCTGTCTGTGGGGACGGCGATCGTGGCGGCGGGCCTTTTGCTCGCGGGCTGCCGCTTGGCCGGGGCGCCTCCGGCCGAGGCGGGCAAGGTTCACGTGGGCATCGTGTTCGACAGCGGCGGCAAGGACGATCGATCGTTCAACGCCGCGGCCTGGCAGGGGGTCCAGCGGGCGGCGAAGGACTTTCCGATCGTCCTGCGCGACGCCGAGCCGGGCGACCCGACTTCGCTCGAACCGGCGATGCGCGCGTTTGCCGAGCGCAACTATGACTTGATCATCGGCATCGGCTTCGCCCAGATGCCGATCGTCGACGCGGTCGCCCGGGACTATCCGAAGCTCCAGTTCGCGATCGTCGACGGCGTGCTCGAGCTGCCGAACGTCGCGTCGTTGGTCTTTAAAGAGCACGAAGGCTCGTACCTGGTCGGCATGATCGCGGCGCGCAAGAGCCAGACCGGCGTGCTCGGCTTTGTCGGCGGCATGGACATCCCGCTCATCCACCGCTTCGCCACGGGGTATGAAGAAGGTGCGCGCTCGGTGCGGCCGGACGTTCGAGTGATCCCCAACTACGTGGGCGTCACCGAATCGGCCTGGAACAATCCCGGCAAAGGCAAGGAGCTGGCCGAGGCGCAGATCGGCAAGGGGGCGGACGTGATCTTCGCCGCCGCCGGCAACTCGGGCCTCGGCGTGTTCGACGCGGTCGAGCAGCGCGAAAAGTTCATCATCGGCGTCGATTCGAACCAGAACTGGGTGAAGCCCGGCCACGTCCTCACCAGCATGGTGAAGCGCATCGACAACGCGGTCTACCAGATCATCCAGGATCGGGTCCAGGGAAAATTCAAAGCGGGCATCCACGTCTACGGACTGGACAATGGCGGCATCGGTTACGCGATGGACCAGTACAACGCCGGGCTGATCCCCGCCTCGGTGATCGCCGAGGTCGAAGCCGCGAAGGCGAAGATCATCCACGGCGAGATCAAAGTCACCGACGCGATGGCGAACTAGACCTACCTGACTTTAGCGACGAGAAACCGCGACCCGTGCTCGAGCTGCGCAAGATCACCAAGCGATTCGGTCGGGTGACCGCGAACGACGAGGTTTCGATCGTCGTCCGCCCGGGGACGATCCACGCCGTGGTGGGCGAAAACGGTGCGGGCAAGTCGACCGCCATGCGCATCGCCTACGGCTTCTATCAACCGGACGGCGGCGAGATCTTGATCGACGGCACGTCGCGGAAGCTCGCAAGCCCGAAGGATGCGATCGCGCTCGGCGTCGGCATGGTGCACCAGCACTTCATGCTGGTCGAGCCGATGACCGTGGCGGAAAACGTCGCCCTCGGCGCTGAGCCTCTCTCGTCCGGTTTCGGTGGCGGGCTCGGATTGGGCCTCGACTGGCGGCGGGCGGAAGCCGAGATCGAGCGCCTCGCCGCGGAGGTCGGTTTGCACGTAAATCCGCGGGCGAAGATCGCGGACCTCTCGGTCGGCGAGCAGCAGCGGGTGGAGTTGCTCAAGGCGCTCTACCGGAAGGCGCGCCTGCTGATCCTCGACGAGCCGACCGCGGTGCTCGCGCCTCAGGACACGGCGGAGCTGTTTCGCACCCTTTCCCGCATGCGCGAGCAGGGCAAGACCGTCGTCCTGATCACCCACAAGCTCGCCGAGGTGTTGGAGATCTCGGACGAGGTGACCGTGATGCGCGACGGCCGCGTGGTCGGCCAGGTGAAGACGGCCGAAACCTCCGCGCCCGAGCTCGCGCGCATGATGGTCGGCCGCGACGTGTTGCTGCGGGTAGAAAAAGGCGCGCGCGCGGTCCAGGATTCGAAGGCCCCGGTGCTTGCCGTGCGCAACCTGGTGGTCCGCCGGCCGGCTGCGGAGCGCTCGGCCGAGCGGCTCTCCGGCGTCTCGTTCGAAGTTCACGCGGGCGAGATCCTCGGCGTCGCCGGGGTTGAAGGCAACGGCCAGACCGAGCTGATCGAAGCGCTGGCCGGTTTGACCGCGCCGGGCCTGGTCGGCGGATCGATCGATCTCGACGGCGAGGATCTGACTTCGCTTTCAGCCTACGCGCGGCGCGCGCTCGGCCTCGCGCATATCCCCGAGGATCGCCACCGTCGCGGCCTGGTACTCGATTTCGACCTGGCGGAAAACGCCATCCTCGGCGTCCAGGACAGGCCGCCCGCGGTCTCGCGGGTGGGGGCGACCTGGATGGACCTGGCGGCGATCCGCACCGCGACCGAAAACCTGCTCGCCGAATTCGACGTCCGGCCGGCGAATCCCGACCTTCCCGCGCGCGCTCTCTCGGGCGGCAACCAGCAGAAACTGGTGGTCGGCCGCGAGATGGGCCAACGGCCGAAACTGCTGCTGGTCTCCCAACCGACCCGCGGCGTCGACATCGGCGCGATCGAGTTCATCCATCGCCAGCTCCTGGCGCTACGCGATCGGGGGGTGGCGATCCTGCTGGTCTCGGCCGAGCTGGAAGAGGTGACCGCTCTGTCCGACCGCCTGCTCGTGCTCCACTCGGGCAAGATCGCCGCCGAGGTCGATCCCGCGACCGCCACGGCGGCCGAGATCGGGCTTTTGATGACCGGCGGCGCCCCGCGCGCGCCGGTGGTGGCAGCGGTGGCGGAAAGGGTGGGAGAAACGGCATGAGCGGACCGAACCGGCTGACTCAGCGTCTGGCGAGCCTTCCCGGCTGGGCGCCACCGATCCTCGCCGTGCTCGCCGCCTTCGCGGTCGGCGGCGTGATCGTCGCCCTGGTGGGCGACTCCCCCGTCCAGACCTTCACTCTGCTGATCGGCAGCGCTCTCACCTGGCCGGACGGCATCGGCTACACGCTGTTCTATGCGACGCCGCTGATCTTCACCGGGCTCGCCGTGGCGCTCGCGATGCGCGCCGGCCTGCTCAACATCGGCGCCGAGGGGCAGCTCACCCTCGCGGCGTTCGCCGCCGCCTGGGCGGGGATCACGTTCTCCGGCGCGCCCGCGTTTCTGCTGATTCCCATCTGCATCGTCGCCGCGGTCCTGGCCGGCGCGTTCTGGGGCGCGGTGCCGGGAGTGCTCAAAGCCCGGTTCGGCGCGCACGAAGTGATCACCACGATCATGCTCAACTTCGTCGCCGCCGCGATCGCCAGCTACTTCACCGAATATCATTTCAAGAAGCCGGGCGACGCGCTGCTCCAGACCGTGCCGATCGCCCCCGCCGCGCAGATTCCGCGCTTCGGCCGGTTCATCCCGGGCTTTCCCGAGCGCATTCCGCTCTCCGTCGCGTTCCTGCTCGCTCTGGCGATGTGCGTTGCGGTCGCGATCTTCTTGAAGCGCACCCGCTGGGGATATGAGATCCGCGCGACGGGCGCCAACCCCGACGCCGCGGAGTACGGCGGCATCTCCACCCCGCGCCAGATCGTGCTCGCGATGGCGCTCTCGGGCGGCTTGGCCGGGCTGGTCGCGGTGTCCGAGGTGCTTGGCTATCGCTACCGCTACTACGACGGCTTTTCGGCCGGCTACGGCTTTACCGGTATCGCGGTCGCCCTGCTCGGCAGGAACCGGCCGCTCGGCGTGCTGCTCGCGGCGCTGCTGTTCGGTGCGCTCCTGCGCGGCGGCCTGTTCGTCGACATCTTCACCGAAAAGGTCTCCAAAGACCTGATCTTCGTGCTCCAGGCGCTGATCATCCTGTTCGTAGCGATCGGCGCGCGCGACCGCACGACCGCGGGGGGCCGGCGCTGATGAGAGAGATGTTCCAGATCGGCCTGGTCCTGTCGGCGATCCGGCTCGCCACCCCGCTGCTGCTCGCCGCGCTCGGCGGCCTGCTGTCGGAACGCTCGGGCGTGATCAACATCGCGCTCGAAGGGTTGATGCTCGCCGGCTCGTTCACCGCCGCGGTGGTCACCCATTTCTCGGGCAATCCCTGGCTCGGCCTGCTCGCGGGTATCTGCGCGGGGGGAGCCGTCGCCTACATCCACGCCGTCGCCTGCATCCGCTATGGCGCCGACCAGGTGGTGAGCGGCACGGCGATCAACATCCTGTTCCTCGGCGTGCCCGCGCTCCTTTCTGGAGCGATGTTCGCTTCGACCGGCGCGACACCGCAGATTCCTCAGGCCAACCTGCTGCCGATCGCGCCGATCGTGTTGGCGTTCGCCCTGGTGCCGATTCTGGAGCTGGTGCTCGCCCGCACCCGCTTCGGCCTGCGCCTCCGCGCCGTGGGCGAAAACCCCGCGGCGGCGGATGCAGCGGGCGTTTCGGTCGCGCGCATTCGCACCCTCGCGGTGGTCCTTTCGGGAGCGCTCGCGGCGATCGGCGGGGCCTACCTGTCGATCGGCCAGTCGTCCCTCTTCACCCGCAACATGACCGCCGGCCGCGGATTCATCGCGCTCGCCGCCCTGATCATGGGCAAGTGGAAACCGGTCCCCACGATGTTCGCCTGCCTGCTCTTCGGCCTCGCCGAAGCGATCTCGATCCAGATGCAGGGGGTGACCGAGATTCCCGTCCAATTCATCCAGATCGTTCCTTACGTGCTCACCCTGGTGGTGCTCGCCGGCTTCATCGGCCGCTCGCGCCCGCCGAAGGCGCTCGGGTTGCCGTATCAGAAGGAGCGGTAGGGGGGGACGGCGTTTAAGGCAAACCGCCGGGAGTCCGCGAGCGATTGAAATCGCTCGCTACGTTACGACGTCCCTAGCGGGACGTTCCTAGGTCGCAACGCTCGCGCGTTGCCGGTACGACCTCACGGAACCCAGCATCTCGTCCCGTCGGGACGACGTAATCTTAGCGAGCGTCCCGTTGGCCTCATCCTGGGGGTGAGCGAAAAGGATGAACTCCTCGCTTATACTTCCTTCATGAAAACTCTTCGACTCACCGTGTCGGACTCCGAATACCAGGACCTCCAAAAAGTTGCTGAGGCGCGGGAACGGTCTGTCGAACAGTTGATCCGAGAGACCATGGCCTCAATCCAAAGAGGCACGGTCGCAAAGGGGAAGATCCTCAAGGATCTGCCTTTACTTCCGGGGCACCGCGCGATCTCTGATCTTCCCTCGCGGGCCGATCTCTACGAGGAAATGTTCTCACCCGAGGATTCGGACTCATCGTCATGAGACGAGGAGTCGATACCAACGTCCTGATCTACGCCCACATGCCAGAGCTACCGCACCATGTCGCGGTGCGAGGCTTTCTCCGTGATCAACTGGCCCGCGACGAAGTAACCCTTGTCATCACACCCGCCGTCCTCCACGAGTTCCTCCATGTCGTGACCGACGGCCGACGCTTCGACCCGCCGGTGGCCATGGCCGAAGCCCTCACCGTGGCTCGTGTGTATCTTGAACACCCCAAGGTGGAGTGCGTCAGCATAGACGCGCAAGGGGCAGCCGTAGCATTCGAACTCATGGAGCGGCACCAACTCGGAAGGAAGCGGATTGCGGACACCCAGTTCGCCGCCTCGCTCCTCGGTCATGGGGTCCACGAGCTGATCACCTGCAATACCTCCGATTTCAAAATCTTCGACGGCCTGGCTCTGGTCGATCCCAGAAGTGAACGCCCCGGGGGATAGTGGCGGAAAAGCGCTCGGGCGGCCTACGGTCGGCGCCCGACTCTTCCCTCGGCTCAATCCTCTTACCGCCACGGAGGTGAAGGCTCTGGTCCGGAGGTTAGAAGTATTATTCTCGAATGCACGAGAGGCTCCTTGCCGAAGTGGTCCGGCTCCCCGTAGATAAGCGAATCGAGTTCGCCGAAGCGATCTGGGATTCGATTTCCCTTACGGGGAATCTCCCTCTGAACGACGCTCAGTGCCGCGAACTCGACCGGAGCCTCGATGACACGGAAGACAACCCCAGTGCGTCGATTCCTTGGGAGGAAGTCCGATCACGTCTCCAAAGTAGGCCAACAGCCTCAGGAGGTATTTCTAGACCCAAAAAGCCCGACGCCGGCGATTGCAGTTGACGCATTAACTCGGCAAATCGCGAGACCTGTTCTCCTTCTCGTGTACTTCCATGAAGAACGAACCCGAGCCCACTTTGGCGCCAACCTTCAAATCGCCCTTTCGATAAAGAGCAACCAGAACCAAGCTGAAGGTGAGCACGATCACGGCTCCCAAGAGCAGTGCTGTAAGGGGATCCATGACTACCCCTTCCCTTCCGAAGTGGCAGTCAGCGCTGAGATAAGGCCCGCAAACTCACGCGCATGATCAGTCTGTTTCTGGAGGCTCTCTGCGACTTCGTTCGCCCGCTCTACGAGGTGCTCGAGTAGATCCGGGATGTGGTCCACAGCTTCAACGCGCATCCAACGCGGCGCGTCGCTGAATAGCCACTCCTCTTCTTCCGGGCCTTCAGGGCCTTCAGGGCCCGAAGCCATAGAAAGGGCTAGGCCCCATTTGTGCCCCACTTTGGCGTAACCAATGTGGCGGCTCCAGTATTCGCTATCCTCGCTATTACTAGAACGGGCATATTGATACCACGCAGCGACACCAAGATTCAATTTCTTTAGAGCGGCATCAATCGGACGAATTGCCTTCGCGAGTTCATCGGAAACGGAGTTTAAGCGTTCCGCTGAAACTCCTAACTCTTTGATCGATGTCGAGATCCGACTAGCTGACGAAATACATGCTTTTGCAGTCATAGTAATACACCTCTCCCCGGACAGGGGCTGTAAACGAGCCGAACAGGCTCAAAATTCGCGCTCGCCGCTTCACGCGACGCAGCCGAAACCCAGCTTCCACTGGGGCTGGCGCTTACCAGCAATCGGCCTATTCCTAATTATATCACAGTTCGACCGGTTCGCATAGCTGGATGCCGCCTATGACGGCCGATGGTCTCGCTTTACAATGCCCGTGAAGATCGCGACTCTCTCCAGCTTCTTCTGAGCGTTCTGCAGTTCTCAAAATTCACTCCCCAGGAGGGGCGATTTCGTGTCGGAGCTCGGGGCGAGAGGTTTGGATTCCCGGGGCTTGTGCCCGGGTCGAAGCGCCGTAAGATAGGTCCATGCGAACCAAGACGGCGGCTCTGGTGATTTCGGCGGTGATGGCGGGGTTGGGCGGATGGCTGGGGGCTTTGGTGAAGGAGGAACCCAAAGGGGCGGCGACGACCCCGCCTGCGGAAGCGAAGGAGAAACCGGCCGCCGTGGCGGCAGCCCCGGCTTCGACCGGTGCCGACGAGATTCCGAACCTGGTTCCGGCGGACGCCTGGCAGCTCACCTGGGCGCGCGGCGCGGTGCTCTATGAAATCTTCGTTCGCAGCTTCGCCGATTCGAACGGCGACGGGGTGGGCGACCTGGCCGGCTTAACCGCGAAGCTCGACTACCTGAACGACGGCGACCCGAAGAGCCTCGGCGACTTGGGACTAGATGCGCTCTGGCTGATGCCGATCTTCGAATCTCCCTCGTACCACGGCTACGACGTCACCAATTACGAGAAGATCCAGCCCGCCTATGGCACCGAGCAGGACGTCGCCAAGCTGATCGCCGCGGCGCATCAACGCGGGATGAAAGTGATCCTGGATCTGCCGATCAACCACACGAGCACCGCGAACGCCTGGTTCAAGGAATCGGACGCCTCGACGACCTCGCCGAAACGCGACTGGTACGTCTGGCGCAACGACGACCCGCACTGGACCACGCCCTGGGGCAACGGCAACCCGACCTGGCATGCCGGCAAGCACGGCTTCTACTACGGCGTCTTCTTGGGCGGCATGCCCGACCTCAATCTCCGCACGCCCGCTGTGCGCACCGAGGTCGCGCGGATCGCCAAGTTTTGGCTCGACCGGGGGGTCGACGGGTTCCGGCTGGACGCGGCGCGCCATCTAATAGAAAACGGCGACGGCGACGATCAAGTGGACACGCCGGAGACTCACGCCTTCCTCAAAGAGCTCTCCGCCGCGCTGCGCAAGGCGAACCCCGCGGCCTTATTGGTCGGCGAAAACTGGACCGACGCCGCGCACATTGCCAAGTACTACGGGTCGACTGCAGCGCTCGGCGGCGGCGACGAGCTGCCGATGAACTTCGACTTTCCGCTCTCGACGGCGATCCTCGCCTCGGTCAAGGCGGGAGAACCCTCGGCGATCAACGCCGCGCTCGATTTGAAGACGAAGGTCTATCCGAAGGGCGTGCTCGATGGGACCTTCTTGACCAACCACGACATGATCCGGATTGCCACCGAGCTGACCAACGATCCGGCCCGCTTGAAGCTCGCGGCGGCGATCCTGTTGACGCTGCCCGGCACGCCGTTCGTCTACTACGGCGAAGAGCTGGGCCTGCAAAACGGTCCGGGCGGCCAGGACGAATGGAAACGAACGCCCATGCCCTGGGACGCCACCCCTGGTGGCGGCTTCACCATGGCCAAGCCCTGGCACGACCCGGCCCCCGGTCGCGAGATGGCGAATGTCGCCGTCGAAACCGGCGATCCGAATTCGCTCCTCTCCAACTACCGCCTGCTGATCCGCGCCCGCCACCGCTCGAACTCCCTGCGCTACGGAACGATGGAAAAGGTGAAGCCCCCCGGCCAACCCGCCGCCGTCTTGAGCTACATCCTGCGCTACGAAGGCGCCCACTCGCTCGTGGTTCACAACCTGAGCGGCCTGGAGGTAGAAGCCGGCCCGTTCTACCTCGGCGCCCGCTTCGATCCGCTCTACGTCTCCCCCGGCGTCCCCCCTCCGGCCGGAGGCAAGGCCGGAAGCAAGATCAAGCTGCCGCCGTATTCGAGCGGGGTCTGGAAGTTCTAACGAAAACGCCGGCGAGGACGCCGGCGGTCCCAGGGACCTTTCTCCGGATCGCCCTACCTCTCACACTCCACCACCCACGGCCCCCTCCGCCACTCGGCCCGGTGAGGACGCCGGTGGGCATCCGGGGATGTTACGATCCGGGTCCGAATCACAACCCGGAGGCTCCATCCCCGTGCCGCCATCGACTGTCCGTTCTGCTCGGCGGGGCGTCCTGCTCCTTCTTTTCCTGGCTCTTGGGAGCTTCGCGTGGAGGGTTGCCGCGGCGCCGCCTGCGAAGGCCCCCGCCAAGAAAGCCGTTCCCCCGGCCGAAGCGGAGGATTCCTCCGAGGAATCGACCTTCTTCGCTTCGGTCGACGTCCGGGTGGTGAACGTCGAAGCCGTGGTCACCGACAAGAAAGGGCAGCCGGTTCCTGGTCTAAGAGCGGCGGACTTCGAGCTGTTCGAGGACGGCAAGCCGGTCGAGATCACCCATTTCTATGGCCCGGGGGTGACGGGCGGCCCGGCTCCGGCCGATGAGGCGCCCGCCGCCGAGAACGCTCCGGCTCCCTCCTCCGCTCCGGCAGAAACGGCCGGTCCACGCACCGGGAGCTTGGACGACACGCCGGAGGGCCGCCTTCAGATCGCGGTGTTCGTCGATCACTTGAGCCTTCCGCCGTTCGCGCGCAAGCGGTTGGGCGAGTCGCTACAGAACTTTTTCGATGCGCGGAGCGGGCGGAATGACCATGTCCTGCTCGCCGGGTACGACGGCGGTTTGCGGATGTCCGAAATACCGCCAGGCGACAGCGAGGCTCTGCGCAAGGCGTTGCGCGACGAGATGGACCGTCCGGCGCGCGGGTTGGACGCCTCCGCAGCGCGGCGGCGGGTGCTCGAAGAGATCCAGGGCGCGAGCCTCCCTCCGAGCGGCTCGCAGCCGGACAGCTCGGAGATGGAGGCCAGCTCGGTCGAGTCGGGGATTCGCCTGTACGTGCAGCAGCAAAACAACCAGGACCGGCAAACGATCGCGGCCATCTCTTCGGTGATCGACGCGATGTCCGGCCTGCCCGGGCGGCGGGCGGTGCTGTGGGTGGGCGGCGGCCTGTCGTTGCGCCCGGCCGACATGCTGATCGAGACGTTCCGACGGAAGTACGAGCACACCCCTTACCAGGACATGATGAACACGATCGAGGGGTTCCGGGACGACACGACCACGAAGGTCGAAGAGCTGACCCAGCACGCCAACGCCCAGCGGGTGACGATCTACGGCCTCGCCCTGCCCGACGGCAGCCTGGGCGTATCGGCCGAAAACCCTGGCGAAAGCCTGTTGCCGACCGACCTGGGACGGAGCGAGGAGCTCGCGCGCACGATGGGGATCCAGATCGCCGCCTCCGGCACCGGCGGTTTGGCCGCCGCGGCGAACGCCGATCCCGGCCGGTTCTTGAACCGGATCAAGAACGAGATGACCAGCTCCTATCTGTTGAGCTACTCGCCAACGCGGCCGGCGGACAAGAAGTTCCACGCGATCGACGTGCGGATGCGCGACAAGCGCTACCAGATCCGTCATCGCGAAGCGGACCGCGACCAGACCACGGACGAGCGGATGAAGGAGCGGACGGCGACCGCCTTGCTGCTCAACACCCCGTCCGACGCCGGTCCGGAAGCCAATCCGCTCGATGCGGCGATCGAGATCGAAGGCGAGCGGCCGGGCAAGGGGGACACGGTCGAGCTGGCGCTGATGGTCACGGTACCGATGGCGAAGTTGGTGCTACTGCCCCAGGAGAACGTCCACGAAGGGAAGCTTCGCATCTACGTCGGCGCCAAGGACGCCAAGGAACGGCTTTCCACCATTACGATCGTCGATGCGCCGATCCGGGTGCCGAATGAGAACCTGCTCACCGCCCTGGGCCAAACCGTCGGCGTCCGCGTGACACTCGTCCTGCGGCCCGGCCTCCACCGGATCGCCGCGGGCGTTTGGGACGACCTGGGGCGCGCCGAGGCGGTGGTGCTCACCCGGTACGTCCCGGCTCCGGCTTCCGCATCTGCAGCTCCGACCGCTGCGGCAAAGGCCGGCGCTCCCCTCGGAGACTGATCCCGATTCGCGCGCGCGTCGTTTTCCTGCTCGCCGCCGGACTTGGGCTCGCCGCGACGGTCTCTTCGGCCCAACCACCCCCCGCGATTCGCGTCCTGCGCACCGGGGGTCTCAGGGTCGAGACCGCGGCGCTTCTTTGGAGCGGCCAGCAGGGCGGTCCGGTGGCGATGGCCGCGATGGCCCTGCCACTCCCGGGCCGCGGGCCCGCCGCCCAAGACAAAGTGAGAATCGCCGTGGTGATCGAAGCGGCCGGCACCGCGCTCTCCACGGCCGCCGCGGCCGCCGCAGACGCCGAAACCGAGCTTTCCTTCTTGCCCGTGGACGTCGCAATCTACGCGCTCGACGAGCGCGGAGCTCTCGCGGGCTCGGTGATCGAAACAGTCGAAATTCCAGACCCGATCCACAGCCTCCTCACCCACGGCCTCCGCTTCGTCGCAGGGCTCGCGCTCCGGCCCGGCACGTACAGCCTGCGCATCCTGGTGGGCCACTCCGGCTCGCGCACGTTCGGTCTGCGCACCCTACCGCTCACGGTTCCCGCCGCGGCGGAGGTCGCCCCTCTGCCCGAGACCCCGGCGAGCGGCGAGGGTTGGCTCACCGTCAACTCGCTCGACGCCCTGGCGCTCGGCCTCCCGCCCGGTCTGGCGATCGATCCGGCCGAACGCGAGAAGATGATCCTGGCCGGCGACGCCGCGCCATTGGCCGGCGTGGCGACGGCCGATGAGAAAAACGCCGACGCGCCCGGCCATTGGCGCCGCTCGGAGGCGGCCGCCCTGCGCGCCACCTATGCTCGGATCTTGGCCCGCTTGGGCGCGGGCGACGAACCCAAGGCGCTCGACGAGATCGCGGCGTTCGAGGTACCGCTGCTCTCCGGCCCGAAAGCCGCCACCCGCGAGGAGCTGACCGCGCTCGAAGGGGAGGTGTTGCGTTCGCTCGAGCGGCGCAATCCGGAGAGCCTGGTGCCGGTGATGGCGGCTTATCGAACGCTTCATGGCACCTACCAGCTGCGCAGCCTGCGCCAGCCGGCGATGCACGCCGCGATCCTGGTCGGCAGCCTGGTGGAGCTGTACGCCCGGGCGGTCCCCGGTCCCGAGGGGCGGCGGTTGGCGGCCGGATTTCTGGTCAGTTTGACCCCCAACCTCGATCGCAGCGGGCTCTCCACCATGGTCGAGGCGGAGCTCAAGCGCGCGCTCGAAATCGATCCCGGGCACCCGCAAGCCCTGCTCGGCCACGCGCAGGACGACGAACGCCACGGACACTACGCCGAAGCGGTCGCCGGCCTCGAAAAGCTGGATGCCCAGAACCCGCACGATCCGGAGGTCCTCGTGCGCCTGGCGATCAACACCGCCCGACTGGGCCGGACGAAGCGCGCCCGCGAGATCTTTTTGATGATCGTCGCCCCTCTCCGGGAACGCCCCGAGGGCAGCCCGAAACCGGACGCCGACGCCTGGCCGCTCGCGCTCGCGGCCCAAGAGCTTGCGCGGCTCGAAATCGCGGCCAAAGACCGGCCCGCCGCCGGCCGGGTGCTCGCCTTGGGGCTCGCGAGCTTTCCCGACGACGAGAAGCTCGTCCTGCTCTCGGCCGCTCTCGCCGACCTCCCGAGCACGGATAGGACCGAGGCCGCGAAGGCGAAAGAGAGGCTCGCTCAATGGCACCCGCAGGCAGGTTCCGGGGTCTCTCCTCGGCTGCGATACGACCAGCTGCCGCGAAAGCGGATCGAGGCGCTCTGGAAGGAGCTGGAGCGTGCAGGGAAGGACCGGCTTCCGGCACTCGCCGCCGCGCTCGGTCCCAACGGAAAGGCCAAGGGGGCATCATGAATCTTCGCGGCATCGGCCAGCGAGCCTTCTGCGCGCTCGCCTGGATCGCCCTCGCAGCGGTTCTGCCGGCGCACGCCGCGGAGATCTCGTTCGCCAGCCCGCCCGAGGACCAGGCGGCGTTCGGACCGGTCGAGGTTCGGGTCGCCACCGCACCCGGCAGCGCCATTTCGCGGGTCGAGTTCTTTCTCGACGGCAAGCTCGCGGGCACTGCGGAGAAGGCGCCTTTTCGCGTCGTCATAGACGTCGGCCAGGACAACGTCGGGCACCGTTTCGAAGCCGTGGCGTACGGGCCGGGAGGTTCCGCGATCGCGAGCACGGCGATCCGCACGCCGAGCATCGCGACCGATCTGACGATCGATGTGCTGCTGCGCCAGCTTTACGTTACGGTCTACGGCGGAAAAGAGCACCTCAAGAGCGAAGATTTCACCCTCCGCGAGCGCGGCGGCGCCCGGCCGAAAGTCGTCACGTTCGAGCGCGGCGACATCCCCTTCACCGCCGCCCTGCTGATCGATTCGAGCGTCAGCATGAGCGGCGAAAGGCTCAAGTCGGCGCTGGACGGCGCGCGCACTTTTTTTCGCTCCATGCGCCCGCTCGACGAGGCGAAGCTCTTGTTGTTCGCGGATCAGCTACAGCTTGAAACCCCGTTCACCAGCGTGCCCGGCGTGCTCGACCTCGCGCTATCCGGCGCGCATGCGGGCGGCGGCACGGCGATCAACGACGTGCTCTACCTCGCGGTCGACCGGCTCGCGCCCCGCGCGGGGCGGCGGGTGATCATCCTGCTCTCCGACGGCGGCGAGATCGAAAGCGTGCTGTCGATGTCCTGGATCCGCAAGCGGCTGGAAGCCGAGCCGATGGCGCTCTACTGGGTTCGCCTGCGGCGCGAGGAAGAGCAGCGCGGTCCGACCCAACGCTGGTCGATCTGGCGCGATGCCAGAGGGCACGCCTGGGAGCTGCAAGGGCTCGAACGCGCGGTCGCGGACAGCGGCGGCCGGATCGAGGTGATCGACTCGATCGACCAGGTGGCCGGCGCGCTCGGCCACATCCTGGACGAGCTGCGCAACCAGTACGTGCTCGGCTACTACTCCGAGAGCCCCGGCGAAGACCCCTGGCGCGGGATCTCGGTGGACGTCAAAGGCGGCGGCCGGGTGCGCGTGCAGAAGGGGACGGCCCGGCGGTAGGCTGATCCGGCCCGACGGCGGGCACGGCAGTGGTGATAGAGGCCGGCCAGGGCGTGAGCTTTGAGTCCAACGTCTTCATCAACTGCCCGTTCGATGCGACGTATCTCCCGCTGCTTCGGCCGCTTCTCTTCACTGTCGTTTTCCTCGGTTATTCGCCACGGATCGCTTCCGAGCGGTTCGATTCCGGGGAAAACCGAATCGACAAGATCTGTTCACTGATCCGCGAATCGAAGTACAGCATCCACGATCTGTCCC
>JBDTZG010000074.1:0-24068 GCA_040005235.1 Acidobacteriota bacterium | reverse complement strand
GCATCAACTTGAAGTCGGCGCGCTACGGCAAGGTCGAGCCCTCGGGCGGCGGCCGGGCGAAGCAGAAGATCACCTTCCAGCAGGGCATTCCGATCGAGACCGCCAAGAAGATCGTCGCCGAGATCAAGACCCGTAAGATCAAGGTCCAGTCTTCGATCCAGGGCGACACCGTGCGGGTCTCGGGCAAGGCGCGCGACGATCTGCAGACCGTGATCGCCATGCTGCGCGGCCTCGACGCGGACGTTTTGGACGTTCCACTCACCTTTACCAATTACCGTTCGCTGTGAGCAGCCTCCGCCCGCCCCGAGGGCATTTCGTGCGCCCGGTTCGTGGGCTCGCCTTCGGCTTGTGCCTGGTCTTGGGCTGCGTGGCGAGCCTCGTTCCTGCGGCCTCTTTCGCGCTCTCGACCGGCGATCCCGTGGCGATCTCCGGTAGGGTGACCGACACCGGGGGGCATCCGTTGGTGGGCCTTCGCATCGCGCTCCTCGCCTCGCGCAAGAGCTTGCGGCGCGGCGAGAACGAGGTGCGGCGGGTCGCGGCGAACACGGACGCCGGGGGGGCGTATACGATCTCCTGGCCCTGGGACCCGTACTTCAACCGGTTCGAGCTCCAAGCCGGCGTAGCGATTCGACGGGGCAAGGAAGAAAAGTTCGAAGTGTTCGAGCGCCAGAGCCTTTCGGCTCGCCAACTGGAGTCCGGGGCGGTCAACGTCCCCGTGATCATCCGCGAGGGCGATCGATTGGCCAAGCTCCGCTCGTTCGAGACTCAGGTCAAGACCGCCGACGAGCGCCGGGTCTTCGCCGAGCTGGGGCAGCCCGAAGAGGTGCGGATCGTCGAGTACCCTGACCGGCGCGAGTCGACCTGGTGGTATTTCGAGGCCGGCCGCGCCTACCGATTCGAATCCGGACGATTGGTCCAGGTCATCCCCTTCGATCCGATCCGGAAGTTTTGAGCCGCAGACCCAAGAGAGGCCCAGACGTGGCGACCGATCCTCACCTTCTCGACTTGGCGGCCGATCCGTTGGCCCGCGACGTTCCTCGAACGGCGGCCGGCCCGCCGGTCTCGCCGGCCCGTTTCTTAAGCCTTGTCGCCGACAAGCTGGCCGCGACCGAAGAGGTGTTCCGCCTCCACTTAGGCTCCGACGTGCCGTTCATCCACCAGGCCGGCGTTTACATCGCCGATGGCGGGGGAAAGCGGGTGCGTCCCGCGCTGCTGTTGCTCTGTGCCAGGCTGCTCGGCCACGACGGTCCGGAAGAGATCACCTACGCCGCGGTGGTCGAGTTCATTCACACCGCGACGTTGATCCACGACGACATCATCGACCATGCCACGCTCCGGCGCGGCCAGCCGACCCTCAACCATCTCTGGGGCAACAACCAGACCGTTTTGTTGGGCGACTGGATCTACACCACGGCGATGCGCATGGCGCTTTCTCACGGCCACCTCGAGCCGGTCCAGCGGCTGTGCGACGCGACGCTCAAGATGACCGAAGGGGAACTGCTGGCCCTTGCGCGGCTCGGCGCCGCGGATCTCACCCGCGACGAGTATTTCGAGATCGTCGATCGGAAGACCGCCCACCTGTTCGCCGCGGCCTGCTCGCTGCCGAGCTTGATCCCTCCCTGCCGGCCCGAGGCGGGGGCCGTGCTCGCCCGCTATGGCCGGGCGCTCGGCACCTGCTTTCAGTTGGTCGACGACCTGCTCGATTTCACCGCCCGCGAGACCGATCTGGGCAAGCCGGTGCTCTCCGACCTCAAAGAGGGCAAGCTCACTCTGCCGATTCTCTTGCTGCTGCCCCGCGTGGCCGCGGCCGACCGGCGGCGGATCGAGACGGTGCTCGCCGACCGCAGCTTCGACCGGGTGGCGCCGGAAGAGATCATGGAACGGGTGACCGCGGAAGGGACGCTCGAAGAGACCGAGCAGTTGGCCGCCGAGTACGCCCGGGCGGCGCGCAAGGAGCTGGAGTTCTTCCCCCCCTCAGAGGTGCGGGAGGCGCTCGAGCTGGCGCCCGACTTCGTCCTCCACCGGCGTTCGTAGAGGCGGCACCCGCAGCCCGAGAAGTCCGGTCGGCGCTACGGCCGGAGCCGCGACCCGGTCCTCCGGACCGTCGGGCGGCAGCACCCGCGCGGATTCGATGCCGATCGTGCCGACGATTTCGACCGCTTGAATCTGGCGCACCTGCGGATCGAGCCATTCGCGCTGGTTCGGCATCAGGATCACCGAAATCGCGGAGCACGAGCGGGGGTCCGGCCGCGCTCCGTCCGGCTGCACCCGCAGCACGGCGATCTGTATCGCCTCCTGAGGTACGACTTCGACCGCCAAGCGTCCGAGTGTCCCCGGTGGCCAGTCGAACCGGACCTCGCGCTTCGCCAATCCGGAGCGTTGGGCCGGCGGCACAGGCCTTCCAAGATCGAAACGGATCGGCCGGACGGGGCCGAGCCGTGGCGTGCCCCAACGGCCGATCGGCGGGAAAGACCAGGAATACGCCGGGGTGCCTCCGTCGAGCGACCGAAATCCGCGCAGCAAGTTGGGATCGTCGCGGCGCAGGATCGTCCACTCCCGATCCGAGGCGACCCGCTGCCGCCCCGCGGGACCCTCCGTCAAGCTGAGCAGGAAGCCCCCGGCGCCATAGTCGCTCCGCAGCTCGGCGAGCAGGCGATTCGTTCCGACTTCGAGCAGGGGAGCCACCTCGTAGCCGTCGAGCGGCGCGTCGACCGCGAAGCGACCCGCGCCGATCCGCCGGCCGTTCAACCAGAGCACGTACTCCGGATCGGCCTGCACTTGCAGCACCGCGCTCACCGGTACGGCATCGAGCGTGAAATCGCGGGCGGCCCAAAAAGCCGATGGGCTGCGCTCGCGTCGCGCGTCGCCAGACCAGATCCACTCGGCGGCCCGGGTGGGAAGGTTCTTGCGGGCATGAGCCGCCCGAAACCCGTTCGCCGATCCGGCGAGCGCAAACGTCGCCACGATCCCGGTCCAAAGCAGCCAAGAAGGGCGAATGCGCATCGCGGGGACTGTAGCAAATGGGGGTGGGGGTTAGTTCACATACCCCAAGGCCCTCAGCCGGTCGAGCGTCTCCCGATCGACCGGCGCCTCGCCGCCTTCGGCCTCGGGTTGAGCCCGGGCGATCCACGCGAGCAGCCGGCCGCGCAGCCACTCGGCTTCGATTTCGCCCTTGCCTGCCAGGTTGATCCGCTCGCCGGGATCGGAGGCGAGGTCGAACAGATATTCGGGATCGCGCGAGCGCCCGGCGCCTTCGCCCATGCCCCAGCCGATTCCCGTCCGCGGTGCCCAGATCAATTTCCAGCGTTTCGACTGGATCGAGTAGATGCCCCCTTTGACGCTCGAAGCGGCGGCGAAATGGAGCGGTTCTCCCTCAGGGATCGGCAAGGGTCGGCGGAGCAATGAGCGCCCTTCGGAGGGGAGCGGCTTGCCGTCCGGATCGCGCAAGCCGCAAGCATCGACGAGCGTCGCGTGGAGGTCCCGCGTATCGGTCGGCTCTTCGATCTTCCCCGGCCGAAGGCGCCCGGCCCAACGGAGCGCGAGCGGGATATGGAGCATCTCCTCGTTGAGGGTGTAGCCGTGGAGCACGCCGCCGTGATCGAACAGTTCCTCGCCATGGTCGGCGGTGACCGCGAACAGCGTCTCGGTCGGCGGCACGATCTTCGCGAGCTCCCCGGCGAAGCGACCGAGCTGATCGTCCGCATACGCCAGGCTCCCCTGATACAGCCCGCGCAGGCGCGCGCGGCCGGCCTCGTCGGGTTCGAGCCGGCCCTGTTTGATCCCGGTGAGCGTCTCGGTCGAGCCGTCGAGGCTCGATCCGGCCGGCGCGATGTCTGCCGACTGCGAGCGGAACGGCTGGGGCGGATCGTACGGGTTGTGCGGGTGGATCACATGAAGATAAAGGAAGGCGCGGCTCCCCGGCGGCAGGCCCCGCAGCCAGGCGAGCGCCGCGGCGTTCACCCGTTCGGCGTTGTCGTTGTAGGGCGGCTTGGCCTGCGCGGAGTAGCCTTCGATCAGCACCTCGGGCGCGTCGTGCTCGAAGCCCCGGTCGGTCGAATAGGCCGGGCTTACGTAGACGTTGCCCGAGAACAGACCGGTATGGTACCCGGCGCGGCCGAACGCCTCGGCGAGCGTCGGCCCGTCCTCGGGGCCGAGCTTCCAGCCGCCGCGCGAAAGGTAGGCGTGGCCGGTGAAGAGTGTCTTGGTGGAGGGCAGCGTGTTCGGCGAATTCGCCCGGTGCCGTAGCGCGATCAGCCCCTCGCGGCCAAAGCCGTCGATCGTCGGCGTGCCGCCCGGCGGGCCGCCGAAAGCGCCGACCGCATCGGCGCGCAACGCGTCCATCACATAGACCACGACCAGTCGCGGCGGAGCGCCGGGAACGAGGTCCGCCGCCGGACGTGCCGCAAGATATCCCTCGGCTATCTCCGGCGGGCCGGCCCAGGAGAGATCGCGCCAGCGCCCGGGAGGGCCGTCGCCCCAGGCGTCGAGCCGTACGCGGACGAGCCCCTTTGCGCCGCGCAGCGGCAGCCGGAAACCACGCTCGCCGCGCAGCCGGTTCCAAAAGCTCGCCGACCAATAGAAGCGGCGGATGTTCGAGCCGTCCTCCCGTTCCAGCGTGAGCTGCCAGCGCTGCCCCGACCGCGGTTTCTCCGGCGGGACGAACGTGCCGAGCAAGTCGGTTTCGCCCGTCGCGCGGATGACCGTCTCGACTCGCGAGCTCCCCGCCTGGATCAGGTCGCGTCCCTCCACTTTGAGCGCGCCAGAAGGTTGGATCGGGCGGACGGCGGCGTTCACGACATTGGGGATCTGCGCTGCGCCGCGGGGGTTCGCAGCGCCTGCCGGAACCGGGACCAGATCGATCGCCAACCGACCGAGCGGCAGATCGGCCGGAATCGGGATTTCGAGTGGATCGCGCCAGGGAAACGTACCCAGTTCGCGCTCGCCCGCGCGGACCCGTACGCTCCCGTCGAGTGGATCGCCGTCTCGGAGATCCAACACCAGCCGGCGCTCCTCGGCCACCAACCGGATTATCTCGATCCGTCCGCCGCCGGGAGTCGGGGAGAGGACCACCCGTTCGCCATCCCGCCAAGCCTGCCAGCCGGAGAGGAACCGATTGCCGGAGAGCGAAGGCGGCAACGCAATCGCGCCCGCCTCGGCTTCGAGATCCGGAGCGTGGAGCGCATCGAACAGCGGCCGGACCGCCGGGTACTCCAGAGGCTGTTCGTCACAGCCGAAGGCGAGAGCCAGGATTCCGAAAAGGGCGAGGAGGGAGGGCGGAAAGAATGCGCGCATGCGAGCCGCTATCTCGGCACAGGTGGGGGGTGCGGGTCAAACGCGCGCGAGTCCTCTACCGCGGCGGGCGCGCCGGTGGAGTTGCGGCGGCCTTCGCAGCGCGGATCTGCGCCACCACGTCTTTGGCGAGGTCATTCGGCAGCGGGATCGAAAGGTTGTACTGCTGCACCTTCCACCGGCCGTCGATCTTTTCCACAACGCCGCTGCCCCGGCATTCGCCATAGGTTGCGCTGTCTAGCAACTCGTCGAACCAGGCCACCCGGCCGTCGGTCGAAAAGTTCACGTGCCGGTCGCGCGGCACGAAGGTCCAGGCGGTGCCCTTGGCGAAGTAGGGATGGGAGAACGCCTGAAAGGCCGCCTTGTCCCACCGCTCCGTCGCGTCCGTGCCCAAGAACACCCCGGAAGGCGCCAGAAGATCGAAATACGCCTCCTCGTCCGCCTTGGCGGCGGCGGCGTGGAAGGCGTTGAGCGCCTGTTCGACCCCGACGGAGGGCGCCGCGAAACCCTCGGTGGCGACCAAGACGGGGGAAAAGCCGGCGGCGAAGGAGAAAGCGAGCAGCAGGGTGAGGGTCGGGCGCATCGGGAGGTCCTCCGGAAGGAAAGTTCCGGACGGGATTCTCGCACCGAATCGCTCTCCGCCGTCGGGACGGCCCGGGACGGGTCGTCGACAGGTGTCTCCGAACCTCATAAAATCTCCTGGACGAACGGAGAATTCAACAGTCTGCTAGGCTCTTGGATTAGGGGAATGTTGCAAGCTCTCCGCTGAGAGAGGTACTCGCGATGGAGACCAAAACGATCGAGCTTTCTGAGGCGCAAAGCCAATTGCGCGCATTGGTGGCGCAGGCGGCCGCGGGCACGGAGATCTTGTTGGTGGAGGGCACCACTCCGCGGGCGCGATTGGTGGCGTTGGCACCGCCTGCCCTGCTTCGTGTGCCTGGGCTGCATCCTGGAAGCATGGAAGCCGCGGTCGATTTCGATGCGCCTCTCGCGGATGATTTCTGGCTCGGGACGGCGTGAAACTTCTCCTCGACACTCATACTTTCATTTGGTGGGATAGCGCGCCGGCGAAGCTCTCGGAGGCTGCTCTGGCCCTCTGCCGGGACTCGGCGAACCAGCTAGTGCTCAGCTTGACCTGTCTTTGGGAGATCCAGATCAAACGACAGCTGGGCAAACCGGATCTTCGGCTTCCCCTGGCAGAGATCGTGGCCCATCAGCAGAAGACCAATGGCATAGCCCTTCTGCCGATCGTCCAGGAGCATATCCTGGCTCTAGAAGCGCTTCCTTTTCACCATCGAGATCCGTTCGACCGCCTCCTTGTGGCACAGGCCTTTGTCGAGGGAGCTGCACTCGTCAGCGGCGATCCTGTCCTGAGGTCTTACCCCGTCGACCTTCGGTGGTAGCGCCGTAGCCGGCTGTAGAGTCGCAGAGTTCTGGCGGCTATACTCCGCCCCCCATGGCGACAGTGACCGAAGACCCCAAGATAGGCGCGGCGAGCGCGGAGAACGTGGCGGCCGAGGTGCGTCGGCGGCGGACGTTCGCGATCATTTCCCATCCCGACGCGGGCAAGACCACGCTCACCGAGAAGCTGTTGCTCTATTCGGGCGCGATCGAGCTGGCCGGCGCGGTGCAGCAGAAGGCGCAACAGCGCCATGCGCGGTCGGATTGGCTGGCGATGGAGCAGAAGCGGGGCATCTCAGTCACCTCGACGGTATTGCAGTTCGAGTACGCCGGCCGTTGCGTGAACCTGCTCGACACCCCCGGCCACCAGGACTTCAGCGAAGACACCTACCGGGTTCTCACCGCCGTCGACAGCGCGGTGATGGTGCTCGATGCGGCCAAGGGTGTCGAGCGCCAGACGCTCAAGCTGTTCGAGGTCTGCCGGCGGCGAGGGATTCCCGTCCTCACGTTCGTCAACAAGATGGACGTGCCGGGGCGCGATCCTCTGGAGCTGCTCGACGAGATCGAGCGGGTGCTGGGAATGGCCGCCGTGCCGCTCAACTGGCCGATCGGCAGCGGCCGGGAGTTCCAGGGCGTCTACGTGTTGGGCAGCGGCCAGATCCTCCGCTTCGAGCGCTTGAGCCGCAGCGAGCGCGCTTCGCTGGTGGGCACCGCCGCGCTCGATTCCCCGGAGCTCGACGCCCTTGTGGGGGATCGGCCGGCGAGCGAGCTGCGGGAGGCGGCGGAGCTGCTGCGCGGCGCCACGCCGACATTCGACCGGGCGAGGTTTCTCGCCGGGGCGCAGACGCCGGTGTTTTTCGGCAGCGCGCTCAACAACTTCGGCGTCCAGCCGTTCTTGGAGGCGCTGGTCGAGCTGGCGCCTTCTCCCCCGGCGCGCGAGAGCGATCACGGCGTGGTCGACCCGGAAACCTCCGCGTTCTCCGGCTTCGTGTTCAAGATCCAGGCGAACATGGACCCGCAGCACCGCGACAGCATGGCGTTCCTAAGGGTGGTTTCGGGCCGCTTCGAGAAGGGGATGGCGGTCGATCATCCGCGCCTCGGCCGGCGGCTGCGCCTGCCGCGGGCGCACCGGGTGTTCGCCCAGGAACGGGAGACGACGGAAGAGGCGTTCGCGGGCGATGTGGTGGGCCTCGTCAACCCGGGGCTGTTCGTGATCGGCGACACGGTGAGCGACGGCTTGAACCTCACCTTTCCGCCGCTGCCGCGCTTTGCGCCCGAGTTCTTCGCCCGCCTGCGTCCGGAGACGACGGACAAGAACAAGGCGTTTCAAAAAGGGCTCCGGCAGCTCGAAGAGGAAGGCGCGATCCAGGTTCTCTACGAGACCGGCGCCGTGCGGCGGGAGCCGATCCTCGCCGCGGTGGGCGAGCTGCAGTTCGATCTCGTCCAGTCCCGCCTCGAACAGGAGTACCGGGTGGCGACGAGGGTGGATCGATTGACCTACACCTCCGCGCTGTGGGTGCGCGCCCAGGCGAAGCAGGAGGGCGAGCTCGACTGGCCGCTGCGCGGCGTGATGCGGGTGGAGGATCGCAACGGGCAGCTCGCGGCGCTGTGCGAGGGCCGCTGGGTGGAAGATCTGCTGATCGAGAAGAACCCGAAGTTCGAGCTAGTCCGGATCGTCGACGAGCGCTCGCTGTAGGCGCCTTGCCCGGTGCGGGCTCTAATTAGGTAGGAGCCCGGCGTCGGGGCTCGCAGGCCTGCCGCCGGCATTGGCCCTGGGGACCGGTCGAGCGGCATCGCCCTTGCAGATGTGATAGTTGACAGTTGCAGCCGTACTCCTTAGAGTCCGGCACAACCACAATTCATTCCTGATCCTAACGGGAGAGATTCGCCATGAAGAGGATGTTCATCGCCGTGCTCGTCGCGATTGCCGTAAGCGGCGCCTCGGCATTCGCCGCGGACCGGAATTTGCCGATTTCCAACCTCCATGTCGAGAAGTTCATACCGCTCGCCGAGCTCTCGCAGCATCAGGAAGTTCGGGTGATTCGGGTCGTCGACCCGCTCGCGATCTACTCGAACGTCACCGGATTCTCCGGTATGGCCTTCGCCCAAGGAGCCTCCAGCGGAGGCATTACCCGCATGGTCATGGACGACCTCACATTCACCACCAACCCGGGGGTGAGCGCGGTCACCACGATCCGCTTTTCGGTCGCCAATCTGAACGCCACCACTCAGTCGGTACGCGCGCGCGTGCGGTTTTGGAACGCCGACGGCGCCTCCTTGGGCGCTGGGCTCGCGAACGCTCCCGGCACCTACTATTCGCCGGGCGGAACCCCGGTCGGTTTCAGCTTCAACGCGTTTTCCTTTCCGCCGGGGGTGACTACTCTCTCCGGCAACCTGGGCGCGGGCTTCACGGTCCCGGCGGGAACCACGACGACCCTCTGGGCGGGTCAGACGTTCGACAACGTCGGCACGACCACCGGCGCCACGGACACCGAGCTGAGCAATTTCGGCCAGGCGATGTTCAATCCGGTCGATCTCGGCTCTTCCACCAACACCCTGTTCGAGACCACGGCTGCCGGCAGCTTCTTCCCGACCAACAACCCGGCTGGCGCCGCGCTCGCCTTCGGCGGCTCGCCGGTCGCCAATGACGGCTGGGAATTCGTCGTCACGACGCTGCCGGTCGGACTGACCGACTTCTCGGTCGACTCCAAGTAGTCGGCGCGAAGTAACCAACCGACGTTCAAAGTCCCTCCGGCCGTCCGAGAGCTTCACTCGGCGGTCGGGGGGCGGCGGAGCCGAATCCTCTCCAGAACCCGCCGGGGATCGACCATTGGGTGGTAGCGGCGAGCGGCCCGGAGCTGTAAGTAGACGATCGCGCCGAGCGCAAGCACCCCGAGCGTCGGCGAATGGATGCGCACCGCCCGTAGGATCTCGCACGACAAGAAGACGTACGCCGAAAACCGCGCCCGCTCGTGGCGGCGCAGCATCAGCGTGCCGACGATCGGCGCGATCAGAAAGTAAACGAAGCCGTCCCACGCTCGCTGGCTGCCGTAGTTGAGCCAGTGCCGGCCTAGTAGAAGAGCGACCCCATGAATCAGCGGGCTCGCGAGCAGCACCACCGTGAGAAGCCAAAGACCGATCGGGCGGAGCGGGGCGGGGGAGAGAGCTTCCGCCTCGGCGGAAGCGCCTTGAGCTTCGACGGCGGGCATGCGTCCAGTGTATATCGGCGCTCAAGTCCGCGAGGCGTCGACCACGTACTGGCCGCCGAGCGGAATCGGCCCCAGCAGCCGCTCCAGCCGCTGCCAGGACGCACCGCGCCAAGGGAAGAAGTGAATGTAGCGCGACTCGATCCTGGCGAAACCGGCCGCTGCCAGGCGGCGTTTCGATTCAGCCAGCGAAATCAACACCGCATCGCGATCGAATTCGCAGCGATTGACCACGAGACGCGTGAGGGGATTCCACGGGTTGTGCTCGCAGATCAAGAGGATGCCGCCGGGCCGGACCACCCGCGCCGCCTCCGCCAGGAACGCCGCGCGCAGGTCGGGCGTCACATGGTGAAGGACGCATACCGCTATGACCAGGTGGAAGCTCTCCTGCGCGAACGGCAGCCGGAGGCCGTCGCCGGCGATCCCTCGCTCTCCCGGCGCCGCGGCGAGACTGGCGATCGAAGGGTCGATGCCCCAGACGTGGGAGAGCAGGGGACGCAGCCTCTGTTGCAGCAGCCCGATGCCGGAACCGATCTCGAGTACCCGGACCGTTTTCTCGGGGAGCCGGCGCCTGACTTCCAGGATATGCCGCACCTTGGCCTCGAAGAAGAAGTCATGCGAAAGCCCGGCCACCGCGAGAGCCCCGTCCACCTGGCGCGAATAGTCGGCGCTGTGCTCGTCGAAGTTCAAGCTGATTTCCTCAAGCTGAAGCCAAAAAGAGCGTCCAGCCCCTCCTCCAACGGACGCGCCCGAAACGCGAGCCGGCGGAACGCGCCTTCTATGTCGTGGCTCTTGGGGCTCAACAGGCGCGCCACCTGGTCGACATAGATCGGCGGTTTCTGAAGCGGCAGGACTGCAAAAGCGCGAGCCGCGAATTCGAGCAGGCCGGCCGGAACGCGAACGGTGAAGGGCTTGGTCCCGAAATAGGCCGCCAGGCGACCGGTCAGCTCCAGCTGCGTCATCTCTTCGGGGCCCGCGAGATCGAGCACGGCGCCGCAGTCCGGGGCGCGGACCGCGCGGAGAATGCCCTCGACCACGTCATCGAGAAAAATCGGCGCGAGGCGCGCGCCGCCGTCGCCCACGATCGGAACCCAGCGGCCGGTACGACAGCGCTCGATCAGCGCCGAGATCCCTTCGCCTCCCGCGCCATAGACCTCCGCGGGCCGCAGGATGTTCCAGGCCAAACCCGATTGCCGGACCCTCTCTTCGGCGTGGATCTTGGAGCGGCTGTAGGCGCCGCCTTCCAGAGAGATCGCGCGGGTGCTGACGAGGGTGAACCGGGGGACTCCGGCTCGCCGGGCTTCCGCGATCAGATTCCCCGTGCCGGAGGCGTTGACCTCTTCGTACCGATCGATCCGGTTGGAGTGGGTGACGGCAGCCAGGTGGAGGACCTGATCGCAGTTCTCCGCCGCGCCAAGTAGGGATTCCGGCTGGGTCAAATCGGCGCTCACGGACCGCCAGCCGGGAGGCAAAGAATCTGCGGGGCTGCGCTGTAGCACCGTGCCCGTGACGCCCTGCCGGTGCAGCGCGGCGAGCAGGGGCCGGCCCAGTTTTCCGGGGCCGGTCACCAGGACTCTCATCCCTTGCCCCTGCGCCGGAATTCGAGCACCCGGTAGCGCACGAGATTGCCCAGAAACTGGGCGACCGCCGCCAGGTTGATGAACGAGCGCCGGCCGGTGAGACCGAGGAACTCGGTTTCCACCTCGCCGACGCGAAATCCGAGGCGGCGCGCCTGAATCATCATCTCGGCATCGATGAACCAATCGTCGGCCTCTAACGCCAGCCGCTCATAGGCCGCGCGGGTCAAGATCTTCGGCTTGGCGTTGACGTCCCGGAGGCCAAGTCCCGGGAACAGGACATGGAAGAATCCGTTGAAAACGAGCGAATACAACTTGCGTTTGGGGCCGTCCCCGCGCCGGGTGCGATAGGTCTTCGCGAGATCGAGATCTCGTTCTTGCAGCAGCCGATAGACCCGGACCAGATCCAGCTCCAGAATTTGGCCGTCGCCGTCGATGACCGCCAAGCACTTTCCCGTGGCGAGAGCCAAACCGGTTCGCAGGTCCCATCCCATCATCCCTTTCTTGGCGACCGCCGAGCAGAGGATCCGAGGATCGTCGGCCGCCAGTTGCCGCACGACGTCGGGAGTCGCATCGTCGCTTCCCGGGACGAAATTTCCGACCAGCACCAATTGATAGTCGGCGATGCCGTTGTCAAGAAGCGCCGCGCGGATCCGCTCCGCATGGGCGCGTACGTCGATCCCGGAGCGATAACAGAGCACGACGACGGAAAGATCGGGAAGCGTTGTTTCGCTCGCCTCGCGTTGATTCATTGCAGCAGCACCAAGACCCGCTGCCGGGGCGAGAGGGGCCGCCTGACGATCCGCTTTTCGGGACGGTACCGGCTCGCGGCTTCCGCGATGTTGCCGAGCAAAGGGTCGTCGTGCGAGTCGGCGAGCAATCGATAGATTCCCTCATGGAGATCGAAATCCAGGATCACCACCTTATCGTAGGGATAACGATCCGGGGCGCAGGTTCCCGCCGCGAAACAGGCCTCCTTCTGCTCGCGCCAACATTCGAGCCCCTCCTGTCCGGCGAGGCAGCCGGTTCCGCGGTCCGGGGTGAGGCGCAGGAGGTGGATGGCGGGATCGTCATAGAGCAGGATGAGCCAGCTTTCCGCGAGATATCCGGCTTCGGTCGCGAGATAGCGTTCGGGCGTCCCCCCGCTGCGCAGGATGACGGAGGTGCCGGGTTCGAGCGCCGGGGCCGCGAGGACGATCGAGAGAAGCTCGACCTGGTGTTGCCGCCAGGTGGAAACCCACAGATCCTGGCGCTCCATTCCTCCCCAGACTCCGAGGCCGACGAAGCCGAGTGGCACGAGCAGGAATCCGATCCGAAAACGTGGCCACGATTGAATCGCCCAGCCCACGACGACGGCGATCGCGAGCGAGCCCCAAGTGCGCGAGAGGATATGGGTTCGATAGTGGATTTCAGCCATCTGAAGGCCGGCATACGCCGCATTCGCAGCCAACGCCATCAGGACGAATACGCCTACAAGCGAGAGGGCGGCGGGGGAGGCCTCCGAGGGAGCCTCCGTTCGAGGCCGCGACACCCGCCAGGCAAAACCCGCCGCTCCGATTCCTGCGGCGAGGGCGATTGCCCAGAGGGGAATCGCCGTGGGCGGCCTGGGGTACCAGAGGGGGCGCGCGAAAGCCCAACGCCAGGGCTCGAAGTTTTCGAACCAAAGTTGTCCGGTCCGGGCGAGCCGTTCCGCCAGCGGAATCGACTTCATCGCGATCGCGCCGTAACCGACCTTGAGATGAAGGAATCGCCATTCGGCCCGCGCCGTCGGTGCGAGAGATACGGCCCACGCCAAGACGAAGTACAGCCGTCGCCGCCAGGCGCTCGGGCCGGCGGGCAAGAGCAGGGCGAGCGGCAAGAAAGGCAGGGCCGGGATCGCGACGTCGAGGGTCCAGACGCTGATCAGAAGGGCCGCCGAGGAGAGCGCGAGCCAGCCGATCTTGCCGCACTCCAAGTAGTAAAGGGCACAGCCGACGGCCAGGAGAAGAGCGAGGGCGGCGATGTTGTAGCCGAGCGCTGTCAGGTTGTCGGTCAGGTAGTCGCTGGTCGCCGTGAGCGTGAGGCAGATCGCGAGGAACCGCGCGAGTTGTTGCCCGGGGAGCAGCAGGCGGACGATCCAGCCGGCTGCGAGAGCTTGGCCGAGCCAGGTCAGCCCGTAGAGCAGGTGCAGGGTCCAGACCGGTTGCGGCGTTCTTAGGGCGAAAAGGAATGGTAGGGAGTACAGGCGCCGAAGAGGGGTGGCCACCGGAGTGAACGCGGCGGCCCAGCCATGACCTTGAAAATCGCGCGCCAGGCGGAGCAGCAGCGTGTCGTCCTGCCAAAGGCCCCGCTTCCATACCGTCAAGCCCCAGACCAGAAAGAGTAGACCCAGGTAGAGCGCGCCATCGCTGTCGAGTCCCGACCCGAAGCGGCGCAGTGCCGAGCGCCAGGCGGGCGGTGGCGCTTCAGGCGGGATTTCCATGGGTTGCGGGATGATAGAATCGAATCATCATCCCGGGGGCCTTCATGGGTCAACTATTGTTCGCTTTGTCCAGCCTCGGCGTGTTCGGCTATCTGCCCTGGATTCTCAATCTGGTGGCGATCGTCGACGTCGTCCGGGTCGGCGCGAGCTGGTATTGGATCTGGATCATCCTGATGTTTCCCGGGCTCGGGGCCGTGGCCTATTTCGTCGTCGTCCGGAGCGGCTGGCTCGGCGGCCGGGGCCGGTCGCTTTCACCGTCTACCGCGCGCCGGCTCCAGGCGCGGCGGCGCATCCGCGAGCTCAACGTCCAACTCACCCATTGGCGCGGTCCGGCGGTCCTGGCCGAAAAAGGCGACGAGCTGCTCGTCTTGGGCAAATACGACGAGGCCCTCCAGCACTTCCTGGAGGCGCAAAAGACCGGCGCGGCGATCGAGGACGTCAACTTCGGCCTCGCCCAGGCCTACCAGATGCTCGGCCGGTACCCCGAGGCCGTGCCGCCGCTCGACGAGCTGGTGCGGCAGGAGCCGGACGCCTATTTGGGCCGCGCCTTGATGCAGCTCGGCCGCAGCCTCGACGAAAGCGGTGAGAAAGAACGCGCCGAGCAGGTGCTGCGGCAGGTCCTGGCGCGCCGGACGATCATCGAGGGCCAGGTCCGTCTCGCCCGCTTGCTGCTGGCCCGTGGCGAGAAGGACGAAGCCCAGCAGATCCTCGCCGAGGTCAAAACCGACGCGGCCATCTTGCCGCGCTACCTTCGCCGCGAGCATCGCGCTTGGATTCGCGCCGCCCGTTCGCTGCGTTCCGCCACCGCCAACCTGCCGAAGCCATGGATCGAAGGCGGAGAGAAACCGGGCCGCCGGCTCCGCTTGGCACTCGCCGCGGCCGCCGCCCTGATCGTAGCTTTCCTGGTCGGGCGCTACGTGCTGGGCGAGATCGACCGATACGCGGAGCTGCAGGCGAAACAGCAGCAAGAGCGGCAGCCAAAGCAAAGCGAGGAGCCTGCGCCGGAGTAGGCTTTCGATTAACCCGGGCCTTCAGGCTGGGATAACTTGAGATGGCCTTTCAGGCCTAAACCTTTCATCGAAGGAAGGCGGCCCAGGATCTCGCCGCCTGGATCGCCGGGATGAGGAACCCGCGCCGCGTGGCGGTCCGTCCCGAAGAGGCGAATCGCTCCCGCCCGAGAGGATCGCCTGCTCGCCACGTCGCTTCCCGGCCCGGCGGGGTGGCGGGCGTTCGGTTCGGGTACCCGCCTGCGCACGCTCACCGTCAATGGCGCCTACCTCGGCGTCAGGGTACCCGCCGGGGTCGAGAAGATTCGCCTGGTCTACCGGCCGCCGGGGCTCGAAATCGGCGTGACGCTCTGTGCCCTCGCGCTCTTGGCGCTCGGCGGATTGTTCGCGCTCGCACATCGGAGGCCCGGGCTCCGATACGATCGGCGCGAGATCCTCGCCTCGTGACCCGCACCCGATCCACAGGTTTCCATTCCCTGCTCGTCGCTTCCGGCATTCTGCTGTCGCGGATCGCCGGGCTGGTGCGCGAGCAGGTGTACGCCCATTTTCTCGGCACGTCGCCGGCTTCGGGGGCCTTTAAAGCGGCTCTGCGGATTCCCAACCTGCTTCAGAATCTCCTCGGCGAAGGGGTGCTTTCGGCTTCGTTCATCCCGGTCTACGCCCGCCTTCAGGCGGAGGGGAAGGCGGAGCTGGCGGGCCGGGTGGCCGGGGTGGTGGGGGCTTTGCTCGCTCTGTTGGTCGGGGTGCTCTCGACCCTTGGGGCGCTCGCGACCCCTTGGATGGTCGATCTGGTGGCGCCGGGGTTCGAAGGGTCGGCTCGTGCTTTGACGATCGACATCGTGCGGATTTTGTTTCCCGGCACAGGGCTACTGGTGCTCTCCGCCTGGTGCTTGGGCATCCTCAATAGCCACCGGAAGTTCTTCCTCTCCTACGTCGCCCCGGTGGTATGGAACGCGGCGATGATCGCCACCCTGTTGATTTTCGGCGGCCGGCGGAGCGGCGGAGAGCTGGCCGTGCTGCTCGCTTGGGGCATGGTGGTCGGGGCGCTGCTTCAGCTGCTGCTTCAGCTGCCGTTCGTGTTCCGGCACGATCGCGAGATCCGCTTCGCGCTTAACCTCAGCTTGGCCCCCGTGCGCACCGTGTTCAAAAACCTCGGGCCGGTGGCTGCCGGGCGCGGCGTGGTGCAGCTATCGGCGTACGTGGACAGCATGCTCGCAAGCTTTTTGGGCACCGCGGCGGTGGCGGGGTTGAGCTTTGCCCAGACGCTCTACCTGCTGCCGATCAGCCTGTTCGGAATGTCGATCGCGGCGGCCGAGCTGCCGAACATGTCAGGGGTGGCGGGAAGCGCCGGAACCGCAGAGGAGATCGCCCGAACGCTCCGGGAGAAGTTGGAAATCGGGCTGGGCCGGGTGGCGTTCTTCGTCGTGCCGACGGTGATCGCCTTCCTGCTGCTCGGCGATCTATTGATCACCGCCCTGTTTCAGTCGGGCAAATTCACCGTGGCCGATTCGCAGTTCGTGGCGTACGTGCTCGCCGGCTCGACGGTCGGTTTGCTCGCCGCCTGCCTGGGGCGGCTATATTCCTCGACCTTCTATGCTCTCGGCGATCCGCGGACGCCGTTCCGGATCGCGGTGATCCGCGTGACGCTGACCGCCGTGCTCGGCGTGCTGTTCGCCTTTCCGCTCCGGCCGCTGTTCGTGGCGGCGATCGTCAAGGTGGGGTTGCCGATCCCGGCGGTGAGCGGCGGGGCACTCGCGCTCGGCGCCGTGGGTTTGACCGCTTCGGCGGGGATCGCCGCGTGGATCGAGCTCCTGCTGCTGCGTCGAAAGCTCGGCGCGCGGATCGGCCGGGTGGCGCTCTCGGGGTCGCTCCAAGTCCGCCTCTGGAGCTCGGCGTCGATCGCCGGAGCGTCGGCCTTTGCGCTGCGCCCGACGTTTGCTCACCTCGCCCCAGCGGGCCGCCTCGGCTCGATTGTCCTCGCCGGGCTTGCGGCGGGCACGTTCGGCACGATGTACCTGGTCGTAGCGCTCCTCTTCGGCGTCCCGCAGATGAGCGGCCTGATCCGTCGGCTCCGGAAGCCGTAGCTTCTAAGGGAACCAAATCCTCCCCGGATGGGTCTAAGCTCTCGATGAGGCCCCGGGTCGTAGCAGGATCGGGGCCGGGGAGGGCCCGGTGAGCATTGCGATGATCTCCACCTCCACCGCGGTTCGGGATGCCGAGCTCGATCTGGTCGAGCGGCATCGGGCCGGCGACCGCTCGGCCTTCGACGAGGTCTACTCCCAGTTTGCCGAAATGGTCTGGAACGTAACGCTCCGCCTGGCGGGCGACCCGGACCGGGCCGCCGACCTGTCGCAAGAGGTCTTCCTGCGCATCTATCGCCACCTCGGGGGGTTCCGCGGACGCTCCGCCCTGCGCACCTGGGTCTACCGGATCGCCCTCAACCATTGCCGCGGCCGGTTGAGCGGCGGCAACCGCTGGTCGTTCCGCCGTCTGTTCGAAGAGGGAGAGGAAACGGCCGAGCCGCTGCCCGATCTGGGGCGCGGACCGGAGGATCTGGCGGTCGCTTCCGACGACAGCCGTCGGGTGAGCGAGGCGCTCGCTCAATTGCCGATCGAATTCCGCGAGGCGGTCATGTTGCGCGACCTCGAAGGCCTCGCTTACGAAGAAATCTCCGCCGCGCTCAGCGTGCCGATCGGCACCGTGCGCTCGCGGATCGCGCGCGGGCGGGAACGGCTGCGCGACTTGCTGGAGAGCGGATCATGAATCGTCCCTTTCATCTCACGTTCGAGCTGGCCTCGGCGTATCTCGATCGCGAGCTGTCGCAGCCCGAGCGGCGGCGGCTCGACTTGCATCTCGAAACCTGTACCGACTGCCGGGCGCAGTTGGACCGCCTGCGCGGCACGGTTGACCTCCTTTCCCGGGTGCGGCGTTCCGCGCCGCCCGCCGACCTGGCGCAACGGGTGCGCTGGGACGTCCTCGTGGAGGCGGCCAAGGTCGCGCCCCGCCGTTCGCTCTTTTCCCGTCTCGCAAGCGGTTGGGGCGGTCTCGCGACGCTCGCCACGGCGGCCTTGATGCTGATGACGGTGGGAGTAGTGCGCGAATACTCTGTTGCCCGAGACCGGGCGCTCGCGCTCAAGGCCCGGCACGAGGTGGTGAGCGTCACCAACCCAGGATTCCTGTTTCAGCCGCCGACGACCAGCGAGGTCGCCGGCCGGAAGTTCGTCTGGAACGACGACAACCTGTGGGTGGAAGAGGGCATCCGGGAGCGCGCGCCGCACCGGGTCGTGCTGGCGTCGAGCCCGACCGGCCGGCGCCTGCTCGCCCGCTACCGCGATCTCGGCTATCTGATCTCGGGAGGCGAGCGAGTGCTGCTGCGCGAACAGCGCGACACGCTGGAGCTGTGGAACGGCTCGTAGAAGCGTAGGAGCGGTATCGGCCGTCGCTCACGCTATCCCGCGCGGAAAGCCGCTTCTCGGCCTCGGATCGCCGCTGTCGGTGCGTGAGAAAGGCAATCGGCGCCGGAGAGCGGGTCTCGGTCGTGGAGGGCTGAGTTGCGCCTCCGTATAGCGGCTATCGGCCGTGGATAGCGGCTATGTCGGGTAGTGGTAGCGTTTGAAATCCCCTAAATCCAAGTAATTGAATGGAGTTAAAGGGCGTGTTTTCGGGTGTAACTTCCTCCCGGGCGCGCGAGAAATCCATCTCCGATGCCTACAGAAGCGGCCCGCCGGAGTGCTCAGCACACCCCGACGGACCTAGCCGAACAAGGGAGAAACCCCATGTCCGACCGCCCGCAGTCTATCCCGCCGTTTCACTCTGCCGAATGGGAGGAATTCGCCGTGTTTCGCGGCACGTTCCTCCGCCTGTTCAAGCCCGAAGACGCTACCGCCTTGGAACGTCTCGGACGCCTGCTCTACGGCTGCGCGCTCGAATGCGGTCGGGAGTGGCATCGCGACCAAGGGCCGGACTCCGAAGGCGAGTTGCTCGCCATTGCCGGGGACTTCCGGTTCCTTGAAGGCCAGCTCGAAGCGATCGGCCGGGAGTACCTACAGGCGAGCCTGGATCGAAAAGGCGTCAAGCTCTCCCAACTTGCCGAGTCTCAGGCTCCGGAAGCCGCGCGGATCGCCGAACAGATCGAACGGACGGTCGGGGCCTAGGCCATGGGGCGACCGCCGAAGGAAACGCCGATCGTGCCGACCGGGCCGAAGTGTTACCCGGTCACGGTCCCCAGCGCGGACGAACAACGCGCATTCGAAGCCCTGGCAGCACACCAGCACCGGGCGGACGTGGGGGCGTGGCTTCACGCCTTGGGAACCCTCTACGTGAACCTGTACTTCGTGAAGACGACCGAACGCCCGAAGGCGTTGGTGCCATGGATCAAAGCAGCGGACGCATGAAGGTAGCGACGTTCACCGTTCGGGCCACCATGCCGCAGTCGATCGCCTGGAAGCGGGTGGCGAGCGCCGAATCCTTCCCGAGCGTCGGCCATTGGCTCGCCCATGCCGCGGATGCCCAGCTCCGCGCGATCGTTCGGGGCGGTCTGCCGATGCCGCTCGACTGGTCGCGCGGGTTCTTCCGCGTCATCCTGCTCGGGGGCCGAGAGCTTCCCGACGTTTGGGGCAAGGTCTCGGTTCCCTTCGGCTACTACCAGGGCAGCGCGGCGGGTCCCGCGCGGATCGAGCCCCGGACGCTGGTCTACCTGCCAACCGGGAAGGTGATCGCCACCTTGAAGACGGCGCGCCAGTGTCGAGCCCTTGCCGCCGAGCTGGCCCCCGCCTACGCCCGCGATGAAGCATCCGCCGCGGGAATCGTTCAACGTCACGAGAAAGAGAGCGTGTAGCACCAAGGGCGGCGCCTGTACGGGCCGCCCTGTGTTACCCTAGGGCCATGCCTGACCACTCACGGAAGCCCGAGCACCCCGACCCGCTCCCAAAACGGCCGCGGGACTCTAACACGCTCGCGTTTGCAATCGTTGCGGAGCTTACAGGAACGTCAACGCCTCAGCAGGTAGCAGGCAAGGCAAAAGACCCCGCCGCGGTCGCGCTCGGCCGCAAGGGCGGTCTAAAGGGCGGCAAAGCTAGGGCGGCAAAGCTTACACAGCTAGAGCGCCACGAATCGGCTATCAAGGCGGCGGCGGCTCGCTGGGCAGGTAGAAGGAAGGCTTAAGGAAAAGCGGTCGGTTCTATGGCCGACACAAAACGCGTAGCACCTGCCGTTGCTCCCAGTGCTGGACCCACTCGGCGCGAACGACCTACTCGAATTGTATCACGAGGAGGTCGAATGCCTAAAACTAGCGCCGACGTTGCGTTCATCAACCCCGAGATTCTCACCTGGGCCATCAAGGCTAGCGGGCAGTCGAAGACCCTCGTTGCCTCTAAGGTCAAGGTAGATCCAGAGCAAATCGCAAGCTGGGAAGCAGGAATTCCGCCACCCTTTGCGAAAGCCCAGGATCTCGCAAAGGCTCTGCATTTACCCTTTGGGTATCTCTTCCTTCCTGAGGTGCCCGCAGAAGATTTACCGATCCCTGATTTTCGCACGCTTGGCCACGGGTATCATCCGCCGAGCGTTGAATTCCTCCAGCTCTTGAATGAGGTTTTGGTTCGGCAGGACTGGTACAGAGATCACCTGCGCGAATCTTCCCCTCGCCTGGCAAAGCTAAAGTTTATAGGTAGCTTCACATCGAAAGATAAAGTAACCGATGTTGCGACCAGCATTCGCAACACTCTGGGACTTACGGCGGATCTCCGTAGTGGTGTAGGAAGCTGGAGCGAATACCTGAGCACAATCACCCGTCACGCAGAGACCGGCGGCATTCTGGTTATGAGAAGCAGCATCGTAGGCAATACCACTCAATACAAGATATCCCCCAAGGAAGTGCAGGGCTTTGCCGTTACCGACCCCTACGCGCCGGTAGTGTTCGTCAACAGCGCCGATTATAAGGCTGCTCAAATTTTTACCCTTATCCACGAACTAGCACACCTATGGATTAACCAGAGCGCAATCACCAACCCCGACCCCCTGAAGCCGAGCGCCAATCCAGTCGAAGCATTTTGTAATCGTGTCGCGGCCACAGCCCTGGTTCCGCAAGGTGAGTTCTTGAATGGGTGGGAGGCTTCCGAGCGCGGCGCAACTAGGATCAGTGCTTTAGCTAGGCGGTTTTGGGTGAGCACCCTCGTTGTACTTCGGAGGGCGCATGATCTCGACTTGTTATCTGACATCGAGTTTCATCAATTGCGGAGCGCGGAACTAAAGAAGATTTCCGACGGCAAGAAATCGTCCGGCGGCGACTATTATCGAAACGTGACGGCTCGAATGGGGGCTCGCTTCACCAACGCCGTTCTGGGCGAAGTGAATCGAAAAGCGCTGCTGCTGACACACGGCGCCCAGCTACTCTCCCTGAGCGTGCCAACGCTGGCGAAGTTCGCGGAGATGTCGAGATAGCCCTATGCCCAATTACTGGATCGATGCAGGGGTATTGATCCACGCGTCGCGAGGCGTGCTTCGGCTGGATATGGTTCCGCAGTTCTGGATGTTTATCGAAGAGCACCTCGCGACCTCAAGAATTCAGATGCCTAGACTTGCATACGACGAAATCACCAAGGTTGGCTTCAAGGACGAACTGGCGGCGTGGTGCAAGGCGAGAAAGACGACCGGGCTGTGCAAGAACGAATCCAGGGAGGTTCAAGAAATCTACGGCGCGATAGCGGCCTACTCGCAAGAGAATTACAAGCCCCAGCAGGCAAGGCTATTTCTGTCAGGCGCGGACGGATGGCTGATTGCCCACGGGATAGCAGACGGAGGGATTGTAGTTACACAAGAAAACGAAAAATCGAATAAATCGAAGATCAAGATACCAACGATCGCCAGGGCCTTTGATATTCGATGCATTGATACGGCTACCATGCTCGCCGAGCTTCGATTTTCGGTAAAAAACTACGCCAAGTAGATCCCGAAGCGGCGGCGCTCGCGGCGGATTGAAGGGCGGGCATACCACAGCAGCGGCGCTCACCCCAGAGGAGCGCCGCGAGAGCGCGGCGAAGGCTGCTAAGGCTCGGTGGGCGAAGTAACCGGATCGCCCCCCGCCATAGGCGCCTCCTCGGTCGCGGCGCCTCCCCCGCCGTTGGTACGTTTGACCTTAGGGTCGGTTCTTTTCCCGGGGTACCACTCCGCCAGCCCCCAATCCTTATTGACCTGCACAAACGCGCTCGACCTCATCAAGGTTGTGTACAAATTCGAATAGAAGTTTTTGGCGGACGTGAGGTAGCCACCCCCCTCCAGGGCTCGGCAGATCACTACTAGGGAGGTAGGCTTTTTCACCATCTTTAAGTACTTCTGCGTGGCCTCGCTGGCGCTCATTCGGAAAAACGTGTCGGATTCCACTCGCACAGGAACCGGCGAGCCCTCAACCGGTAAGCTTTCGACGACGGCGGGCGCCACAGAAAATCTCGCGGCGGCGGAGATGGCCCCGGGCCCGGTAGAAAACTTCTCAATCACAGCTATCGCAGCGTCGATCTCGTCTCGCCGGGCTCGCAGATCTTCAAGCACGGGGCCGTAGTCAATGTCGCTCATCTTGACGCCTCCCGCGGACACCGTTAGAATGAAAACGGATCGAGAGGTAACCCTTTACCCCTCGGTGTGAGTCATGCGGCACAAAAGGGACCGGTTTCCCGGCCCCTGCGCCCGTCTACGGGGCGGCTAGTGATTGTGACTGCATGGTTTGCGTCCACCTTCCTTCCCTGGCCCCGGCGGTCGCTCTTGATCCTGGTCCCCACCTGAGACTCAAGAGCACCGCCACTCGACCATCTCTAAATCAAGCGCATCTTGTGCCGACTCTGGGTTCGGTGTCAATACCCTAGTTCGCGCCTTGCGAACCCTGGTATCGGCACCCACGCCCCGGGGTCCGCGAACAGTCCGCCAAGAATGTTGACACGATGTCAACCCAGGTGTTGACATTGCCAGACCGGTCACGTACAATGTTTCATATGGCAAACGTCTTGAAGTCCTCGAAGCGCACCGCAGTCGTCGCCGCTCTGTGCGAAGGCAACTCGATCAATTCCACCGTTCGCATGACCGGCGTGGCGAAAACCACGATTCTCCGGCTGCTCGTTGATCTCGGCGACGCGTGCGCCAGCTACCAGGACAAGACACTCCGGAACCTCAATTGCGAGCGCCTCCAGGTGGACGAAATTTGGGCTTTCTGCTACGCGAAGGCGAAGAACGTTCCCGCCGACAAGCGCGGCACGTTCGGCTTTGGCGACGTTTGGACGTTCGCCGCGATTGACGCGGACACCAAGCTGGTCCCGTCTTTCTTGGTGGGCTCGCGGGATGCCGGATGCGCGACCGAGCTGATGCAGGATCTCGCGAGCCGTCTCTCGGGCCGCGCCCAGATCACAACGGACGGCCACAACATGTACCCGATCGCGGTTGAAGATGCCTTCGGCGGTAACGTCGATTTCGCCCAGCTGGTCAAGAGCTACGCCAACACCCCGACCGGCCCCGAAACCCGCTACAGCCCGGCGGAATGCACGGGATGCGAGAAGCGGCCCGTGGTCGGCGATCCGGCCGAGCGGCACATCTCGACCTCGTTCATCGAGCGTTCGAACCTCACCATGCGGATGTCGATCCGTCGCTTTACGCGCCTGACCAACGCCTTTTCGAAGAAAGTCGAGAACCACGCCGCGCACGTCGCGATTCACTTTTTCTTCTACAACTTCTGCCGTCCTCACGCGAGTCTCGGCGGGAAGACTCCCGTGCAAGCCGCGGGCGTAGACTCCCGCCGCTGGTCGATCGCCGACCTGGTCGGTTTGCTCGAAAATCCAAAGGATTGAAACGCTACCACTACCCTATGTCGCCGCGGATAGCCGCTATCGGGCTCGGATAGCCGCTATCGGTCGGGGATAGCCGCTATCGGCTGTGCATAGCGGCTATGCCGCCACGGATAGCCGCTATCGGTCACGTATAGCGGCTATCGGCCCAGGATAGCGGCTATCGGCCCAGGATAGCGGCTATCGAGCGCGGATAGCCGCTATCTGGAACCGCAGTGTCCATTTTTCCAGCGAAAGCCGCCCGCCGCGCCCCATTTCCGGCGCGGTTAGCCGCAATGGCGACCCTGGGCGCGCCGGTGGCCGTG
>JBDTZG010000124.1:0-7317 GCA_040005235.1 Acidobacteriota bacterium | reverse complement strand
CTGGCGGAGGCCCAGGCGCAGATCGACGCCCGCAACGCCGCCGTGGAGGTGAACGGCCCGGAGGCGAGGATGATGGCCGACGCCGGCTTCCGCTCGCTCGTGCTTCCCCTGCGGGCCGATCACGTGGCCGCGGTCCGTCCCACCCTGCTGCTGATCCAGGCCGGAGCGCTCTTCCTGCTGCTCATCGGCGGCGTCAACCTGGTCAACCTGCTGCTCATCCGCGCCAGCGGCCGGGTGAAGGAGCTCGCCGTACGGCAGGCGATCGGGGCCAGCCGGCGGCACATCGTGAGCGGGGCCCTGGTGGAGAGCCTGCTGCTGGTGCTGACCGGAGGCCTCCTCGGACTGGCCGCGGGATTCGGCGGCATCCGCCTGCTGGCCCTGCTGGGGGTCGATCGATTGCCGCTGGGATCGCACGTCGTTTGGGACGCCCGGCTGGCGCTGATCGCCCTGGCGGGCTCGCTCGCCGTGGGGATCGCGCTCGGGCTTCCCGTCGCCTGGCTGAGCCTGCGCAACACCGCGGCTCCCGGCCTGCAAGCCGAATCGCGCGGTACCACGGCCGGCCGGGCGGCGCAGCGGCTGCGCCACGGCTTCCTCGTCTCTCAGATCGCCCTGGCTTTCGTGGTGCTCGCGGGAGCGGGCCTGCTGGGGCTCAGCCTCCAGAAGGTGATGACCGTCTCTCCCGGATTCCGGCCCGCGCACGTTTTGAGCGGGCAGTTGGTCCTACCGGTGCGGACCTATCCACGCCGGCAGGACCTGCTCGCGGTCACCGAGCGGCTCACCGCGGAGCTCGGCCGCCAGCCGGGCGTGCAGGCCGCGGGATTCGCCACCAACGTGCCGCTCAGCGGCATCAGCAACAAAAGCACGGCCACGGTCGAGGGGCATCGGCCGCAACCCGGAGAGCCGCCGCACGGGTTCTACTCCTACAGCGTGGGCGGCGACTACTTCTCCGCCCTGGGCTTTTCGCTACGGGAAGGACGCTTCCTCACGGCCGCGGACTCCCGCCGCGCCGAGCGGGTCTGCGTGATCGACGAGGATTTCGCGCGCCGCTACTGGCCGCGCGGCGGCGCGCTCGGCCAAAAGGTCTTCGAGGGCGCCGACGAGGAAAACGCCGCCGGGGCCTACGCCGTGGTGGGCGTAGTCGGTCCGGTGAAACAGGCGGGGTTGGTCGAGGACCCGGCCCAGGGCGCGATCTACTACCCTTTCGGCCACCGGATGGATCACACCCTCTACCTGGTCGTCCGCACGAGCCTCCCCATGGAATCGCTCGCGCCGACGGTACGTAAAGCCGTCCGCCGGATCGATTCCGAGCTGCCGGTCAACGATCTGCGGACGATGGAGACCCGCATCGCCGACAGCCTGGTCGCCCGCCGCTCGCCGGCGCTGCTGGCCGCCCTGTTCGCCGGCATCGCCATGCTGCTCACCGCGGTGGGCACGTACGGGGTGTTGAGCTACGCCGTGACGCAGCGCCGCCGCGAGATCGGCCTGCGGATGGCGTTGGGGGCCCGGCCGGAGCAGGTGCGCGGCCAATTCCTCTCGCTCGCCCTGCGCCTGCTGGCGGCGGGCACGGCGCTGGGCGTCCTCGGAGCCTGGCTGACCGGCCGGGCCATGCAGGCGGTCCTCTTCCAGGTGCCGGCGCTGCACGTGGCCACCCTCGCCGGAGCGGCCGGCCTCCTCGGCGCGGTCTGCCTGGCCGCCTGCCTGCTGCCCTCCCATCGCGCCGCCCGGGTCTCGCCGATGGTGGTGCTCACAGAAGAGTGAAGCCGGTCACCCTCAACAGCTCTCGCACAGAGCTGACTGCGCGAGATCCCTACCGATCCAACACCCGCAACACCCGCAGTGCCCGCAACGTGATCCACCGGCTCGGACTCCCCTCCGTCTCGCCGAGCTCGATCGGCATCGTGCCGGGGTACCGGACCTCGAGCGGCCACATGCCGTCGCCATCTCTCTTGGACCGGACCAGCTCGATTGCTTCCGCCATCCGCTCGTCCCGCGCGGCTCCGGTGTGGCGGAAGTATTCCAGGCCGCGCAGCACGTCGTAGTGCCACCAGGTGGGGAAGGCGAATCGGGTGAAGGCCGGACCGTCGTGGCGGTTGCCCGGGCCGGCTTTTCGGTCGTGGTCGATGGCTTTGCCGGTCGACTTCGCGTGGAACAGGTGGCGCTCTAAGAGGTACTCCTCGCCGCGGCGGCGGGCGGCAGCGACGGCTGGGATTTCCGGGTTGCCGGGGGAGCGCCGCTCGTGCTCCCAGAGGGCTTCGAGGACGCAGATCGTGGTGTGGAACGACGAGCGGGTGGAGCCGTTTTCCGCTTCGCAGTTCCAGCCTCCGTCGGGGAGCTGTTCGGCGAGGAGGCGGTGGACGATCCCTCGAACGTCCGCTCCGAAGTACGCTCCGGCCGAGGCGACCTGGCCGTTGATGCAGGGTTCCACCTCGCCCGCGAAGAAGGGGTTTCGGGCGCACTCTTCGGGGCCGCATCCCGCCCAGGTGACGTGTTTTTCGACGAGCGCGAGCGCGCGGCGGGCGGGGCCGCTTTCTGGGTCGAGGCCGAGGTCCTTGAGCAGGAGAAGGACATGCATCGTCGAATCGAAGCCGCGGTTCCACGCCGTGCCGCCCCAGCGCCCGTCGGCCCCTTGGAGGGCGAGCAGCCGGGCGCCCATCCCCGCGGTCGCCACCCGTCCGCGCTCCTCGGCCACCGCCTCGGGCGGCGCTCCGGCGAGGTCGCGCATCACCTGCCAGCGGAGGGCAGGATCGGAGTCGAGGAGCCCATCGAGGGTCGCCTCGGCGGCTTCGGGATTCTCCTCTGGAGGCCGGTCGGTCGCGTTCGGCCGGGCTGCCGCTTTTTCCATCGTCTCTGCTCCTATCCGGCCGTCCGGATTTCGATTTCGCCTGTAAGATTTCATCTCCGAAGACCTTAAGCCTAGAGCAGCGCGGGCGCTTTCGCGCGGAGGTTCCCCTTGCATTCGACCGTCGAAAAGATCGCGATCTACGGCGCCACGGGCCATACCGGCCGATTCGTCGTTCAGGAAGCCGAGAGCCGGGGGTTGCCGGTGGTGGCGGTCGGGCGCAGCGGCGCGCGGCTCGAAGAGACGATGCCTCCCGGGGTCGAGCGTCGCGTCGCGGCGCTGGACGATCCGGAGAGCCTGGATCGGGCGTTCGCCGGCTGCTCGCTGGTCGTCAACTGCGCCGGGCCGTTTCTCGAAACCGCGGCCCCCGTGACCGCGGCGGCCCTTCGTTCCCGCTGCCATTCCATGGACGTCACCGCCGAGCAGGCGAGCGCGCGGGCGAGCTTCGACGATTTCGACGCGCCGGCTCGCGCGGCCGGCCGGGCGGTCGTTCCGGCGGCGGGGTTTTACGGCGGCCTCGCGGATCTTCTCGCCACTGCCCTCGCGCCGCAGGGGAAGATCGACGAGATCACGGTCGCCGTAGGCCTCGACCGGTGGTGGCCCACCGAGGGAACGCGGAGGACCGGCGAACGGAACACGGTGCCGCGCGTGGTGGTGAAAGAAGGGCGCCTTGCGCCGCTCGAACCGGGGGCTGCGGTGCCGGATTGGACCTTCGGACCGCCGCTTGGCAGGCAGCCGATGGTCGAGATTCCGCTCTCCGAGATCGTCACTTTGCATCGACATTTGGAGGCAGCCACGATCCGCTCGCTGATGAACCGCTCGGCTCTCGACGACCTCCGCAACGCCACGACCCCTCCGCCCACAGCGGTCGATTCTTTCGGCCGCTCGGCACAGCGCTTCGAGATGGCAGTGCGGGTGGAGCGGAACGGCGAGATTCGGACCGGCGGCGCCCGCGGCCAGGACATCTACGCCGTGACGGCGCCGATCGTGATCGAGGCCGCCCTCCACCTGCTGGCGCCGTCGTACCGGCGAAGCGGCGCCCTGGCGCTCGCCGAGGCGGTCCCCCCGGTCGAGCTGCTCCGCGGCCTCAAAGGTTCCGCGCTGGAGCTGTTTGGAGATCTTCTTGCGACGATTCCGGAAGTCGAGGAGTGAAGCCACCGAACCGACGGTTGGGGCGCCGACGTCGCACGTTCGCGGCCGGTAGCCGCCCGGAAATTCGCTGAGGCCACGCCCAAGATCGTTCGAGCCGCCCACCGGAACGGCGAAGCCACCGCGCCGAGCGCCAAGGCCACGGAACGGAACGCGAAATTCACCGCGGCAAACCGTGAAGCCACTGAACGGAACGCCGAAACCGCCGAGAAATTCGCTGAAGCCACCGAGAAAACCCCTGAAGCCACCGAGAAAATCCCCGAAGCCACCGAGAAATTCGCTGAAGCCACGCAAGCGAGCCCCGTCGTCGGTCGCTCGACCGGATTGTCCGGCCATTTTGGCGTATCTGTCGGTGGCTTGGCCTGTTTGGTCGGTAGTTTTTGCAGTTCGGTGGGTGGCTTGAATATCTGGTTGCGTTGCTTCACTGGCTTTCTGCGTGGCTTCACTCCTTCGCTGTGTGGCTTCAGTGAATTTCTCGGTGGCTTCGCCGGCCGATCGGCCGATTTTGGCCTCTTTTGCGTTGCTTCGGGGTTGTTTTGCGTGGCTTCGCTGCGTGGCTTCGCGGGAAGCCTCGCGTGGCTTCGCAGGCCTATTCGCTCCCGATTCAGGGACTCCCTGATTGGAACGGCCTCTACCGAAGATCGTGTCCCGGTGCCAGATCAGCTAGGCGCGGTGGCCGGGGGACGGCCACCTAACCTTTGCGCACCGGCACGGGATAGCCGGCCAAGGTCGCATCGGCGGTAACCAAGGTGATCCCCTCGCTCAGGGCCTGAACGGTTAAGGTGCCGAGTCATGTGCGCCCTCTCTGATCCCATGCCGCAGCGGAAGGCGACTGTGGTCGCTCAATCACGCGCATCCAGTATTATGTCGGCCATTCATCCAGAATAGCGATGAGACGCGCCGGAGGCGCGTAGCGCTTATGTTCACTAGAACTCCGGGTCCCCATTGGGGCGACCCTGTCGAGGATTTCATAGGCGGAACACTCGTCTTCGCCGAGGATTGGCTGCCGTTACCGAAGTGGGCGGCCTCCTTCACGAGAATTGGTGCCGCGCTAGTAGCCAGTCCACCTGCGGATGCAGGGGGTCGACCTACGGTCGCCCTCATAGTTCCCACCCGCGGATTCGCTGCCGTTCTTTGTGCCGTTGGCGCTGTACTTCAGCGCCTCTCCACTCCTCCAAAAGTAGCCGCCGCCGAACGCTTCGCTCTCCTTTCGGCCCTCGCTCCGGGCACCATGGTCACTTATCGCACGGAGACAGGGGCCGGAATCCCCGGCGAATTGGTCCGGTGTGACGCCAGCGCAGTTGTTGTCAGGTCCAGCTTGGCAGGTTCAAGCATCTCGATCGCCAAAGGCTTCGCGCACGCGGTTGAGGTCACCGGTCCAGTTGGTCGAGAACTTCCTGCCCAAGCCAGAAGCAAAGCACCGGCCGCTCCGGCCGCGCTTGTTACCGCTCTTCTTGGCGACAGCCTGGCTTCAAGCGCCCGCTTGGGCTCTCGGCTCGTTTGTTGCGTCGTGGGTACGGTCGGCACGCTCCGCACCGAGATTCTCGACACGCGCGTCGGCCTGCCAGGCGCTGATGGCCAGATCGTCAAAGGGACCTTCCAGGAAGTCTTGCAGGTGCGGTCATTCGTAGGGCGCAGCGGTGTCTTTCACTCGGAAGTTCTCGCCGCCGGTGGGACGCCCTCAGAGGCGACCTGGTCCGACCCACCGGACATCGCTGTATTTGACGGAGCTGTCAGTCTCCTCAAGTTCGGCGATCGGTGGCCTGGCACCGCCAGAATCATTGTGCTCGACAGAACGGACACCCGCTCGACCGACGCGGCCGCTGAGATCAATAGGGAATACGTTCAACGAATTGGCGAACAAGCCTTGGATCATCCTGACCTGAGGCTGCGAGGCTGCGAACTCCTGTTTTATCGGGCGCGACTCGGATGAGCTCAACAGCCTTCGCCGCCGCCGTCGCCATTTACGAGTGCGCCCTTTCTGGCCGTATTGAATATCATGCAGCTGAGTGCCCTCTATTTCAGCGATTTTGGGAAGCGAGTCGCCGACTAGAGCGTGGGGCTGGCGCTATCGCGAGTGAAGACATCGTCCGCCCACTTATTCGGGCGGCGCGATCTCGTTTCGCTGTGGCGGCCTCTCCACTACCTTTTTGTCAATTCTCGTACTTTCGCCGTCCACTGGACGCGGATTCGATCGTCGAAAGGGTAAGTCAAGCATACCCTGCGATCGCACAGGAGGCGCGAGAGATCGCGGCTCTCATTCAAGACTTGACCGCTAGCGACGCCAACCCATTGCTGGACCGGTTTGAGCAGCTTAGTTGCCAGCGAAGTATCCAGGCTGACGGTGCGGCTGTGGTTGTCCGGGAGGGAAACCTTCGCGAGGCTTGCCAAGCCTTTATTGAATCTCGACCAGAACTCGGCCAGTGGGAGGTTATTGATCCACATGCGCTTCGTGGTGCCAGAACATTTCCGCTGCTAGTCTTGATCGGGCCAACGTCCTGGTTTCCCGGCTACGTGTTCGAAGCTCCCCGCGCGGTCGAGCTTCATGTCATCTCCTACGCGTTTCTATTGAGGCCTTGGCGGCCACAGTTCGCCTTAGCCGGTGAGTTGGAGCGGGGGAGGCCTAAAGCGCAGAGTGAACCACAAGATCGACTCATGCACGATTCGCACGAGCCGATTGAACCCTGGCCCGAACCGGATTGGGAGGAGATTAAACGCCGAGCTTTCGAAGAGTCAGATCCGGCAGCTACTAAGCACGGCCATGATGCCGTCGAGGCTCGTCTCTTCCTGTTAGGTCAGGGCTTGGCCGTATTCTTGGACGTGTCACATCGCTCCAAATCTTTGGTGATCGATCCGGAAGCGGATGACGAAGCCAGAGTGACGCGAATCCTTTCCGACGAGATCTTGCCTGGAAAATTTCTGCTTCAGCGCACCGAGGGTGGGGGAGACTACATCGTGCCACTCGCCGATAAGATCCTCGGTGAGCGAGCGCAGCCAAGCCGCGCCATGCAGAGTGAATGGAAGGGTCGGCTTCGGGCGGCGGTGGCGGAGAGCCCTCAACCTGACGTGAATTCACGACTGATGGACGTGAGTGTGCGTTTGCTCGATCTGGGGGCGCATCTCGCTGACGAGACGAATCTCCGCTACTGGATGTCGTCTCGTAATATCTGTACCCGCGATAGGAGGGATTTCCAAGCGATTCTCAGACTCGTTGGTCTTGAATCGGAGAGCGAACGCTATTGGAGTGTTATGCGGCAGATCCTGGCCGCTCACCACCTAGCAGCCCGTGGTGAAAGTCCGCCCAACCGGCGCAAGGCTCTGGTAAAATT
>JBDTZG010000123.1:0-7324 GCA_040005235.1 Acidobacteriota bacterium | reverse complement strand
CGAGGCCGCCGATCGGCGAAGCGACCGACAGCGCCGCGAGATCGGCCGCGGGGAGGCCACTGAGCAGTGCCGCAATCGAGGCGTCGAGCATGCCCGTGGTCGCCGCTCAGAGCGCCAGACGGTAGGAGCTGATCCGGTCGATCTCTGCCCGATCCCTCAGCTCGATCGCCACGGCCCCGACGTAGCGCGGCTCCGGATCGAGATGGAGGTAAAACCACCGCTCGGCGGCTTTCGGGTCGCCGTTTAAGGCGAGCATCCGCGCCGGCTCGCCCGGCGCGAGTGTCACGTCGAAAGAATTGAGCGCTACCGCGAGACCTTCGCCCACCGCCTTCAGGTACGCCTCTTTGCGCGTCCAGGCGTTGAAGAACGCGATCTCTTTCTGCCCCTCCGCCACGCGGTGCAGCACCTCGCGCTCCGGAATCGAGAAGAAGCGCTCGCCGATCTCCTCGGCGTCGGGCATCGGCTTTAAAAATTCGACGTCGACGCCGACCTCGCGGCCGTGGAGGAAACCGACCAGCGCCAGCTCCTCGGAGTTCGACAGGTTGAATTGCAGATCGGGCCGGGCATGGCGGGCGGCGAGGAACGGCTTGCCGCGCGGCCCGTAGTCGAACGCCACCGCCTCGGGAGGCAGACCCAGCTCGCGCCCGAGCAGCCGGCGAAGGGCGCCCCGGCCGACGGCGTAACGGCGGCGGTGCACGTCGAAGCGGAACCGCGCCGCGCGCTCCTGCTCATCCGGCGAGAGAAGCCGAGTGAGCGTGGCGACCGAGTTGGGCGGCGGATCGAGCGGAATCGTCCAGAGGCGCAGCTCGCCGGGAGCGAGCACCGCCAAGGCGCGCTCCGAAGCGAGAGGAAAATCGTCCGGCGAAAGGGGGCGCTCCACGCGAGAGAGCTGTCCCTAGCGCACGCCGACGGTCAGCTCGGCGAGATCCCGCGCCAGCGAATCGAGGATCAGCTCTTTGCCGCTGTGGACGAAGAAGTGGTCGCCGGGCAGCATGCGCAGCCGGAACCGGCCGGTGGTGAGATCGTTCCAGGCCGCCAGGTCCTCTTTCGTCACTTCCAGGTCGCCCAAACCGCCGAACGCCGAAATGCCCATGCCGAGCGGCTCGCCGGCAACGTACTCGTAGGTCTCATTGACCGCGAAGTCGGCGCGCAGGATGGGGGTGAGCAGCTTCATCAGCTCGGCGTGCTGCAGGACCTCCTCGGGCGTGCCGTTGAGCTCGCGCAGCTTGTTCGAGAACTCCGGCTCCGGCAAATCGTGGATGGCCTCTTCGCGGCTCGGCACCTGCGGACCGCGCCGGGCGGAGACGAACAGATGCAGCGGCTCGGGGCCGCCCCGGCGGCGCAGCTCGCGGGCGAGCTCGAACGAGATCAGCCCTCCCATGCTGTGGCCGAAGAAGGCGAACGGCAGGTCGAAATAGGGGGAGAGCGCCTCGGCGAGCGCCTGGATCATAGGTTCGAGGCGGTCGAACGGACGATCGCGCAGCCGCCCTTCGCGGCCCGGCAACTGCACCGGGCAGACCTCGATGTCGGCGGACAAGGCACCTCCCCAGCCGCGATAGGCGGACGCGCCGCCTCCGGCGTAGGGGAAACAGAACAGCCGAAAGCGGGCGCGCGGGCTCGACTCGCGATAGGCGAGCCAGCGTTCCGACGCGGAAGCGGGGGAAGAGACGCTCAAGCGTGCGATCCGATCAAAGAGCCCGGTCCTGAGCTCAGTTGGACTGGCGCTCCCGCTCCATCTCTTCCATCTTCTTGCGCAGAGAGAGCGGCCGCATGTCGGTCCACACTTCTTTGATGTAGTCCAGGCACACCTGCTTCAAGCCCTCGGGACCGACCGCCGTCCAGCCGAGCGGCAGCTCGCGGTGGGCCGGCCAGATCGAATACTGCTCTTCGTGATTCATGACGACCTTGTAGATCGTCGTATCTTCGCGTTCTTCCCAACTCATCTGAGATCTCCTCGACGTTTTTCGTTTCTTGCCGGAACATGCCGACCGGCTCGCCCGCTTGCCGCGGCAAACCCCGGCACCCTTCATAGAGTGTCAGGATTCGCCAGGGCGTGACAGGCAAGTCGAGCTTATCGCAAGGCCCGCTTCGGCGCGGAGGATGGGTCGGCCCGAAACGGGCGCCCTGCCCCGAGAGAAATATTAGGCGCTTCGGCGCGCGTTCTCACCGGCGACGTGACCGAAACCCTGCCTCCGCCCGCGCTCCGGCCCTGCCGCCTCCGTAACTGCGTTTCGAGCCAGGAGACCCGCGATCCCTACCGGATCGAGCCGCTCCGTTTCGCGGGCGATCCGGACCGCGCCTGGGGGGTGCTGCTCGACCTTCTGCGCGAGTGGCCTCGCACCCACCTGCTCGAAGAGGGTCCCGAGCATGCCCGGGCGCGGTTCCGCTCGCTGATCTTCCGGTTTCCCGACAACGCGCTGTTCCTCCTCGATCGGGAGGGCAAGACGATCCACTTCCGCTCCGCCGCCCGGTGGGGCCGCCGCGATTTCGACGTCAACCGCAACCGGATGGAGGCGATCCGCGCGGCTTTCGCCGCCGCGCTCGGTAGGGCCGGTTCTTGAGCCGCAAGACACCGCGGCCGTTCGATCCCACCTCTTTAGACGCGCCGCATCGCGATCCGGACGGCACGTTCTTCAATCCCTGGGAGCGCTTTTCGGTCCGGTTCTCCGACCTGCTGCGCTGGAAGCTCGGGCCGAACAAGTACCGCGACTGTCCCAAGCCGGTGGTCCCGACGGTGCAGAACGACGGCGCCTACCTTGCCCGCCCGGACGAGCCCGATTCGCTCACCTGGGTGGGCCATTCGACGTTCGCGATCCACGACGGCGGCGACATCGTCCTGACCGATCCCCATTGGAGCCCGCGAGCCCTTCTGCCGCCCCGCCAGAGCCCTCCAGGTATCCCCTTTGAAACGGTGGAAAAGGCGACGTTCGCGATCCTGTCGCACGACCATTACGACCATTTGGACGATTCCACGGTCCGCTGGCTCCCCGATTCGCTCCCCTGGTTTGTCCCGCTGGGCCTCGGGGCCTGGTTCGCGAAGCGTGGCAAGCAGGCGACCGAGCTCGATTGGTGGCAGAGCGCGGCGATTGGAGTCACCGGCCGCTGGCGCCTGACCTGTGTCCCCGTACAGCATTGGTCGCGCCGCACGTTCCGGGCGAACCGGTCGCTCTGGGCCGGCTGGCTGCTCGACTCAGGGACCCGCCGCTATTTTTTCATGGGCGATTCGGGCGCCTTCGGGGGTTTTGCCGAAATCGGCCGACGCCTGGCGCCGATCGACGTCGCGATGGTGCCGATCGGAGCCTACGAGCCGCGCTGGTTCATGGGCTACCAGCACATGGACCCGATCCAGGCGTACCAGAGTTTCCTCGACCTCGGAGCGAAGCACATGGTGCCGATGCACTGGGGGGTGTTCAACTTGACCGACGAGCCGGTCGGCCTGGCGCCGCACGTCCTCGCCGAGCACCTCGCCAAGATCGGCGGCGACCCAAGAGTCCGCACCCTGGCGATCGGCGAGCGGTGGATGCTTCCTTAGGGCACGAACCGGTACCCCACCCCTCGAACGCTCCGGATGTGCCGGGGCTTCGAGGAATCCATCTCGAAATGCTGGCGCAGGGCGACGATCACGTTGTCGACCACGCGCTCGTTCGGATGGTGCGGCAGGTGCCAGACCTCCGCGAGCAGCTCGCGGCGGGTGACCACCTGGTTCGGCCGGGCGAGGAACACCCGCATCACCGAGATCTCCTTCTGCGACAGCTGGACCTGACCTTCGAGGGTCTTCGCCTCGAAGCGGTCGAAATCGATCCAAAAATCGCCGAAGACCTTCCGGCCCTCGCCCTCCGGCGGGGCGCCCCCGCCGTTGGCGTTGCCCCCTTGGCGCGCCCATTCCTGACGGCGGAGGAGGCCCTCTACCCGGGCGAGCAGCTCGGCCAGATCGAAGGGCTTGATCACGTAATCGTCCGCGCCCATCTTGAGGCCGAAGATCACGTCGTCGGGTTGTCCGCGGGCCGTGAGCATCAAAATCGGCGTGAAGTTCCCCGCTCCGCGCAGACGTTGGCAAACTTGGAAGCCGTCGATCCCGGGCAACCGGACGTCTAAAATCACCAGGTCGAAATCAGTGGCCATCACGCGATCGAGCGCCTCGGCGCCGTCGGTCGCGACCACCACCTCGTAGCCCTTGCGCTCCAGATTGAACACCAGGCCCGAGGCGATCGCCTCGTCGTCCTCGACCACCAGCACCCGCGGTGCGACGTTCGCCGGAACCGTCAAGCGGCTGCCTCAGCGATCGGCAGCTCGACAACCAGGCGGGTTCCCGGCCGGTCCTCCTGCGAATAGGCGCGCACGGCACCGCGCATCTCGCGCACCAGACCGGAGACGATCGACAGGCCGAGGCCGGTGCCGCTGCCGTGCGGCCCCCCCTGGCGCTGGGCCTGGTGGAAGCGCTCGAAGATCTTCGGCAGCTCCTTCTTCGGGATGCCGACGCCGTCGTCCTCGACCTCGATCCGGACTTGGGCGCCGTCGGTCGCGACCCGGCAGCGGACCTCCCCGCCCGGCTGGGAGAAGCGGACGGCGTTGTCGATCAGGTTGTCCATCACCCGCCGCAGCGCCTCTTCCGAGCCCAAGACCCAAGCTTCGGATCGGACGTCGGTCGCCAAATGGACGCCGCGGCTTTCCGCATGGGGGCGCGCCGTGGCGAAATAGGCCTGGAAAAACGCGGCCACCTCGACCGGCACGAGATCGAGTTGGCGCTTGCCCGCGAGCAGGCGCCCGCTTTCAAGGACCGCGTCGACCAGCGAGGCCATCCGGTCGGTCTGCTGCTCGATGATCGCGAGAAATCGCCGCCGCAGCTCGGGCGAAAGATCCGCCTCGCGCTCCAGGGTCTGGGCGTGCAACTTGATCGCCGCGAGCGGCGATTTCATCTCGTGGGTGATGTTGGCGACGAACTCGTCCTGCTTCTGGGCGTAGCGCCGCGCCGCGAGCGCCTGGGCGAGCTGGTAGATGAGGCCGACGATCAGGAAGAACAGAAGCACGCAGCCCACCACCAAAAGCAGCCAATGGACCCCGCGCGCCGGTCCGCTCGGCGCGAGCCGGGAGCTCGAACGGACGACGTAGACCACCCAGCCGATCAGCAGCGTGATCGTCGCCGCGAGGGACAGGACGAACATAGTCACCAACTGGGTCGAGCGGCGGGAAGGCACGGGGGCATGCTATCGCCTGGCTCGATCCGGAGGAAATCCTCCTCTCCGACCGGCCGCCCTGACAATTCCGTGACAGAGAGCTGACCGCGCCCCGCGTTCCGCCCTGGCATACTCCGCGACCATGACGAACCCCGCGAACGCCCCCACCAACGAACAAGATTGGCGCCGTCTCCTCGCCCCGTACAAAAAGGCGAGCTGGGGCCGCGCGCTGTTCCAGCTGGCCAATACGTTGATTCCGTTCGTCCTGCTCTGGACCGCCATGGCGATCGGCATCTCGCGCCATCAGCCGCTCGTGCTGCTTCTGGTGATCCCCACCTCGTTCTTCTTCATCCGCCTGTTCATCCTCCAGCACGACTGCGGGCATGGCGCGTTCTTCCCTTCGCGCGCCGCCAACAACGCGCTCGGCTCGCTGCTCGGCGTGATCACGCTCTTCCCCTACGGCTACTGGCGGCGCACCCACTCGATCCACCACGCGACGACCGGCAACCTCGATCAGCGCGAATTCGGCGACGTGCGCACGTTGACCGTCAAGGAATACCAGTCGAGGTCGGCCCTCGGGCGCTTCGGCTACCGCCTCTACCGCCACCCGTTCGTCCTGTTCGGCGTCGGCCCGACCTACCAGTTCCTGCTCAAGCACCGCCTACCGATCGACATCCCCTGGTCGTGGAAGCGCGAATGGAAGAGCGTTCTCACGACCAATGTGGCGATCGCCGCGGCGGTCTTCGGCCTCTCCTCGGTGTTCAGCCTAGGCACGGTCGCCATGGTCTACCTGCCGGTCATCGTGGTCGCCGGTGCGATCGGAGTCTGGCTGTTCTACGTCCAGCACCAGTTCGAGGAAACCTATTGGCAGTCGGAAGACTCCTGGGACTTCTACCGCGCGAGCGCGGAGGGAAGCTCGTTTTACGACCTGCACCCGGTGCTCCACTGGCTGACCGGCAACATCGGCTATCACCACATCCACCACCTGTCGAGCCAGATTCCCAACTACCGGCTCGCCGAGTGTTTCAACGAAAACCCGTCGCTCCAAAACGTCACCCGGCTCACCTTTCGCCAGAGCCTGCGCTGCGCCGGCCTCAAGCTCTGGGACGAAGAGCAGCGGACGATGGTCCGCTTCCGCGACCTGGCTCCGGTACCGGTGCCGGTCCCGATCGCCGATACCGGCGCGCCTGCCATCGGGTAGCCCCTCTTCTCGCCTGCTGCAAGTTCTCTCTCCGGCGGCCCCTTTACACGGGCCGCCGGACCCGCGTTAAACTCCCTCCCGCCATGCTCCGGAAGGATCGCGATCCGCGGCAGATGCCGCTGTTCGACGCCTCGACGCCGAGCCTTCCGTCGAGAGCGGTAACCCGTGCCGCGCGCCCGGCCGGCCGCTCCGTCAGCCCGGCTCCCCCGGAAGACACCGCCGGCCAGCAGCTGACCGACCTGCGTGAGCGCGACCTGTTCCGGCACCTCTCGCGCCTGCTCGACCTCCGCCTTTCGACCCTCAAGCTGACCGACAACCAGCGGACGATCCTATCGTTCCGGCCGGAAGGGCCGGCGCCCGCCCGGTTTCAGATCCGGCTTCACCGGTCGTTCCTCTGGGCGCCGGAAGAGGTCCTAAAAGCGGTCTCGGTCTTCGTCCAGAGCCGCAAGAAGAGCCCAAAGGCCCAAGAGGCGCTGCTCCGCATCCGCGAGCATTTCGCCCAGAACCGCAGCGGCGCGGAGCGCAAACGGCGGATCGTCCTGCGACCCTACGGCGACGCCTACGACCTCGAAAAGCTCCGCGAGCGGCTGGTCGGGCTCTATTTTGCCGACCAAAACGCCACCGGGCGCCTCGACGTGCCGATCACCTGGGGCCGCCAAGGGCGGTGGCGCAAACCCACCCGGCGGCGCACCTCGACGATCCAGCTCGGCAGCTACAACTTCGAGGATCACGTGATCCGCATCCACCCGCTGCTCGACGACCCGGAAGTCCCCCGCTACGTGGTCGAATCGGTCATCTACCACGAGCTGCTGCACGCCGCGATGCCCCCGGTCTCCGACGGCCACCGGCGCTGCATCCACTCCCCCGAGTTCCGCCGCAGGGAGGAGCTGTTCCCCGAACACCGCCGCGCCGAACGCTGGATCGCCCAGAAACTGCCGGAGTTCCTGAT
>JBDTZG010000073.1:0-24342 GCA_040005235.1 Acidobacteriota bacterium | reverse complement strand
GCGCCTGGAACTCCGAGACCCAGCAGCGGAAGACCTTGTAACGGATCGCCGGCTGACCGGCTTCGTTGTAGAGCTCGATGATCACGTCGCGCCGGAAATCCTTGAGGGAGACCTCCGCGCCGAGCCCGGAGCCGAAGTTCCACACCTTGTTGGCCCACTTTTCGAACTCGGTGTCGTGGGTGACTCCGCGCTCCAGCATGATGGCCTCGAACTTGGTGCGGCCGGGGGACTTGCGGGACGTGCTGGGATCGCCGCCCTCGCGGTGCTCCACCACCTCGGTGGTCCGCTTCAGGCCGCCGACCTTGCTGACGCCGGCGACCGGCGCCGTGCTCCCTACCCAGAAGACACGGAACTTGAAATTCTTGTACGGATCGAAACGATTCGCGTTGACATTGAACTGGGCCATGACCATGTCTCCTTAGGTCTCGATCTGTCCGGCGAGCTGCTGGATCTTGATGATCACGAACTCGGCCGGCTTCAGGGGAGCAAAGCCGACCACGATGTTGACGATGCCCAGGTTGATGTCGTTCTGCGTCGTGGTCTCCTTGTCGCACTTGACGAGGTAGGCCTCGCGCGGCGAGCTGCCCTGGAAGGCGCCCTGGCGGAAAAGGTTGTTCATGAAGGCGCCGACGTTGGTCCGGATCTGCGACCACAGCGGCTCGTCGTTGGGCTCGAAGACCACCCACTGCGTGCCCCGATAGAGGCTCTCCTCGATGAATAGGGCCAGGCGCCGGACGGGAATGTATTTATATTCATCCGCGAGCTGATCGGAGCCGCGCAGGGTGCGGGCGCCCCAGACCACGCGGCCGGCGCCGCCTGGGAAAAGCCGCAGACAGTTGATGCCGAGCGGATTGAGCTGACCGTTTTCGAGGTCATTCAGGTTGACCTGCAGGCCCTGCACACCGTTCAGAGCCGCGTCCAATCCCGCCGGGGCCTTCCAAACGCCCCGCTGGACGTCCGTGCGAGCCATGACGCCGGCCACCGCGCCGCAGGAGACGAAGGTATCCAGGCGTCCCTCGCTCAGCGAATCGGACTCGACCACGCGAGGAAAATAGAGCGCCGCGTTGCGGGCCGCGGTCCCGGTCAGGCCGAGAGTGTCAAGCCCTGCCATCGCCTTGGCCGCCGCCTCTGCCTGGTTCTTCCCCCAGGCCGCCGGCGGATCGACGACGAGCATGGCCCGCCGCCGGACGCAATACTCCATGGCCGCCTGGTAGACCGCGGGCGCCGTATCGCCATCCCGAGTATCAGGGGGGATGCAGAGGATGTTGAACAGATCGGTTTTCGCCAGGGCGAAGAAGCCGCTCTTCTTGTCTTCGCTGCCGAGGTAGTCGGTGTTCTCGAGCGCCGTGCTGTCTTTTCCTCCCAGGGCATCGGCGGCCTCCTGGACCGCCTTGAGCGCCGCGGCGACCTTGTCCTGGAAAGGTTTCAGAGCGTCTCCGGTCGTGCCTTCGTTCTTCTTGTCCCGGAGCTCCTTTTCGGCCGCCTTGAGCTTGTCCTCTTCCTTCGCCACCGGATCGGTGCCGGCCTCGGGCGTCGGTGCCGGATCCTTCCAGAGCCCTTCCCAGCGGACGAGTTGCGACTCCGCCTCCAGAACCTTATCCACCCGGCGCGGGTTGTCCTTGACGGTGGTCAGGCTGCGGAACTGCTCGGTCAGGCCGCCCGGACGGCTGTCCCGGACGGTCAAGTCGAACAGTGGATCAGCGGGAGTCAGTCCAAAACGGGCTTTCAACGCGGTGTCGGTGACCAAAGTTACCGTCGCGCGCAGCCAGCCGCCCCAGCTTCCCGGGGAGACGGCCTGGAGGGTCAGCTTGCCGGCCGCCACCTTGGCCGTACCGGTGTCCCCCTTGAACAGCCGCACGATGATCGCCTGGCTGCCGCCGTTCAGAAAGAAGTCGCGCACGGCGTAGGAAAGCGGGTAGCCCAACCCGAGTCCGCCGAATCGGCGCTCGAAATCGCCGAAACCATTGATTACCACCGGATCATTCTCCGGCCCGGAGCGCGTCCGGCCGACGAACGCCGCGATCGACGTCGCCACCCCGGTGATGGTGCGGACGCCGCTCGGAATCTCCTCAATGTAGACGCCTGGATAGCTGACAGTGACTGGCATAAGGTTCCCTCTCTAGCCGCAGAGCCCGGCCGCTCTGACGCGGCTCGCTGTCCATTCAGCGTTCCGCAAGGTCTTCGTCACGCCTGGAACAGATAAGGCGCACCGCTCTACAATTTCGTTACAAGCTGATTAAAATGGGCGAGGCAGTCTCTCGAACGGGGCGCGTTTTAGGACCTAGCTCATCTAAGATCTCGCTCTCAGGGCTACGCACTCGAGGAGGCCGAGCCATCGGCGATTTGACTTGTCGGTTCCGAGCCTCTCGGGCGCTTTGCTTTTGGGGCGCCTTGGCGCTCTTGGGGCTAAACCTCGACTGCGGCGAGCCGGCTCCGCCGCCGGTCGTCGTCCGGCCGCCCCGGCCGCGCCCCAAGCCTCCCGCGACCGCCGCGCGGCCCGCCAACACCCCGAACGAGCAATCTCTGGCACTCGCCTACCTGACCATGGGGCGACCGAAAAAAGGGCGCTGCGGTCCGTACCGGCTCGCGACCTACAGCTCGGACCCGCGGCTCCTGGCCGCCTGCGAGAAGATCGGCGCCACGCTCGATGACGTGTATGCCGGGCGCTTCGGGGTGACCCCGATCGAAACGCCCGCCGAAGAGATCATCCTGTTCGGCGACCTTGCGGATTATCGGCACTACGTCGAGGAGGACGGCCGTCTGGCGGCGGGCTACGCGGGCTTTGCGAGCGACATCGACGGCCTGGTGGTCCTCCATGCCGGCAGCGGCAGGAAGAGCGCGATCACCACCCTGGCGCACGAGCTGACACACCTGGTCCACCGCCGCGCGCTGGGCACGAACCTGCCGCCGTGGCTGTCGGAGGGGCTGGCCGACGCGATCGGCTACGGCACCACGGAAGAGGGAATCGGTCCGCTCCGCGGCATCGTAGGCGTCGAGGCTCTCGCCGAGCGGCTGCGCGGAGCGCTCGACCGGGGCTGGGCTCGTCCGTTGCCCGAGTTGACCGGACTCCCGCGCAGCGATTTCGATCATGGGTTGCGCTCGTTCGACTACGAGCAGAGCGCACTTCTGGTGCGCTACCTGTTGCTCGATCGGGAGCTTGCGCCCCGCTTCAAAGGGTACCTCGCGTCGCTCGCGCGAGGGGAGCGCTACGACCCGGAACGCCTCCGCGCGGCGCTCGGGGTCTCTTGGGAGGAGATGGAGACGGGTTTTGGGCGGTGGTTGCGTTCGGAGCGCTAGTCAGAGTCCCGTTAGCCGTTCCTGATCCTCGGGGTAGCGTGCGCCCTGGACTTCAATGCGGGCGGTGGCAGCGTCGATCTCCTGCAACTCGTTGCGGTCGAGGTCAACGTCCACGGCGCCGATGTTCTCTTCGAGGCGATGCATTGGCTGCGCTACCGCAGCTCCCCAAGCGCCCGGACCATCTCGGGCTGATTCGGATCGAGCGCGAGCGATCGTTCAAGCGCCCGGCGGGCGGCGGCTGGGTCTCCGGTGCAGAGATCGGCGAGCGCCACGGTGCCCCAGGCGATCGGATCGCTCGGCGCCAGGTCGGTCGCGAGGCCGAAATCGGCACGCGCCTCCGCGCAGTCGCCGAGCGCCAGGCGCTCTTTTCCCCGGCCGAGAAGCCGCGGCAGCGCGTCCGGCAGGCCGGCCCGCGCGGCGCGGCGCAGCAGTCCGCCGGCCCCCTTGGGGTCGCTCGATGCCAGCAGGTCGCTCAGATTCCAAAGCGCCGAGGCGGAGCGCGGATCGAGCGCGATCGCGTTCTCGAACGCTTCGGCCGCTGCGCGGGTCTGGGCCGGATCGCCTTTCCCGCCCAACGCGCGGCGGATCAACCCCTCGTTGTTGTAAGAGCCGGGCGTCCGGGTCGGGTCGGTTCCGGCGGGGACGGCGCGGGGGGCCCGCTCAGGCTCGTCCGCTCCCAAATACCCCAGCGCCTTGAGCGTCGCCAGCTCTTCACCCGCCGGCTTGGCTTTGGAAACGGCGGTTCCAGGGTTCGACATGGGGCGGAAATGGGCCGCGTAGTCCACCGCTTCGCGGGCCGGAGCGATCGGAGAGAGCGGGGTTCCGCGAAGTTCCGGCCCTGCCATGCCTTTGCCCGGTGGTAGGCCGAGCAGCGCAAGCAGCGTCGAGGCGATCTGATCGATCCGGCCGCGGCTCCGCTCGGATGTCGGTGGAATCCCCGGGCCGGCGAGCAGGTAGATCCCCTCCTCGCGATGCCAGAGCCCGGCGGTCGCCGCTTCGGCGCTTCCGGCATGGATCGGCCGGCCCTCTTGCCAGCGGAACCCATGATCGGAGGCGAGCATCAAAATCGCCCCCTCTTTCTTGGCGATCTCGGCGTATGCACCCAGCAGGCGGTCGATCTCCGCGAAATAGCGTCGCGGAACGTCGGAATAGAGCGCGAAGTCCGCCTCCGAAATCTCCGGCCGCCGCGGCGGGAAGTACGGTGCAAACAGATGGCCGATCGCGTCGGTCCCTTGGATATAGACGATGGCGAGATCCGGGTGCGTTTCGGCGATCGTCTCGCGGGCGAGGCCGTCGTAGAGCCGGGTTTGGACCAGGATCCGGCGCAGCCCCTCGATCCGGTTCTCCGGGCCGGGAGGAGCCGCAAGCGCGGACTCGATCTGCTCCGGGGACAGCGCGGGAAGGTATGTAGCGATCTGCTCCGCGCCGATCTCCTGCTCGGCTCGTTGCCGCGCCGCGCGGGCCCATTCCTCGCGGTCTTTGGGCCAGACCAAACCGGGGGGAGGATCGCCCTCGCGGAGCTGGAACGAGAACAGCCGGTCCGAGACCAGGCGGCCGTTCACCGGCTCCGCCGGCCAGGTCGCCCAGAGCCCGAACACGGCGACGCTCCGCCCGGCCCCGGAAGCCATGTTCCAGATCGCCGGCACCCGCCGCTCGGCCGAGGTGATCGGCTCCCGTTGGCCGGTCTCGGGGCTGAATCGGGTGAAGTCGAGCACCCCATGGGCGAGCGGCGAAACCCCGGTCATCATGGTCGTCCAGAGCAGGGGAGAGAGAGGAGGCTGATCGGTTTCGAGGATGCCCGAACGCCCCTCCTTGCCCAGCCGAGCGAGGTTCGGCATCGTGCCGTCCGCCGCAAACCGGTCGAGCAGCTGCCAATCCGCGCCGTCCAGGCCGACGAAGAGAACCCGCGGACGGGGAGGAGGAGCTTTTGATTCGCACGCCGAGAAGAGAATCGCGGCGAGGAGGGCGATCGGGCGGAGGAAAGGCATGGGTGGATTGAGAGTTCGGAACGCTCCAATCAGTACAGCGCGGGCGCCTACGAAGTCAACCTGGGGTAGGAACAAATGAGTTAGCGTCCGTCAGATAGTTGAACTCTAAGACCTGGCGTCCAGGATGCGTGGGAACTCGCTCGAGTGTTACAAGGAGCCTCTATGAAGAACAGTGCCCCCGCCCTCGCCTTCCTTCTGTTCTCAGCACTCGCGGCCGGTGCCGTGGCGCAGCCTGCCCCCAAGCCTGCGCCTAAGTTAGTCGTCGCCATCTCGGTCGACCAATTCTCCGCCGATCTTTTTGCTGAGTACCGTCAGTACTTCGTCGGTGGCCTCAGGCGGCTAAGCCGCGAGGGAGTCGTTTTCCCCTCCGGTTACCAAAGCCATGCCGCGACTGAGACCTGTCCGGGCCATTCGACCATTCTTACTGGAGCCCATCCCGACCGCACTGGCATTATCGCCAACAACTGGTTTAACCTGAGGCTGAAAAAAGACAAGATCTATTGCGCGGAGGACGAATCCCAATCGACTTACACGATCTCCGCGGCCCATTTGAAAGTGCCGACTCTTGGTAAACGGATGAAAGTAGATAACTCCGCTGTCCGCAGTGTCGTCGTTGCGGGAAAGGACCGTGCGGCCGTGATGCTGGGCGGAGACAAGGTTGACCAAATCTGGTGGTGGAAAGATAAGGCATTCATGGGTCCGGCCGGGCAGACTTCCGCTGCTGCCGATCGAATCAACAAGGCAGTAGCTGAAGAACTCGCCACGCCGCGCTCAGGCTCCGCGCTTCCGGAAATTTGCGAGGCGCGGAACCACGCGGTAACGGTCGGGGGCACCAAGACTGTAGGTATCAACCACTTCGAACGGAATGCCGGAGAAAATGGACTGTTCCGCGCCTCCCCTGACTTTGATCGAGCCATCCTTGCGCTCGCTGCCGCGGTTGCGGCCGAGATGAAGCTCGACGAGGGGAACGCAACCAATCTTCTCGCCATTGGCCTGTCGGCGACCGACTACGTTGGTCACACGTACGGCACGGAGGGAGCGGAGATGTGTCTGCAACTGCTCTCTCTCGACCGCGAGCTCGGCTTTTTCTTCGACAAGCTCGATGCGACCGGTGTGGACTATGTCGTCGTGCTGACCGCCGACCACGGCGGCCACGACCTTCCCGAACGAAACGAAGAGCACGCGGCGACGGCTGCGGTGCGGGTGGATCCTCATCTAGTAGCCAGCCCAATGAGCCAAACCATCGCCCAGGTTTTGACTCTCAAGGACCCAGTCCTGTACGGCGAAGGGGCTTCGGGGGACATCTACGTTGACAATAATCTAACGGCGAGTCAGAAGGCCGATGTATTGGATCGCGCAAAGAAGCTCTATGAGGCTTCACCGCAAGTGGCGCGGGTTCTAACCCACGCCGAGTTGCAGGCGAGACCGCGACCCACCGGTTCACCCGACACATGGTCGCTCGAAGATCGCGCGCGGGCATCGTTCGATCCCGAGCGTTCCGGCGATCTGGTGGTGCTGCTCAAGCCACAGGTGACACCGATCACCGAGGAAAGGGCAAAATTGGAGGGAGAGTACGTGGCGACCCACGGGAGCCCCTGGGACTACGACCGGCGCGTGCCTATTCTCTTCTGGCGCAGAGGAATCACGCCGTTTGAACAACCACTGCCGGTCGAGACCGTCGATATCGCACCGACTCTGGCGGCGTTGATCAGCCTGAAGGTCGAGCCAGGAGCGTTCGATGGCAAATGCCTGGACCTCGACGCAGGTTTGGAGTCTACCTGCAAGTGATCCGGACCGCGGCTAGGGCACTGGCCGCTCGGCCAGAAAGGCCGGTCGAGCAATCGCCAATCTGCCCCGTCGAGGCTGAAAAGGCGAGAGTCACTTAAGTCGCGCCTTGAGCTCCTGGAACACCTCCACCGCAGGGGTTTCGCCAAGCTCGCCGGCGTCGATTGCCCGATCTCGCCGGATCGCTTCGTCGAGCCATAGCTCATCGATTTCAGAGCCGGATGGATCTTCGAGGCTATGGAGGAGCCTTTCGGCGAGATGAGCCCGCGAGGGCAGATCCAATTCCAGAGCGGCTGCTTCAAGCTCGATCAGGGTCATTTCCTCCGGGCGGGACCGCAGGAAACCGCGATTCCGCGGGTTCAACGATACCTAGGCCCAGGCCGCCGTGCAAACCCCAGCTGGCGACGACTTCATCTCGGGAAGCGTACAAGTCCTGCCAGCCGTTCATCCGGAAGTGTCGTTCCACAGCCAGGAGGATTTCAGCTCATGCAGAGACCGTTCGTCTTCTTCTCGTCTTGCCTCGCCTTGTTGGCTGCTCCGGCGCTTGCCGAAGTGCGCTACGTGCCGGTGCCGTTCGTGGGGGCGGGATCGATCAGGGTCGTCACCGAGTATGGCCGGACCGACCTCTCGGTCAAGCGGGTGAACGTGACGCGGATCCCCGAAGGGGTCGCGGGCACCACCGTGACGCCTTCTCGGCAGCAGGTCTACATCGGACCGTCGACCTCGACGAAATTTCCGCTGCTCGACATCACTCCGGAAATGCCGGGGCTCGTCGTGCTCGACGCCGAAACCGGACTGACCTCGAATGAGGTGTCGATGGAGCTCGGCAAGTCGCCGAGCAACAGCGGCTGGGAGCTTCCGCTGCTGGGTCCCTCGAACCTTTTCCTTTCCGGCACGACCGCCTACGTTCAGAATCTCACCAAGACGGCCGACTTCGCTAGCAACCTGAGCCTCTACAACCTCGGGACGGTCTCCGCCACCTGCAGCGTCAAGGTCTTGCGACCCAAAGGCTCGCAGCTGGACTCGCGGTCGGGCCTTCGTGTCCCGGCGATCGGCGCGTTGCGCATCGACGACGTGCTCCGGCTCTCTTCGGTTGGCGGTGGAATCGTGGCGGCTGTTACCTGCGATCAACCGTTCTATGCGCTCGGCGCCCTGCCGGACACCAATCGCACCCGGTCGCGGGTTTATTACCCGGCCAACGCGTTTCCCACCGCCGGGACCACGACCACGCTGGTCGACATGCCGGGCCTGTTCCTCCAAGTCGTCGAGGGCAACTCCTTCGAGCGCGTTCCGATTCCACTTGTGCTCGCCCCGGGCGGCACCGGCAACGGGCCGCGCTATCGCTCTTTGACCATCGACTTCGACGCCAAGACGGCCGATCCCACCGGGTTCACCGTGATCCGCAACATCACCGGTCTGTTGCGTGCCGGCGGCCGGCGGTTCGGCAAGACGCTCTTCTTCGGCAATTTCGACCGGCTCGACGCGGGCGGGGGTCCAAAGATGATCGTCGACCTTGGAACGCCCTATATCGAGACCACGATCAAGCGCTTCCTCGATTTGAGCGGACCGCGCTTTTTGCACTTCCACATCGAGCTGAACGCCGATCGGAAGCTGATCACGTATCAGATCTTCGACAACAACAACGCGTCGATCTTCAACGTTTCGAGCGGCCTTTTCAACGACGACCTGAACGCCGTCGGCGCCGACGTGCCGATCCTCGAATTCGGGCTTCCGGGCGTTGCAGACCAGGCATATTTCCCGCCGTTCGGCTGGCGCTTTTCGAGTCTCAAGATCGTCGGTAAGAGGTAGCGCTTCAGGCGGGGGTCTCGACGTTTTGACCTCAGTCTAGATTAACCTTCCGCCGCCATGGGACGGGAAGAGCGCAAAGGTCCGCTGGGGCCGACCGATCCGGACGCCGGAATCTTCCAAGGCCGGTCGATTGCCCGGCGATTCGTCTCGCCCGACGGGTTGATCGTCCTGGTCGGCAAGACCGCCGAGGACAACGATGTCTTGTCGCTCAAGCTCTCAAGTCCGCGCGATTTCTGGTTTCACGTTGCGGGCGACTCGGGCTCCCACGTCGTGGTGAGGAATCCCGACAACTTGCCGCGCCCGTCGCGGGAAACGCTGCAATTTGCGGCGGGACTCGCCGCCGGGTATTCGAAGGCGCGCCGCGGCGGCCGGGTCGCCGTCCATTGGACGACCTGCGACGAGGTGAGCAAACCGCGCGGCCTCCCGCCGGGGAAAGTGCAGCTCGGCCGCTACGACACGGTCCAGGCGGCGCCGATCCGGGGCGAGGGCGGCTAGATCTTTCTGCCCATTTTGTCGGGGGCCTTCCGGTTGGCCTCTCTGATAGGTTGCGCGCCCTATGAACCGTTCGATGATCGCGCTCTTGCTTTCCGCCCTTTTCGCCCTTCCCGCCCTTTCAGCACCGGCCGCGCCGCCCGCCAAACCGGCGCCCGCTCCCGCCGCCAAGCCGGCCCCCGAACCGATCCCCGCGCCGGCCGACCTCGCGGCCCCTCCGGCGGATGCTGCGACGACCGCCTCGGGCCTCGCCTCAAAAGTGATCCAGGCCGGCACCGGCGCGATCCACCCCGAGCTTTCCGATTCGGTGAAGGTGCATTACACGGGCTGGACCGTAGACGGCAAAATGTTCGATTCCTCGGTCGTCCGGAACCGGCCGATCGTCTTTCCGCTGAATGCGGTGATCCCGGGCTGGCGCGAGGGCGTGCAGCTGATGGTCAAAGGGGAGAAGCGGCGGATGTGGATTCCCGCCAAGCTCGCCTACGAAGGGGTGGCCGACCGGCCGCAGGGAATGCTGGTGTTCGACGTCGAGCTGCTCGACGTCCTCCGCGTTCCGCCGACCCCGCCGGACGTCGCGGCGCCTCCCGCCGATGCGCAGAAAAGCTCGTCGGGGCTCGTTTGGAAAGTTCTCACCCCCGGCACCGGCACCCGCAAGCCCGCGGCTCAGAGCATCGTGCGCGTTCATTACACGGGCTGGACGGTCGATGGAAAGATGTTCGATTCGTCGCTCGCCAAGGGCACTCCCGCGGTGTTCAAGCTGACCGAGGTGATTCCGGGCTGGACCGAAGGTTTACAGCTCATGACCGAGGGCGAGGCCCGCCGGTTTTGGATTCCGAAGTCGCTCGCCTATCGCGGCTCGCCGGGCAAACCGGAGGGAATGTTGGTGTTCGACGTCGAGCTGATCGAGATCACGAAACCCTGAGCAGACCGCGGTTTCGAACAGACCGCAGGAAAAATCTGCACAGTTTGTTGTACTATCGACTGCACAATTCGCCGGCCCTAGGGCCTTTCCTGCGATCGTAGTAGGCCATTGTGAAAGGTATTCGCATGAAAAGACCGACGTTGACCGGGATTCTGGTGCTCGCGGCAATCGCCGCAGCGGCACCGCCGCTCGAAGCGGGCGAGTCCTTCGTTCCCATTGCACGTAACCAGCCCAGCGGTGGCGGCACGAGCCGCACCGTGGTCTTCGTGTCGAATCTCGCGACGACCGCCAAAACCTTCATCTCGCAGTTTCTGATCGCCGGCACGGATGGGGTCGCCCACCCGGGTGAGTCGACCACGTTGTCCGTCGGCGCCGGGCAGACCGTCCAGCTTGCGACAAGCGTGCCTTCGGGATCGAGCGGCATGATCCGCATCGACGGCCCTTCGGATCTCCTGATCGACGCCCGCTTGGAAACGACCAGCCAGGGTGCCTTGTTGTCGGAAACGCGGGTCCCGGTCATCTCCCCGGAGCGGGTCACTTCGGCCGGTGAGACCCTCTATCTCCAGGCCCTGGAGCGCCGGGCCGACGGCAAGCCGCTCACCGATTTCGGGATCGCCAACCTCACCCGCGAAGCGGCATCCTGCACGGTTGCCGCGGTGCGCGCCAACGGCCAGTCGATCGGATCGGCGGCGACGTTCAGCCTGTTTCCCTTGTCGCTGCGCGAGTTTCCCGAAGTGTGGGTCACCCTCGGCGTGCCGGAGATCGCCGATGCGCGAATCAACTTGACGTGCAACAAGCAGTTCGCCGCCTATGCCCTGGTGTTCGACGTCGGCGGACCGCGCACCGCGGCAGTCACCCCCGGCGGCGTGCTCGACGGAACGTTGGAGCCGATTTCGCGCCCCGGCGAGGTGGAGTTCAATGCGCCGGGCGATTTCCTGATTGCCAAAAACACCGACTCGTTCCGCACCTATCGAATCCCGCTCGTGCCGAACCTGGTGTACCAGAAGGCGACGGTCGATTTCGACATGTTCCTGAACAAGTTCCCGAACGGCTTTTACACCAGCGTTACCTCGTTCCGGCGCACCCACCGCGACCGGCATCAGCGGAAACTGTACTACGGTGTCCAGATCCGCAACGACAACAAGAAAACCAACCTGGACCTCGGCGACGAGGTGCTGGTCCGAAGCGGCGGCGGCGTGTGGAAGAAGGGGACGCAATACCACCTGAAATTCGAGTACGACCTGACCGTGAACCGCGTGACCCTGACCGTGACGAAAGACGGCCAGCGAGTCTTCGCGGTGGACGGCCCACCCCAGACGCCCGAGCTGGTGGACAACGGCAACGCGGTCAGCGTCGACTTCGGCCAGACCGGAATCGCCGATGGCGCCTACTTCCCGCCAATCGGCTGGGTCTATTCCAATTTGCAAGTTAAGTTCGAGCCGAAGGAGAACTGAGCCCATGCGACGCGCCCATTCCAACCGCTTCTCCCCTTTGCGCCGGACCCTGCTGCTCGTCGCGGCCGCGCTCGGCGCCCTTCTGGCCCAACCGGCCCTGGCCGGCGACGCCCTGATTCCGATCGCTTCGAACCAGACCGTCGGCAACACGCTCTATCTGACCAAGCTGTGGGTGACCAATCAAGGGGGCAGCCCCCGCCGCTTCACCACCACGTTCATCGCGGTCGAGGCGCTCGGTACGCAGGCGCGGCCGTCGGCCCAGATCACCGTGGCGCCCCGCTCGACCGTCCTGTTGACCAACGTCGCGCCGGTGGGACAGCCCGGCATGTTGCTCGTCTCGGGCGCGCCGCAGTTGGTGGTCTCCGCCCGGCTGGAGGCGTTCAGCGGCAGCAGCGCCCTGGCTTCGGCGAATCTTCAAGCGATCACCGGACGCCAGGTGGCGGTCGCCGATTCGATCCAGGTGCTGCAGGGCCTCTCCCGGCGGGCCGACGGTCTCGTCACGAGCATTCACGTGGCCAACGCCGCGGAGCAGGCGGCGAACTGCGTGCTCAAGGCGTTCCGCAGCAACGGCCAGCAGATCGCCCAGAACATGAACATCACCAACAAGGCGCTGTCGCTGCGCAGCTTCGACGATGCCTTCAGTGTTCTCGGCCAGACCGAGCTGTCCGACGCCCGTTTCACCGTCTCGTGCAACAAGCCGTTCTACGCCTTCGCCCGGGTGCAGAAGCCGGGCACGACGGAAATGGAGGTCGTGATTCCCTCGGCAACGGTCGGCCGCGCGGCTTCGCTCGCGAGCCTCGACACCGATCTGCCCCAGGGCGACGCCTACCCCGAGCCGGACGAATCGGCTCTCGATGCCGCGAGCGTCCAGATTACGCCGTCCGACGTCGCCGCCGACGGCACGTTCACGATGAACATCCCCGGCGAGTTCCTGCGCGCCAGGCCGGTCTCCTCTTTCAAGCACTACACTTTGCCGCTACGCCCAGGCCTGGAGTACGGCAAGGCGGAGATCGAGTTCGACCTCGAACTCGGCAAATGGCGGACTCCGTTGTTTCACGGCATCATGGGCTTCAAGCGCTCCGATCCCGACCGGCACCAGCGGGTGCTCTATACCGGCCTGATCCTGCGCGGCAGCAACGGCTTCAAGACCATCCTCGACATCGGCAAAGACCCGCGCACCGGAGAGGGTGAGCTGGTCAAGAGCAATACCGGCCCCTGGCGCGAGCGCACCAAGTACCACCTCAAGTACACCTACGACACGGTGGACCGGCGCGTGACGCTGCAAGTCTGGAAGGGCGCTCAGCTGGTTCAGACGCTTGCCGGCGAGATCAACAACCGGGATCTTCGGTCCCTTGGCGAAGGCCGTCAGGTGACCCTGGACTTCGGCCAGACCGGCGTCGCCGACGGTGCCTACTTTCCGCCGGTCGGCTGGGTCTATTCGAACCTGAAGGTGAAGGTGGCGCCGAAGTAAGATCGAAAGACCAAGGGTTGAGGTGACGAACGGGCCTCCGGCAACGGAGGCCCGTTCGCATTAGAGAGCCGCTTCATGACCCGCGCTACATCGTGAACAGGGCGGCGAACGTCTCGATCCCGTCCCAGAGGTTTTGTAGCCGTAGGTTCTCGTCGTGGGTGTGCTGGTTGTCGTCGTGATTGGCGATCGGCACGATCAGCAGTGGCACCTTGAGAACGTCGTCGAACGCCGCAAGCGGCAGGCTGCCGCCCAGGGTGGGCAGGCGGACGATTCGTCCGTGAGCGGCTTCGAGTGCCACCACCACGCGCTTGGCCTCGGGCAGATCCATCCGAGTGCGGATCGCCCGATAGCCACCCTCTTCGCGCGCCACGCGGGCGACGTGCGGGTGGCTCGTCCGCTCCTCGGGCGTCGGCTCGTTTTCGGTAACGAAATATCCTTGAGCCCGGACGTGGGCAATAACCCGGTCGACCATCGTTTTTGGATCGAGCCCTTTGACCAGTCGGATGTCGATTGCCGCGGTCGCCCGGTCGGGGACCACGTTTCTCGCCGCATCGCCCACCGCGGCGCTCGCCAACCCCCGGACGTTCAACGAGGGGTGAAGGATCGCCTCCTCCAGCCGTTCGGGAGAGCGTTCGGTGCGGCCGAGCCAGAGCTCGCGCTTCAAGTCGTCATCGATCGGCGGAGCGTCGGCAAGCGCCTGGCGTTCGAGGTCGCCGACCGGCTCCATTCCCTGCTCGAAATCGGCGACCAACACCCGGCCGTCGGCGTCCTTCATTGAGGTGAGCAGGCGGGCGAGGTCGAACGCCGGGTTCGGCGCCCAGTTGCCGTAGTGGCCGCTGTGCAGCTCGCGCCGCGCGCCGTAGACGGTAAGCTCGAAACTGGTGATGCCGCGAGCCCCGAAGACGATCTGCGGCCGGCGGCTCTGGTGGACCGGGCCGTCGCAGAAGAGCCAGAGATCGGCGGCCAGCAGGTCGCGATACGCCGCGAGCATCTGGGCGAGATGGGGCGAGCCCTGCTCCTCTTCTCCTTCGAAGAAGAATTTGAGGTTCACGGTGGGCTGAATGCCCGCCTCGTCGAGCGCGTCGAGCGCCGCGAGCAGGGCGACCACCGGCGCCTTGTCGTCGCCCGCCGAACGGGCGTAGAGGCGGGATTCGGGATCGAACGATACCCCCGGGGTGCCGTCGGCCGGAAACGGGATCGGCTTGCCGCCGTCGGCGAGCGCCCGGTCAGTCAGGTAGGGGTGGAACGGATCGCCGTTGGTCCAGCGCGCGGGATCGACCGGCTGGCCGTCGTAATGGGCGTAGAACACGACGGTCGTCTTGGCCCCCGGCGTTGCCCGCTCGCCGTAGATCGCGGGCGGGGCGCCCGGGACCTCCAAGCGCCGGGTGTGAATGCCGCGCCGTTCGAGCCGCCGGGCGATCTCATCCGCGTTTTTCGCCAGGCCGTCCGGGGCCGAGGGGTACTTCGGGACGTTGGGGATCGCCAGCAACTCGATGAAATCGCGCACGATTTCGGTTTCGTGCTTCATCCGGTAGCGGTTCGCGACGTCGGCGGCATGCGCGGCATGTGCGGCGGGAACGGGCGATGCGGCCGGAGCGGCGGCCGAGAGAAGCGTCGAGGCGAGAAGTACGGCAAGCATCAGGGTGTTCCTCCGGTCAATCGACGAAGATCATGCTCGCGGCAAGAGCGATCGTGGTGAGCGCCTGGGCCGCGACCAGCAAGGCGCGCCTCGCGTTGGAGGGGGACTCTGAAGAGTCGAACGCCGCCGCGGCGAGCACCACGAAAGGCATCGCGAACAGCCAGATCCGGCCGACCTCGCCGCGCACGCTGCCCGAAAGCCAGAGCAGCGCGAAGAGGATGGCGCCGCCTAGAAGGCCGCGCCGCAGGGCCGCCGGAACACGCCGTGAAACCAGCCCGACCGCGCCGAGCACCGCGACCGCCGGACCGCAAAAAAGCGCGAAATCGTAAGGATTGCCGAGCAGCCAGGTAGCGTACGAGCGGGTTTCGACCGCCATCTCGCGATGGGCCGAGATCGCGGTCCGGAAGCTGGTCCAAGGGTCGTACCCGGCAAAGAGCGCGAGTGCCACCCACGGCAACGCGAATCCAACCCCCACCAGCGCCGCGCGAACAAACCGCCGAGGCGCCAGCCAGCTCAAGTCCTCGCCCGCTGAAAATGCCACCCAAGCGACGAACGGCACAGCGACCAACAAGCCGTACGACAACAGACACCCCAACGCGACCACTACTCCCGCCGCCAAGACGGCGAGGCGCTTTTCCGCCCCGAGAGCCAACGCCGCTCCGACCAGCGGAAAAAGCACCAAGGCTTGATCGACCGAAGGAGTAAACAGCACCCCCGCGGGCACCATTAGCCAAAGCGCCGCCCCGAACCGCGCCGCGCCATCCGACAGTCCCCATCCGAGCCCCAACCCGTAGAGCGGCAAAGCGGCAGCCGCGGCGGCGAGTGGCAGGAGGAAGGCGAGCAGAACCGGGGTCCACGGACTCGGGGGAATCGCCGGCACGGCCTTTCCCCGCTCGCGAGCCCGAGAGCTTTCCTCGGCGAACGCCTCCGCCGCCTTGCGGAAGAGGGAAGTGCCCAAGGCTCCCGCCGGTCCCAGCGCGCGGGCGACCCGGTCAAGCCCGCGGATCGCCAGCAGCACCCCGGGCGGATGGGTCCGGCTGTGCATCGAAAGCCCCGCCGAGGCGGCGGGAAAATTGGCGAGCAGCTCGCCCTCGGGGGGCGCGAGCGCCGCGTCATATAGATAACTGAAGCTGTGGCGCGAGGCGAGCACCGTGACCACTCGGCCGAAGCCGCCCGGTTGAGCGGCGAGGAGCGAAAGGGTAAATCCGTAGCCCACCAGAGAGAGCCAAACCGCACCCCGCCGTCCCGCGGGGCCGTAGAGCACGAGGGCGACGAGCGCCCCGGCGCAAAGGACCGCGGCGAGCGCCGGCAGGGGCGCTAGGCCGATCGGCCGGTAGGGCCAGCGCCACTCGGCCGGGCCGTTGAAGCCGGGGATTTGCAGTAGGGCGGCGGTGATGGCCGCGAGCGCGGCAGTGGCCGCCCCGATCGCTGCGAAAGGCGGGGCGAGCCTCGATCGACCGGAGCCCGGCTTGGCGCCGAGATCGACCACTTCCATCGTTTGATCCCTCCGGGCGGCAGCATATCGAGGCGGGCGGGCTAGAATCGACCCCAGCGTTCCAAATTTCCGATGACCGAGTCCTCGCCGCTTGCCCCGCGCGCCTCCGGGCGGCCGTCCGTCGCGATCCCGCGCGACGTCTGGGCGGCGCTGGTGCCGCTGCTCGGCGCGCCGATTGCGCTCGGTTTCGCGGTCGGCGCTGGGGCGCGGACGGCGAGCTGGGCCGAGCTGCTCTTCGTCGCGGCCGCGCTGGCGTTCGCGGCGTCCCACCGTCCGCTCGCCGGCACCGGGACCCTCGGGCTTGGGGCGCTCGCCCTTCCCCTCTTGCTGCTCCGGGCGAGTCCCGCGTCCGCCGCCCTGCTCGCCGCGGCCGCCTTCCTGGCCGTCGAGCTGGGGTATCGCATCCTCGCCCGGCTCGCCAGCCGGGCGCCCGGTCTGGAGTCGACCACCCAGGAGCGCCGCGGCACGGTCCGCGCTCTCGAAAGCGCCGGTCGCATCGTGCTCGCCGTTCTCGCGGCGGGAGGAGCGTTTCGCTTCGCCGCGGCACGCCGGCCCCCCGCGGCCGGCGATCCGGCAGCCGTCGCGGCGTCGGTGCTCGCCGGGTCGCTGATCTACCTGGTGGTCTGGGTGGCGCTCGAAGCCGCCGACCGCTGGCTGCGCCGTCCCGACCGGCCGGTCGAGCTGCGGCCGATTTTGCTGCCGCTTGGCCTCGATGCGCTCGGGTGGATCGGCGGCGCGATTCTCCTCTCGATCGGCCTTTCGATCGGCTGGCGGATGGCGGGGATGATCCTGCTGATGCTCGCCCTGCTCGCGCTCGAAGCCGCGCGTCAGGCCTACGCCGCGGAGAGCCACAAGCTGCGGGCCACCGATCTCGAAACGATCGGTTTGGCGGGGCAGAAGATGTTCAAAGCGGGAGAGTTGTCGCAGGTGATCCAGCAGATTGCGCTCGAATGCAGCCGGGTGCTCGACTACGGGTGGCTCCAGTTCGAGCTTGCCCCCCTTTCCGCCCCGGCCCGCAGCTGGTGGTCGCACGGCGGAACGGCGGTGTTCGATGGCGCGCCGGAGCCCGAAGAGCACCCGCCCGCCCTGCTCGGCTTCCATCGCCGACGGCCCTGGCAGATCGTCGAGCGAAGCCTACAGACCGAGCGCGCCTCGGTCGTCCACCTGCGCCTCTGGTGCGATCCGCGCCGGGTGGATGCCCCGGCGATCGAGCGGCTCGACCGCCTGCTGCCGCAGATGGCCACCTCGGTCGAGCACGCCCTGCTCGATCGCGAAGCGCGCGAAGATCCGCTCACGGGAGTCGCCGTCCGCCGCATCCTCGAACGCCGCCTTCAAGAGGCGTACGCCCGCGCCCTTTCGGGCGGGGCGCCGATGGCGGTGATCCTCTGCGACCTCGACCACTTCAAGCGGATCAACGACACCTACGGCCACGACGTGGGGGACCGGGCCCTGATCTCGGCGGCCACGGTACTCGAAAATCACCGCCGGGACGACGACCTCTGCGCCCGCTACGGCGGCGAGGAATTCGCCATCCTGCTCGAAGAAGCCAACGGCGGCACGGCGCTCACGCTCGCCGAACGGCTGCGCGAAAAAATCGAGGAAATCGACCTGATCGTCGACGGCAAACGTGTGCCGATCACCATGAGCGCCGGGGTCGCCGCCTTCCCCGAGCTCCACGTCAAGGCGCCCGCGGAGCTGCTGGTCTTTGCCGACGAGGCGCTCTACGAGGCGAAGCGCCGGGGCCGCAATCAGGTGCTCTGGAACCTCGGCCAAGGTACCTACCGGGCGGTTGGCGGCGAGATCCACGAAGCCGAGCAGGCCCGGCCGGTCCAAGAGGCGCCACGGATCTTCGCCTGACACCTTGCCCGGCAGTCCCAAAAAATGCTGTAATCGCAAGAAATTGAGGAGCAGCAACCCCACCACGGAGGTGTTTGGATGACCATCCCGGTTCGACGATTCGGTTTCCTGATCCTCGCAGCGGCCTCGATCGCGGTCCCCGCGCTCCACGCCGAGCTGGCCCCGGCGACCGCCGTTTTCGAAGTCATCCCGGAAATCATCACCCCGCCCCCGGTCGATCCGGGGGGTGCCAACGCGGTCGTCACGCGCTCGCAGCCGACCGCGGTAGCTCTGGGCAACGGTTTCGCCGTCGCCTGGCGGGACGAGAAGGCCTTCGGCATGAACGTGCAGGACGTGATGATGAACACGATCGGAGGTCAGCTGATCGACCGCTCGGGCCAGATTGGCGCCCAGTTCATCGTCGATCTACCCGGCGTTCCCGGCGCGCGGCTCCTCTCCTGGCCGACGCTCGCGAGCCTCGGCAACGGCCGCTTTGAGGTCGCCTGGGCACAGAACCACGCCATCGGCCGCGACGTCTTCGCCCAGTCGTTCGGCGCGAACGGCCTTCCCGAGGCATACCCTCGCCGGATCGGCGATCCCTCCTCCAACATCTACGGCGACCTGCCGAACCTCGCCGGCAGCGGCGACGGCAAGACGGCCCTCGCCTGGCCCGAGCTGACCCGCGACGCGCTGGCGAGCGTGGGTGGCACCCTGCGCTACAACCTTCTTTCGTTCGACGCCGCGGGCGCGCCGACCACCTCTTCGCTGCGGCTGGGCAACGGCCGCCAGAGCGAAAACCAGGTCCGGCCCGCGGTGATTCTCAACGCCGCGGGGATCGCCACCGCGGCCTGGCTGGAACCGGTCGAGGGTCCGAACCCGCTTCGCCTCGCGAATCTCTGGAGCCAGCGATTCAACGCCGCGGGCGTTCGTCTGATGGCCCCGGTGCGGCTCGCCCTGCGCGCGGCCGACGGTGTCGCGATCGCCCGCGCGGACAACGACCAGACGATCGTGATCTGGGCCCGCAAGGCGCAGGGCGGCGCGATGCGGTTGAACGCCGGCCGTCTGGCGGCCACCGGCCGGCTGCTGGGGAAGGTGAAGGATCTCGGACCGGTCACCTCGTTCGTCCAGCCGGTCCTGCTGCGCGACGCCAACGGCAGCTACGCCCTCGCCTGGATCGACGGCGATCGGCTGAAGGCAGTCCACCTGAGCACCGACCTGGTCCGCCAGGGTTCGAGAATCGACGTGGCACCAGCCCAGCCGGAGCTTTACTACACGCAGGGACACGGCTTCGGCGCCGCGCTGGAGGCCGGCCGCCTCCTGCTCACCTGGGAAGGCGAAATGCCCTCTTCCTGGTGCCCCGGCAACGCGATCAAGGCGCAGATCTTCGAGCTGCGGTAAGCGCTCCCTCGGGCGTCCGTTCTACCCCCGGATGCCCGCCGTCAATTCCTTAATCGTCGCTTTGGCGTCGCCCAGCACCATCATCGTATTCGGTAGCCCGAACAGGTCGTTTTCCAGCCCCGAAAAGCCCGGGTTCATGCTCCGCTTGAGGACGATGATCGCGCGCGCCTGATCGACGTTGAACACCGGCATGCCGTAGATCGCGCTGCCCGGATTGGTCTTCGCCGCCGGGTTCACGACGTCGTTCGCTCCCACCACCAGGACGGCGTCGGTACGGGAGAACTCGTCGTTGATCTCGTCGAGGTCGAAAATCTGGTCGTAGGGAATGTTCGCCTCGGCAAGCAGGACGTTCATGTGCCCCGGCATGCGGCCCGCCACGGGGTGAACGGCGTATTGGACTTTCGCCCCCTTGGCCTCCAAAGCGCTGGTCAGATCCCGCAGCGCGTGCTGCGCCTGGGAGACCGCCATGCCGTACCCGGGGACCACGATCAAAGTCTGAGCGGCGTCGAGCACCCCCACCGCATCATCGACGGTCGCCAGGTTGTAGCGCGCGCCGGCCGCCGCCGCGGCACTGTCGGTCGGAGAAGCGTCCCCCGTGCCGAACGCGCCGAACAGGATGTTGGCGAACGAGCGGTTCATCGCCTTGCTCATCTTCATCGAGAGCAGGAAGCCGGAGGTGCCGTCGAGCGCCCCGGCGATGATCAACACGTAGTTGCCGAGCGCGAAACCGGTCGCCGCGGAAGCGAGACCGGCGTAGGAGTTGAGCAGAGAGATCACCACCGGCATGTCCGCGCCGCCGATCGGCAGCACCGCGAGGACGCCCACCGCCAGGCCGATCGCGCCCATGCCATAGAACAGGATCGCCATCGTCGGGTTGTAGGCGAACGCCACCAGCAGAACCAGCGCGCTCAAAAACATCGTGATGTTCGTCGCGTTCTGCCCCTTGTAGGTGAGGGGAGCGCCGCTGATGAACCCTTGCAGCTTGCCGAACGCCATCAGGCTGCCGGTGAAGGTGAGGAAGCCGAGGAAGACTTCGAGGCCGAGAGCGACGATCGTCACCGTGTCAAGCTCCGCCCCCCGGTGGCTGTATTCCGAAACGCCGACCAGGGCGGCGGCCAGGCCGCCGAACGCATGCGAGAGCGCGATCCGCTCCGGCATCTTGGTCATCGGAATCCAGATCGACATCGCGCCGCCGATCAACGAACCGAGGATCAACCCGAGCGCGATCCACTCGTAGCTGATGATGTCGTGGTGCAGCAGCGTTCCCACCACCGCGACCAGCATGCCGATCGCCCCGAGCAGGTTGCCCCGCCGCGCATGCTTAGGGGAAGACAACGCCTGGAGCGCCAGAATGAAGCAGACCGAGGCGATCAGGTACGAGATCGGAAGAATCGCGTCCCTCATGACTTCGTGCCGCCCCGCTTGGTCTTGAACATCCGCAGCATCCGATCGGTGATCAAAAATCCACCGACCGCGTTGATCGTCGCGCAAGTCACCGCAACGAACCCGAGGATGGTCGAAAGCCTGCTGTAATGCGCCCCCGCGGAGACCAAAGAGCCCACCAGCGAGATGCCCGCGATGGCATTGGTCCCCGCCATCAAAGGCGTATGCAGCAAAGGCGGCACCTTGGAGATCACGTGATGCCCCAAGAAGCCCGCGAGGACGAAGATGTAGAGACCGAACAGAAGCTCGCTCGACATGACGACACCGAACCCCTTTCCCGACAGCAGTTTTGACCGGCGGCGAAGAATAACACGCGGCCCCGAGAGGACGGCCCGTGCGGGCATTCACCCCCAACGCCGAACGCAGTGCAACCCCGGGACCGCCGAGCACCAGCTCGGCCCCACCGCCTCAAACCTCCCTAGAGTTGAACGCAGGGCACCCTCCCAGTTAGCCTCCCTGCAGGAATCGCCTCGAAAAGTGTGATCGCCGCATTCTTCGGCGCCTCCCGGCACCTGCCATTTGGCTCCCGAATTCGAATTCGGGACTCCCGAAATGGAATTCGGCGGCCCCGGAATCGAATTCGTGGCCCGCGAAATGGAATTCGGGATTCCCGAAATGGTATTCGGCAGTCCCGAAATGGTATTCGCGGCTCAGAAAATGGAATTCGGCACTCCCGAATTCGAATTTGGGAGTTAGAAAATGGAATTCCGGGCTTAGAAAATCCAATTCGGCAGTCCCGAAATGGAATTCGGGAGCCAAGTGGTACTCGTCAGCTCCGCACCTCTACCATTTTTCTCCATCGTGGCCGGTGGGGGTGGACTGGGCGGAATGTCCCCCGCTGTTATAGTCCACCGCCGTGCCGAAGACCCCACCCCCGAGCGCCTATGCCGCGTCCGGCGTCGACATCGACGCCCAGGAGCGGGGTCTCGCGAAGATCAAGAAGCTCGCTAAATCGACCTTCACGAAGGGGGTGCTTTCCGAGATCGGCAGCTTCGGCGGCATGTTCCGTCCGGATCTTTCGGGGCTGGCGGAGCCGGTGCTGGTCGCTTCGGCGGACGGAGTCGGGACCAAGCTCGCTGTGGCTCGGGAGATGGACGATTTTTCGACCGTCGGGCGCTGCCTGGTGAACCACTGCGTCAACGACATCCTGGTGCAGGGGGCGGCGCCGCTCTTCTTTCTCGACTATCTCGGTGCGGGCAAGCTCGATCCGGACAAGATGGCGCAGCTGGTCGGCGGGGTCGCGGACGGCTGCAAAGAGAATGGCTGCGCTCTCCTCGGCGGCGAGACGGCCGAAATGCCGGGCTTCTATCAGCCGGGCGATTACGAGCTGGCCGGGTTCATCGTCGGCATGGTCGACCGGGCGCACATTCTGGACGGCTCGCGGGTCGGGCCGGGCGACGTGCTGGTGGGGCTCGCCTCCACCGGTCTTCATACCAATGGCTACTCACTCGCCCGGCGCATCCTGTTCGAGAAGCTGGGGCTGACACCCTCCGCCAAAGCCCCCTGGGCGAAGAAGCGGACCGTGGGCCAGGAGCTGCTCGCCGTTCATCGCAGCTATCTAAAGGCGCTCACTCCCGTTCTTCGTCACCCGGCGCTTCACGCGCTCGCGCACATCACGGGGGGAGGGCTCACCGACAATCTGCCGCGCATCCTCCCGAAGGACACCCGGGCGGAGATCCGGGTCGGCGCTTGGGAGATCCCGGAGATCTTCCACTTCCTCGAATCCGAGGGCGGGGTGCCGGCGGACGAGATGTTCCGCGTCTTCAACATGGGTGTCGGCATGGTCGCTGTGGTAGAGAAGGACGGCCTCCGCGATCTGCTCGCCACCCTGCGCAAGGCGGGGGAAAAGCCGTTCCTGATCGGCACCGTCCAGCAGGGCGGGTCGGGGGTGGTCTACAACCTGGGGGCGGATCCGGTGGACCGCAAGGCCGATGGTTAGCGGGGCGCAGACACTTCCGGCGGAGCGTCCCTTCCCCCGGGGAGGGGGAGGGTTGGGTCCGGGGGAAGGACAGGATGGGGGTCCGCTCCGGATCGGAATCCTCCTCTCCGGGCGCGGCAGCAACTTCCTCGCCCTCCATTGGGCGATCACGCGCGGCGAGGTGCCGAACGCGGAGATCGCCCTGGTGGCGAGCAACGTGCCGGAGGCCCCCGGTCTGGTCCGGGCCCGAGATCTCGACCTGCGGACCTTCGCGCTCGACCACCGGGGGCTCGATCGAGGCGAGCACGAGCGCGCGCTGCTCGGCGCGCTTCGCGAGGCGCGGGTCGACTGGGTCTGCCTCGCCGGCTATATGAGGAAGCTCTCTCCGATCCTGGTGGGCGCCTTTCCGCGCCGCATCCTCAACATCCACCCGAGCCTCCTGCCCGCCTTTCCCGGGCTCGACGCCCAGGGCCAGGCACTCGACTATGGCGTCCGCGTGACGGGGTGTACCGTCCATTTGGTGGACGAGGGAGTGGACACCGGGCCGATCGTCGAGCAAAGTGCGGTAGCGGTGGAGGAAGGCGATACGGTCGAAACCTTGAGCGCCCGAATCCTCGAAAACGAGCACCAGGCTTACGCTTTGGCTCTGCGCCGCCTGCTTTCCGAGAGGTGGAAAATCGAGGGTCGAAGGGTGCGATTTGAACCAAAAGTGACGATCTAGAAAAAAGGGGTTGACACGGCAGGGGGGTGCACCTACACTACGCCTCCCTTGACGCGGAAACGGGTCGGGCGGCTCGAAAGGGCCGGAGTTCTTTGAGGTGCAGCGGTTCTCGGCAAGACACTTTTCCCACTTTCGCCAGTCGCGATCGAAAAGATTAGGGTTGACACCGGGGAGCGCGCGAACTATGATTCGCCGCCGTTGCGCTTCGCGATCCGGTGACTTTTAAGGATCGCACTCGCCGAGTGCAGGCTCCTTCGACAAGCTAAGAAACAACCTGGCCGACTTCCAAGTCGGCGGGCAATGGTTCGTCAGCAGGGGTTGACAAGACGAGAAGTTCTGGTAGTATCGAGATTCGCCCCAAGAGGCGGGGCCAAGTTGGTTCTTTGAAAACTAAATAGAGGAAGGGTCAACGACCACTTCAAAAGTTCTGTGTCTTGCCTTCGGGTTTCGGCCTGAAGACGGATGCAGAATGCAATTCCGAAATAGCCGCTTGGACTTCGGTTCAAGCGATAAGGGTCTAAACTGGAGAGTTTGATCCTGGCTCAGAATGAACGCTGGCGGCGTGCTTAACACATGCAAGTCGAGCGCGAAGGTGGCTTCGGCCACCGGAGAGCGGCGGACGGGTGAGTAACACGTGGGTAATCTGCCTAGGAGTGGGGAATAACCTGGGGAAA
>JBDTZG010000122.1:0-7389 GCA_040005235.1 Acidobacteriota bacterium | reverse complement strand
TTGAGCGCCAAGGGCGCGCCCAAAAATAGCCTGGGGCGCAGCCCCAGGACACGTAAGCCGTTCAAGCCCTCATTCGCTTGCGCCAATATCCAGGGCGCTTAGCGTGGTGTGCAAAAGCAAGGACGAGAATCTCATCGTGACTCACCTTTACAACCACGTCATAGGGAAACCGGCTAAGCATCAATCGTTTCGCGCCTCTGGCGCCGGCTAAGCGCGGAATCGGCGTCAGAGGGGTCAAATCTACCTCTTCGTGGATGCGAACCCCTCGCATCAAAGACCGTTGAGACGCTCTTGCATGCGGCGCCGGAACTCGGACCGATCGACGAGGGTAGCTGTTCCCGCTTCGACCTCGTCCATACGTCGCACAAGCTCCGCATCCCATTCCTCGGACACTTGAGAGTCCGGCGGACCGTCAAGGCTCAGAACCAGATCATGTGCCAGCTCGGCTCGCTCTGGCTCAGATAGTTCGAGCGCCTCACTACGCAACCGACTAAGAACCGCGCTGTTCATACTGCACCTCCTGGTCACGCGAGAGAATAACGCAGCAACCGTGGCGATCGCACGGATTCCCGGTCGGACTAACGGCCAGCCCTCGCCGCCCGGCGGAAAACTCTTCCTCAAATCTCGGCAGATCTTTCCGCCGAAACCGGCGCCAGGGCGAGGGCCGGAATTGCGTTTCCTCCGTGCGCGAAGGCTGGCACGGCCCGTGCTTTTATCGGGGGTGCGGTCGAGGAAATTCGCTCCACCGTCTTTGAGGAGACTCACTATGAGAAGTCAAAAGTACCTGATTGCATTGGGTGTTTTCGCCCTGGTGGCTACGATCGCGTCAACCGGTTGCATGTCGACCGTCGGTGCCAAGCGGCAGATGAAAGACAGCGAGATCACCGCCGCGGTGAAGACCCGTTTGGCCGCCGATCCTGACGTGGCGGCGATCAACATCGACGTCGATACGCTCGAAGGAACGGTGACGCTCAACGGTCGCGTGAAGACCGACAAGGAGCGGATGGAAGCCCTGGAAGTGGCGCGCGGAACCGAGGGCGCTCATAAGGTCGTCGACAACCTGAAGGTCGGCGACCACAATCCAAACTAGCGGGCGCGCTGGTTTGTGGAGGAATAGAGGGTGAAGCGGCCGCCGCTTCAGCTTCGTATGGGATGCCGTGCGGTAGATGTTGTGTTGGGGGCGGAGACGTACCCTCTGCCCCCGCTAGGTCCAAAATCGAGTCCGGCGCTTTCCCGGTTCTGACGAAAGCCCGAGACCAGGAGTCATACGAGGAGCCGGCGATCAGGTGGATGGCCTGATCGCGGGCTCTTTTCTATTTCCAGAGCGGCGAGCGCACGGGACGCAACCCTTACCTGCGACGTTCTTCGCTCAGCCCAACCATTCGGGGTTTTTGGCCTCGCGGTAGCCGTCCGCGAGGGCGGTGCCCATCCGCATCTCGCTCTGTCCCTGGTTGTAGTCCCAACAGTTATCGAGAAAAGTGAGACCCCGGTCGATCGCCGTGCGGCATTGACTTTGCACACTTGCTGTGGCGACCGGCACGCCAGCCGGACACGGTGACTCGAAAGATGGAGACGCACATGCCGAACATCCCAGAGGAGCGGGAAGAGTTCCCCGCGGATCGCAGCGACGAGGATCTGAATCGAGAAGGACAGCGGGAGGACTTTCCCGAGAAAGAACCCGAGGCCGAGAAAGAGGATCGCTACGAGGATCGCCGCAGCGACCGGGAGCGGGAGGGCCTTCAGGTGCGGGCTAAGCTCGATCCGTCGAGGTACGTGCTCTAACCGTTTAGAGCTCTTTCAGCCTTCAGTCCTGCTGGCGCCCCGGGAGACCGCCCCACGGTAGGATCTCGGGGCGGGTCGCCCCCTCCCTTCGCGAGCTTCGTCGAAGTCCGCCCGCAGCCCCTACCTTCCTTCCGTCCCTTCCGCGCGGAGTCCATTGCGCTTCCCCGAAACGGCGGAGCCCGTTCGGACGTAGACTCGCTCGAAAGCGCTTCGCGGCTCCGAGCTTCCGTCAGCCGCCCGGAAGGAACAGACCCCCATGGACACCTGTCCGCACGATCCGCCGCACCGGCTTCCCCGGCCGGCTGGATTTCTCCTCGTCCTCCTCCTTCTAGCCAGCCTCCCGGGATGCACCGGCGCTCCGCGCCCGAGGAGGGCGGGAACGGTTCCCGATTTGGACATTCGCGCGATGCTTCTGCTGCTGGTCGATCGTCAAATCTACGACCCGACCACGGTGCAGATCGCCGCCTCCGGCGGGACGGGGTTGCGCGAGGAGCTGGCGGTCTCGCTCGGCCGAATCCCTCAGCCCGATGGACGTTCGGTGCTGCTCGGTATGCTCGACGCTGCGGAGCCCGAGGTGCGGCGGGCGGCGGCTTTCGCCCTTGGCGAGATGGAGGACGAAGGAGCTAAATCCGCCACCTCGGGCCTGCTGCAGGCCGCGATCGATCCGGATCGCGAGACCGGCCGGCTGGCGGTCGAAGCGCTGGGGAAGATCGGCGCGGATGTCGCGGCGGTCGGCCTGGCGCTCGCGCCTCTCCCTGAGCCGGAGCGCTGGGCGCGGCTCACCCCTTCTCTCTTTCGCTTCAAGCAGGACGAGCGGGTGCCGCTTGGGCGGGCGGCGCTCGCCGCGGCGGGGGAGGTAGGGAAGCCCGCGGGCAAAGCCGCGAAGGGGGCGCCGCGCCCCGATCCCGACCAGCGCTTTTTCGCCGCCTACGCCCTGGCCCGCGATCCTCTGCCGGCGGCGGCCGAGCCGCTCCGCGGCCTGCTGACCGATCCCGATCCGCGCATCCGCGGTTGGGCGGCCCGGGCGCTCGGGCAGATCGGCAATGCCGACGACCTTCCCCGCCTTCTTCCTCTGCTCGGAGCGCCTGAGCTGCCGCCGGTCATCCAAGCTGTGCGCGCCGGGCAGCGCCTCTGGACCGAAGGAAAGATCACGACGCCCGTGGCACTCGCGGCGCGAGACGCTTGGCGCGCGCCGCTGCTGGCGCTCCTTTCCGATCCCCGTTCGGGGGTGCGCTCGACCGCAATTGAAGCCGCGGCGTATTGGTTGCCCGACCCGAACCTTTCCGCCGCCCTGGCCGAGCGGGCGGAGAAGGGGACCGGCCGGGAGCGCGGCCTCGCTCTGGTAACCCTCGCGACGGCCAAAGACCCGCGCGCGGCGGAGTTGATCGCCAAGGCGATGGCGCCGGCCGCCGCAGTTGCCGCGGCCCCCGCCTCGGGAATGCCGGATGTCCCCGCCGGGGAGCAAACTCTCGAGACGGCCGACCTGCGCGCCCACGCGGCGGAGGCGGCCGGAAAACTGGGGGATGCGGGCGCGGCGGTCGAAATCTTGGGCACCCTCTGGAAAGACCCCAGCCCCACCGTCCGCGGCGCAGTCGCCTCGGCCCGTTTGGATCTCGTGCCGGACAACGACGCGGCGGCGGGGGAGAAGCTCGCGACCGAGATCCTCGCCGATCCGGACGAAGGGGTGCGCCTGGCCGCGCTCGATTGGCTCGGTGAGCATCCGGTTCTGCCGATCGCGGCGCTCGGTCCGGCGGTCGCCAAATCGCTCGTCGACGAATCGGAAGAGCCGGGTTTAGCCGGATTGAAAGCGCTCGGCGTGCGGGCGAAGGCCGTCCCGGGCGACCGGCCCGCGGTGCTCGAAATGGCGGGATACGTGGTCGAAAAAGAGGGGTACGTGCTGCGCCGCGCGGCGATCGCGCTCACCAAGGAGCTGGAAGCCCCGGCGGCCGAGCTGCTGCCGCCGGACGATTCGCGTCGCACGGAGGACTATGGCGAGATGTTGGAGCGGGTCTGGGCGCCGCACCGGGTCGCGATCGAGACCGAAAAAGGGACGATGACGGTCGATCTCACCTGCCGCGACTCGCCGCTCACCTGCCTGTCGTTCCTCCAGCTCATCGCGCAGGGGTTCTACGACGGCCTGTCGTTTCATCGCGTGGTCCCGGATTTCGTCATTCAGGCGGGCGATCCGCGCGGCGACGGGATCGGCGGTCCGGGCTATTCGATCCGCGATGAGGTCGGCCGCCTGCGCTACGGCCGCGGCGTCCTCGGCATGGCGCTCGCCGGTCCGGACACGGGAGGCAGCCAGTTCTTCCTCACCCTCTCGCCCCAGCCCCACCTCGATGGCGGCTTCACCTCGTTCGGCAAGGTGGTGGCAGGCGACGAGGTGCTCGACAAGATCCAGGGCGGAGATCGGATCGTCCGGATCTCGGAAGTGGCGGCCCAAAAGTAGAGGCCGGTCGCCTTCGGCTTTTTCCCGGGACCGCCGAGCACCAGCTCGGCATCGAAGCGGCGGCGATCGCCCAAACGGCCGAGCTGGTGCTCGGCGCTCCCGGGAAAAGCTCCTGGGGTAGACTCCGCCGCCATGCGGGCATTCACTTCGGCTCTCCTCCTCGGCATCGCCGGGTTTTCGATCGCTACGGCGGTCGCGGCGCAGCTCACCCCCCAGCCGGCCGCTTCGGAAGCGGCCGCCGCGGTAGAGCTGATCGGGGTCGACGAGACGAAGAAAGAGCCAGCGGATCTGCTCGCCGGAGCCGACGTGCTCTACGTGCCGACGATCATCGTCCGCCGCGGCGGCAAAGAGGTCGGCCGGATCGTCGAATCCTCTCCCAAGGGAATCGAAACCGACCTGCTCGACCTGCTGGAAGGGCGCGCCTCGGGCGTGCTCAGCCTGCGGACGGATCTCGCTCCGGAGAGCCCGAAACCGTAAGACGCCGGCCCCGGTGCCCGGCGGACCTGCCGCTCGGAAAGCACCTGCCGAATCCTCCCTGCAACCTTGTTCGCACACTCCCGTATTCAGCCATGACCCGAGGGACGGACCGGACCGACGAGGAATTGGTCGCGGCGGCCCTCAAGGGCGAGCCCGACCGCTTTGGCGATCTGGTGGAGCGCTATCAAGGGCGGCTGGTCAACTATTTGTTCCGGCTGCTCCGCAACACCGACGACGCCCACGAGTTGGCGCAGGAGGTCTTTCTCAAGGTCTACCAGGTCCTGGACCGGTTCGATCCGCAATACAAGTTCTCCACCTGGCTCTTTCGGGTGGCCCAGAACGCGGCGATCGATCAGATCCGGCGTCGGCGTCTGAAGCTGTTCTCCTTGCAGCAGGAAGACGCGGGCGGCGAGTTGCGGGAGTGGGACATCCCTTCGGGGGAGCGCGGCCCGTATGGCGAGCTGCGCAACCAGGAACGCGGGGGGGCGATCCAAAGCGCGATCGACGCCCTGCCCTGGGAGTATCGCGAGCTGATCCTGCTCCGCCACTTCGGAGAGCTGGCGTACGAGGAGATCGCGAAGCTGAAGGACATGCCGCTCGGGACGGTGAAGAACAAGCTGTTCCGGGGGCGCCAGATGCTGAAAGAGAAGCTGGCTGATTTTCTGACGGACTAAGATTTTCGGATGACGGAACGAAACTGGCGAGGCGGACGAGTCGAATCATGACGAACCTAGAGGACGGCGCGACCTATCGAGAAGGGATCGAGGCGGATCTCGAGCTGGACCTCGGAGCCTTGAGCGAGCTGCCCGCGGCCGAACGGGCCGCGTTGGCCCGGGTCGGCGGTCTGCTCGCCGAGAGCCGGATTGCCGTGCGCCCCGATTTCCGCACCGCCGTGATGGCCGCGCTGCCCCCCGCCGGCTGGGAATCCCGCCATCCCCGCACCTGGAGCTTCCCGCTCGCCGCCTGCTTCCTGCTCGCGACGCTCGGCGCCTCGACCGTCGTCTTCTTCTTGGGCGGCGCCAGTTCGATCGCGGACGCGGGTCCCGGATCGAGCCTGTGGGGCGCCGCCGCGGCGATCGGCAACCTGCTCCAGGCGGCGGTCCTGGCGGGCGCCGGCCTGCTCACCGCGACCTGGAAAGGCTTCGGCCTGGCGATCGGCGAAACGCTTTCCTCGCCCCTGCGCATGCTGCTGTTCGGCGCGGTCGTGGTCGGCCTGAACCTGCTGCTGATCTCGCTCGTGCGGCGCCGCAAAGAAGCCCCGGGCATCCTGCGCGCCAAGCGGTAGGGGCGGGGGCAGGAACTCCGCGAACCCAGGCCTCCAGCCTGGGCTAACGTGAGACGGCCTTTCAGGCCTAAAACCTCAATTCGGAGGCGGGCGGCCCAACGGGCCGCGTCACGTTAGCCCAGGGCAACGCCCTGGGTGGGATTGGGTTGGATGCGCCCTGGTTTGGCAACGCCCTGGGTTCTTGGCAACGCCCTGGGTTCGCGGAGGCCCGCCCCGCGGTTTTTCCGCCGCCCGCGCCTGCTAGACTCCCGCTCACTTTGCACGAACCCGACCGCGCCGCGGCTCTTCGGCACGTCGACCGGCCCGGCCTCATCCACCGGCGGATTCTGGCCCTCGCATGGGGGGCCTGGGCGAGCGGCTTTTGCTCGCTCATGCTGTTGTCGTTCCTGCTTCCCGCGATCCAGAAGGATCTGGCGGTTCCGGATTCGAGCGTCGCGGCGCTCACCGGGATCGGCGTCGGGATGACCGGCGTCGGCGGTTTCCTGTTCGGCTGGATCAGCGACCGGTGGGGCCGGCGCGCCTCGCTGGCTCTGGCGATCGGTGCGTTTTCGCTCGGCAATCTCCTCTGTGCCGGGGCCGGCAGCGGCGCGATGTTGTCGCTCGCCCGGGCGATCGCCGGGCTGGGGATCGGCGGCACTTGGGGGGGCGGTCAGGCGATGATCGGCGAGACGGTGCCCGCCGCCTTGCGCGGACGCTACGGCGCGATCGCCCAATCGGGCGCCCCGGTGGGGTTGGGGCTTGCGGCGATCCTCGGCTCGTTTCTCGCCCCCTCGATCGGCTGGCGCGTCGCGTTCGGCATCCTCGCTCTGCCCGGTCTCTCGCTCCTGTTCTTCCGCCATCTGCCGGAATCGGACCTCTGGCTCGCCCACCGCGCCAAGGTCGATGCCGGAGCAGCCAGGGGTGCCGATAGCGGCGAGATCGCCCGGGCGCGCCGGCCGGTGCTCGCGCAGCTCGTGGCGCCCGATCTGCTCTCCACGTTCGTCCGCGCGTTTCTGCTCACCGCGTTCAACATGAGCGCCTACTGGTTCGCGGTGATCTGGCTGCCGCGCTACCTCCAGAAGGAGCGGGGACTGTCGATCTTCGGGACCGGCTGGTGGACGCTCACGTTCGTCGCCGGCTCGTTGGTCGGCTATCTGTCGTTCGGCTGGGTCTCCGACCGGATCGGCCGGCGGCCGGCCTTCGCGCTCTACTGCGTGGTGACCGCCCTGGGGCTGGCGCTCGTCACCCTCTTCTGGGCGGGGTTCGCGGCGCAGCCGGCGATCGGTCTGGCGTGCCTGTTCGTCGCGGGCTTGGGCACCGGCACCTGGTCCTGCTACGGACCGTATTTCTCCGAGCTGTTCCCGACCCGAGTGCGCGGCACCGCGATGGCGGTGATCATGAACTCCACCCGCGGCAT
>JBDTZG010000121.1:0-7790 GCA_040005235.1 Acidobacteriota bacterium | reverse complement strand
CGGGACCGAGCGCCTCGAACAGGATCAGCATGAAGAACGGATCGCACAGCGAGTAGAGCGAGCCGCCGAAGTGGGTGCCGACGTAGTTCCGATTCCACCATCGGAGCTTCATGCGGACCTCGAAAGCCGAGAGGTCGGCGCTCGGGCGCACCCGAATGCCGGCGCCTAGATAGGGCGGAAAGAAGTTCATCAAGCGGATCAACCAGCGGCGGTTGCGACGGCGGGGTGCGGGGGCAGGCTCGGTCATCAGGGTCGCAAGTTTTGCCCGCGCCGCCGGTTTCAGGCAAGCGAAGGAGATCGACATGCCGATCGCGACGCTTGCTCCGACGACCTCTTCTCTTTCCCCCACTCCAATCGTTCGCCGTTCGTTGCCCTGGCGCGCGGCCGGTTGGACCGAACGCCGGGCGGCGGCCCACCTGCTCTCCCGCTTCACCTTCGGTGCCCGGCCGGGCGAGGTCGACCGGGTGCTCGACCTGGGGCTCGACCGATGGCTCGCGAGCCAACTCGCGGCCGAGGAGCCTGAAGCGATTCTCGACCGGCGCGGCCGGACGCTCCCTGCGCTCGCCCTCACCGGCCCGGAGATCGTCGCGCGGTACCCCCGGAAGGGGCAGCGCGCCAAGGCGGCCGGCGCGACCGAATCGCCGCGCGAGCTGGTGCGCCAGCTGGTCGGCTGGAAGCTTTGGCGCGTCCAGCTGGCCGAAAACCAACTGGCCGAGGTGCTCGCCGAATTCTGGTTCAACCACTTCAACGTTTCGGCGACCGACAACGCGGCGCGGCCTCACCTCCTTAGCTTTGAGCGCGACGCCATCCGTCCGCGGGTCCTCGGGCGATTTCGCTCTTTGCTCGGCGCGGTCGCCCGCCATCCGGCGATGCTGCTCTATCTCGACAACGCGCGTTCGACCGCCGCGGCCGGGGCGCCAACTTTGGTGCCGGACCGGTTCGGGCGCCGCGCGGAAATGAAGACGAAGCGCCCGCGTGGGCTGAACGAAAATTTCGGCCGCGAGCTGATGGAGCTGCACACCTTGGGGGTCGACGGCGGCTATACCCAGCAGGACGTCATCGAAGTCGCCCGGGCGTTTACCGGTTGGACGGTCGGGCCGCCGGGACTTGCCGGAGCGGGGGAATTCCGGTTCCGGCCCGGCGCGCACGACAGCGGCCCGAAAACCGTGCTCGGGCAATCTTTGGCCCGGGGGCGCGGCATCGAGGACGGCGAGCAGGTGCTCGATCTGCTCGCGGTCCATCCGAAGACGGCGGCGCATATTGCTGGCAAGCTCGCCGTCCGGTTCGTCGGCGACCGGCCCGGCCCGGATCTGGTGGCCCGGCTCGCCCGCACCTTTCTCGGCTCGGGCGGCGATCTGCGCGCGACGGTCGCTGACCTTTCGATCGCTCCCGAATTCTGGGACGGCGAGGCTCAGGGGGCGAAGATCAAATCGCCCTTGGAGCTGGCCGCCTCGGCGCTTCGCGGGCTCGACGCGGTGTTGCTCGAACCGGTCGGGTTGGGCCGGGAGATCGCGCGCATGGGCCAGAAGCTGTACGCCTACGAGGCCCCGACCGGTTACCCGGATCGCGCGGAAGCTTGGGTCAACAGCGGTTCCCTGCTCGCGCGCATGAGCTTCGGGTTGGAGCTGGCGGCCAATTCGATCTCCGGCGTCGAAGTCGATCTCGGCAGGATGTTTTCGGCGCGCGAGCCCGCCTCCGCCTCCGCCGCGCTCGAAGCGGCGACCGAACGGCTGATGCCGGAACGCGATGGCGAGGCGATCCGCCGCCGTCTCACCCCCTGGCTCGGCGCGCCGGACCTGGCGGCCCGATTGCGCAGCGAAGCGCCGCCGATTCCCGCGCCGCCGCTCGACGAAGAAGGAGAGCCGTTGATCGAAACGGCCCCCGGGCAGGCGAGCGGCACCTCGACGAAATCCCCTGCTGCCGCCTCGCTCGTCCAAGTCGTCGGCCTGGTTCTCGGCTCGCCCGAATTCCAACGCCGATAGCCCGCCGATTCGCAGAAGGAGAACCGCGATGACCAGTCCCTCTAGTCCTTGGACCCGCCGCGCTCTGCTCAAAGCCGGCGGTGTCGCCCTGTTGAGCTTCGGCGCCGGGCCGAGCTTTCTCGCCCGCGCGGCGGCGGCCAGCTCGCCGGGCAATCGGAAAAAGACCCTGGTCGCAATCTTCCAGCGCGGCGCGATGGACGGCTTGATGGCCGTGCCGCCGCTCGGCGAAAACGGCGGCGAGCGGCTTGCGCGCCTTCGTCCCCAGCTCGCGATGAAGACGAACGGGTCGGGCCGCGTGCAAGCCGGGGACTCCCTCGATTCCGAGCTGGCGATCGATCTGGGTGTCGGTTTCGGTCTCCATCCGGCGTTCGCGCCGCTGGCGCCGCTCTTTCGCGCCGGACAGCTGGGCATCGTCCACGCGGTCGGCTCGCCCGATCCGACCCGCTCGCATTTCGACGCCCAGGACTACATGGAGGCGGGGACCCCGGGGCGCAAGGGAACCACCTCCGGCTGGCTCGATCGCGCGCTCGCGGCGGGTCCATCGGCGCACGGCGCCCCGAGCCCGTTCCGCGCCGTGGCGCTCACCCCCGCCCTGCCGCGCTCGCTCTATGGCGAGGTGCCCGCTCTGGCGATCGCCGATCTGGCGGATTTCCGGCTCGCGAGCCCCGGTGCCGCGTTGGACCCGGCGGGCCTTACCCATGCCGCGGGACAGGGGTTCGAAGCGCTCTACGCCGCGACCTCCGAGCGCCTGCTTCGCAACACCGGGGCCGAGACGTTCGAAGCGGTGGAACGCTTGCGGGCGCTCGGCGTCTCCCGCTATCGCCCGGCGGCCGGCGCCGAATATCCCGCAGGACCGCTCGGCCGGGCGCTCCGCCAGATCGCCCAGTTGATCAAGGCGGACGTCGGCCTGGAGGTGGCGTTCGCCGAGTCGGACGGCTGGGACAACCACGTCCGCCAGGGGACGGCGCAGGGCGGATTCGCCCGCGCGGCACGCGAGCTGGGCGCGGCGATCGCCGCTTTCTGGATCGACCTTGAAGAGCGGCGGAGCGACGTCGTGCTCACCACGATGACCGAGTTCGGCCGGACGGTCGCGGAGAACGGTTCGGGAGGCACCGACCATGGCCACGGCTCCTGCCTGTTCGTGCTCGGCGAACGGATCGCGGGGGGCGCGGTGCACGGCCGTTTTCCGGGGGTGGCGGCCGAGGCGCTTTGGGAGGGCCGCGACCTTGCGGTCACCACCGATTTTCGCAGCGTCTTTGCCGAGCTGGCCGCCGGGCACCTCGGGGTCGCCCGGCCCGCGGAGCTGTTCCCCGGCTGGTCGGGCGAGCGGCTCAAGCTGTTCCGCGCCTGACGCTCTCCGGGGCCGCGCGGTCCGGGTGATACGCTCTGCCCGAACCTTATTTGGAGAAAGGCGTCCCCCGATCATGGAGTGCTTCGGCGCGGTTCTTACGCTCGGCGTGATCGGACTCTTTGCTTGGGTGATCAAGCTGTCGCGTCGGCCCGCCCCGGTCGATCCTCGCCTGGAAGCGCTGACCCGCCAGTTGGTGGCGATGGAGCAGCGGCTGGCGCGGCTGGAACGAAGCGACGGGAAAGACATCACGTTCGCCGCTCCCGTGGCGCCTTTGAGGGTGCCGGTCGTGCTCGCCGAACCCCCCGAGCCGGTTGCCCTGCCGGTCGTTGAGCCTGGGGCTTCGCCGAAAGTCACTCCGGCGGGTGCTCCGATCGGCGCTCCGGCCGATGTTCCGATCGCCGCTCCGATCATTCCGTTGCCGCCTTCGACCGTTCCTTTGCCGATCCCGCCTCCTGCTCCTCCGGCCGCCCCGGCGCGGCGGCCGTTCGAGGGTTGGGAGAAGAACCTCGCGACCAAGGCGCCGATCTGGCTGGGGGCGATCGCGCTCGCCCTGGCTGGCGTGTTCCTGGTCAAGTACTCGTTCGAGCAGGGATGGATCTCGCCCGCGATCCGGGTGGCGCTCGGCATTCTGTTCGGCTTGGGGCTTCTCGCCGGGGGCGAATTCCTGCGCAAGAAGAACGCGCGGATCGGCGAGGCGCTTTCGGCCGCGGGAATCGCCGACCTGTTCGCCTGTTTCCTCGCCGGCATCCACCTCTACCACCTGATCTCGCCGGGCGTCGGTTTCGTCCTGATGGTGTTGACCACGGCGGTCGCGGTCGGCTTGTCGCTACGGCAGGGGCCGATCGTCGCGATCGTCGGCTTGATCGGCGGTTATTTGACCCCTCTTCTGGTGCGCACCGGTTCGGGCGAGGCGAGCAAGCTGTTCGCCTATCTGCTGGTGCTCCAGATCGGCCTGCTCGCGGTCTCCAAAAAACGCTCTTGGTGGCCGATCGCGGGAGCCTCGCTCGCCGCCGGGCTGCTCTGGGTGGGGGTCTGGCTCGCCGAGCCCTACAAGGCCGGGGACGGGCTCTGGCTCGGGCTGTTCCTGCTGATCTCCGCGGCGTCAGCGGTCTACGCGGTGCTGGGCATTCCGAAGAACGCCGGGGCTTCCGGCGCGGTGCCGCGCGGGCCGATCGCGATCGGCGGTCTCGCGGTCGCGGCGTCGCTCGCCGTGCTCGCCTTCGTCGCCGGTAGGGGAGATTTCGCTCCGACCGAAATCGCAATGTTCGGTCTCCTCGGCGCCGGGGCGCTCTTTCTCGCCCACCGCCGGGCGGATCTCGAACCGCTCGCCTGGGTCTCCGCCGCGATGACCGCGGCGCTCACCCTCGCCTGGGCCGGCTCGATCTCCGCCGCCACGTTGCCCGGCGACTTGGCGGGCTTCCTGGCCGGTGCCGCGGCGCTCGGTGCACTGTATTCGCTCGGAGGCTATGCCGGGCTCTGGAAGGCGCGCCGCCCGGGCCGGTGGGGAAGCCTTTCCGCGGCCGCGGCTCTCGTCTTCTTTCTGATCATCGGAGGGATCACCAACGAGCACTTTCCCCAGGTTCATCTCGGCGCCTGGTCGCTCGGCCTCGCCGCGCTCGGCCTGTTCGGCGCGCTGCCGCTCGCGAAACGCCGAAGCGCGCGTCCCGAGCTGACCCCCGCGCTCGCCGCACTCGCGGTGGCGATCACCACGTTTGTGAGCCTGGCGGCGCCGCTGGAGCTTGAAAAACCGTGGATCGCCGTCGCTTGGGCGCTCGAAGTGGCGGCCCTGGTCTGGCTCGTCGGCCGGTTCGATCTGCCGGCCTTGCGTCACCTCGCGCGGATCATGGCCGGCCTGGTCGTCTTGCGGCTGTTGTTCAATCCGCTGGCGCTCGACTATCCGATCGGCGAGCGCCCGATCTGGAACTGGCTTCTCTACGGCTACGGCGTTCCGTTGATCGCCTTCGCGGTCGGCGCTTGGCTCGCCCGGCGCCAGACGATCGGCGCGCCGGAAGGCACCCACCCTTCGGCTCGGCTGGCGCTAGAGTTGGAGGCCGGCGCGATCGCCTTCGCCTTCGCGCTGCTCACGCTCCAGATTCGCCAGCTGTTCCATCCCGGACACTTGAGCAGCGGCGGGCCGACGTTCACCGAATGGAGCAGCTACGACGCGGCTTGGCTGCTGCTCGGGCTCGGCCTGCTCTGGGCCGATCGCAGCCGGGGGCGAAAATCCCTTCGCTGGGGGGGCGCCGCTGTCTTGGGGCTCGGCTTCGTCTCGACGCTGCTCGGCCCGCCGTTCCTGCTCAATCCCCTCTGGGACAGGACCGACGTCGGCGCCCTTCCCGTTCTCAACCTGCTCCTGTTCGGGTTCGGCGTGCCGATCATCCTGTTCCTGTTCGGCCAACGCGAGCTGAACCGGCGCGCCTGGGACAAGCCGGCGAAACTGTTCGGCGTCGCGTCGCTATTCCTCGCGTTCTTGCTGCTCACGCTCGAAGTGCGGCAGGCGTTCCACGGCGGCCTTTTGAGTCAGGGCGACACGACCACCGCCGAGCGCTACGCCTACTCGGTCGCCTGGCTGATCTTCGGCCTGGTTCTGCTTGCCCTCGGCATCCGGAAGAAGAGCACCACTCTGCGCTGGGCTTCTCTCGCCGTGACCCTGATCGCGGTGGCGAAGGTCTTCCTCTACGACGCCTCGAATCTGACCGGCCTCTACCGGGTGGTCTCGTTCCTCGGTCTGGGAGCTTCGCTGCTCGGCCTCGCGTTCGTCTATCAAAAGTTCGTCTTTGGCCGCGCCGAAGAAGAGGGCGCAGGAAACAGCGAATGAGGCTCAAACGCATTTTGGTTCCCCTGGGGCTGGCCTGCCTGTTGGGGTTGGGCGGTTCACTTTCGGCGCTCGAACCGGCCCGCATCTACGAACGGGACCTCGACGTGGCGGCGGCCGGCTGGGTCCGGGTGCCGCTCGATCTCGAAGCGCTACGCCACATCACGCCGGATGGCGGCGACCTGCGCGTGATCGGCCCGGAGGGCGCCGAGGTGCCGCGTCTTCTCGCGAGCCCGCCGGCCCGGCCGGGGCGCCGCCCGGCGCAGGTGATCGACGTCAAGCCCGAAGCCGGCGCGGAGGGCGGATGGCGCCTGACGCTCGACGCGGGAGAAGGCACCCCGGCACACGAGCAGCTGATCTTCGACCTCGATCGGCGCACCGCGGCGACGGCGGTCAAGCTGGAGGGCAGCACCGATCGCCGGACCTGGCAGCCGCTCGCCGAGGGCGATCTGTTCCGGCTCGGCGAAGGGGACGGCGGGCTCGAAAGGAACGCGCTCTCGTATCCCCCGACCTCCGTCCGCTATCTGCGGCTCGCGTGGCCGAAGGCGGCCGGATTTCCCGAGCTACGAAGCGTCGCGTTGGAGCTTTCGGCCGGGCCGTCGATCGCTCTGGCGACCGGCGACACGACCTGCGAACGGGGGGGCAACGGCGCGGTTTCCTGTCGGGTGGACCTGCCGGCCCCGGGAACTTCCGTGCGGCGGATCGAGCTGTCGCTCTCGGGCGCCGGGCCGGTCGGCTACTTGCTCGAAGCGCCGGATGGCGGGCGATGGAGCGTGATCGCCCAAGGGGTCTGGCAGCGGCCGAACGTCGAGGGGAATCTCGAAACCCGGCACCTCTTGAGCCTCGACGCGGGGATCACCGCGGGCGATTTCCTGCGCCTCACGCTCTATGCCGCGGGAACGCCGCCGGAGCTCTCCGGCGTGCGGCTGGAGATCGCGCCGCGCGAGGTCGCGTTTCAGGCCGCAAGCTCCGGCCGCTACACCCTGATTTACGGCGCGGGGGCCGGCGCCCCGCCGCAGGTGGAAACGGCGGCCGAGGAAAATCCCGCGGAGCTGGCAGCCGGGCCCGAACGGGCACGCCCCGCGCCGCCTCTTCCCGCCGCGGCCAATCCGGCTGCGACGCTCAACCCTGGGGCCTTCCCCTCCTCGTGGTTGGTCGCCGCCCCCGGCGCCTCGGCGGGCGACGTGGTGCGTCTGGAGATCCCCGACGGGGTCTATGCCGCAGCGCATCCCGATCTGGGAGACCTCCGCCTCGCGACCGGGACCCGGCAGATCCCGTACGTCCGCTGGACCTCGCCCGAGCCGGTGCGCGCCGCGGTCGCCTGGGGCATGCGCGCCGAACCGGAACGCCTCCGCGGCTGGAGCCGGATCGAGCTGGACCTTCCAGCCGCCCGCGCGCCCTGGACCCAGGTCTCGATCGCGACGCCGGGCGGGCCGCTCCGCCGCCCGCTGGAGGTGCTCGCGGTCCGGCCGCGCAATCCGGAGCCCTCCGGCCGCGAAACGACGATCGCCTCAACTCTCTGGGAATGCAATCCGACCCCGCCTTTGCCCTGCCGCGCGCTGCTGCCGATCGAAGGCCCGGGTGCCTCGCGGATCGCGGTGCGCTTCGACGACGGGGACAACGCGCCGCTCGGCGAGGTCGA
>JBDTZG010000072.1:0-25788 GCA_040005235.1 Acidobacteriota bacterium | reverse complement strand
AGGCGCCCAGAGTAAAGCCGGCAGGGTAGTTCCCGGGACCGCCGAGCACCAGCTCGGCTGCTTTTACGTTTGCGCCGCCTCGGTGCCGAGCTGGTGCTCGGCGGTCCCGGGAAAGGCCCCCTCCGCCGAATTCTTAGCCCAACTCAGGGTTCGGGCGGGAAACGGGCGCTCGACCAAGGCCAAGCGGGCGGGGTGGCGCAGAGACCGGCTTTGACCGGGTTCTGGTGGATGTAATGGATCACCTGGTGGTAGTGCTTGCCGTCGCGGATGAAGCGGTCCCAATAATCGCGCATCCAGAAGGCTTTGCCGGAGATGCCAAGGCGAAGCTCGGCGTTGTGGGCGAGCGCCCACCGGCCGGTATAGGACTTCCAGGATTGAACGATGCCCGCGAGCGGCGTGATCGGCTCGATCAGGGAGTGGACGTGGTTGGGCATGATGCACCAGGCGAGCAGCCGGTAGCGCGAGCCGTCGAAGCGGAACAGAGAGTTTTCCAGCGTCTCCGCCACCTGGGGATGCCTAAGGGCCGAGCAGCCCATCCCCGCATCGAGCCAGCTCTCCAGGCGTTTGCGGCGCGCAAGGTCTTGGGCGGTTTTCGGCTGTTGCTCCAGCTCGCGTTCCAACTGGCGGAGTTGGTCTTGGGGTAATGAGTCAGCGAGGCGGAAGGTTAGGGATTGGAGAAGGCCCGGCTGGTCGAAGTGAGGGAGGTACCCTCGCGAAGTCCAGCCGGGGTGGACGGGCACGCCGGGCAGCGGATCGGAAGCCTCAGCGTCCGGTGACGGCGTTACGAAGGACTCTTTCTGCATCGACATATTCTGCGCCGATTCTACGACGACTCAAGCGTGCTTTCCCCGGGACCGGCCGAATCGTTAGACCAATCCGCCCTCTCGCAATCGGTTTGCTTCGCTAGAGGTGGCTTGGTCCACGAGTCTTGAGGCATTCAAGGACGCCGTCCGAAGGAGAAAGGCTTTTCCCCGGGACCGCCGAGCACCAGCTCGGCTGCTTTTACATTTGCGCCGCCTCGGTGCCGAGCTGGTGCTCGGCGGTCCCGGGGAGAAGCGAAAGCGTGGTTCTCCCCCCAAAAAAGGGGGGCGGCCCTTGCGGACCGCCCCCGGGACGGGACTCACTTCAACGGATCAGGCGGCGGCCAGCTGCGCCTCTGCCGCCTTCTTCGCTGCCAGCTCCTTCTTCGAGCGCCGGCCCCTCCGATTCGCGTTGTTTTCCGGGGTGATCCCGTAGGTGGCGAGAACCGGATTGGCGAAGCCGATATGAGCGGCGACCAGCGCCGACAGACGGCGGTGGACCTGGACGCCGCGGACCGCCAGATCCCGACGCATCTGAACCGCGACGCGTTGGCTGCCGCGATGCGATTCCACCGCAGCGTGCGCGGGCCGCAGTTCGGCGAGAAGCACCTTCATCTCGTCGAAGATGTCAGCCGCCCCGGGATACTTCGGGAGGTCCGGTTCGAGGTTGTTGACCGTGTTCTGGAAGGCGTCGATCTTGTCGGAGTACGAGCTCGCTTTCATCGTTTATATCCTCCAAGTTGGGTGACAGATTCCGGGCGCGATCACGGTCGGCCCGGTTGTAGCTTCACTTTCCTGCGCGGCAATCGTTCTTCCGGCGGATTCCGCGAAAATCCGCCGAAGACGACGCCGAACGGCCCCGTAAAGCTGCTATCGACTGTCGACGGCGGCTCTGCGGTCTTCGAGAGCGGCTATCCAGCTCTGGATGCCGCCATCGCCCGTGGAACCCCGCTATCGAGAACGGGATAGCTGGCATTGCTCCTCGAAAGCCGCTATCGCTCGCGAAGAGCGACGTTGCGGCGGCTGCGAGCGGCAAGCAGTCTCGGATAGCCGCTCTACGTCAAGGAATCGCGCGTTTTTCCTTCTGCATCCCGGATTCCGCGCCGGACGCCCGAATCCAGCGGCGGAAAGCCGCTTTCGACGGTCACGCCGCCGTGGCGGCGGCCGCGTACGCCCAGCGGGACTCACTGAGCGATTGCGCCGCCGACAGATCGGCTGCCATCACGCCGTTGGCTCCGCCGAGGCGGACGACCACAAGGCTTTCCTGCACGGACATCTCGACGTTGGCTCCCGCCTTGCGGCAGGTGGCGAGGACGAACGGGACGAAACGATCCGCCTCTCCCTCCGCCGCCAGGCGGAAGAAGCGCTCCACCCTCTGGCGCGGCGGGCCGAGGGCCCATCCGGGAAGGGTGGCGAGGGCGAACTGGATCCGCTCGGCTTTGAGCTGGGTCGGGGGCTGCTCGGCGAGTTGCGCATTGAGGCTCGACTTCTTCGCGGCCATGCTGTGCTTCTCCTTTACGGTCGGCGCGACGGCGTAATGCCGTCTCACATACCCCTTGTACAGGACTTAATCCGAGAAGTCTATGGAATCGAGAGAAAGTTCAGTATTTTCCCTGAAATTAGGCCCTTCATGATTCCATCTTCCGCGTCTTGGGTGGGAAATGTCTACTTTAGTAGGCATTCTGGGGTATGCTTCGGGAACGTCGAGAACGCGACGAAGCGAGAAGAGGCGAGAGAATTCGCCACCACTCTCCCCATTTCGACCCGCATTGGCGCCCGGGATGCACTGTATGGAATAGAACAGCTGCCCCGCAGGAGGACATAGACCGATGAATCTGGTACGCATCCAAGAATCCGACCTCGAAGACCTGGGGGAAACGCCGGAGCACGGGGCTCTAGGGCCGCCCGCGAACGAGGGGCGCCTTCGCCTGGCCCTGGAGGCCTTCTTGGCCCGGGAGTCGCGGGGGCAGGCGCCGGAGGGCGAGTGGCGCCAGGGGCTCTGGTTTCCCTCCGCGAACGAGCACCGGCCGTGCTGTGACGCCTTCACGCCGACCCCCGCGAACAAGCAGGCGCTCGAAAGCCACTGCCGCTCCGCGGCGCATGTGGCGGCGCTGTTCGAGGTTCCGGCCCTGGAGCTGCGCCGCGCCCTGCGCAGAGCGCGCTACACCCAGGAGGAGGCGCCGACGAGCCGGCCGGCCAGCCCCGCGCCGCGGTCGTTGACCAATACGGAACGCCTCGCGCGGGTCAGCCGGGCGGCACGCTCGGAAGCCTTCGAGGCGGTGCGGAACGAAGCCCGAGGAGGCGATGGAGTCTTGCGCGCGCTCGAAAACCTCGCCGAGGACGCCTCCGCCGCAGAACTATCCTCGATCTTCCAGAGCGCGGCGGCGTTTGTCGAACGCTTGAGCGGCAGCCTGGACAACGCGGCGCAGATGGAGATGGTGTTTCGAGTCTCGGAGAGCGCCGTCTTGAAAGGCCGCGCGTTGACTCCGTAACGCGGTTTAATCCGCCGACAGCCGCGGGTCAGCTCTGCGCATCGTCGTCCGACCCGTCGCGGAGGGCTTTGAGGATAAGCGCCTCGATCTCCCAACGGGCGGCGCGCAGCAGGCCCGCGAGGAGGTGGTTGGTCGGGTCCTCGGGCCGGACCGGATCTTCTTCGAAATACAGCTCCATCGTTTCCATGACCGAGCAGACGACGAGCGTATCGAGGGCTTCCCGCTCGGGGGAAGTTGCCTTCGAGGGAAACCGCCAGGCCAGCACTCTCGCAGCCATGAACGCCAACCTCCGAGCTTCGCTCCAGTCCGCACGGGATGTGCAGGATCAATCTTAACTCAACTCAGGTCAGTCCGTCTCATACTCAAAAATAGAATCCGTAGATTCCTTGGCGATACCCTCGCGCAGCCGTGGGTCCCGGCCTTGCTCATACCGCCTCCCGGTACAGCCGTCGGTAGTCGGTGCCGCGCAGCGAGGGAACGTCCGCGCCGCCGAGCAGCCGCGAGACCAGGGGCACGCCGAAGCGCAGCGCCAGCTCCCGCTCGCTCGCGTTGGTGGCGAAGGCGAGCCGCTCGCCCTCCCGCTCGTCCAGCAGCCCCACCACGAACGCGGCGGTGATCGGCGCCGCGGTCTCCTCCTGGCCTAGGTCGTCGAGGATCAGCGCATCGCAGCGGTGCCACTTGCGCACCGCGATCTCGGCCGCGCCGCGCTCCGCGCCGTCGAACAGCGCCCGCCCGCGCACCGTCCGCGTGAGGTCGGGGGCCGTCACGTACTCGACCCAGCGCCCGGTCCGGACCAGGGCGCGCGCCGCCGCGCGCAGCAGGTGGGTCTTGCCGCAGCCGGTGGTCTCGGCCACGGTCTCCGGCCGCAGAAGGGCGAGCGTCCGGCGGCCCACCCCTCCCATCCCTCCCTCCCCTCCGACACTCTCCGCGTCCGCCCACCGCCGGGCCGCGAGGTAGGCGTCGTTCTCGCGCAGCCGCTCGAAGCTCTCGAAAGTCTGCCCGCCCGGGATCTCCGCCGCCGCCGCTTCGGCCCGCGCCGCGGTGGCTCGCCCGCAGCGGGAAAACGCGGTGCCCTGCCCGCCGTCCTGCCGCCAGTGCCAGCCCGACGAGCAGTGCTGCCCGGGCGGCAAGGCGCAGCGCGGGCGCTCCCGGGCGGCCAGCTCTTCGGCCGGCAGGACGGCCAGGCGCCGCTCGACCCCTCCCAACAGGCCGCCGAGATCACGCGCCATGCCGCGCCTCCCAACCGAGGCGGATCGCCTCTAAGTCGCGGAGGCACTTCGCCAGCTCCTCCGGCTCGGGGATGCCGGCCCGCAGCTCCGCCTCCCACTCCTCGAACGATTCGCGGCCGTAGGCCTCCTTGAGCGATCCTTTGGGCGGCGGCGCCGGCTTGTCGATCCCCGGGATCCCAGGTTTCCAGCCGCCGCCGCCGCGCCCGGCCGGAGCCTCGCGCCCACCGAACCGGCCGCCGTCGTTGGCCCGTTCGAGCCACGAGAACAGAAACCTGCCAATGCCGCGAGGGGTCTTCCAGCGCCCGGGATTGGCCTCCAGCCAGGCCTGGGCTTTGCGGGCCTCGCCGAGCACGTCGAGGCCCGGGAACACCGCCTGCCAACGTTCGATCTGGCCCTGCGACAGGCCCCAGGCGGCGGAGTCCCCCGCGCGGGACGCCCGGCACGGAAGCCAGAGCACGGGGTCCGCGTCGGCCCCCCCGGCGGACCCTGGCCTCACGTGCGCGGGCGCCTCGCGTACGCGCCCGGTAGAGTCTGTACTTAGAAGATCTAAGAGAGCAGAAGCTGTTGCTTCTGCTTTTGCTTTTGCTTTTGTCTCTTGTGGGTAACCTCTACCTGGAGGTGATGGGAGGGGTGTGGGGAGGGAAGAGGAGCGGTGCCCTGAATCCCCGGGGCGAGGGGCCGAGTTGGGGCCCTCTTCGGCCCCGATCGGGCCCGGTTCGGTCCCCTTCCGGGCCTCGAAGTGGCACCACAAGATCCGCCGGATCACCTCGGAGGTCGAAACCTCATCCACCGCCGCCGCCGCGAACAGCTGGTCGAGCAGCCGTCCACCCACGGCCAACTTCATCGTCTGGGTCAAGGTACACCTCCCCCGCTCTGTCAAGATTCCCGCCCTACCGGATGCCGTGAATGTCGCTCGGTCGTGCCAGGATGATTATGTTGTCGGTGATTCCATATCGAATCCATAGATACCATAGGGTCCAGATGCCGAGAAATCAAGCCCTGGGGTGCGAAAGGCTGAATTTCCCGGTTTAGGCGTGCTTCGCTGGACCACCGAGCACCAGCTCAGCTGGGCTTGCCGTTGGCGCCGCCTCGGTGCCGAGCTGGTGCTCGGCGGTCCCAGGGAAAAGCGCAGACCGGCACGGCGCCCGCGCCGCTTTCCGCGGAGGCGGACCTCGCCGGCGTGTTCGCCGCTCGATGCGACGTTGTGGCTTCGAACTGAGCGCTAACCCCGGGGGAGAAGGGATTTACGGATGGAGCTTCGCCGCGTTGGCGAGCACGCGATCCCAGTCGTCGTAGGCGGCTCCCTGCGCGTGCAGGATCAGGAGCTGCCGGTAGAGCGGCTCGGCTTGGCTGGCGCGCCCGTGCTCGAGCTCGAAATTGGCGAGGGTGGCGAGCGCCCGTACGCGCTGCGGGTGATCGGGGGCCAATGCCTTCTCGGTGATTGCCAGGGCGCGTTCGAGGAGCCCGCGGGCAGCCTCGTCCTGGCCGAGATCGGCGCGGACGAGGCCGAGGTTTAAAAGGGTCTTCGCGAGCTGCGGGTGCTCCGGGCCGTATACCCGTTCGTGGGTCGCCGCCAGGCGGTCGAGGATCTTTGCGGCCTCGGCGGGCCGGTTCTGCTTCTGGCGCAGCAGGGCCAGGGCCTCGCGGCTGCCGGCGAGGTCGAGGTCGTCCTCGGGCAGAGCCTTCTCGCGGATCGCGAGCGCTCGCAGGACCAGCCGCTCGTAGCTCGCCGTGTCGCCTCGGTAGTAGGCGATGCCCGAGAGGTTGTGCAGCACCTTGGCCACCCGCAGGTCGTCGGGACCCCACAGCCGTTCCTGAAGAGCCAGCGAACGGCGCAGGGTCACCTCGGCCGTGTCGAAGAGGCCGCGCGCGGCGAGCGCCACGCCCAACCGGTCGAGGGCCTCGGCCACCGCCGGATCTTCGGGGCCGAGCGCGGCCTCGCGCAAAGTGAGCGCGCGGCGGAACAGGGCCACGGCGTCGCCCCGGCCGGAAAGCTGCGCGAGAGAGCCGAGACGGATCAGGGTGTCCGCCACTTCCGGGTGGCGTTCGCCGCGGAGCCGCTCGCGCAGGGAGAGGGCCTGGTTGAGCAGTGGCCGCGCGTCGTCGAACAGGCCGAGCTCGGTGTGGATGCCGCCCAGGGTGTCGAGCAGCCGCGCGCGCAGGAGCGGCTGGTCGCGGAGGTCGTGGGCGAGCCGTTCCCGGCCGCGGCGCAGCAGCTGGCGGGCGTCCGGCAGTCCGCCGAGGGCCTGGCGGGGGCTCGAAGCCTTGAACAGATCTTCGAGGAAGAGCACCGCCGCGTCGGCCCGCGCCGCCTCTTGCCGGGCCTGCCGCGCATGGAAGAGCGTCGTGACGAGGCCCGCCGAGAGCGCGAGAATGACCAGCGCCGCGGAGGCCACGAACCCCTTATGCCGGCGCACCAGGTCGCGCAGCGAGGAGAACGCGCCTTCGCCCGGCAGCGGCACGGCGCATTCGATCTCGGTGCCGGCGCCGGGGGACGACGCGATGCGGCAGCGGCCGCCGAGCAGATGGGCGCGCTCTTCGATGCCGGCGAGGCCGACGCCGACGAAGCGCCGGGCCGTGTCGGGATCGAAGCCGCTGCCATCGTCGGCGACGGTCAGAAACGCCATGCCGAAGCGGGCCCGCAGCGTGACCCGGACGGCGTGCGCGCCGGCATGGCGGACGGCGTTCGCCAGCGCTTCCTGGACGATGCGGTACAGGCCGAGGGCGATCTCCGGAGGAGGCGGCGGGAAGGTGCCGCCGATCCCGTTGTTCCCGCCGACACTCAGCTCCACCCGCAGGCCGTGCCGCCTTTCGACCTCGGCGCAGTGGTCGCGCAGCGCCTCGGTCAGGCCGCGGCGCTCCAGTGCCGCGGGGTGCAGGTCGTGGCTCAGGCGGCGGAGGTCCTCGCCCAGCTCGGCGAGGCCTCCCCCGACGGCGTCGAGCTCCGAGAGCCGGGAAGGGTCGAGATCCTTCGGGAGCCGCTTGCGCGCCGCCCGGAGCGACAGGGCGAGGCCGGCGATCCGTTGGCCGAAATCGTCGTGGATTTCGAGCGCGATCCGTCGGCGCCCTTCCTCGGCGGCGGCCCCGCGATCGGCCGGACCGCCGGGGCGCGCGGACGGCTTCATGCCGCCATGTCGCCCAGATCGCGCATGCCGTCGGATTGCGCGGCGAACAGCGCCAGCTCCACTCGGCTCTTGAGCCGCAGCTTCTCGTACAAACGGGAAAGGTGGGTACGGACCGTGGTCACCGCCAGCCCGAGCCGCCAGGCGATCTGCTGGTTGCCCAGGCCCGCGGCCACCAGGCGGAGGATCTCTATCTCGCGCGGGGTGAGGACCTCGCACGCGGGAGGCGGATTGTCGGGCGCGTACGGGTTCGGCTCGACGACCGCCCGAGCCACCGCCGGACCGACGTAGAACCGGTCCGCCAGCACGGTGTGGACGGCGCGCTCGATCTCCTCGGGAGCCGAGATCTTGGTGAGATACCCCTGGGCGCCGGCTTCGAACGCCGCCCGCACGCAGGAAGGCTCGGCGCTGATGCTCAGGATCAGAACCTTGACGTCGCGGCCGGTCGCCATGAGCCGGCGCGTGGCCTCGATGCCGTCGAGGCCCGGCATCGCGACGTCGGTGATCACGAGATCGGGCTTCAAGCGCTCCGCGGCGGCGACGAGCGCACAGCCGTCGCTCGCCGTCCCGACGATTTCGAGCTCCGGCTCCAGCAGCTTGCACAAGCCCGCGAGAATCATTGGATGGTCATCGGCGAGAAGAACGCGGGGCCGCACTTCGGACATTTAGACCTTTCCGCCGGCCGCCGGAAGCGGCCGCAACTGTAAGGCGCCGGAGTGAGCCTGTCCTCTAAAGACCTGGTCTCACCCGGCCGGTAATTGAGAATGAATCGCGCAAGCCTTACGCGAACTTCATGCCAGATTCGCCGGGCTGCAGGAAGCCCGAAAGCTCACCGCTCGCGAAGCCCCTGCCCCTCCGCGCGGCCGAGCTTGGCGTCACCAAGGCGCGAGACGGCACGTTGTCACAAATACGCGCAACCTCAGGGCCGTTTGAAATTCTTGTAACCTGTCCCACCCATGGCCCATCCCGAGCTTCATCGAACCGACCATGCCGCCTGGTCGGCTCGCAGGGCGACTCCGAAAAGGCCGACCTGGCCCGCGAGCGGCGCGAGCTGGCGACCGAGCCGGAGAGCGAACGGGCGGAGCTGGCGGGAATCTACGTGTCGCGCGGACTGACCCCCGAGCTGGCCGAGCAGGTGGCGGTTCAGCTGATGGCGCACGACGCGCTCGGCGCCCACGCGCGGGACGAGCTGGGAATGTCGGAATCGACCCGCGCCCGGCCGCTCCAAGCCGCACTGGCCTCCGCCGCCGCCTTCGCGTTCGGAGCGATCCCGGTGGTCGTGCTGGTCTGGCTGATCCCGTTGTCCGTCTTGAGCTCGTTCGTGGTCGCCGCCTCCCTGCTCCTGCTCGCGGTCCTCGGCGGCCTCGCGGCCCAACTGGGCGGTGCGCCGCTGCTGCGCGGGATCGCGAGAGTGACCTTCTGGGGAGCGGTGGCGATGGCTTGCAGCGCCCTGGTCGGCCATCTTTTCGGCGCGGTGGTCTGAGACGAGGGCCGTGATCGCGGCTCTAATTCGCCGGCAGTAGTACGCCAAGGCGCCAAGAGAGCCGTTCCCGGGTACGCCGAGCACCAGCTCGGCATCGAGGCGGCGCAAACTTAAAAACAGCCGAGCTGGTGCTCGGCGGTCCCGGGAACGGCCCCAGGCGCGGAGGCTCTAGCCCAACTCCGCCGTCTGTGCCTGTGCTAGCATCCACTCTGACTAGTCAGATGACTAGGGCAAGTTGACGCACTTTATATGGGGAACCTGATATGTCCCTGCAAACAGCGACAAAAAGGTGGCCGGTACAAGATGCCAAGGCGCGCTTCAGCGAGTTTTTAGAGGCAAGCCTCACGGAAGGGCCGCAGATCGTCACCCGGCGAGGGGTGGAAGAGGCCGTTCTAGTGCCGGTCGATCGGTGGCGGCAGCTGGAACAGGCGGCGCGGCCCACTCTCAAGGATCTATTGCTCGCCGAGGGAGCGCGGGCTGAGATCTCGGTACCCCCTCGCCGAGGCAGGAGTCGGCGCTCCCCCTCACCGTTGGAGTGAACGGCCTTGTACCTCCTCGATACGAATGTCATCTCGGAGTTGCGCCGGCCGCGACCGCACGGCGCGGTGTTGGCGTGGGTCAAGAAGACCGCCGACGACGACCTTCATCTTTCGGCCACGACGATTGGTGAGCTGCAAGCCGGTCTGGAGATCACCCGGGAACAGGACCCAGAGAAGGCCGCCGAGATCGAGGCGTGGATCGACCGGGTAGCGGAGACCTGGAATGTAGTCCCGGTCGATGGGCGGGTTTTCCGAACTTGGGCAAAGCTCATGCACCGGCGATCCGACCACCTGCTGGAAGACGCACTGATCGCCGCCACGGCGATCGTGCATCATTTCGTGGTGGTTACGCGGAATATCCGCGACTTCGCGGTTTTCGAGGTCGATACGATCGATCCCTGGAAAACAACCACTTCCGATCGCTGAGAAATACGCCACGGCGACTTTGATCTGGTGCTGCGCAATCCGGCGGCCTTTCCCGGGATCGCCGGGCACCTGATCGGCCGCCTTGGGGTTTGCGCCGCCTCGTGCCGAGCTGGTGCTCGGCGGTCCCAGGGAGAGGCCCCTACTGCAAGAGCCTTCAAGGACGGGATTCGAGGGCTCTCCGGTACGTATCTTCGCAACGGGAGACCGGCATAGAATCGCCGTAAGGTTCCTAAAACGGGAGCGCGAGGCGCGCTCTGGAGAGGTGCGACCGGGTTCGCACAAACTAGATTTGCGAGACATTCCGCGCGACGAGCCATGCGCAGCCGCACGATAGCTTTGACGTCGGCAGGCCTTTCCCCGAGCGAGCTGGGGGAGGCTTCGCGCGCGGCGGGGCGCGACCCGGATCTGGCGCTCGCGTTCCTGCCCGCGACTCCGGATCTCGGGCCGACGCTCGACGCCCTCGCCGCGGCCTGGCCCGCGACGCTCCGCTGCGGCTGCGAGGTCGCCGGCCAGATCTCCGATACGCGGTCGACCGGCGACGGCAGCGTCCAGGTCTTCTGGTTCGATCGGCCCGAGCGGCCGAAACCGCCGGAGGCTCTGGTGCTCGAAGGCAGCTTCGACCATCCGCCCGCCGAGGCCGAAATCGCCGCGTTCGCCGGCCGCCTGGCCGGGGCGGACGGTGTCCTGCTGTTCGCCGACGGCGTGCGCTTTCCGGCCGAACGGGTCTTGGCAGAGATCGGCCGCCGCCTCGCGCCTTCGAAGATCCGGATCGCGGGCGGCCTCGGCACCGGGGTGTTCCTCGATCGGCGGATCTACCCCGCGGCTTGCCTCGCCCTCCTGCTTCATGGCGTCGACATGCAGGTGGAGGTTCTCCGCGGCTGGACCGCCGCGAGCCCGATCTACACCGTCACCCGCGCCGAGGGGCCGGTCCTCTATGAGATCGACGGCGAGTCCGCGACGGATTGGTATCGCCGCTTCTTCACCGTCCGCGGCGAGCTGGCCCCCCTGCCCGAAGCGTCGCAAGGTTTCCCACTGATCATCGTCGGCCCCTCGTCGCGGCGCCGAGGGCTCTACCGCAGCCTGCGCGCGTTCGATCGGTCGACCGGCACGGTGACTCTCTGGGGCGAGCTCGAAACCGGCGACCAGGTACGGATGGGGATGTTCGACGGGGGGGATGTCGAGTCCCGATTCGAATCCCTGGAGGCTGCCGCGGGGCGAATGCGTACCGGCGGCGCGCCGGTCGAGGCGGCGATCCTCTACTCGTGCGTCGATCGCCAGGACACGTTGGGCGAGCGGATGGGAGAAGAGATCGCGACGCTCCATCGCGCGCTCGGGCAGGTGCCGTTGTCGGGCTTCTTCACTTTCGGCGAGATCGGGCCGTGCGGCGACGCGACCCCGGCCTACTACAACCACACCGCGGTGCTGGCCCTGCTGCGCGAAGGGGCCTCATGAACCGTTTCGAAGGCGAGATCCTGCGCAACCTGCTGATGCAGACGACGCGCGCCTACGACGAACAGCTCGGGGCGCTCGCGGCGGAAAAGGAGATCGCGCAGGTCACCCTCGCCTCGATCGGCGACGGCGTGCTGGCGACCAACGCGCGCGGCAGAGTGGAGCTGCTCAATCCGGTGGCCGAAGCCCTGGCCGGCTGGTCGGCCGGGGAGGCGGCGGGGTTGCCTGCGGCCGAGGTGCTGCCCCTGGTCGACGAGAGCAACGGCCGCGAGATCGAGCACCCGATCGAGCGCTGCCTGGCCTCCGGCCAGAGCCTGCGCCTGACCGAGAAGATCGCGCTCCAGCGCCGCGACGGCCGGCGCCATGCGGTCGAGTGCACCTGCTCTCCCATCCGCGACCGCCATGGGGCGCAGGTGGGCGCCGTGCTGGTGTTCCAAGACGTGACCGAAAAGCGCCTGCTGGCGCTGCAGCTCGCCCGCCAGGCGACCCACGATGGCTTGACCGGGCTGTTCAACCGCTCGGCGTTCGACGGCCATTTGCAGCGCGCGCTCGAAGAGACGCGGCGGACCGGGGTGCCGCACGCTCTCGCCTACATGGACCTCGATCAGTTCAAGCTGGTCAACGACACCTGCGGGCATCTCGCGGGCGACGAGCTGCTCCTTCGGGTGACCGAGTTGCTCCAGACCGCCATGCGCGCCTCGGACATCGTGGCCCGGTTGGGCGGCGACGAGTTCGGCTGGCTGTCGCTCTATTCGCCGCTCGAGACCGCGGAGCGGCAGATCGCCAAGTTCCACCGCGAGCTGCAGGGCTTCCGCTTCGCTTGGCAGGACAAGACGTTCACCGTCGGCGTGAGCATCGGCCTGGTGCCGATCACCGAGGATTTCGCCTCGGTCGCACACCTGATGTCGGCCGCCGACCACGCCTGCTACGTGGCCAAAGAGAAGGGGCGCAACCGCATTCAGGTCTACCGGCCCGACACGGCGGAGTTCGTGCGCCGGGACGCCGATATGAACTGGGTGCTGCGCATTCAGGAAACGCTGGAGCACGACCGGTTCCGCCTGTTCGCGCAGGAGATCCGGCCGCTCACCCTGCGCGAGGGCCAGGGTCTGCGCTTCGAGGTGCTGCTGCGAATGATCTCGGAAGGGGGCCAGATCCACCTGCCGTCGGACTTCATCCGCGCCGCCGAGCGCTACGGCCTGATGCGCTCGATCGACCGCTGGGTGATCGGCCGTTCGCTCGAAACGTTCGCCGCCGAATCGCCCGCCTGGCTGGACGGGCTGGCGCTCTGCTCGATCAACCTCTCGGCGGTGTCGATCGGCGACGAGACGTTCTTCGATTTCATCGAGGAGCGCCTGGCCGCGACCGGTTTTCCCGCCGAGAAGCTCTGCTTCGAGATCACCGAGACGGCGGCGATCGAGAATCTGCAACAGGCGGTGCGCGTGCTCGGCCGCCTGGGCGCCTGCGGCGTGCGCTTCGCGCTCGACGACTTCGGCAGCGGCATGGCCTCGTACGCTTATTTGAAAGAGCTGCCCGTTTCGTTCCTCAAAATCGACGGCAAGTTCATTCAGGACATCGTGACCGACCCGCTCGACCGCGCGATGGTCGAGTCGATCAACCAGGTCGGCCACGTGATGGGATTGGAGACGATCGCCGAGTCGGTGGGCAGCCTTGCTGCGGTCAATCAATTGCGCGCTCTCGGCGTGGACTACGGCCAAGGACATTGGATCAGCCCGCCCCGTCCCCTTTCGGCTCTCCGCGAGATAGCATCCGCCTCCTAAAGCCCCGTTCGCCGTTTCCGACACCCGTTTCGGGGCGTCTCTTGGGAAGGAGAAGGACCCTTATGGCCCGATCCGCGACCTCCGCACCGCTCGACGACCCCCGCGAGGCGAAATCCGGTTTCGTCCGCGAGCTCGGCCTACTCGACTCGACCATGATCGTGGCCGGGTCGATGATCGGCTCGGGCATCTTCATCGTCTCGGCCGACATCTCCCGCCAGGTGGGCACTTCCGGCGGGCTGCTGCTCACCTGGATCATCACCGGCCTGCTCACCCTGGGGGCGGCGCTCTCCTACGGCGAGCTCGCCGCGATGATGCCGCACGCGGGAGGGCAGTACGTCTATCTGCGCGAGGCCTGGTCGCCGCTCTGGGGCTTCCTCTACGGCTGGACGGTCTTCCTGGTGATCCAGACCGGAACGATCGCCGCGGTGGCCGTCGGCTTTGCCCGCTATCTCGGCGTGCTGGTGCCGTGGATCTCGCCGACGAATTGGGTGGTGGCGCCGATCGACGTCTCGTCGGGCTTCGCGATCTCGCTTTCCACCCAGCAGCTGGTGGGCGTGCTGATGATCGTCGCCCTCACCTGGCTGAACACCCTCGGCATCCGCCTCGGCAAGCTGATCCAGAACGTGTTCACTTCGGCCAAGACGTTCGCTCTGTTTGCGCTGATCGCGGTCGGCCTGTTCTTCGGCCACAACCTGGGCGCGAATCTCGCCCATCCCTGGACCCCGCAACTGCCGGAGGGGGGCTCGCCGATCGGCGCCGGGGTGCTCGCCCTGATCGTGGCGTTCGGCGTGGCACAGGTGGGCTCGCTGTTCTCGTCCGACGCCTGGAACAACATCACGTTCACCGCGGGCGAGGTGAAAAACCCGAAACGGAACCTGCCGCTCTCGTTGGCGCTCGGCACCGGCCTGGTCACCCTGCTCTACGTGCTCGCGAACTTCGCCTATCTCGCGGTCCTGCCGCTGGCGCAGATCCAGACCGCGCCGGACGACCGGGTGGCGACCGCGGCGCTCTCCGCGATCTTCCCGGGCGCCGGCACGATCATCATGGCGATCGCGATCGTCATCTCGACCTTCGGCTGCAACAACGGGCTGATTCTCGCGGGCGCTCGGGTCTACCATGCGATGGCGCAGGACGGCCTGTTCTTCCGCGCCACCGGCAAGCTGAACGCCCGCGCGGTCCCCGCCGTCGGCTTGATCCTCCAGTGCGTGTGGGCGAGCTTTCTGGTGCTGCCGCGGACCCGCCTGCGCGATGCGGCGGGCGCCGTGCTGCTCGACTCCTCCGGCCAGCCGTCGTACGGCAACCTCTATGGCGCACTGCTCGATTACGTGGTGTTCGCGGTGTTGATCTTCTACGTGCTGACGATCGCCGGCCTGTTCCGCCTCCGCCGCACGCAACCGAACGCCGAGCGGCCCTACCGCGCCTTCGGCTATCCGCTGGTCCCCGCGCTCTACATCCTCGCCGCGAGCGCGATCACGCTGATCCTCTTGTTCTATAAGACCCAGACCAGCTGGCCCGGCCTGGTGATCGTGCTCACCGGGGTGCCCGTCTACCTGCTCTGGCGGCGTTCCGCCACGGCCGCCGCGAGATAGGATGCCCGACAACTTTTGAACCCGACCCACCGTTTTCGGAGGAATTAGGGATGACGAACCACCTTCCGGAGGACTCTCGATGAGCCAACTGTTCGCGCGCAAACCGCTCAGCTTGCTGCTCGACGAAGTAAAGAGCGACAACCGGCTCCGCCGCATTCTCGGCCCGGTCCAACTGAGCGCCTTGGGCGTCGGCGCGATCATCGGCGCCGGCATCTTCGTCGCGACCGGCGCCGCGGCGCACAACGTGGCCGGCCCGGCCTTGATGATGTCCTACGTCGTGGCGGGCATCACCTGCATCTTCGCCGCGCTCTGCTACGCGGAGTTCGCCTCGATGGTGCCGGTGGCCGGCTCGGCCTACACCTACGCCTACGCGACGCTCGGCGAGCTGTTCGCCTGGATCATCGGCTGGGATTTGATCCTCGAATACGCTGTCGGTAGTGCCACGGTCGCAACCGGCTGGTCCGGCTATCTCCAGAGCCTACTCGGCGCCAACGCGCTGCCTCTGGCGCTGCGCGAGTCTCCCTGGAAATACGACGGCACGACCGGGTTGTTCGTCTCGACCGGCTCGTTCATCAACCTGCCGGCGGTGCTGATCGTCGCGCTCGTCACGGTCATCCTGGTCAAAGGCATCGCGGAGAGCGCGAGCTTCAACGCCGCGATGGTCGGCATCAAGCTCGCGGCGGTGCTGTTCGTGATCGGCGTCGGCGTTTTCTACGTCAACACCAACAACTGGCATCCGTTCGCGCCCTTCGGCTGGACCGGGATCAACTTCTTCGGCAAGCACCTGACCGGCCAGACCGATCCGCAAGGCTCGCCGCTCGGCATGCTGGCAGGGGCCGCGATCATTTTCTTCGCCTACATCGGCTTCGACTCGGTCTCGACCCATACCGAGGAGGCGAAGAACCCGCAGCGCGACGTGCCGATCGGCATCATCGTGTCGCTGGTCCTCTGCACGGTCCTCTACATCGCGGTGGTCGCCGTGCTCACCGGCATGGTCAACTACAAGGATCTGGACGTCAACGCGCCGGTCTCCGAGGCGTTCGCGCAACGCGGCCTCGACTGGGCCAAGTGGATCATCGCCGCCGCCGGAGTCGCGGGCATCACCTCGGTGCTGTTGGTCATGATGCTCTCGGCGCCGCGCGTGTTCCTCGCCATGGCGCGCGACGGCTTGGTCTCGAAGAAGTTCTTCGGCAACGTTCACCCCCGGTTCAAGACCCCGTGGCTCTCGACGATCCTGATCGGCAGTTGCGTGATCTTCGGCGCCGGCTTTCTGCCGATCGACTTCCTGCTCCGCCTGACCAACATCGGCACCCTGTTCGCGTTCGTGGTGGTCTGCGCCGCGGTGCTGATCATGCGCAAGAAGTACCCGGACGCCGAACGGCCGTTCCGCTGCCCCTGGGTTCCGGTCGTGCCGATCCTCGGCATCCTGATGTGCCTGCTGCTGATGTTCTCGCTCCCCTACGGCAATTGGTGGCGATTGGCCGTCTGGCTCGCGATCGGCCTGGTGATCTACTTCCTCTACGGCCAGAAACACAGCGTGATGAAGGGCTACATCGAGAAGCACGGTTCGGAAGGGCACTAGGGGTCCGGTTTTGAAGCGTGACGGCCTGGGGGGTTCGCCCTCCAGGCCGTTGGTCATCCCGGCCGTTTGTCATCCCGGCCGTTTGACATCCCGGCCGTTTGACATCCCGGCCGTTGGTCATCCGGCCGTTGGTCATCCCGGCCGTTGGTCATCCGGCCGTTTGATCCCGTTCGACCCCGTTCCGTTACCCAGGGCGTTGCCCTGGGCTAACGTGACGCGGCCCTTCAGGCCGCCCCCTCCACACACCCACGTTCCCACGGCCTGAAGGGCCGTGTTACGTTAGCCCAGGCTAACGGCCTGGGTAACCTGGGTAACCTGGGTAACCTGGGCAAACGGCCTGGCGAGCCACCCCCTACGGCTTCGCCGCCCCCTTCGCCATCGGTTTCTCCTTGCGCACCTCGGCCACCTTGGCTTGGATCTCGGCGAGCTTGCCGGCGGCCAGCACGAGCGAAACGAGCCGGTCGTCGGGGCGGGCGGCCCCGTCCGGGTAGAAGTGGAGGATCTCCTTCTTCCCCTCCGCCCCTTTGAGCGTAATGATGAGACTCGATTTGCCAAAGGCGTTGGGGAGGCCTTCGATCAGCTTCTCGGCGCGCAGCTCGGAGAGCGCGTAGAGCAGGTCGGAGACGGGGGTGTACGAGATCGTGTCCTTGCCGCGCTGCCAGTCGGTACCGGCGCGTGTCACGTCGAGCGGGGGCGCACCGTCTTCTTCGACGTGGACCGAATCGACCTGGTAGACCTCGATCGAGGAGACCGCTCGGGAGCGCCAGTCTTCGCCGCCACGCATCAGCGCTTCGCCGACTCGCGACTTGGTGGTGAACAACTGGCCCCCGGCGCGGGCATAGGTGGAAGGCGCCTCGCCGTCCGCCGCGGCGCCGACGAGGCCTCCGAGATCGAGGTGGAACGGCTGCGGCTGACCCTTCGACGCGACTTCGATCGTTCCTTTCGGCGGTTCAAGCCCCATTTCGGCCGGGGAGGCCGGCGACTCGACGAAGCGGTCGGCAGCCAAACCGGTGAGGTCGGAGAGCAGAGCTTCCACCAGGTCGCGATCCGCCCGGTCCGCGATCGGCCGTTCGAGCCAGTAGCCGTCGGGATGCTTCGCGAGCACGACCTCGGAGGCGGCGGGAGCTCCTGGAGCCAGCGGCGGCCGGATGGTGATCCGCTCGATCGCCTCGCGGTCACCCGAGAAGATCTGCTTGTCGCGCCAGGTGCCCGGCTCGCGCAGCAGGTCGTTCCAGAAAGCGTCCGGGACGGCATACGCCTCGGACTTTCCTTCGATCCGCACGATCCGCTCGCCGCCGACCGGCACCTTGGCGCCGATTTCGAGCACGGTCGTGCCTTCGGCCGTCTTCAGGCGGATCTTCGCCTCTGGCTTGTCGAGACCGGTCGCTTTGGGATCGACGTCGTCGATCGTGCTGCTCCGTTCGAGTCCGACGAGCGAGTCGACCAGCCGGCCGACGCTCGCGGCATCGGCTCGCGCCGCGAGCGGATGGACGATCCGCCACGACCAATCGGCGGCCGTGATCGATTCCGCGGCCGGAGCCGGAGCCTCGTCCGAGGTCTCTCCCGTCTTGTCCTCAGGCTTGGCGGATTTGGCGGGTTTCTCGATCCGTTCGAACGCGAGCGGCGCGCCCTGGCTGCCCTGCCGTTCGATCGCGAGCGACAGGACCTCGCCGGGCCCGAAGGAGAAGATCTTCTTCGCTTGGGCGTCCCGCTCCTCGGAGGACGGCATTTTGCGCTCATAGAACGCGATGAACGAGCCGAGCCCGGCGACCAGCAACAGCAGAATCAGCAGAGTGCGCGGCTTCATCGTCTACCGCCTCCGCCGACGCATCCGGACGCCGATCGCGGCCGCGATTGCGAGCCCCGGCAGCAGGCCGAGAATGATCAGCCAGATGTTCCGCAGCTGGCTGCCGGTGAGCGTCAAATGGGTCTGCTCGGTCTTCTTCGGCGGGATCGCGATCAGGTCCTTCCTCTCGACCAGCCAGTTGACGGCGTTGGCCACCGCGGTCGAGTTGCCGACGTTGACGTTCCAGAATTGGTTGGTCGCAAGGTCCGAGTCGCCGAACACCACCAGCCGCGGCGCCAACGGATCGTCGACGGGCGGCGGCGGGGCCGGCGCGTCGTCGTCGGCGGGAGCCGGCGGCTTGCTCGGGCCGCCGACCGCGACGCCTAAGCTGAGCGGTCCCGGCAGATCGGAGTCGTCCTTGCCCACCTTGTCGAGCGCGGCGAAATTCGTCTCGCCCCAGCCGGCGGGGGTGGTCTTGAGCAGCTCGGACACCTGGGCGCCCGCCGGACCGGACACCGCGTGGACCGACCGCGCGAGGCTCACCAGCATCGGCAGACTCTGGCGCGACAACGGCTCGACGATCGGATGCTGGCCGTAAATATTCGAGAACAGCGTCTCGGCGCCAAACATCGGCAGCGGATTCGAGGGATCGACGAGAATGTCGTTATCCACCTGGACGCCGTATTTCGCCAGCAGCGGTTCGAGGCCGGTCGCGACGAGACCGGGAGAGGTCTTGGACAGGGTGGGATCGAGCAGCGCGAGCAGCCGGCCGCCGGACGCGAGATATGCGCCGATCGCGTCGATCTCGGGCTGCACGAAATTGGCCGTCGGCCCGGCGATCACCACCAGGTCGGTGCCGACGGGAACCGCCGCCTGACCGAGCGAAGCCCAGGGCTCGACCGCATAGCCGTCGCCCTTGAGCAGCTCGCGCAGCGACGACAACCCTCGCTCTTCCAATCCGTCGAGCTGCGCCTCGCCATGGCCGGTGGTGAAGAGAACCTTGGGCTCCCGCGTCTGGCCGAGCTGAATCAGCGCATTGGTGAACTTCTGCTCGCCTTTAAACGCCGCGATCGTCGGCTGCCCGCCGCCCATGCCCATCGAGGAGTAGTCGTACTCGGCGAGGTCGCCCGCATCGACCACCTTCTTGGTTTCGCCGGAAATGAACACCACGCTCGCGTTCTCCAACCCGTACTGGCGGGCGAGCTGCTGTGCCTCGACGGGATTGCGCTCCGGATCGACGTAGCGGACCCTCAAGCGTCGCGAAGCGGCGGCGTAGCGATCGAGCAGTTCTTTGGTCGGACCGAAGAGTCCCTGCTGCTTTTGAGGCGACAAGAGGACGACGATCTCGACGTCGCGGTCGAGGCTCTTGAGCACCTTCTCGCTCTTTTCCGACAGCGAATAGAGCGCGGTGGAGGTCCAGTCGAAGCGCTTGTGGTACTTCCAGCCGAAGTAGTTGACGATCCCGAGCAGGGCGGCAACCAGCAGGATGCCCGCGGAGAGAAGACCGGTCTTGGTCAGTTGACGATTCGAGGCCGACATGCGGTTACCTCCACTTCCGGTCTTCGAGCGCCCGGCTGGTCAAGAACAGGAAGAACCAACTCGTGGAGATGTAATAGACGAGGCGCCGGGTGTCGAGCACCCCTTTGCCCAGCTCGTCCATCGCCGCGCTGATGTCGAGATAGCCGAAAACGTTCTTCCAGACTTCGCCGCTCGCGAGCTGTTCGAGCAGGCCGACCAGGAACAGCACGATCAGGATCGCAAAGGTGATGACCGCCGCGATCAATTGGCTCTTGGTCATCGCCGAGGCGAACGTGCCGACGGAGAGGAACAGCGCGCCGACCAGGAGGACGCTCAAGTAGCCGGCGGCGATCGGCCCCCATTGGACCTCGCCGTAGTGGGCGAGAATCCCGGCGTAGCCGAGTGTCGGCAGCCAGAGCAGGGCGAAAAACGAGAGCGCGGCAAGGTACTTACCGGCGACCACCTGGCCCTCGGTGATCGGCGCGGTCATCAGCACCTCGATCGAGCCGGAGCGCAGCTCTTCGGACAACAGGCGCATCGGCAGGATCGTGCCGAGCACGATCAGGATCAACCAGGTCGAGCCGAAGAAGTAGCCCATCGGCGGCCCGGAAGGCGCGCCGGGCTGGGCCAGCTGGGTGATCATCATCCCGAACAGCACACCGTTGATCACCAGGAAGAAAAAAGCCACGACGTAGGCGAGCGGCGAAAGAAAATACGCCCGCAGCTCGCGCAGATAGGTCGCCAGGACGGCTCTCACGACGGCACCTCCTCGGACGGCTCGGCCGCCTCGTCCCGATCGTTCGCAGGGTCCGGATGATCGTCTTCGATCGGTTCCGCCGCCTCGACCGGGCGGTTCGTGGTCAGGCGGACGAAGACGTCTTCAAGACTCGCTTTGCTCTGCGCCAGCTCGACCAGCGTCCAGCCTTTGGCCACCGCGAGGCGGAAGATCTCCGCCCGCGGATCGGCCTCGGCGCTCGCGGCGAGGCGGAATTCGCCCGCCTCCGCACCCGGTGTCACCGCGGTGATGCCGGCCAGCGCTCCGAGGGCCGCGGACATCTCGGCGACCGAAGCCACCGACTCGGCGGCGGCGGCATCGACTCCGGCGACTCCGGCGAACGCGACGCGGATCTCGGAGGCGCCGCGCGAGCTTTGCCGCAGGCTCTCCGGGGTACCTTCGGCGACGATCCGCCCCTTGTCGATGATCAGCACCCGGTTACAGAGCAGCTCGACCTCGGACAGGATGTGGGTGGAAAGGATGAGAGTCCGCTCGCGGCCGAGGTCGCGGATCAGCTCGCGGATCGCGATGATCTGTTTCGGATCGAGCCCGACCGTCGGCTCGTCGAGAACCAGAACCTCCGGATCGTGAAGGATCGCGGTGGCGAGGCCGACGCGCTGGCGATAGCCCTTGGAAAGGGTGCCGATCACCTGATTTCGCACGTCGGAGAGGAGGCAGCGCTCCTGCGCCGATTCGCACGCCCGCTTGGCCTCGGCGCGCTTCAACCCTTCGAGCCCCGCGCGGTAGGCGAGGTACTCGCCGACCCGCATTTCGCTGTAGAGCGCGACGTTTTCCGGCAGGTAGCCGATCTGCCGCCGAGCTTTGACGGGAGCCTCGAACAGGTCCGTCCCCCCGATGGTGACCCGCCCGCCGGTGGGCGGCAGGAACCCGGTGATCATGCGGATCGTGGTGGTCTTGCCGGCGCCGTTCGGCCCCAGCAGCCCCAGAATTTCCCCCTCGCCGACCGCGAAGGAGACGTCGTCGACGGCGGTGAAGTCGCCGTACCGACGGCTCAGGTTCTGTGCTTCGATCATCGACCCCTCCTCGGAGATGAAACCGGGATGCTCCCGCGCCCTGCGCAGCAAAACGGGTGCCGCCTCAAAATACCTGAAATCAAAGGGTTTCCATCCTACAACGGTTCTCTTGTACGCCATTTTGACGCGAGCCGAGGCCCGCCGTTGGGCTATGCTCGCGCCATGAGCGAAAAAGAGAAGGCCGTCGGAATGAAATCCGCCTACGAGCTGGCGCTCGAACGGATGGAAAAGCAGGGCATCGAACGACCGCGCGGCGAAGAATTCTCCACCGCCCTACGCGAAAAGATCGCCGAGGTCAGAAGCCAAGCCGAAGCGAAGACCGCCGAGCTGGAAATCCTCCACCGCGACCGCCTCAAAGGCCTCTTCGAGCACGACGCCCGCCGCGAAGAAGAAGAGGACTACGTCCGCGAACGGCGGCGCATCGAAGAGAATCGCGACAGCAAAATCGAGAAGCTGCGCGGCGAGGCTTGAAAATTTCGGGGCTCCGGTTTACACTCTTGCCAGCTTGGTAATACCAGAGGGCAAAGTCATGAAGATCATCTCGCTCAAAGTACCTGACAGTCTCGACGAACAGATCGGAGATCTCGCGGTGCGGCGAGACGTCAGCCGGTCAGAGATCGTCCGCGAAGCTCTCGCCGAGTATTTGACGAGCGACGCCCCTCCAAGCTCGTCGGTGCTCGCCAAGACCCTCGACCTTGCGGGCTGTGCGGCGGGACCTGAGGACCTGTCCTCGAACCCGGTCTATCTCGAAGGCCTTGGGGAGTGAGTCGGGTACAGATCCTTCTCGACACAGGGCCGCTCGTCGCCTACCTGAATCCTCGCGACCGCCACCACGAGTGGGCACGGGAAAAATTCTCCACCCTGGAGGCGCCGCTCATCTCCTGCGAAGCGGTTCTCACGGAAGCCTGCTTTCTCCTTCGGAAGACCAAAGCAGGTCCAATCGCCGTGCTCGATTTCGCCGCCCGCGTTCTCACGTTTCCCTTGGAGATCGGGCGGGAAGCTCCGGCGCTCCAGCGGTTGATCACTCGCTATCAAGATCGGCCGATGTCGTTTGCCGACGCTTGCATGGTCCGGCTTTCGGAACTGTATGAAGATTGCGTTGTCGTTACGATCGACGCGGATTTTTCGATCTACCGCCGCCAGGGAAGGCGCACGATCCCGACGATCTCTCCGCGGTCTTGGAGCTGACGGCTGCCCCTACCCCATCCGCGCTTCGAAGCGGCGGACGTCTTGGGTGGTTCCGAAGACGTAGACGCCGTCGCTGGGGGCGAAGCGGAACGCGGCGTCGAATTCGACCAGCACGTCTTCGCCGCGTTCGACGGCGACCACCGTGCAGCCGGTCCGCTCTCGAATCGAGAGGTCGCCGGGACGAAGGCCCCCTAAGCCGTCGGCGGGAACCTTCAAGATCTCCAAGCGGGGATCGAGCGCTACGGCCTCTTGGCCGAGCAGCTTCCGGGCGAGCATCTGCCCCGAAACCTGGCTGATCGAGAGCGAGAAATAGGCGCCCGCGCGGCGGATGCGCTCGACGTTTTCGGCTTCGTTCACCCGGGCGATCACCGGCACCTCGGGCGCCAGGTCCTTCAAGATCACGGTCGCAAAAAGCGTGGCGCTGTCGCTGGACAGCGCCAGGACGACGGCTTGGGCGTTCTTTACGTCCAACCGGTCGAGCAGCTTCGGATCGAGCAGGGAGCCGACCTCGTCCACGCCTGAGCCCGGTTCCCGATCGACTACGTGGACCTCTTCGCCGGCGTCGCGCAGCAGCTCCGCCACCTTTCGGCCGACCTCGCCGTAACCCGCGATCAGAAACGGTCCCTTGCGTCGCAGGGCGACCGGCCCGCGGGCGAGCGCGGTCAGCCGGTCGAGGCCAGGGGCGGGGCCGATGACGACCAGAATCCCCTGGGCCACCAGCTGCATGTTCGGCGGCGGCGGCGCCACGAGCTTGCCGTCGATCCACTGGCCGAGGACGGTCACCCCGGTTTGGGTGCGCACCTCGGCGGTTTCGAGCGTCTGGCCGACCAGCGGGCTCTCGGCTCCGATCTGCATTTCGACCACTTCGAGCTGGCGGCCGAGCTCATGGAGGCCGGCGACGCGCGGGTCGATCCGGGCGGACGCCCGCGCGGCGAGAGCGGCGCCGAGAATGTGTCGGGGGGTAAAAGTCGCCGTCGCTCCGGCGAGCATGATCGGTCGGCGGTGGAACGGCTCTTCGACGATCGCGAGCACCGGCCCGGTGTAGCCCGATTGGCGGGCGGCCAGGATCACCGTGGCGTTTTCGGCGTCCGTGCCGTTGGCGATCAACGCCCGCGATTTGCCAAGATTCGCCGCGGCGAGACCGCCTTCCCCGAGCCCGAGGTGCAGCACTTTGCGGCCGGCCTCGAACAGCGCGCGCGCGTGGGCTTCGTCGGGTTCGAGTACCAGGCTGTCGATTCCCGCCGCCGCCAGCTCGCCGAGCAGGCTTTCGACCGCTGGGCCGTAGCGGTAGACCACGACGTGACCCTCCAAAGGCTTGTCGAGCCGCCGCGGCAGGCGCGCCTGGAACCGCTCCTCCAGCACCGGGATCAAGTACACGGGGAAAATCATGAAGACCAGGAACACCCCGACGAACTGCACCAGGGCGACGAAAATCACCATCGCCGGATGGTGCCAGCGCGAATCGGCGCCATAGCCCGTGGTGGTGAGCGTCTCGGCCGCCCACGAGAGGCTGTCCCAAAACCCGCGAGGCTGCCCTTCGAGCAGGCGCATGCCGGACATGTAGAGCAGGCCCGAGACGAGTACCAGGATCGTCGGCGCGACGACGATCAACAGGATCAGGCGCTTTTGCGGTTTGCGCATTGAAGCTCAGTGACTCGACAAGCGGGGCTCAATACGGCATGTCGTCTTCGTCGAGACCGAAGTGGTGGCCCAGCTCGTGGACCACCGTGTCGCGCACTTCGCGGATCACCTCGCGCCGGGTCGAGCAGAGGCGCAGAATCGGCCCGCGGTAGATCACCACCCGATCCGGCAACCCGCCGTAGAACGAGTCGCGCTCCGCGAGCGGCACCCCTTGGTACAAGCCGAGCAGGTCGTCTTCCGGATCGAGATCGACGGATGCCAGCTCCTCTTCCGTCGGCTCCTCTTCGACCACCACCGCGACGTTTTCGAGCAGTTTGGCGAACTCCTCCGGCAGATCGTCGAGCGCCTTGGCGACCAGGGCTTCGAACTCTTCGGGCGCGACTCGCATGGCGTTCTATTTTAGCCGGTTCGCAGCCTTCATTTCGGACCGCTGCGGCGGCTGCGCCGATTGCGCAGGATCTCGACCACCGGCGGGATCAGCGACAGGACGATGATCGCGATGATCACGTAGTGGAAATTGTTCTTCACCAGCGGGAAATTGCCGAAGTAGTAGCCAGCGAGAGTGAATAGGAGAACCCACGAGACACCGCCCACCACGTTATAGGCCGCGAAGCGGCGGTAGGACATCTTGCCGATTCCCGCAACGAAAGGCGCGAAGGTCCGCACGATCGGAATGAATCGGGCGATGACGATCGTCTTGGCGCCGTATTTCTCGTAGAACGCTTGCGCGTGGTCCAGATGCTTGCGGCTCAGCCAGCGCGAATCCTCGCGACGAAAGACCGCCGGCCCCAGGCGCTTGCCGACCGCGTAATTGACCGCGTCGCCGGCAACCGCGGCAATCATCAGCAGAACGATCGCCAGAACGAGAGAGATCGGCGAACCTTCCGAGGCGGCGAGCGCGCCGACCGCGAACAGCAGCGAGTCGCCTGGCAGGAAAGGCATGACCACCAGGCCGGTCTCGCTGAACACGATGGTAAACAAGAGCCCGTAGAACCAAGGGCCGAGCGCGGCCACCGCCTGGTTCAGGTACTTGTCCAGGTGAAGAAAATAGTCGAGCAGCAGGTGCAGCGTGTCCATGCGAAGCCTTTCGTGGGGAACTATGGCGAAATGGGTGGACGTTGATTCAGCCGGCGGCGGCCCGGGACTCGGCCAGAATCGCGACGCCGTTCGAGGTGCCGATCCGATCGGCGCCGGCCGCGATCATCGCGCTCGCGGTCGGAAAGTCGCGAATGCCGCCGGAGGCTTTGATCCGCGCCCGGCCGGCGGCCACCCTCGCGAGCAGCTCCACGTCTTCGACCGTCGCCCCGCCCGGGCCGAAGCCGGTGGAGGTCTTGACGTAATCGGCTCCGGCGGCGAT
>JBDTZG010000029.1:0-68106 GCA_040005235.1 Acidobacteriota bacterium | reverse complement strand
CGCCCTGCAGGCCCTGAAACACACGTGTGCGCTAGCAGGGTCTTGGAGGAGGTTTCAATCCACGCCCCCGCGCAGGGGGCGACCGCTCATGCCGTAGGCGATGCTCTGGTTGCCAAAGGTTTCAATCCACGCCCCCGCGCAGGGGGCGACAGCGCCAGCTTGATCGCGGGGGTCGCGATGATCGAGTTTCAATCCACGCCCCCGCGCAGGGGGCGACTTGGTCGACTCGCTCGGCACGATTTCCGCGAGGGTTTCAATCCACGCCCCCGCGCAGGGGGCGACGCGCAGTGAGATCGCGGCCGCTCAGGATCTGGCGTTTCAATCCACGCCCCCGCGCAGGGGGCGACCGGCATTTCGTCCATAGTCACGTAGGGCCGGTCCAAGTTTCAATCCACGCCCCCGCGCAGGGGGCGACGTTCATACCGGGACCTCCCTAGGGGGCTGCTGTTGTTTCAATCCACGCCCCCGCGCAGGGGGCGACGAGACGAGCCGCCGCCGCGCACGAAAGAGCACTTGAGGTTTCAATCCACGCCCCCGCGCAGGGGGCGACCAAGACCCTGCTGGCGCGCCGGTCGCTTGATCAGTGTTTCAATCCACGCCCCCGCGCAGGGGGCGACCCACGCGTACGGCGGTCCTTCGCGTGGCTCGATGTTTCAATCCACGCCCCCGCGCAGGGGGCGACCCTAGTAGCCGCCTTCAACAAGCGGATCGCCGACGTTTCAATCCACGCCCCCGCGCAGGGGGCGACCCGCCGCCGGCCGAGGGGAATCTCGACCAGGCCGAGTTTCAATCCACGCCCCCGCGCAGGGGGCGACAGCATATCGAGTTGGCCCTTTCGAAGCTCCGCAGGTTTCAATCCACGCCCCCGCGCAGGGGGCGACCGGCGTACCATTCCTGGTCGCTCGGGCGAGAAAGTTTCAATCCACGCCCCCGCGCAGGGGGCGACTGGGCCGGCCGAGTCCATTCCAAACCGAGGAGGGTTTCAATCCACGCCCCCGCGCAGGGGGCGACAAATGGGCGCACGACATCGGTCGGCGCGTTGGTTGTTTCAATCCACGCCCCCGCGCAGGGGGCGACGCCGCGGGCGATGCCGAGATCGATCGGAGCGCCAAGTTTCAATCCACGCCCCCGCGCAGGGGGCGACGCCCTGCCATGCCGACGAACTGTTGCGGAGAATCGGGTTTCAATCCACGCCCCCGCGCAGGGGGCGACCTCGCTCTTGTGCTCTCGACGGGGTGAAGATTAACGGTTTCAATCCACGCCCCCGCGCAGGGGGCGACTCTGAAGCCGATCGCGCGCAACGAAATTGAGGCCAGGTTTCAATCCACGCCCCCGCGCAGGGGGCGACCGCGGCCATCCTAAAGCATTCTATTGGTGGGGTTTAAAGGGCCTGATGCGCGAACCGCCGAGCTCATGGGCTTCGCGGGGCCTCTAACGGCTGGACGTTCGGAGGTAAATTGTGGAGAGTTAAGGACTTGCGGCTTGCGCGAACCTTCGGGGCGGCACGTGTTCGCTTCCGGTTCGCGCACGAGGACCGGCCGAGGTGGGGTGCCTCGGGGAGAGGGTTCATGGCGTCCGGATCGTACCGTAGGCGGGGATCAAATCCCCGGGTCCGGGACTTTGAGTCCGAGGTGGCGTTCGAAGGATTCGTAGGCGGGGTCGGCGTGGAGGAGCGCGATGTTCTCCTGGATGCACCAGGTGGCGATCAACCGCTGGGCGAGCGGCGGGACTTTGGCGCTCTTGGCGGCGAGGACCCGCGAAAAACCGGCGCTCGCGAGGGCCAAGTCGATACCGCCAATCTCGTAGCGGCGAAAGTTCGCGAGCGCCGCGCGGGCCTGCTCCAAATCGGCTTCGGCCGGGAAGCCGCGAAACAGCTCGGCGAGCACGAGATCCGCGGTGACCAGGGGCGCGTAGCCGAGCAGCTCGTGAAGCAGGTCGGTGCGCGGCGAAACGTCGCCGCGAAAATAGGCGATCCAGACCGACGAATCGACCAGGACCCGCATCAGCCCTGGCCCTTCGTGTCCGGATTCTCCTCAGCTTCCTCCCAGCGGAGCCGCCCGCGGAGGTCGCGGACCTCGCGCTGAGCATGGAGCCGCACCAAAGCGCGCAACCCCGCGTGGACCAGCTCTCTTTTGGTCCGCATCCCGGTCGCAGCGAAGGCGCGATCGACCAGATCCTCATCCAACTCGACATTCGTGGCCATCGAAACCTCTTTCCTGGTTCAGGTTTGTGCGAACGTGAGTGGCGTCTGTGCGAACCTAGCACACCAAACCCCTTTGTTGGAAGACGTATGTGCGGATCTGGATGCGATCTGTGCGAGATTAATTCGGTAATGCCCGGAACTGGGTGGGCAAACTTGAATTGCAACCGATTTTGCACGGAAGATGTGCCCGGCTTGTGCGGAAATGAGACAAAAGAGTCCGCAGTTGACCCGTCTCCGATCGCGGCCCGCACAGAATTGTGTATTTTCCACCCAGATCAGTACTCTTCCCACTGAGATTCGCACATGGTTGATCATGGATCCGCACAACGATCCGTCGAGAAATTCACGATTTCTCCCAACTTCGCACTAGTTTCTTTCAGTTCCGCACATAGCGCGACCATGAGGCGTCTGCCGGGGTCAGAAAAAGGTGCTCGGCCATCGGTTTCGCACAATGGTGACCCAAGTTCGCACAGTTGGCGAACGACTTTGGCCTTTCCTGGCCGGCGAAACTCCATTTCCGGACGAATTCTTCAGGCGAGCAGGGGACCTTCGGGGTCGAGGCTCGGCTTTATGCCGTGGTGCTCGACGTGGCCGCGCCAGTTTTTGCCGAGAAAGTAGATCCGCAGGCTGTCTTCGCCGACGTCGATCTCGGCGAGCAGCCGGTTGCGGAGGATCGCCCATTGCGTCGGATCGATCAGGCATTCGAACACCGAGTTTTGGACCCGTTGGCCGAAATCCAGGCAGGTCTTCGCCACCCGGCGCAGTCGACGGCGGCCTTCCCGCGTCGTCGTCGCCACGTCGTAGCTGACCAGCACGAGCATGGCAGAGGCCCCTCAACCCTTCCAGAGGAACGGCGGATAGGCGTCCAAGTCGCCGCGCAGATGGCGCGCGAGAAGAGCCGCCTGAAGGTGGAGCAAGAGCCCCACCGGCGCCTTCTCGCGCAGGAAGGGGTGGAGCAACTCCTCCTGTTTGCGCTTCTGGTAGGCGACCAGCACCTCCTTGCGCGTCGCGTCGTCCATCTCCACCCCTCCCGTCTCGCGGGTGATGAACCCCGCAGGGCGGACCTGGCGCAGATTGATCAACGACAGCGCGAGCCGATCGCACAGGAAGGCGCGCAGCTCCTCCATGAGATCCAGGGCGAGCCCCGGGCGGCCGGGGCGGTCGGTGTGGAGGAATCCCACCGCCGGATCGAGCCCCACCCCTTCAAGCGCCGACTCCGCGTCGTGCCGGAGCAGGGCATAGAGAAAGGAGAGGAGGGCGTTGACCGGATCGAGTGGCGGCCGGCGGCTGCGGCCGTGGAAGGAGAACGCCTCGCGCTGCTGGACGATCAGAGCATCGAACGCCTCGAAATAGATCCGCGCGGCCAGGCCCTCCAGCCCGCGGAGGACGTCGATCGTCGGGGCACCGGAAAGGCTCGGTACGAGCGCGCCGATTCGCGAGACCGCGGATTCGATCCCCGCATTCCCCTCCCCCGCCGGCCGGTCGCGTAGGGCGCGGCGCAGTACCGCGCGGGTGTTGGCGATCTTCGCCGCCACGATTGAACGAACGATGCCGGTCGAGCGCTCCGGCGCATCCGCCGTGCGGTATTGGGCGCGGCGCAGCAGGACGTTGCCGGAAACCGGCCCCTCCACCCGCGCGAGGAACCGGCCCTGCTCGGTGAGGAACGACACCGCCACCCCCCGCTCGCCGCAGAAGCCGAGGAGGTACGGGCTGGCCCCGGTGGCACCGAGGCAGACGATGCCGTCGAGCAGGTGGACGGGAATGCGCAGCTTCACCTCCTCCCCGATCCGCACGGCGACCGCCTCGCCGTCCTTGCCGAGATAGGCGCCCGGGGTGGTCACGTAGAGCGTGTTGCCCAGCTTCTTCATGGCGTGGTGTCCTCCGCGGCGAGCGCGGCGTCGAGATAGGCGCGCGCCGAGCGGCCGGCGAGATCGGGCAGGCAGCGGTCGATCAGCGAGCAGCGGTCGCATTTCGGCTCGCGCACCGCCCGCGGCGTGATGCCGGAGGCGATCTGGTCGCGCACCCCCTGGGCGGCGGCGAGGGTCGCGGCGCGCAGCGGCGGATCGAACGCCACCTCCTCGCGCCGCCGGGGCGTGCCGTAAAACAGCGCCCCCGCGGGGACCGGAACGCCCAGCATCTCTTCGAGACAAAGCGCCTGGGCGCAGAGCTGGACCCGGTCGGCGTCATGAGATTTCGGCTTGCCCCGCTTCGTCTCGACCGGAAACGGACGCCAGCGGCCCGAGCGGCCGGGCAGCTCGACCCCGCCTGCCGTTCTCGCCGGTCCCTCCGCTCCCGCCGGAAACCGGTGCAGCTCCACCGCATCCGCCCGGCCGGCCAGGCCAAATTCGAGGCTACGCAAAGGCAAGGCGCGGGCGGTCAAAAGATCGCCCCGCGCCTCGACCCCGCTGTCGTCCAACCGCTCGTGAAGCTGCGTTCCGGAGACCGTGAGCGGGTTCTCGGCCCAAATCCCCTCGACGTGGATCAACGCGCACTGCCGCGGGCAGAACACGTAGTGCTGAAGGGCCGAAATCGGCAGGAGGTCGTCTTCGGGGAACATGGGGAGGGGTCCTCAGCGCAATTCGAGCAGCTCCACCCCCGCCGGCAGCCGATCGCGGTGGACGATCACGTCGTAGTCTGCGAACTTTCGCGCGGCGTCGATCCCAACCTTCCGCTTCACTTCGATCAGGTCGAACAGGGTGTGCGCCCCGGCGCAGCCGAGCATTGCCTGGCGTTTTCTCTGCTCGGCGTCCGTGTCGGTCCCGACGTGGCGGAAGACGAACAGCTTGCGCATCGCCATCAGACCCTTGCTCGCCGAGCGGTCGTGGTCGTACATGCCGAGCAGCGCTTCCCAGAGCAGGTCGAGGTCGGCGGTGGAAAATCCCGTGCCGTTGCCGGCGGCGAGATGCGCCGAGATAAAGCCCTTGCCCAGAAATAGACCGTAGGGAATCAGCGACTTTCGACCCATCGTGCGCAGCTTGTCTTCCGACTGCTCGGCCTCCCACTCCGCCAGCTCGGCGCTGGTCCGCTTGCCTTTGACGTCCTCGGCGACCGCCATCCGGGTGATCGAGACGTCGAGAGCCAAGACCGGATCGACCGAGCGGGAAAACGCGATCTGCACCGGTCCGCGCACCTGACCCGCGTTGGCCCCCGTCGACATCACCGCGCCGAAAGCACGCACGTCATAGAAGTTGTCGCAGATCCAACGCTTCGCCGCCTCGACTTTAGACTTGGTCGCCTTGCCTTTGTCCGGTACGCTGCCCCCGGTCTCCTCGTGGGCGCGGGCGATCGGCCGGTTCAGGTTGGTCGCGTGCTCGACGAAGATCGCGTTCGGCATCTCATTGCCGCGGGCCAGCTGGACGTAGTTGCGGATCCGGCGCTTGACCGCGACGTCCGAGACCAGCCCGTGAAGATCCTGCGGATCGACCCGCGGCGCGTTGCCCGAGTCGGGGTCGCCGTTGGGGTTGCCGTTCTCGCAGTCGAACAGGAAGAGAAACTCATAGCGGTTCGCAATGGCGGTGGTTTCGTTCACGAGGCGATCTCCGTTTCGGTGTCGTCGCGGTCGGAAGAAGGAGCGGTCGGACCGTCCGCCGCAGCCGCGCGATCGGCGCGACGGAGCGCTGCTGCGGCCCGATCGTGGGCGATCTGCTGGTAGTAGCCGAGGGCGAAGAGCGCCTGCCCCGGCAGGTCGAGGGTCTGGGGAAAATCAGAGATCTCCGCCACCACCTCGGCGATCTCCCCTTCGAGCAGCCGACGCAGGCCCACGTCGAGCTTGTCTAGGTGGAACTGGGAGGTGCGCAGCAACCGGCCGAGAACGAGAGCCGGCGTCGTGCAGGCCGCGGCGTAAAAGCGTTGGACTACGCCGGCGCCAACGTCGCCGAGCGCCCGGCGTTGCAGCTCGGCGAGCAGGGCGACCAGCCGGCCGCAGTGATAGGCGGGGGCCGGGTGCTTTGCATTCAAATAGGGCATGAGGTCTTCCTCTTCGATTCGCGTCGCCGCGGGAGCGCGCAGCAGGCAGGCTTTGAGCACGCCCGCCCGGGCGTGGTTGAAGGGATGGTCGGGGTCCAGCACGTCGATGCGAAACCGGGCGAGGGCCATGGCGAGCGCCTGCTGCGGCATCGGCAGGCCGGGCCGCAACGCGCTGCGCCAGAGCGCCACGAGCAGCGGTCGAGGCAGGTCGCCGAGCACCCGAACAAGCGCGCCCCCGACCGCCAGGAACTTGGGATCTCGCGCAAGCCCCAGGCCATCGCGGCGGACGATCGAAAGCGCCGAAAACCAGCAGTCCTGCGCCCGGGCGAGATCCTCGAACGAACCCTCGATCCAGTCGTGGACCATGATCCGTCCCGACGCGCCCGACAGGGTAAGGGCGTAGAAGCGGTTCTTCGCCAGCCCGGCGCGTTCGCCGGTCTCGAACGCGCGCAGGAACTTGCTCGCCAGCCGCTCGCCGCCCGGCGCAAGATCCTCGCCCTCCGCATAGACTCCGAAGAGATCCTCCTCCGGCGCCACCGCGTCGCGAAACCAATAGGCGATCTTCAAGTCGCCCAGGCGCACGCTTTTCACCAGCAGCTGTTCAAGCGCGGCGCGGAACGCCGAGGCCATCTCTTCGGAGACCGGGGCGTTTTCTCCTTGGACGAAACCGTAGGAGCAGAATGACTCCTGCTTGAACGAGGCGAGCGCATCGCCGGTCGGTAGACCGCCCACGTCGGCCAGGCCGCGGATCATGAATTGGGTCGCGACGGGAGCCACCCGCTCGCCGCTCGCGAGGCAGCGCACGGTGGGCGCGGTTTCGCCGTCTTTTCCCGAGGCTTCCCCCTCGCCGTCGCGGCCGAGGGTGCGGCGAAAGCCCCGCCACCAGTTGTGCCAAGCGTCGGAGGAAACCGGAAAATCGAACCCCCCTTCGGGAAGTGCGACCGCGAACGTCGCCTTGTCGGTGGGCTTTGCCTTGCTCGTGCGGAGGTCGTCTTGCAAACGGGCGAGGTGCTCCGGATCTTCAAGCGCGGCGGCGCAGGCGCCAAGCTCCGGCATCACCTCGGCCGCCTGGCGCAAGAGACTGATGAAGAAGGCATGCTTGGCATCGAGCTTCGCGTCCGGCTCGTCCGCCAGATGGGCGATCACGTCTACCTGGTCGAGCAGAAAATGGCGGGTGCCGCCCCCGCCGCGCTTCATCTCGCCAAGCGTCAAGTCGGCGCACTGCGCAAACGTCGCCCCCTTGTTCTTTGGCCCGGCTTCCCCCAACTCTTGGAGACCGAGATACCGGCCGGAGGAACCGATCTGGATCGACCAGCGCGCCTCCTTCGGCTTGAAGCCCGGTTCTGCGACGAGGTTGCGCGTCGTGGCGTAACGGACCAGAGCTTCAAGCATCAGCCGGCCCCCCGGAACGGAGCACCTGAGCGCTCTCCCATTCGGGCACTTCAAGCACCCCGCCAAGGATCGCGGCCCGGAACAGGCTCACCGCGGGGCGGTCGCCCGAGGCGCCTGGGCGCGACAGGTCGAACACGTCGTAGAGCATCAGGCCGATGTCGAGATCAAAAGCGACCGGTGGCTTGGTGGCGGCGCTCGCCTCCGCTTCCACCAGCTCGAAGAATGCCGGCATCTCCCTGCATCCGAGATAGGGCTGGGCAAAGCACTTCCCCTTTTCCGCCCGGCGCCGGAACTGCGCCTCGAGGGCCGTTTGCTTCCCCTCGTTGCCGGGCCAGGGGCGAATCTCGGCGGTCAGCCGGTAGCGCACGTTGCGGAGAGCCATGGTCTGCCGCTGGGTGCGCCCCTTTTCGTCGGTGCCCACCAGCTCGCGGTCGCCATCCGCCCAGATCGGCTCCGGCTCGCGCTTGCCTTCCATCCAGGCAGCCACCGCGGTCAGGTTGATCTTCTCCTTGACCTCGTTCCGCCGCAGCGCCAGGAACGCCGGCTTTTCCAGCAGCTCGATCCGGCGGACCTGCCAGCGGAACTCGACCGGTTTGGCATAGATCGCGTCGAACACCCCTCGCGCCGCGGACGGGGTGATGCACGGATAGCTGAAGCGCTCGACCTTCAACTCCGGCCGGGTGAAGCAGGCGAGATCGCCCCAGACTTCGAGGACTTGTGGGTTTGCGGCCATGGGGCCTCCTCCTGCGAGATGTCGAATGAAGACGCGAGAACGGGGGCTCCGGCGGATCAAGTGCCGGAGCCCCGGGGCTACCGGCTGCGCGGCCAAAGCGGCCGAAGCAGCTCGCGTAGAAACCGAACGGTGAAATATGGCTTGGCCGTAAGGCTCTCCTTGTAGAGAAGAACCACAGCGGCTACACTGACTTTGGGGATTCAGCTGGAGCCGCCAGGTTCTGGTTGGTCTTTTGGCCCGTGGGGAGCTGGAACTCTCCGCGGGCCGGCTTCACACCTTCAACGAACTTGCAGAAGTCTGTGGCCATTGCTGGCTGCCTGTCAAGGGGCGTAAGATAAACCCTCGCCATCTTGGTGGCGTGGATTGAAACATCTTTCGCCCTAGAATCAGCGTTCGTCAGGGGGCTGGCGCCGCAAGGCGCCAGCTTGGCTTTCAGGGACCACTCCAACGTCGCGACGCTCCAACGCAGCCGAGCGAAGGGTCCCTTCCCCCGGGGCGGGGGTCGGGTAGGAGCCGGGGGAAGGATAGGATGGGGGTCGCCTCCTCCACGCAAACTCTCCCGCTAAACTAAGCCCGATGGCCCTCACGCCCGTCGCCCGCCGCCTGCGGCATTCCATGACCGACGCCGAGCGCCACCTGTGGCGGCACCTCCGGCTCCTCGCTCTCGGCGTACAGTTTCGACGGCAGGTTCCCATCGGAAACTTCATCGTCGATTTCGCCTGCCTGCGCCGCCGGCTGGTCATCGAGATCGACGGCGGCCAACACATGGAGTCGCGCAAAGACGAAGCGCGGGATGCCTGGCTGCGCGAACGGGGTTACCGCGTTCTGCGGTTCTGGAATCATGAAGTATTGGGAAACGTGGAAGGCGTAGTCGCGGCGATCGTCGCGAAACTTGAGGGCAACAGATTGGCGTAGGTCTCGAAATCGGTTCGGCGGCGGCCAAGGGAGCAACCCCCATCCTGTCCTTCCCCCGGACCCAACCCACCCCCTCCCCGGGGGAAGGGACCCTTCGCCCAGCGATAAAGTTAATTGAAGGCGCCGAGCGGTTTCGTGTGAGCAAGGACCTACGTGATCCAGGAGCCGGACCAGCCGACAAATCCTAGGAGTTGAGGGTCGTACTTCCCAGCTCCGGTGAGCACGAACCACTCGTCCCGTTCGAGCCGCTCGTCCCGCTCCCCTTTCTTTCTCGGGGCGGCCGAGAGAGGTGCCAGGACCGACCAGACCTCGTCGTTTCGCTTCGGCCGGTAGAGGCTCACGACGTGCCGGCGGGCCTTCTTCATCCACTGCGGGAACGGCCGGCCGGCGGCGGTCACTTCGTCACGGAGGGCGGCGAACGCCTCCAGGTCGTACGGCACCAGCACTTCAATCGCATCTTTTTCGATCAGCCGATAGAGCCGGGCCACCTCGGCGAAATCGTGCGCTCGGATCGCGTCGAACAGTTCGGCGTTGCCCTCCGCGATCCGGCTGCCGTCGAAAAAATCGCGGTAGTAACGACGGTAGAGCGCCGGATCGTCGAGGTCGATCGCGTCCGTGCCGAGATTCTCGATCAGCGTCCGGGTGGCACGGGCGGCTTGGGCGTAGGCGCCGGGCGGGAAGCCCTCGTCCTCAGGGAGGAAGATCCGAACCTCCCCCGGCTCCTCCCGCCGGCCGTTGCGATTGCAGCGCCCGGCCGCCTGGGCGATCGATTCGAGCGGTCCGAAGGCGCGCCAGACGGTGGGAAAATCGACGTCCACCCCCGCCTCGACGCATTGGGTCGCGATCAGCCGGCAGGGCAAGCCATCCACGAGACGTTTGCGGACGTCGGCAAGCACCCTTTCGCGGTGCGCCGGGCAGAGATTCGTCGAGAGGTGGAAGAGCCCCTCGGGCGCGAGCACTTTGACCGCCGCCGCGAGGTCGCGGGCGTGGCGCTTCAAGTTCACGATCGCGAGCCCCTGGTTTTGGGCGGCGATCTCGGCCGCGATCTCCGGCCAGCTCTTCGGCCGGTCGAGATCCCAGACCGGTCGGGTTCGCTGAACCCGGGCGAACAGCCCTAAACCGGGGGCCACGATTTCGCGCGGCGCCCAACCCTGGGCGGCGAACGGCCGCACCTGGGTGTCCAGGTGATCGAACGCCGGCTGGGTCGCCGTGGCGAAAACCACCGTGGCGCCATAGCGCTCGGTGAGGCGAGAGAGCGCGGCGAGCGTGGGCACCGCGAGATCTGGACGGATCGTCTGCGCCTCGTCGAACAGGATCACCGAATCGGCCAGGGCGTGGAGTTTGCGGCAGGCGGACGGGCGGTTGGCGAACAGCGATTCGAGCAGCTGGACGTTGGTGGTGAGCACGATCGGCGCGTCCCAATTCTGGGCGAGCAGGCGGCGACGTTGCTCTTCCTCGCTCGGCTCCTCGTTCGTCATCGGATCGGGAGCGAGCCCGGCCAGGCTGTGATGCTCCAAGACGAAGTCCTCGCCGAAGGTCGGGGCAAAGAGATCGCGATAGATCTTCGCGGTTTGCTCGATGATCGAGACATACGGCACGGCAAAGACGATTCGGCGCAGGTTGTGCGCCTGCGCATGGCGCAGGGCAAAGGCGAGCATTGCGAGCGTCTTGCCCGAGCCGGTGGGGGCGGTGAGCGTGAACACGCCCTGCTTCCCCACCGCCTCGCCGAGGCAAGCGTCGAGCAGATCGTTGCGCAGCGCGCGAACGGTCGGCGCCGCGTCGCTTGCGGCAGACTTCTTTTCGATCTCGGCCTTGACGAGAGACAGCGCGCGAACGGCATCGAGCACCTGCCCCTGCGGACGGGCGAACGAGAACGGCTCAAAACGCTGGAAATGCTCCTCCGTCGCGAGGAAATCAGCATCGACGAGCGCGGAAAACAGCATCCGGACGTCCACCATCGCGCCGCCCGGGGGACTCTTCCGATCGTAGATCGAGCCGGCCAGCTCGGGCAGGGCGAGGCCATCGGCGGCGAGCAGGTCGAGCGCCTTACGCGGGTCGGCCTCGGTCCAGTTCGCCGGGGCCGGTTTCACCTGAAGGGTCTGGAAGATCTCCGGGCTTTGAAGTCCCACGTGATGACCATGGATTGCGAGCGCCGCGGCCCGCGCATTGGCCTTGCCCGCCACCGCCGAGGCGAGCGCGCCGATCGACCAGTGATCGAGCCCGCTCTCCGTCCCCTCGAGCCGCCGGGTGAACCGATCGCTGTACTTGCCCAGGTCGTGCAGCAGTCCGGCCAAGCGCGCCTCGTCACCCGCCCCGAACGGAGCGGCGAAAGCCTCCGCCCGGCACGCAACCTCGCTAAGGTGCCGGGAGAGCGGTTCCCAATCCGACCGCGAGGGAGCGCTATGCGCGAAAAACGCCGTCATGGCCTCATCGGCGAGGGGGCCTTGGACCCGAGATCTCGACCAGGGTCTCTCCGGCGGAGAGCAGAGCCATCACGCGAGCCCATGCGCTTCGAACGTGGCTTCAGAGCTCACTTTTCTTGCAGTTCCCGCAGGTAATCCAAAGGACGCGAGGAGCGCGAAGCTCGGAGGGAGTTGAGCGTCGATCCAGCAGCGGATCGGAGCCACCTCTCAGGCCGCCAAGATCGGATGGTCGATCCGCCGGGCGGCGAACTGCAAACAAGCGCCGAGATCCGCCGCTTCGAGGTACGGGTACTCGACCAATATCTCTTCCGCGCTCTCCCCTGCCGCCAGGAGCTCAAGAACGTCCGAGACCCGAATCCGCAGACCGCGAATGCAGGGCCTCCCGCCGCACTGTTCGGGATTCGTGGTGATTCGATCGAGGAGGTTGACCATGGGGAGGAATTTAGGCCGCGGGCCGCGGGGTGTCAACCTCTACCGTGCTGCGAAAAACGGCCAGGCTGGAGCCTGGCGCGCCCAGGAACTGCGCGCTACGGGGGAATGGGCTAGGAGGCGACAGACGGTGCGCTGGAAGTCGGTGAGAGCCATGCGCGGAGCCGGGCGGCGCGGCGGAATCCTTCGAGATCGGCGTTTTGCTCGATCTGTTGAAGGACGCGGACGGCTTCCTCGGCGTTTTCCGGATAGAAGTCTTCCCGCAGGAACCACAGGCATTGCGTGCGGTAGCTGTCGACGAGGGTACGAACCTCGTCTTCATGGGCCTCGAACGCTTCGCCGGGGCTGGTCATCGCGCGTCGATTGTAGCGCAGCCGACTTTCCTCGAATGAAAACGCCGCCGAGACGGCGGCGGTCCCAGGGGGAGCATGGGGCAACGTGTGCGCAACTTGACCGTTTGCTCAGGCTGCTCGCGCGGCTTCTACCAGCTCCCAGAGGCGGCTAGGCTTCAAGGGGATTTCGTTGATTTCCAGGTTGGGGATTTGGAAGGCGTCTTCGAGCGCTTGGGCGAAGAGGGCTCCTACCGGAATAGCCCCGGCCTCTCCCGCGCCCTTGGTGCCTAGGGGGTTGAGCGGCGAGATGGTCTCTTCGTGGCCGACGTCGACGCGCGGGACGTCGAGGGCGGTGGGGAGGAGGAAGTCCATGAACGAGGCGTTCATCATCTGGCCGTTCTCGTCGAAAACGAGCTGCTCGTACCAGGCGTTGCCGATGCCTTGGGCGACGCCGCCGTGGACCTGGCCGTCGACCAGGAGGGGGTTGATCACTCGGCCGCAGTCGTGGACTACGACGTATTTCTTGATTTCGACCTGCATCGTCTCGGGATCGACTTCGAGAATCAGGGCGTGAACGCCGCTTGCCGTGGCGCCGCGGTAGGGGCCGAAGTAGGCGGTCGCTTCTAGGCCTGGCTCCGCTCCGGGTTTGACCGCGCCGCGCATCGGGTTGGCGAGCGAGGCGAGCTCGGCGAGGGGAATCGAGCGCTCCGGATTGGCGATCACCCGCGCCGCGCCTTCCGCCAGCTCGATTTCGGATTCGGTGACCCCGAGCTTTTCGGCGGCAAGGCGGATCGCTTTTTCTCGCACGCGCTTGGCCGCTTCGTTCACCGCGTTGCCCGCCACCACGGCGCCTCGGCTGGCGAAGGTTCCGGTGCCCCAATGGAATTGATCGGTGTCGCCCGTCACCACCTCGACGTGGGAAACCGGCACGCCGAGCTGCTCGGCCGCCACTTGGGCGAGGACGGTGAAGTGGCCCTGGCCTTGGGTGCCCACCCCCGTCACCACCGTCACTTTGCCGTTCGTCTGGACCTGAACCCTCGATCCTTCGAACGGGCCGATCCCCGTCCCTTCGACATAGGCCACGACGCCGATGCCCGCGGTCTTTCCTTCGGCGCGCAGGCGCGGCTGCTCTTCGGCCAGAAAGGTTTCGTAACCGATCATCGCGAGCGCCTTGTCGAGCACCGGGGCGTAGTTGCCGCTGTCGTAATAGAGCGGCGCGAAATCCTGATAGATGATCACGTGGTCGTGCGGGAACTGGTCGGGGGTGAGGAAGTTCTTCCTGCGGATCTCGATTCGATCCATTCCCAGCTCGCGCGCCGCGAGGTCGAGCAGCCTCTCGATCACGAACACGCCGTGCTGGCGCCCCGCGCCGCGGTAGGGGGTGACGATCGGCTTGTTGGTGAAGATCGCGCGGAATTCGCTGTCGTAGGCCGGGATGTCGTACGGCCCCATCAGGGTGCACTGGCTGTTGAGCGGCACGGTGAGGCCGTACGGGTCGTAGGCGCCGGTGTCGTGAAGGAATGAGTCTTTGACCCCGAGAATGCGGCCGTCTTTCGTCATCGCGATCTCGGCGTCGTGGATCTGGCCGCGCTCTTGGGTGGTGGCGACGAAGTTTTCCGCCCGGTCTTCGATCCACTTGATCGGCCGGGAGAGCCGCATCGAGATCCAGGGGATCAGCACCTCTTCCGGATAGAACATCATGATCTTCGGCCCGAAGCCGCCGCCGATGAACGGGGCGACCACGCGTACCTGGTGCTCCGACAGGCCGAGCATGGCGGCCAGGCCGTTGCGGATCGGGATCGGCGCCTGGGTGGTGTCCCAGACGGTCAACCGCTCGGCGCGCGCGTCCCACTGGGCCACCACGCCGCGGTTTTCGATCGCCGCGGAAGCCCCTCGGTCATAGGAGTAGCGGCGGGAGAGGACGAGGTCGGCCTTCGCCCGCGCAGCGGCGTAATCGCCTTTTTTTTGCGGCACGTAGGCCGCGACGTTGCTTCCCACGTCCTCGTGGACCAGCGCCGAGTCCGAGGCGAGCGCTCGCTCCAGATCGACCACGGCGGGCAGCGGCTCGTACTCGACCTCGATGTCTTCGAGTGCGTCTTCGGCCAGGTAACGGGAGGCGGCGACCACGACGGCGATCGGCTCTCCCACCTGGCGGACTTTGCCTTTGGCGAGCGGCACCTGGGTGCGCTCGTGAAACGTCATGCCGGGCACCGGCGGGGGCGGCACGAGCAGCGGTCCGTGCTGCCAATAACGCCCGAGATCCTCCGCGGTATAGATGGCGAAAACCCCTTCCCGGGAAAGCGCGCGGGAGACGTCGATCGCTACCAGCCGGGCGTGGGCGTGGGGGCTGCGAACGAAAGCCACGTGCGCCATTCCGGGCAGGTCGAGGTCGTCGACGAACAGGGCACGGCCGGTCAAGAGCCGGGCGTCTTCGTTTCGGGTAACTCGTTTGCCTATGACTTGCGCTTCCATGTCTTTCCCTCCCTGTCCCTATCCTCCAAGCCTACCGCGTCTCCTCCCCCCGCCGTGTTACCCGCCCCTCAGACTTCGTCGGGAACCGGCGAAAGATCGATCCCCGGGGTGCCGCGCATCAAGACCAAATACAGAACGAACGCAACGCCGAACCCAACGAACCAGGCGTAGTCGTAGAGCGCCCTCAACGCCGGAACGACCAGGCCGATCAACGCCGCCAGTACCCCGGCCGCAAGAGCCACGAACGCCTTGCCGTTCCACCGGCCGTAGATCCCGTCGGGGGCGTAGAGGTCGGGAAGGGAAAGATTGCCCTTGCGGACCCGCCAATAGTCGGCGATCACGATGCCGGCGATTGGCCCGAGGAAGCCGGAGTAGCCGACCAGCCAGCCGAAGATGTAGGTGCCGAAATCGGCGAGTAGGCGCCAGGGCTGAATCAAAATCCCGAGCGCCCCGGTAATCAGGCCGCCGATCGCGAAGCTGATGCGCGAGGGCCAAAGGTTCGCAAAACCATTCGCGGGCGCCACGACGTTCGCCGCCACGTTGGTGGTGAGCGTGGCGATCAGGAGCGCGAACAGCGAAATGCAGATCACCACCGGGCTCCCCACCCGCGACAGCAGCGCCACCGGATCCCAAATCGCCTGGCCGAAAATGATCGCCGAGGCGGAGGTGACGGCCACGCCGATGAAGGAAAAGAGCACCATCGTGGTCGGCAGGCCCAACATCTGGCCGCGAATCTGCGCGCGCTGGTCGCGGGCGTAACGGGAGAGGTCTGGAATGTTGAGGGCGAGCGTCGCCCAGAAGCCGACCATCGCGGTGAGCGAGGGGACGAAGAAGCGGAAGAACGCTCCGGTCGTGGCAAACCGGCTCGGCTGCGCGAGGATCGGCCCGAACCCGCCCGCCCGAGTAACCGCCCAGGCGAGCAGCGCGAGACCGGCGACGATCAGGAACGGCGCGGCCCACGCCTCCAGCGCTTTGATCGAGTCGCTCCCCCGGATGACGATGTACATGTTCCAGACCCAGAACGCGCCGAAGGCGATCCAAACCGCCCCCGGAATCCGCGCCCAGCCGGCCCAGGCGGCGGTCAGCATCGCGTGGATCGCCTGACCGCCGATCCAGGTCTGAATGCCGAACCAGCCGCAGGCGACCAGACCCCGCAGCAAGGCGGGCACGTGCGCGCCGGACGTGCCGAACGAGGCGCGCGCGAGCACCGGAAACGGAATTCCGTACCGGGTTCCGGCGTGGGCGATCATCACCATCGGTAGCAGGACGATCAGATTTCCGAGCAGGATCGTCGCCATCGCCTGCCACCAGCTCATCCCGCCGTCGACCATCCCGGCCGCCAGCATGTAAGTCGGCACGCAGACCGCGAGGCCGATCCAGAGCGAGGCGATGTGGTACGTCGACCAGGTCCGCTGCGCGACCGTAGTGGGGGCCAGGTCGGCGTTCGAAAGCCGGGGATCGGAAGGCGGCGCCGCCAGCTCATACAGATCGCCGCGGACCCGCCGCATTGTCCCGAGCCGCGGCCCGAGGCGCGGCACGGGAGAGGAACCACCAGGGCTCATGGGCATGATGGCGGGTATCTTAGAACGGGTGGGCGGCGCGATGGCTACCCGAGCCCGCCTCGAGAAAGAAGGCGTCCCCTAGCTCTAGTCGCCGAAGGCGGTTTTCCTCTTCAAGGATCTACAATGCGCCGCCCTTGTGCCGGTCTATACTGGCGTCTATACTCCGGTCATGGCACTCCACGCGAAGCTCTTTCAAAACGGCGGCAGCCAAGCGGTTCGCCTGCCGAAAGATTGCCGTTTCCCCGACAGCCTGACCGAGGTTCTCGTCCGTCGTCAGGGTCAAAAGATCATCTTGGAGCCTCTCGATACCTGGTCGGAGGAATTTCTCGCAGCCTTGGGTTCCTGGCCGGACGAGATCGAGAGGCCAAAGCAGGAACCGATTTCGAAGCTCGCGGATCCGTTCGAGTGAGCCTTCTCTTCATACTAGATACGGACACTGTGAGCTTCGCCCTGCGCGATGAAGGAAACGTCAGAGTCCGCTTGGCGCACCTAAAGCCATCCAACGTTTGTATCAGCGCGGTGAGCCTCGCCGAGCTAACTTTTGGCGCGAGCAAGCGAAAATCCCAGAAGCTTCACGCCTTGATCGATGCATTCACAAAAGACGTTCAGGTCGTTCCTTTCGACGCGAAGGCGGCGCAAACGTTTGGCTCACTTAGCGCAGCCCTTGAGGACGCAGGAACTCCCATCGGCCAGCTCGACACCATGATCGCAGCCCACGCTCTCGCTCTAGGCGTCACCCTGGTCTCAAACAACACCAAGCATTTCGCCCAGGTACCGGGCCTCTCGCTTGAGAACTGGTACCCTGCTTAAGAACTGAGCCCTCGCAGTAACCCAAGGAGAGACCATGAAGAATGCCATCGCCCTCACGCTTTTCTCTCTGGTCCTCGGCGGCGCCGCGGCCGGCCAGCCTCCCACTCCTCCGGCCCCACCGGCACCTCCGACTCCTCCTTCCGCTCCGAAGGGCATGCTCGCCCCGCCGCCGGTTTCCGAGCCGCAGAAGATTCCGTTCGATCAGGAGGCGGCTCTCTCCCAGTTGCGAGCCCAGATCGCCGGGCGTGAGAAGGAGCCTGCCGAGAAAGTCTTCAAGGACATCAAGCTGCTACGCGGCGTCCCGGCGGAGAACCTCCTGCGGATCATGGAATTCGGCTATTCGCGGTCGCTCGGCGTCTCGTGCGTCAAGTGTCACACCCCCGCCGACTGGTCCTCCGACGCGAAACCCAACAAGGAAATCACGCGGAGGATGGCCGCGCTCGCGGCCGACGTGTCGAAGACGATCACGGCCTACCCGGAACGGAAGGACGAAAAGGAGCCTGCGGTCGTCAACTGCACGACCTGCCATCGCGGCCACTCCCACCCCGCGACGTCGCTCGATCCCGCACCGGCCCCGACGCCGCAACCGGGGCACTGATCGCTGCCAGGGGGCGAGGCAATGCCTCGCCCCCTACGAATCCTCTACCGCCGAAACCCGGCGATCATCGTCTCCAGGCGGTCGAGGCCGCGGCTCACCTCTTCGAAGCTGGGGCCGAAGCTGAGCCTCACGTACTGGTGAAAGCGCGACAGGCGCGGCGCCCGGCGGTGGCCGGGGTTGACGTCGAAGAACTGCCCGGGGACGCAGATCACCCGGTGTTCAAGCGCGGCGCGGAAGAAGCTCATGCCGTCGTTGATCCCCTCCGGCAGATCGGCCACAGAGGCGAAGGCGTAGAACGTCCCGTCCGGCTCCTTGTCGATCCGCAATCCCAGCTCCTGGGCGCGCCTTAGCATCAGCTCGCGCTTAGGCAGGAAGGCGTCGCGGATCGCCTTGGTCTCGGCGAGCACGAGGTCGGGGTCCATCAGAGGGATCGCCGCGCGCTGGAGCGGCTTGGTGCCGCCGCCGTCCAGAAACGAGCCGGCGCTTTCGACCGCCTCGATCACCTGGCGCGGGCCGATCGTCCAGGTCACCCGCCACCCCGGATAGCGCCAGTTCTTGGTCAGGCCGTCGATCAGGATCACCGGATCGCGATCGACGTCTTCGACGTAGCGCGCGGCCGAGACGACCGGCCCCGGCTCGCCCGACCCCAAGCGCCAGACGTAGTGGGAGTAGAACTCGTCGATCAGCAGCGCGCAGTCGAGCGAGCGGCTCGCCTCCACCCAGTCGGCCAGCTCATGGCCGGCGATGACCTTGCCCATCGGGTTACACGGGTTGGAGAGCAGCAGCGCCGAGAGGCCGCGGCCGGAGACCTCGCGGCGCAGCTCTTCGACCGTGAACCGGTAGCCCTGGTCGCGGCTGAGCAGGATCGGGATCGGCGAGACCAGGCGGAAGATGTCGAGCAGCTCTTCGTACGCCGTGTAGTCGGGCAGGAAATGCCCGAGGTGGACCTTGTCGAGCGAAGCGACCGCGCGGGTGAGGGCGGCGCGCCCGCCGCCTGAGATCGCGACGTTTTCGGCCTGGTACTGCCACTTCATGCCGCGGCGGAACAGCCGGTTGTAGAGATCGGCGACCGCTTGGCGCAGCTCCCAGATCCCCGGAACCGGGGCGTATTCGTGATCCCCGGGATCGATCGAAATCTCGCCGATCCGAGCCGGCGCGCCAGGCAGAGGCCCGGTCTCCGGCTGACCCTGGCCAAGGTTCGCCCACTCCGGATGGCCGGAACGGTAGCCATGGAGGGCAGCTTCTTTGGTGACGTAGACGACGCCCGTACGCGGCACCGCGCGGAAGGCATGAAGGGTCGAAAGGCGGGCGGCGGGCGTTTCGGTATCCATAAGGAAGGCGGATCATGTCCGATCGGAGAGGCGGGCGACAATGTTTGCGGCTCTCCTGGCGGCTGTAACGAAATCTCGATGTGCGTCCACCTAATGATTTAGGTGCTCCTGGCTCTGGAGTCCGGGGACTGAAAGGACGCCGACATGCCGACCTTCGCGGAAGCGATGAAGAAAGCGGATGCGACGGGGCTACCCGTCGTGGAAGGGTTTGCCGTTCAGGTCAAGCCAGGGGTCGATGCGACGAATGTGATCGCTCTGCTTGAGAATCAGCTGCCAGGACACTCATGGACTTCCGACCCGATTCCGGTCGATTGGTGGATCTGCCGGAGCCGCTCCACCGAAGCCCCTTCGCTCGGCCAGGCGTGGGAGACCGTTCGCGCGCTCCAGGAGCTTCCCGGCATCGTGGCCGCCGAACCCTTACTGCTCGCCCGCCTGCCGGTGGCGACGGAAACGGAAGCCAAAAGCCAGTTTTCGCTCTGGGGCCGGATCGCCGACGATCGTCTGAAGCAGATCCAAGACCAGAGCAACGACGCGAACCGCCACTGGTCGCTGGTCCAAATGGGGGTCTGCGACGCCAGCGGACAAGGAGGCGCCTGGGCGGCCTGGATCCAAGAGCATCCGGGCGAAGAGCCGGGCGCCGGCATTCTCGTCGCCCACCCGGATACCGGGTACACGGCCCATCCGCGCCTGCTTCCCCGCCTTGCGACGCGACCGGGGGATCCTGCGGGCCACCATGGCCGAAACTTTGTCGAACCCAATCTCCCCGACGCGGCAACCAACGGTCTCGACCCGCTCAAGGATCGGTCGCTCGGCAAGTTTCCGGGGCACGGCACGGGCACGGCCAGCGTGATTGCCACCGGTCACGAAGACCTCAACCATCCGTGGGGCGTCGCGCCGGGAGCGAGGCTGATCCCCCTCCGGGTCTCCTCCTCGGTCATCCATTTGAGTTTTCAGAACTTGGCCTTGGCGATCGACGAAGCGATCGTGCGCAGAGCGCATGTGATCTCCATGTCGCTCGGCGGACCGTTCGGCATGCAGCTTCTGAACGCACAGATCCGCCGCGCGCTCGACGCAGGAATCCTGGTGATCTCGGCGGCCGGCAACGACGCTCCCACGGTGGTGTTTCCCGCCCTCATCCCCGGCGTCCTCGCCTGCGCCGCGAGCAATGTCTTAGCCGCGCCTTGGCGGTTTTCCGGCTTAGGTTCCGAGGTCGCGATCACCGCGCCCGGCGAGCTCGCCTGGCACGACCAAGCGCGTCTCGACCCGAGCCTTCCGGAAGACGCGCAGGCCCGGGGCAGCGGAACCTCGTTCGCGACGGCGAACGTCGCCGGGCTCGCCGCCCTCTGGCTCTCTTTCCATGGCCGCCAAAAATTGATCGATGTAGATTGCGGCGGCCAGCCGGGTCTGCTTCCCTTTCTGTTCCGGCTCTGCATCAAAGGCTCGGCGGATGCAAGTCCGAAGTTCATTCGCGACGGGCATGGCGGCTTCGGCGCGGGCATCGCCCGGGCCGACCAGCTGCTCAAGATGACCTTGCCGAAGATCAACGAGATCAAGGCAGAGCGGGAGCGGGTTCTCGATGCTCCGATCTCTTCCGTCGTCAATTTCCCGGCCGGCTCGTGGCGCAACATTCTGACCTTGCCGACGCTCGCCGAAGGCGAAGCGCGGCTGCCCTCCCTGGCCGAGGTGACGGATAGAAAACGACATCTGCTGGCAGCCTTGGACGAGGTCGTCGGTTCCCAATGCGACGACCACGACATCGCCGAGATCGGCGCCCTGTCCGCCACGGACCTGGCGCTCCAGAACGCGCTCGACCGAGCCTGCCGGAGCCCCCAGAGCCAGTTCTCCGGCCCCCTGCGCCGCTATCTCCTGCGGGATGAATCGCCGCTTTCCGACACTCTGCGCGAAAAATTGGAGCAGGCGAGGAAGGCCGTGCAAAGAGAGTGGATCAAGAGCCGTCCCGAGCTCCAGGAAGGAAAGGATGCGTCGAAAACTTCGAAGAACGCAAAGAAGCGACCGGCGAAGATCGCCTACGCGGTCGAAGCGCCTCCCACCCGCCGGCTGCGGGCCTACGCTTTCGATCCAAGCCTTGCCAACCAGAGCGCCGATGTCGCGATCAACGAGATCACCATTCCGATCGTTTTCGAGCGCAAGCTGACGCCGGGGCCGGTCGGCGACTATCTCGAAGTGGTGGACGTGGACCCGGCTTCGGACTGCGCCTATGCCCCGGTCGATCTGGACCATCCGTTCCTGCTCGCCCAGGATGGTCTGCCGCGTTCCGAGGGGAACCCCCAATTTCACCAGCAGATGGTCTATGCCGTCGCGATGAAGACGATCGGCCATTTCGAGGAGGCGTTGGGGCGACCGATCTTCTGGTCCTGTTTGCGGCCCTGGAAGAAGCACAGTGGCGATGCCGAACGGGTGGAAAAGCCTGCGCCATCGGCCAAGAAAGGGGCCGCTCCGCCGGCTGCCGTCGATCTCTCGGACCGGTACGTTCAGCACCTGCGCCTGTATCCCCACGCTATGCGCGATCAGAACGCCTATTACTCGCCGCAGAAGCGGGCGATTCTATTCGGCTATTTTCCCGCCGGAGATACCGACCCCGGCGCGGAGTATCCCGGAGGGGTGATCTTCACCTGCCTGGCCCACGACATCGTCGCTCACGAGACGACCCACGCCATCCTGGACGGCATGCACGCCTATTTCATCGAGGCGACCAACCCGGACGTGCTCGCGTTTCACGAGGCGTTCGCCGACATCGTGGCCCTGTTCCAGCGCTTCACTTATCCGGAGCTGCTGCGCAATCAGATCGCCCGGGTCCGGGGCCGTCTCGACGCCGGCAGCCTGATGACTCAGCTCGCCTTGCAGTTCGGCGCGGCCATCGGACGGCACCAACCGTTGCGCGACGCGCTCGGACACGTCGTTCGCCAGGCCCGCCGCAAGCGCGAGGATCTCTGGCACGACCGGCCCGACGAGCCCCCGATGGATGGCGGCGCGGCACCCGTGACTCTGGCGGATGCCGCGCGAGATCTTTCCGACGTCCAGACGCGCGAGCTGTGGCAGCGCTTCCGGGCCGACCCGAATCTGCTCCAGGAGATCCAGGAACCGCACGAGCGAGGCTCCGTCCTGGTCGCCGCCGTCTTCGACGCCTATCTGACGATTTACGAGAATCGGGTGAGCGACCTCAAGCGGATCGCCACGGGCGGAACGGGCATCCTGCCGGAGGGCGACCTGCATCCCGACCTGGTCGGCCGCATGGCCGACGAGGCGGCTCTGTCCGCTCGCCACGTGCTGCGGATGTGCCTCCGCGCGATGGACTATGTCCCTCCCTTGGACATCACGTTCGGCGAGTTCCTGCGCGCGCTGATCACCGCGGACTTCGATCTGGTGCCGGACGACGAAAGGCGCTATCGGGTCGCGTTCGTCGAAGCGTTCCGCAAGTGGGGGATCTACCCGCGAAACGTGCGGACGCTCTCCGAGGAAACGTTGCGGTGGTCTCCGCCCGAGATCGACAAGCTCCGATTCAAAGGGGCGGCGAAGCTCCGCCGCGCGTTGCTGACCTGGCAACCCGGATCCTCCCGGGAAGCCATTTTCAAAGAGATCCACAGCGCTCAAGCGGCGCTCCACGCTTATCTAGCGGACGATGCGCTCGACCCGAAGACCAAGAAGTCCCTCCTCGGCGGCATCGACACGCGGCTCAGTTTTCAGGTGACCAACCTGCGTCCCGCCCGCCGCATCGGTCTGCGCGGAGAGTTTCTCACCGAGATGGTGGTCGAGGTCCTCCAGAACAAGGACGCCCTGCCGACCGACCCGACGGAGCGGCTCGCGGAAAAAGCGCGCAGGAAGCAGGTGAAGGCGGAGCGGCAGCAGCGGGGCGAGGTCGAAGAGACCGGCTCCCTCCCCTTCCGCGGCGGCGTCACTTTGGTGATCAGCCTGGACGACTACCGGGTCCGTTACTCCATCTGCAAAAGGGTCGACAACGTCGCCCGCGAGGAGCGCCAAAGGAGTTTCCGCGCCGCAGCCGACGGAAGCGGCGGAGCCGCGGAGTATTCCTCCGACGGCTTGCCGCCGGGCTGGTTCAGCGAGGAAGCCCAGAGGAAAGTGTGGCTGCTCGGACGCAACAGCAAAGTGGAAGACATGCGGGCTTCCTCCTGTGACTGCCGCCGCCAGGCCATGTCCGCCAAGGCCCAGGCGTCGGACGAACCGTTTGCCCTGCTGCACCGGGGCTGAGCCCGCGAAAGGACTCTTGCCATGCCCGACACCGCGACACCGAAACTTCTCCCCGCCGAGGGAGAGATCAAAATGCGCCTCTACGGTCAAGGCCTGGGCGACTGCTTCCTGCTCGCCTTTCCGCGGCCGGGCAAGCCGCTAGACCCTTGCTACCTGGTGATCGATTGCGGCGTCGCGATGAGCACGCCCGACAAGAAGGTACGCATCCAAACGGTCGTCGAGAATCTGCGGGAAGCAACCGGAGGGCATATTGACGTCCTCGCCATCACTCACCAGCACTACGACCACATCAGTAGCTTCGTGGATGCCAGGGATCTTTGGCAAACGATCAAGGTCGACGCCCTCTATCTGCCATGGACGGAAAGCGCCAATTTGGGCGGAGAACACAAGTCGAGAAAATCGTTCCGCGACGCCCTCGAAAAAGCAGCGCAGAAGGCACTCGAAAACGCCGCTACAGCAGGGATTCTCGACCAGCCCGGCTTTCGCGCTCAGGCGGATTTTCTCGGCGTACCGTCAGGCATCAACGCTTCCGGGCCACCTACGGACATGGACGGCGCGATGGAGTTCGCCCGTTCACTTTGCCCGGCTGGCAAAATCCAGTTTTTCGAGCCTGGAGACGTTTTTCGCCTCCCGGGAACGAACCATCACGGCTATGTCCTCGGCCCACCACTGCCGACGAAACAGGGTCCGCAGTACATTGAGATCCTGTCCGACGAAACGGAAATGTACTCCTACGGTCCCCTCGGCCTGAAAGTCGACAGCGGCCTACCCGGCGGCGCCAAGGCGCTCGCCTTGAGCGACGACCGAAGTCTGCCCGCGCTAACCTCCGCACTGCTCGCCTTGGACAACCCAGACCGCAGCGGTGACGAGGGGTTTTCGCCTTTCGCCCCACAGGTCCGACTCGACTGGGATCTCTCCACCAGCTCGCCGTTCTTCAAGGCCCATTATGGCGAGCACAAAAGCCCCGACGAGGAGGTCGAACCGAACGGCGAATGGCGGCGCATCGACTTCGACTGGCTCGCCGGTGCGGCGACCTTGGCGCTGCGCGCCGGGGACTACACCAACAATGTCAGCTTGGTTCTGGCCTTCGACCACCCGGACTCGGAAAAGATGCTGCTCTTTCCAGGGGACGCCCAAGTGGGCAACTGGCTGTCCTGGCACACCCTCGACGAATGGCGGTTCCGCGAAGACGCCGCGCCCCAAAAGCCGCCGGAGGCGAAGGGAGACAAGTCTCTGATGGAAAATCTGCTCGGCCGGGTCGCGTTCTACAAAGTGGGCCACCATGGCAGCCACAACGCCACGATCAAGGACAAGGGACTGGAGGCGATGACGCGCAAAGATCTGGTCGCCTTCGTACCGGTCAGCGTACCCGTCGCCCAAGACCTTATGGGCTATTGCCCGATGCCGTTCTATCCGGTCCTCCGCGCTCTGCAACGGAAGACCGAAGGGCGCGTTTTCCTGCCCAACGGCGAACCGATCGGCCCGCTCCCCGCCAACAGCAGCAGCGCGACATTGCGGGCCGCGTCCCGCATCACGCTCGCCGCCGTAGATCTTCCGGCCAAACAGGACGCGAACGGCAGGCCGTTGGAGGGCCCAGTCCCCCTCTATCTCGAAGCGATCGTGGGCGTGTAGGTTGAGGGTGGGGCCGAGGCGCGTGGGTACGATCCCACTGGCGTATCCTCGGCGCCATGAAGATCGCCAAAATCGCGCTGTACCTCCTGCTCGGCCTCGGGGCGCTCTATGTCCTCCAGCGCTCTCTTCAGTCGCACCTCGGCACCGGCCGGCGGAGCGAGCTGGCGGGGGTGATCTTGGCTCCTCCTCCCGGCTATCGGATCATCGAGCGGGGCGAGATCTCGTCCGCCGCCGCGGCGGCGGAGCTGGAGACCGAGGTCCTCCGCGGGGACTCGGGAAAAGTCGGCATCCACTTCGAGCGCCAGGGGGCTTCGGTCTACTGGCTCGCCGATCATGGGGCGGATCTCCTCGAAGAGCGTTCCGCCGGGGTCGGCGGAACCCGTCTCGCGACGACTTGGAAGGGACGCCTGGCTGATCGCCTGGCCTGGGCGCGTCTGCACGGCGGCGATCCTGCGGTTCCCGGCTTGCCGGCTCCGGAGCAGAAAAACCTTTACCACTGAAGGCGCGCGGGCCGCCGCGCGATTCGTCCCAGAGCTCTTGACTTGGCGCTGGGAGGGGCCTAGGGTTCGGCAAATTTCGATGTTGAACCGGCGGCGGTTCCTTCTCGGCTGCGCCCTTCTTTCGGGCGGCGGCGTCTTGACCCGAAAGGGCCTGGCTCTGGGTCTGCTCGAACCCGGTGCCGCCCAGCCGGTCGCTATCGGCGCCGTCCAGCCGATCGGAATTGCTGCCGACGATCCGCGGGTCCTGGGGCTGGTCGAGCGCGCCACGGTGATCGACATGCTCGGCCTGTTGACGCTCGACTGGGGCCGGCTGCGCTCCTGGCAGCGCGATCCGGGGGCTTTCGGCGACGCCGACTTCCGGCGCCTTCTCGCCTCGGGCGTGAACGTCTTCCATCCCGCCGTCGATCCCAACTCTTCCGAGCCTCACGCCGCGGTGATTCGCTGGGCGGCGGATTGGAACGAGCTGCTGCGCAATCAGACGCGCTACCTGCTGGCCGTTCGGGGCATCGCGGACCTCGACCGGGCGCGGACCGAGAAGCGGATCGGCATTCTTATCGGTTTCCAGAGCAGCGACCATTTCCGCACCATAGAGGACGTGGCGCTGTTTTACGGCCTGGGCCAGCGGGTCTCGCAGCTGACGTACAACGATCGCTGCCGCCTGGGATCCGGCTGCCGCGATCCGCAAGACGAGGGCCTTACCGATTTCGGCCGGCAGGTGGTGAGCGAGATGAACCGGGTGGGCATGGCGATCGACCTTTCGCATTGCTCGGAAAAGACGACGCTCGCCGCGATCGACCGGTCCAGCCGCCCCGCGCTGGTCACCCACTCCAACTGCCGGGCTCTCGCCTCGCATCCGCGCAATAAGTCCGACGCGGAGATCCGCGCGCTGGCCGCCCGCGGCGGGGTGATGGGGATCGCGGCGGTGCGTGCCTTCCTCGGCGGCAATCCCACGATCGACGGCATGCTCGACCATTTCGTCCACGTGGCCCAGCTGGTGGGTGTCGAGCACGTCGGGGTCGGCAGCGATTGCGATCTCGATCCGTACGACCCGGCGACCGGCCGCGCCCGGGCGGCCTACGACCTCCAGGGCCTGCGTAATGGCCGCCGGGCCTACGACCTCGCCGCCGGCCTGCTCTCCCGGGGTTTCGGCGAGGCCGAGGTGGAGCTGATCCTGGGCGGCAACTTCCGCCGCGTGCTCGGCGAGATCTGGACGGCGTAGGCCGTACTCCGGACGCCGTCGGCTCAATCCCTCCGCGGCTCGCTTCACCCCTTTAAGCGCACCCCATCTTTTTACAGCCCTACATCCCGCGCCCCGGAACGGGCCGGGAGAACCCGCCATTCCTTTCGGAGGAAGCATGAAATCCAGAATCGCCCTGTCTTTGACGTTGCTCGCCCTCGGCGTCGCCGTGGCCCTGCCCGCGAACGCCCTTCCCGTCCACTACGGCACTGGACTCCACCACTGGGTCAAGTCGTGCGGTCCGTACCCCCCGGATGGCCATGGGACCGCGGAATACGTCGGGGCGAGCTCCTGCCCGCCGTACGTGACGTTGCCGGCGGGGTGCAGCTGCACCTATACCTGGTATGACTTCCCGGTCGGCAATCCCTATCCGTATTTCCGCGTGGCAACCGGAACCGACGACAACAATCCGGGAACTGTCGACGTGATCATCGACAGCGCCGAAGTGATCCAGTGCGGCCTTTCCGACGAGCCGGTGTGCGATGACGGAGAGGGCGTTTGCGGCAGCACCTTCGAGACCCTGCCGGCGAACGCTTCGGAGATCAACCCGAACCTGCGCGAGCTGATCGAGTCGTTCCGCGACGAGATCCAGCAGAAGACCGGCGTGCCGGTGAAGACCTTTACCTACCGGCTGGCGAAGCCGCTGCGGTAGAAGTCCCCGACGCTCGAATCTGTCGGGACAGGCCCAATGCCTGTCCCGATTCACCCCTCCCCTTCCCCCTGCTGCCCAACAGCCCCCCACCCAACCAGCCGCTTAGACGATCTCGGCCCCTCCCGATCCTCCGGTGCGGGACGCCCCGACCCCAAACTTTGCACTTGACGAGAGAACCGAGTATGATCTTCCCGCTCGCCGAGTGGGCGACGTTACCGGCCCAGCATCACCGAGCCATCTTCCTCCCTCTGGACATTGGAATCGAATCCCCCCAGAACAGCTCGACGAGAACAAAGACAATCACGGTAGAATCAGCATGAACAAGCCGCTCGAACGGTGACCACGATGGTTGCCGGGCGTAGCGGGTTAAAGCCCAGCGTGAGGGCGTTTGTCACGATCTGTAGTCGGCACGCACGGTTTTGGCCGGACTCCGATTACAAACTCAAAGGAGAAGGTCAGCTATGCGTACCACCGGCGTTGTGAAGTGGTTCAACGACACTAAGGGCTTCGGATTCATCACCCCGGACAATGGCGAGAAGGATTGCTTCGTCCATCACTCGGCGATTCAGGCTCAGGGTTTCAAGAGCCTCGCCGAGGGCGAGCGGGTCCAGTTCGACATCGTCCAGGGCCAGAAGGGCCCTGCGGCCGAGAACGTCGTCAAGATCGGCTAAGCCCAAAGAACCCGAAGCTGTTCAATAGATAGCTAGGGGAAAAGGCCGGTACGCCGCAAGGCGCACCGGCCTTTTTTTGTCTCGTAGGCGTGCTCCTGAGCCGCCGCTCGCGCGAGGTATAGTCCCGCGAGTGCGCAACTACTTTTCGCGAATGGCTGGGCCGTCCGCGCTCCGGGCCGGCGTCTGGGCCGGTTTGGTGTTGTTCCTGTTTCCCGGCGCCCGCGGCTCGCTGGGCACCGGTCTCGATCCCTCCTTCGCGTTCGGCTTGAGCGAGATCGCTTCTCGCGGTTGGGTTCATGGCCGGGACGTGGTCTACACCTATGGCCCGTTTGGCACGGTGCTCTTACCCACCGCGGGGAACGCCGGAACGACCCTTCTGTTTCGGCTCGCCCTTCACGCTTTGTTCGCCGCGGCCCTCGCCCGCGCGCTTCGCCGGGCCTCTCCAAAGCGCGCCCTGGCGTTCGCCTCCCTGCTGCTGGTCGCCTTTCTCGTCGGACTTCGCTACGAATACCAGCTGCTGTTCGCCCTGGCATTGCTGATCGCTCCGGAGGCCGCCCGGCCAAACCGAATCCCCATCGCGGCGATCGTGGGCGGCTTGCTCGTCACCCTGTTCGCGTTGGTCAAACTGAGCCTCGGGATCAGCGCGCTCGCGCTCTTCGGCGTCTGGCTTCTCGCGCTCGGGGTGCGCCGGCCGCCCTATGCCTGGCGAAGCGTGGCGGCCGGTCTCGGCGCGCTCGGTGCGAGCGTCGCGGCCGCCATTCCTCTGGCCTTCGAAGCGCCGCGCTGGGCGCTCGCCTGGCTCGGCTACCAGGCGGATCTGGCGAGCGGCTTCGCCGTCGCGATGGCCGTTGAAGGCTCCAGCCTCGAAATCGCGGCGGACCTTCTGGGTCTGGCGGCGATTCTCGCGCTCGGAATCTACGCTTGGCGTACCCGGAGCGCGCTCGCGCCGTACTGGGCGGTGATCTTCCCTGTTTTGATCCTCTCGCTCCGCCATTCGCTGATTCGCCAAGGAGGGCATGGGAGCATCTTTCCTTCGTTCCTGCTCGCTCTGGTCGCCCTCGGTGTTTTGCTCGCCGAGCGTGCGGACGAAACCCAGGCGAGTCTCGCGGGCTGGATCGCGGCGCTGGTCTTGGCTCTCCCGGCCGCGATCTCGTTCGCCGGACCGGCGGAGAATTCCCGCTACGAACTGGCGCTCGGGGTGCGGGGCATGGAGAACCTGGGGGCGGCGATCGATCCCGGGCGTGACCGGCAACGGCTGGCGGCGATCGAGCGGCGCGCGCTCGCCCCCTCCCGGCTTCCGGAATGGTTCGCGGCGCCGATCCGCGCGGCCGGTTCGACCGTCGACGTGCTTCCCTTGGAGCTGAGCCTGATCGCGGCGAATCATCTTCCTTGGGTGCCCACTCCGACGCTCCAGCTTTACGTCGCCTACTCGCCGCGCCTCGACCGCTGGGACGCCGAGCACTTTCGGCAAGGCCACGGGGCGGATCTACTGCTGGTGGAAAATCGCGCGATCGACCGGCGGCAGATGCTCTGGGACACACCGGAAACCTGGCGGGCGATCCTCGAACGGTACGAGCTCGATCCGCGCCGGCCGCGGCCCGGCTGGATTGTTCTCCGCAAGAGAAAACGGCCGGCCGCGTTCCACCTGGAGAGGGCAGGAGAGCGGAGGTTCTCGCTCGGAGAGCCCCTAGAGGTCCCGAGCGGCCCGGGTTGGCTGTTCGCCGAGCTCCACATCGAGCCCTCGGCGCGCGGCAAACTCGCCGCCGCGTTCTGGCGGGTCCTACCGCTGTTCGCCGAGACGACTTACGCCGACGGCGGCAAGAGAACCTGGCGTCTGGTGCCGGCGACCGCCTCCGGCGGCTTGCTGCTCGCCCCGGCCGCGCGCAACCTGCCGGAGCTGGCGGCGCTCTGGGGAGCCGACGGCCCGCCGTCCGGCGTCGTTCGGCTCCGCATTCACGGCCCCGGCTTGTCGGCGTACCGGCCAGAGGCGCGCGTCGTCTGGTGGCGCGGCCGGCTCGACCTCTGAACATCGAGCCGGCGCGCCAAGGATCTTGCGGCCCTACTTGTGGGTCGCGTGGTCGATGAAGGCGGCGATATCCGCTTTCCAAGCTTTGAGCGACGGCTCGTGCAGATACATCATGTGGCCCGCCGGGTAGTATTTCATCTCGACGTGCGAGCGCAGATCGGCGGGCAGGCCGAGGTGGTCGATCATCGACTCGGTCGCAAAGAACGGGGTCGCAAGATCGTAGAGCCCATTGAGCACCAGCAGGCGCAGGTTCGGGTTGTAGATCATCGCCTGGCCGAGATCCAAGCCGGTGTTCGGGGTGGGCGACGCGACGAACCAGCCGGAGTTGTGCTTCCAGTCCCACGAACCGGCGATTTCGTCGTTGGACACTCTGTAGGTCTTGCCGTCGCCGAACTTGAGGTCGTTGTGCAGATAGTCGAGGAACGCCGAGGTGAACGCGGCGGAGATCGCCGCCGACTGAGGGTCGTAATCCGCCTCTTCGGCCAGTGAATCGTAGGAGCGGCCGAGGAACCGGCCATCGAGCCGGCCGACCACCTCGTGATGCTCGCGCAGCAGCTCCTGGCAGAACTGCGACTCCCGCACCCGGAGGTTCGCGCGCTTCCAGAACTCGGCCGACAGGCCCGTATAGCGGTGGAGCTTCTCGGCCAGGGCGTCGCGCTCGGCATCGCCCAAACGATCCCCCTTGGCGAGCGCCGCCGAGTATTCGCCAAGCGCAAACGCGCGGACCTCGGTAAGCAGCGTTTCGATCGAGTCCGGCGGGTTCGGCAACGCCTTGTGCACCGCGGCGACGGCCGTGAAGGTCGGCAGGATCAGCGGATAGGGCCGGTCGTTGCCCGGCCAGGCGAAGATCGCTTCGATGTCGAGCGCCACCGAGACCAGGATCACGCCGTTCAGGCCCATGTTCTCGTTGGTTTCGAGGTACTTGGCGATGCCGCCCGAACGGGTCGAGCCGTAGCTCTCGCCGAGCAGGAACTTCGGCGAGCGCCAGCGTCCGTTGGTCGAAACGTACTCCTTGATGAACCGGCTGACCGATTCGATGTCCTGATCGACGCCCCAGAAGTCCTTGTCCTTGCTCTCCCCCACCGCATGGCTCAAGCCGGTGCCCACGGGGTCGATCATCACCAGGTCGGTCTTGTCGATCACGCTCCAGTTGTTGTCGACCACGTCGTACGGCGGCGGCGGGGTCGGACCGGAATCGGCCGTCACCACCCGCCGAGGTCCGAGCGCCCCCATGTGCAGCCAAAGCGACGACGAGCCTGGGCCGCCGTTATAGGCGAACGTGATCGGCCGGTTCGTCACGTCCCCATCTTTCTTGACGTAGGCGGTATAGCCGATGCTCGCAGCCGGCTCATCCTTCGCGTTCCGGACGATCAACGTCCCCGCCGTCGCGGTATAGGCGATCGATTTGCCGTCGATCACTAGACTGTGCTGGGTCACCGACTGTTCGGACTTCGGAATCTCCGCCTTGGGCTTGCCATCGCCCGCCTTGGCGGACATCTCCTCCGCGCGAACCACGGCGGTTGAAACCAGCAGCAGGGCGGCTAAGACGAGGGACTTACGGGTCATGCGGTTCTCCTTGGGAAGGTTCGGGACGAGGACCGGACAGCCCGGGCCAAAAGGGCGTAAAGCCTCGGGGGGATGGTACGACAGGGGGCGGGGGAAGGTTGCGGGCGGGAGATGGCCGCAGGACAAACCGATCGCCTCCTACGCGGAGGTAGAGACGTCCCCAGTACCTAACCACCGCCCTATCCGGGTGCAAGGCTGTCGGGGCGTCTCCTCTCTGCACCGGGCGAACAGCCAACGCCACAGAACCCAATATCGCAGGTCATGTTCACACCTGATCAGGTCGTTGCGCCTTTCGGAAGCCCCGAAGGCCGTGTATCCGGATAGGTCGGTGCGCGTTCAGGAGACGCCCCGACAGCCTTGCACCCGGATAGGGCGGTGGTTGGGTCCTGGGGACGTCTCTACGCCCACGACGCACCAGCGTGGGCTCTTCCTGACTCTCCTGCCAGTAGACTCTCGCGAAATGCTTACCTCCCCGCTCCCCCGCGTCCTCGGATCGTACTCGACCGGAACCCCCGGCCCGTTGGTGATCGCGACCGGCGGAATGCATGGCAACGAGCCTTCCGGCGCGCGGGCGATCCTTCGTCTGTTCGAAACGCTCCAGGCTGCGGCTCCCGCCTTCCGCGGCCGGATCTTGGGTCTATCGGGCAACCTTGCCGCGCTCAACCGGGGCGAGAGATTTCTCGATCGCGACCTGAATCGCGCCTGGCGGCCGGAGCGGTTGGCGGCGCTCGAAGGGGCTCGCCCGGAAGACCTGACCGGCGAGGATCGTGAGCTGGTCGAGCTGGGGGGCGAAATCCAAGCGGCGCTTGGTAGCCGCACGGGAGCCGCGGTGTTTCTCGATCTGCACACCACCTCGTCGGATAGCGCGCCGTTTGCGATCGTCTCGGACTCGCGGGTGAACCGGCGGCTCGCGCAGGCGCTCGGGGTGCCGATCCTCCTCGGCCTCGAAGAGAGCCTCGAAGGAACGCTGCTCAACTATGTGAACCAGCTCGGCCACGTCGCGATCGGCTTCGAGGCCGGGCAGCACCAGGCGCCGGAGTCGGTCGCGCGCCAGGAGGCCGCTCTTTGGCTCACCCTCGTCTCCACCGGTTGCCTCACTGAGAATGAAGCCCGGCGCGTCGGTGACCTTCCCGCGCGGCGCGCGCTGCTCCTCGAATCGACCCGGGGGCTCCCTTTGGCGCTGGAGCTGCGCCATCGCCACGCGATCCGGCCGGAGGACGATTTTGCGATGAACCCCGGCTTCAAGAACTTCTTTCCGATCCAGAAAGGGACCGTGGTCGCCCATGACCGGGGCGGCGACGTACGGGCCGAGGAGGGGGGCTACCTGTTCATGCCGCTCTACCAAAAGCTGGGGGACGACGGGTATTTTCTGGTCCGCCGCGTCCATCCGTTTTGGCTGGGGGTTTCGACCGTCCTGCGCACGCTCCGGGTCGACCGCCTGCTGCCGCTCCTGCCGGGCGTTCGCTCCGTCGAAGGTCGAACCGACGCGCTGCGGCTCGACACCCGGATCGCCCGAGGCTTCGCTCTCGACGTCTGCCACCTGCTCGGCTTCCGCAAGGAGTCGCATGACGGGCCCCGGCTGCTCGTCGAACGTCGGCGCCGGCCGGCGGATCCACGCGCCTAACGGCCCGCGGCCTGCCGTTCCGCCCGCTTTCGGATCGCTTGGAGCCAGGTGTCGCGAAGGATCGCGCTGCCCGGCGCGATCAGCCGCCAATACGCCTTGAAGCGGTAATACGTAGTCGGGTCGGTCGCGAAGATGCGCGTCTCGGTGGTCAAACGGCAGCGGTTCGCGTCGAGCGGCTCGGTGCGAAAGCTCATCACCGCGAGAGCGAGCCCCGGGATCTTGCGCAGGTCGCCGGTCGCCCGGAGCCCCCGCGGAGCGATCACCGCCGTTCCCACGACGACCTCGTTTTCCTCGTCGGCGAGCTGGTGGAAACCCGAGGAGGTCGCGACCTCCAGGATCGGCCGATCAGTCGGCGCCGAGAGGATCGTCGGCTTCCGCCGGCCGGAGAGATGAGGAGATCGAATCCAGGTGAACACGCGAAAGAGGCGAATTTCACTCGCCGTCACCTGCCAGATCGCCCGATGGATCGCCGCGGAAGAGGCCTGCACCTCAGTCTCATGAAATTCGGAGAACTGGTAGTCCGGCAGGCTGCGATCGAGACGAGTCGAGCCCGCGGAGTGCCGGAGCGGCGCGGGGACCGCCATCCCCAGGAGGAGAGAGACGAATCCCGCACCCATCAGCAACGCTCCTCGACGCCGGGGGGAGAGACGCAACCAGCGCAGAGGCCTCAAGACGGCGAACCCTCCAGTCGCCATGGCGAGCAGACCAAGGTAGACGAGACTGGAGCCGAGCAGATCGTTGGCGGTCATCGCGGAGGTGCCAAGTCTACCCCTCCGGCCGATTCCGGCCGTACGCTTCGTGGGCCGCCACAAGCTCGCCGGAGGCGATCGCGGCCATCAGGGAGATTTCGCCCGCGAGGAGGAACGCCGCCGTGATCTCGGCGAAGCGCGGAGCTTTCTCGGCTCCGAGGCATCCGAGCATCTCCAGGCATTCGCGCGAGGTCCCTTGCTGGGTGCCGCCGCCGATCGTCGCCACGGTGAGCGAAGGGAGGGTGACGCTCGCGAACAGCGCGCCGTCCGCTTCGATGTCGAAGCGCAAGATCCCCACCGAGGCGTTGACGATGTTTGCGACATCCTGGCCGCAGGCGATGAACAGGGCGGCGAGGCCGTTGGCGAAATGAGCGTTGCAGGTCGAGGCACCGGCATGCATTTGGGCGATCACGTTGGTGTGCCAAAGCTCCAGAATCTGCTCGGGGGTGGAGCCCAGATAGGTACGGACCAGTGCGGCCGGAAGCCGAACGCCGGCCACCACTTTCTTTCCCTTGCCGCCTAAAAAGAGCGACGAGCTCGCGTGCTTTTCCGAATCGAGCGCGGCGAACAGGTAGAAGCGCAAGGCGGCGCTGTGCTCGACCAGCCAACGGCAGGCCCGGTCGGTCGCGCGGGCGATCATGTTCATCCCACCCGCATCACCGGTCGAATAACAGAAATGAACCATCACCTCGCGCCCTACCGGCAGCGGCTCCACGCGCAGCAACCGGCCATGGCGGGTGGTCGCCTCGGCTTCCTCGCGCAAAGCTTCGAACCGTTCGGGCAGCTCGCGCGCAAAGGCAGCCGCCTCGGCGATTCCCGCGAACAGGAAGACGGGGGAGATCCGATTCTCGTCGACGTAGAGGCGAACGTGCGCGCCGCCCGCGCGGGTGACCGCCATCGACCCGCGTTCGTAAGATCGAACCAGCGCTCCCTCGGTGGTCGCCATCGGCACGAAGAAGATTCCGTCCGCGTGCTCGCCGCAAACCCGCAAGGGACCGGCCGCCCCGAGCGGCATCTGCACGGCCCCGAGCGGGTTCTCGATCTTGCCGCGCATCTCCTCGGCAGGGAAGGTGAAGGCGCCGACCTGAGCGAGGGAGGCGCCGGTCTTCTGCTCGATCCATCTGCGCCGCGCCTCCACACCCTCGGCGGAGTAGCCCAGCTCGTTGAAACGAGGAATGAGATCGGACATGGCGGCTCCTCGTTACCTGGCGCGCTTGACGCCAGGAAGTTACACCCCAGCTTGTCCTTCTGAGGGAAAGGAGTGTAACCGCACCGCCCAAAAACCGCACGCCGAAGGAATGGTTTCGCGTGATCTTTACATCCTTCTCACGCAATACACTTTATATATGGGCCGTCTCGATGATCGGCACTATGCCCCCAGGAACGTGCCGTTCCGCAGGTCGGAGAGCGCCTGCTGAATCTCCCGTTGAGTGTTCATGACGATCGGGCCGTGCCAGGCGATCGGCTCGCCGAGCGGCTTGCCGGAGACGAGGAGAAAGCGAATCCCCTCTTCGCCCGCTTGGACGACGACCTCATCGCCGCGATCGAACACCACGAGATTGCGGTTCTCGACCGCGGTGCTGGGCGTGACGAGACCGCTTTCGAGATCCTCGGTCGCGACCGCACGGGGGGCCGAGGCGTTCAAGAATTTCCCCGTCCCCTCAAAGACGTAGGCGAACGCGTGGCGAGTCGTCTCGACCGGCAGCGTCTTCTTCTGGCCTGGCGGGACCCAAACATCGAGATAGCGCGGATCGGCCGCGATCCCGTCGACCGGCCCGGACACCCCCCAGAAATTGCCGCAGACCACCCGGACCTTCGTGCCGTCGTTGTCGGTGACTTCCGGGATGTCGCGCGCGGTCACGTCCTGGTAGCGCGGCGCGGTCATCTTGAGGGCCGAGGGGAGGTTCGCCCAGAGCTGGAAGCCGTGCATCCGCCCGACCGGGTCGCCCTGCGGCATCTCCTGGTGGAGGATGCCGCGGCCGGCGGTCATCCACTGAACGTCGCCCGGCCCAAGCGAGCCCTGGTTGCCCAGCGAGTCGCGATGATCGACTGAGCCGGCGAGCACGTAGGTGATCGTCTCGATCCCCCGGTGCGGATGCCAGGGAAACCCCGCCTGGTAATCGGCCGGCCGGTCGTTGCGGAAGTCGTCGAACAGAAGGAACGGATCGGTTTCGTCGGTTTCGCCGAAGCCGAACGCGCGGCGCAGGTGAACGCCCGCACCCTCGATCGCCGGGGTGGAGCGGGAGATGTGCTTGACGGGCCGGATGGACATGAGGAGACCTCCTGGGGTGGAAATGCGGCGTACTTCATAGGTGAACAAAGCCGATGGCGAATCTAATTCCAGGGTCGGGCAAAAAAGCGAAACGGCGCCGCGGCCTTATGGCCGGGCGCCGTTTTCCCCTCCGAGGAGGGACCCGCTAGAACTCGAACTTCACCCCGAGCTGCAACCGTCTCGGATCGTAGAACGTCTTGGGCGTTCCGAACCCGGCCGAGTGCTTCTGGTTCTGGATGTTGTAGCCGGTCTGATTGTTCGTGGCGTTGAACAGGTCGGCGCGCAGTTGAACGTTGTAGCGGCCGAACGAGACGTTCTGGGTGTAGTTCAAATCGACCTGGTAGTGGGCGTCGGTGGTGTGCGATCCCGCCGGTTCGGCATTGCGGTTCACGTCGCTCGTGCTGGTGGTGAGAGCGCGATAGACCTCGACGTCCCAGGTCTCCCACGGTTGGCCGGACTGGTAGATCGCGAACGCGCCCACGCTCGCCTTCCAACCCAGATCGTACGAGCCGTAGACCTTCAGCTGGTGGCGGCGGTCGCCGCGCAGGTTGCCGTATTTCTTATTCCACAACTGCCGCCCGGCGCCGTCGGCGAGGTTCGAGGAACCGACGAAGATCGCCTGATCGTTGTCGGTCGTGGAGTTGTCCTGGTCGAAGTTGCCGTAGTAGTGGCTCCAGACGTAAGAACCGCGGAAATAGGTCTTGTTGCCGCGGTACTCGCTTTCGACGCTGGCCTCGTAGTACTTGGTGAACGCTCCGTCCAGCTCGGCGATCACGTAAGAGGAGCCGCCGATCTCGCGCTGCACCTGGGGCAGGTTCGGCACGTACAGCTCGTGCGGAATTCCGGCCGGGGCGTTGAACGCGATCCGGGCGTCGTTGTTGGTGTCTTCCCAGAAGTTGTTGGCGTAGCGGTAGCGGGCATGGACCCGGCCCACCCAGCGGGCCGAAAGCTGGCGCGAGGTGCCGATCAGGTACTCCTCCACCCGGCGCGGGTCGAGGTCGTCGTCGAAGAACTTACCCGAGGAAGAGGCAAGGGGGTCGCTCCCGATGAAGCTGCCGTCGGCGGCGAAGAAAAAGCGGATGGTGCGGGCGAGGTTGCGGTCCCAAGCGGCGGCGCGGGGCAACGAGCTGGCCGCAGGGTTGTAGCGCGCATAGTTCACGAACAGCGTGTCGCGCCCGTTGTAGGCCCAGGTGGCGCCCAACCGCGGCTGGATCATGTCGCCGAATCCAATGTCGTACATCTTGTACTTGTGGCCCGGCGCCAGCGCGAAGCCGGAGAGGTTGCCGGAGGTCTCCTTGAGCCCCTGGCCGTAGAACACGTCGTTGCTCGCGAGCACCCCTAAGTTGAACGTCCAGTTGGCGAGGCGGATCTGGTCGTTGATCTCGACGCTATGCGAGACGAACTCGGAATGGATCAGCGGCACGCCGCCCGGGAGGCCCATCTGATCGACCGCCGCCTCGAAGAAAATCGGCTTGCCGTTGAAGGAGGTACGCCCGCCGGGAACCGTAATCGAGCCGAAGCCATTGCTGGTCCGCTGCAGGTCCTCCTCGTCCTTCGAATACTTGTACCCGAGATGGATTTCGTGGGTCGTCCTCTCGCCGAACAGGTAGTTCCAGCCGGCCTGGTAGCTCTGGCGGAAGAAGTCGTCGTCGCTCTCTGTGCTGCCCGCGCCGACCTGGCCGCCGCCGGTCCGCACGCCGTTCTTGTCGAAGCCGTAGCGTTGGATCAGCGGAGCGATGAAATTGTTGAACGCCGTCTGCCCGGCGAGCGGCAGCGGGACGTTGAACAGGCCTTGGTTTTCAAGGTTCGCGATGTCGAGGCGCTGGCCGAAGGCGGGCAAAAAGCCGAACCGAAGATCCGGTCGCGACGAGGTCTCGTTCTTGAAATCGGTGTACTTGAAGCTCGCGAAGCTCTTGTCGTTCACGATCCACGATCCTTCGGCAATCGCGATGCCGAGCGTCGCCTCTTCGCCCAGCGCCGTGGTCGCCGCGGCGAACGAGCCCACCGAAGCGGTCTTGCTCTCGCGCGAGGAGTCGCGATAGCTGCCGTTGAGCGAAACGTTCGGCAGCGGCGTGTACGACAGCTTGCCGAAGTATTCGTCGCGGGTGCTCTTGAAGTCGGGCACCGAGCCGTAGGCGTTCGAAGTGTTCTCCCGCTGCGCCGTCGGCCGGTAGTACGACCCGTAGAAGAACAGGCGATCGCGGACCACCGGCCCGCCCGCCGAAAGCGTCGCCCAATCCTTGTCGTCGTCGAACGCCGAGGTGTTGGCGCTCTTCTCGCGCGAGCTGGTGGTGCTCTTGGGTTGGAGCTGGTAGCTCGCCTGGCCGTGGAAGCTGTTGGTCCCCGACTTGCTCACCGAGTTGATGGTGAAGCCGCCGGAGCGATTGAAATCGACCGCGTTGGCGCCGCCTTTGACGATCGCGATCTGGTCGATGTCGTGAGACGACGGCTCGGCCGACAGAGTGCCGAACAGGGGGAGGGCGACGTTCACGCCATCGAACTGATAGGCGTTGTCCTGGCCGCTGCCGCCGGCGCTCGGCCCGCGCACGTTGTCCTCGGTGTATTGAACGCCGGGAATCAGCTTGATCAGGTCGCGGTATTCCTGGCCGACCGGCAGCGCATCGATCGTCCCCTCGGTGATCGCGGTCTTGAGCTCGGACGAGGTGGTGTCGATCGTCGGCGCCCCTTCGGCCACGACCTCGATCGCCTCGGTCACCGCCTCGGGCGAGAGGGTGACGTTCTGGGTCGTCGTCTGCTGGAGGAGAACCAGCGCCTTCTCGGTGGCGGGCGCGAGGTCGCCGAGCTTGTAGGTGATCTGATATTCGCCCGGCGGGAGCAGCGGCAGGCGATACTCGCCGTTCGGCCCCGTGGTCGTCGTGCGCGGCTGCGGCAAAACGTCGGACCGGGCCTCGACGGCGACCCCGGCGACCGCCGAGCCGTCGGCCAAGGTGACTTTCCCCTCGATCGAACCGGTCTGCTGCGCGAGCGCAACGGAGCCGAGCCCGAAGGCGACCATCGAAACGACGAGGACTGCGAGGAACTTCTTCATCGAGGACCCCCCTGTTGCGCGAAGCCGCAAGCGCAGCGCGGCGCCGCAGCGGCATCCGCCGCGAGCCAAAGGAATTCGAGCGGGGCGGGAGCCTACGGAGCCGACGAAAAACGCCGACGAGCTGCGCGTGTAATGACCAGAGCGAAAGACTGGCGTGACGATAACATGGCGGGCTGCGGAAGTGACGTGACGGACCTACACCACCGCCCCCTCGCCGATCGAAATCGTCCCGGCGTCGACGTCCAGATCCGCCTCCAGGCCGAGCGGCAGGGTGAGCATCTGCGGCAGATGGCCGAAGGCGAGGCCGGTGAGGACGGGAATCCCTACATTCCCCAGATGGTCGTCGAGGATCTCCTCGATGTTGAACGAGGCGGGGCCGTCGGCGTTGCATTCCGTGCAGTAGCCGAAGACGACGGCCGCGGCATGCTCGAACGCCCCTCCCTGGGCGATTTGGGTGAGCATGCGATCGACCCGGTACGGGGCTTCGTGGACGTCTTCGAGCAGCACGATCGCGCCGCGGGTATCGATCTGCCACGGGGTTCCCTGGAGGGCGGAAAAGAGCGTGAGGTTCCCTCCCACCAGCCGGCCGCGGGCGCGACCGCCGCGGATCTTCCGGAACCGGAACGTGCGCGGCACCAGCTCGTCGTCTTCTTTCGCCGGATTCTCCAGGAGGCCGAGCGGCTCGGTCGACATGACCGCGCGGCGCAGGTGGTCGAGCGAGTAGGGGCGCAGGTTCGAGCCCGCGATCGGTCCGTGAAAGGTCACCAGACCGGTCTCCTGGCGGATCGCGTTCAACAAGGCGGTGATGTCGCTGTAGCCGACCAGCACCTTGGGGTTCTTGGCGATCATCGGGAAATCGAGCAGCGGCAGGAGGCGCGGCGTCCCCCACCCTCCGGCGTAGCAGATGATCCCCTTCACCTCCGGGTCGGCGAACATCGCGTTCACGTCCGCCGCGCGATTTTGATCGGTGCCGGCAAACGATCCGTAGCGGTCGCGGGCGTGCGCTCCCAGCTTGACCTTCCAGCCGATCGCTTCGAGCTGCTCGATCCCTACGTCGATCATGCTCGGGGTGAATTCGAGCGTCGCGGGGAGGATCATGCCGACCGTATCGCCGGGCGAGAGCTTGGCCGGCTTGATCACCGGCTTCGGGGAGGAAGCGGGCGCCGCGGGGATCCCGGGGATCTCGGCGCGGGCCGCCGACTTCGGGGCTTTCTTCGAAACGAGCCCGGAAAGCGGCACGGCGGCTAGGAGTCCGGCGAAATCTCGGCGGCTGATCATGGCGTCCGAATCCTTTCCAGAGGGGCCGGAGAGCCCGGCAGGGTGCGGTTTGCCCAGACATTCTAGTGCCCGGCGGGAGCCATATACTGCGGCGAGAATCGAACGGTGCATGAAACGACTCGGCCCAGCGCTTTTCCTCCCCGCTCTCCTGGCGCTGCCGGCCTGCTCGCCCGGCTCCCCCGGCTCGCCCGGGAGCTCCGCGGCAGCCTCTCCGTCGATCCTCCTGGTGACCCTCGACACCACCCGCGCCGACGCGGTGGGCTACGAATCGAAAGGTCCGGAAACGCCGAATCTCGACGCCCTGGCCGCCCGCGGACTCCGCTTCGCCCAGGCCTACACGACCGCTCCGCAGACCTTTCCGGCCCACGCCTCGATGCTCACCGGGCTTTACCCCAAGGATCACGGCGTGCGCGAAAACGGTCGGACCCTCACCTCCGAACCTCCGGGGCGCGAGCCGCTCGCCGCGCTGCTCGCGAAGGGCGGGTACCGCACGGCGGCTTTCGTTTCGGGTTTCCCGCTCGCCCATGGTTTCGGCCTCGCCACGGGGTTTGAGACCTATGACGACGAGCTCGGCGGCCGGTCGGAACGCTCCGCCAAGGAGACGACCGACAGGGCGCTCGGCTACCTTCGGGCGAACGTTCCGGCGGCGGGGAAACCGCTCTTTCTCTGGGTCCACTACTACGATCCGCACGACCCGTACGAACCGCCGGAGCCGTTCCGCTCGCGGTACACCAAAGATCCCTACCTGGGCGAGATCGCCGCGATGGATCAGGAGCTGGGTCGACTGCTCGCGGACTTCGAGACCCGCTCCGCCGCGACCGGCTGGCGGGCGATCGTGGTCGGCGACCACGGCGAGGGGCGAGGCGAGCATGGCGAGGCGTTCCACGGCCACCTGCTCTACCAGGGAACGATGCGGGTGCCGCTGGTGATTGCTGGGAATGAGGACGTGGTGCCGGGAGTGCGCGACGAGCCAATCTCCACCCGCCGCGTGTTCGACACCATCCTCGGGTTTGCCGGGCTCGATGCGCCGGACGCCCCTGCCGCGAGCCTGGTTTCGCCGCGACCGGAGATCGTGCTCGGCGAGGCGATGATGCCGTTTCTCGATTACGGCTGGCAGCCGCAGGCCATGGCGATCGACGGCCGGATCAAAGTGATCCGCTCGGGCGTCACCGAGGTGTACGACCTCGCGGCGGATCCCCGCGAGCTGACCGATCTGGGTGATCTGGCCCACCGAATCGAGCCGAAAAGCGAACCGAACCGGAAGGTGAGCGCGGCGCTCTCCGACTACCTGGCGAAGCTCCCCGCCTCTCCCTCGGCCTCCGAGGCCTCGCTTTCGGATGAAGACCGCAAGCGGCTCGCAAGCCTCGGCTACGTGGCGGGAGGAGACGCTCCCACCGCACTCCGTCCCGATGCGCCGAATCCGAAGGATCGCACCGACCTGTTCCGCGATCTCGACCTCGGGTCCGCGCGGTTCGTCCGGGAGGACTATGCCGGCGCGATCGGTCCGCTCGAACGGGTGGCGGCGAAAGATCCGAACAATGCGACGGCCCGCCTGCGCCTCGCGGTCGCCTGGTCGCTCCTCGGCAAAGAGGCCAAGGCAGACGAGCAGTTCGCCGCAGCCCGGCGCCTGCGCCCCGAATCGCTCGATCTGCGCGCTTATCAGGGTCTCCACCTGCTGCGCTTCGGCCACGAGGTCCAAGCCGCGCCGCTGCTCGCGAGCGTCCTCGCCGCCGACCCGGGCCGGCTGGCGGCGCTCGAAGGGCTCGCCGCGATCCGCGAGCACGAAGGAAACGCGCCGGAGGCCGCGCGGCTGCTCGAACAGGTGATCGAGAAGAAGAGCGCCACCGGGCCGGACCTCGCCCGCTTAGGGCTTCTGCGCATGGCGATGAACGACACGCCGGGCGCGCTCGACGCCTTCGAGCGCGCCCGCTCCCTCGAAGGGGACCGTTTCGTCCACGATCTCGATCTGGGCGTCTGTTACCTGGCCGCCCGGCGTTTCACCGAGGCTCGCGATGCGCTCGACCGGGCGATCGGCCGGCTGCCCGCCCATCACCCCGACCTGCCGATGGCGCTGTTCAAGCGGGCGGAGGTCGCCGTTCTGCTGCACGAACCGGCGAGCGACGGGCACATCCGCCGCGCGTGGGAGCGGGCTGACGCGACGACTCGGCCGCTGCTCGAACGAGAAACGTTGTTTGCGCGACCCAACGGCAGCTGACCCGCGGTCTACATCAGAGTAGCGCGAGAGGAAGAATCTCCATGGCCGATCGAACCGTCGTCGTCACCGCCGAAGAGCAGCTCGCCGGGTTCATCGCCAGGTATAGCCCTGAAATCGCCGAGCGCGCTCACGACGTCCTCGCCCGCATGCGCTCCCGACTGACCGGCGCGGTCGAGCTGGTCTACGACAATTACAGTGCGCTGGCGATCGGCTTCGGCCCGACCGACCGGCCCGACGACGCGATCTTCTCGATCGCCCTCTATCCCCGCTGGATCAGTTTGTTCTTCCTACAGGCGGTGGGTCTCCCCGACCCCCAAAAGCTGCTCGCCGGCAGCGGCTCGGTCGCCCGGCACATCGTGCTCGACGAGGCCGAGGATCTCGACCGCTCCGAAATCCAGGCCCTGATGGAAACCGCTCTCGCACACGCCAAGCGGCCGCTCGATCCCGATCAACCGCATCTCCTGATCATCAAGTCGATCTCGGTGAAACAGCGGCCCCGGCGAGCCGCGGCCCCCTAGGAGGCCGCCAGGAGGCCGCACTCCGGGCTACCGTTGACCCGACCTGCGTGTTAAGCTTCGGTCAAAATAAAGCGTGTGCTTTTTCCGACGGACGTATCTCGGCAGGTTGGCTTCTCGGAGTGCCGCCTCTCGGAGGATTGACCATGGCGCGTGAGATTCCTCTCTTTACGCTGGACGGCGTCAAAGACGCCGACATCTCGACCCACTACATCACCACCGGCGACCTGCTCGGGCTGTCGGCGTTCCGATTCCTACGCAAGCCGTGCGACGACGTGGTGGTGATCATTCACGGCCTCACCACCTCGACCGACATGTTCGTCATGCCGGAGCACTACAACCTGGTGAGCTACCTGCTCGACCACGGCCTCACCGACGTCTGGTCGTTCGATTTCCGGATGAGCAACCGCCACAGCTACAACCTGAAGCGCCACCGGTTCAACATGGACGACATCGCGCTCTACGACTTTCCCGCGGCGCTCGCCGAGATCCGCAAGCACGTCGGCGACCGGCGTATCCACGTGATCTGCCACTGCCTCGGCTCGGTGTCGTTCATGATGTCGCTATTCGGCCGCGCGGTTACAGGAATCACGAGCGTGATCGCCAACAGCGTGGCGCTCACGCCAAGAGTGCCGGCCTGGTCGCGGATGAAGATCTGGGCGGCGCCCTTCCTGGTCGACTACGTGCTGAGCGTGCCCTACCTCGATCCGCGCTGGAGCGACGACCCGCCTCTCACCCGGGGTTGGATCTTCTCGAAGATCGTTTCGTTCTTCCACCGCGAATGCGACGTCCCCGCCTGCCACATGCTGTCGATGATGTGGGGCACCGGCTGGCCCGCTCTTTACGAGCACAAGAATCTCGCGGACGTCACCCACCAGCGCGGCGGCGACCTCTATGGCGCGACCAGCATGAACTACTACCGGCACGTGGGCAAAATGCTCGGGGCGAACAACACCGCGGTCAAGTATCTGCCCGACGATCCGCAATACAAGTCGCTGCCGAACGATTATTTCGAGCATGCCAAGGAGATCGAAACGCCGGTGATGTTGATGACCGGCGAGAACAATCGGGTCTTCTCCGACTCGAACATCGTCTGCCACCAACGGCTGGAAAAGCTGGTCCCCGGCCGGCACGAGCTGGTGATCTTCCCCGGCTATGGCCACCAGGATCCGTTCATGGGCAAGAACAACGACAAGGACATCTTTCCTCGTCTGGTGGAGTTCATCGGCAAACACCGCCGCGGCTATTCCGAGGCCGCGACGAACGACGTAGCTTAAGGAGCGAAGATGCAACCGACCCAGAAAACCAAGATCGGGATGTGGATGCTCACCGTGCTCCCGATCGCGTTCGGGCTGATCGACGCCCGCGGCGCGTTGATCCACCTGCGCACGCCCGACTGGGGCACCCACCACGCCCTCTTTCACATGGTCACCGGCGGTTTCTACACCCTGACGCTCTGCGCAATGGTCGTCATCCTGACCTGGATTCCGTTCAAACAGGGGCAGCGCTGGGCGTGGAATTCGATCGTGATGATCGGCTTAGCGATCCACGGCGGCCACATCTTGGGAGACGCGATGACCGACGGCGGCCTGCGCGGCGGCGGCACGGCGCAAGGACCCGGACTGGTCTTCTACTCGCTCACCTGCACGGCCCTCGGCCTCTACATCATCGCCTTCATCCTCACCTATCCCCACGTCGCGAAATCGTCATCGTCGGCCCGGTGACGCGCGGGGAAAAGGAGCCACTCCATGGCACAGGGCTTTGACGCGATCATCATCGGCAGCGGTTTCGGCGGCTCGGTCTCCGCCTGCCGCCTGGCCGAAGCGGGGCACCGGGTGCTGGTGCTCGAACGGGGGCGGCGCTGGCAGGTCGAGGACTATCCGCGGAAACCTGGCGACGCTTGGACCTACGATCCGGAGTGTCCCGAGCGCGAAAACGGCTGGATCGACATGCGCTTCTTCGGCGACATGGTGGTGGTCCAGGGGGCCGGGGTGGGCGGCGGCTCGCTGATCTACGCCAATATCTCCGTCGAGGCCCGTCCGGAGCTGTTCGAGGACGGCTGGCCCCCCGAGGTCACTTATCAGGAGCTGGCGCCCTACTACGCGCGGGTCGCCAAGTTCATGAACATCCAGAAGGTGCCGGACAACCAGCTCACCCGGCGTTTCAACCTGATGAAGGAGGGGGCCGAAAAGATCGGCGAGGGGCACCGATTCATGCCTCTCCCGCTCGCCGTTTCGTTCTCGGACAAGTGGAGCTACGACCTGCCGAACCCGTTCGACCACAGCCACTCGGAAAAGTTCGTCAACGAGCAGGGAGTGGAGCAGGGAACCTGCGTCCACCTCGGATTCTGCGATCTCGGTTGCCCGGTCAAAGCGAAGAACACGCTCGACCTGAACTACCTCGCCTGGGCGGAAAAGAAAGGGGCCGAGGTGCGGCCGCTCCACCTGGTGCGCTCGATCGAGCCGCAAGGGACCGGCTGGAAGGTGAATTTCGACCGGATCGAGAACGGCAAGCTGATCCCGGGGAGCGAAACCGCGCCGAAGGTAATCGTCGCCGCCGGCTCTCTCGGTTCGAGCGATCTGCTGCTGCGCTGCCGCGACCAGTACAAGACGCTGCCGAACTTGAGTCCCCGGCTCGGGATCGGCTGGTCATCGAACGGCGACTTTTTGACTCCCGCGTTCTACGGCAAGGACCGGGTGATCAACCCGACTCAGGGGCCGACGATCTCCTCGGCGATCGACTTCCTCGATGGTTCTCAAGGGGGAAACAAGTTCTTCATCGAGGACGGCGGCTTCCCTGATCTGGTCCTCGGCTACATTGAGGAGAAGCTCGCCAAGGGGAGCAAGGACCGGCGTTGGAACCAACTGCTCTCCGCCGTCGGCAAGCACCTGGAGGGCAAGCCCGGGTTCAGCAACGTCATGCCCTGGTTCGCGCAGGGGATCGATGCCGCCAACGGCAAGTTCTACCTCGGCCGCAAATGGTGGGCGCCCTGGAAGCGGGTGCTCAAGCTCGCCTGGGAGATCGAAAAGTCCGAGGCGATGGTCGACGGCATCGTCGCCATGCACAAGAAACTTTCCGCTGCGACCGGCGGCGACCCGTGGGTGCCGCCGACCTGGACCCTGCTCAAGATGCTGGTGACGCCTCACCCGCTCGGCGGCTGCAACATGGGGCGCACGGCCAACGATGGCGTGGTCGATCACCTCGGCCGGGTCTTCGGCCATGAGCGGCTCTACGTGATCGATGGCGCGATCATCCCCGAGGCGATCGGCCGAAATCCGACCCGAACGATCGCCGCGCTCGCCGAGCGGAGCCTGGAGCACGCGGTGGCGAAGTAGGTTCTTGGGAGACGCATTTCGGCGCCCATTGAACAGCCGAGACCCTGACGTAGGGGCGGAGCTTGCCTCCGCCCGAGATCCGCGACAACCGCGGGCGGAGGCAAGCTCCGCCCCTACGTCAGTCGTCGCGGGTCAAAGCTCACCGCACCAATCCCACCAACTTCGGGTCCGCGGCCGCCCGGTCGCGGGCTCTCGGATCGATTTCGACCGCCGAGACCAGGGCCCGATTCGCCGCGGTGCGGTCCCCTTGGCCGAGTGCCCGGCGGGCCAGCGCCAGATGGGCGTCTGCCAAGTCGCTCCGGCGGCGCGGATTGCCGGGATCGAGCCGAGCGGCTTCGGAGAATGCGGCGGCGGCCCGGTCGAGGTCACCGGGGTTGCCGGTGCGGCCCAGCGCCAACCCCAAATTCGACCAGGCGTCGATACGGCGCGGCTGCAATCTCGCCAATTCCAACCACTGCGGCACCGCGTCGCGGAAGCGGCCTTCCCGGGTCAAAGCGGTGGCCAGCGCCCCCCTCGCCGCCGCGCTCTCCGGGTCGAGCTCGACCGCACGGGTCAAACGCTTGGCGGCCTTGTCGAGGCGTCCCGCCTGGAGCAGTGCGGTACCGGAGCGGAGCGCCGCGAAGCGGTTGTTGGGTTCGGCCTCAAGGATCGCGTCGAAAGCGGCGATCGCCGCAGCGAAGCGACCGTCGCGCAAGGCGTCGGCTCCCGCTTCGAGCCGATCGTGGAGATCGAGCCGGTCTTTCGGATCGGGAAGGCCGGGAGAGGGCGCCAAGCTCTTCATCGCACCCCGCGCACCGAGCACGCGCCGGGCCGCCTCCGAATCCGCAACTCCGGGGCTGAACGCCGCGGGGCGCTTTTCGATCACCTTGAGGGCGGCTGCCAAGCGGCGGGCGACGGGATGCTCGGCGGCGATCCGATTCGTCCCCTCCCCCGCATCTTGGGTCAGATCGTAGAGCTCCGGCTTCGGGGCCGCGACCAGCTTCCACGCCCCGTCGCGGAGCGCCGTCAACGGCGCCCAGCCGAAGCGCGTCCAGGGGAGGCGGGTCTCCAAATACGCGGCCGGCACGGACTGAGGCTTTCCTTCGAGCAAGGGCCGCAGGCTGATTCCGTCGATTCCCGGCAGCGGAGCGAGCCCCAGCAGATCGAGCGCGGTCGGCGCGAGGTCGATCAGGCGGGCAGCCTCGCGGCTCGCTGCCGGCTTCAACCGGCCCGGAAAATGAAACACCAGGGGCACGGCGGTCGTCGCGTCGTAGAGGAACAGGCCATGGGTCTTTTCGCGGTGCTCGCCCAGGGATTCGCCATGGTCGGAGGCGAGAACGGTGAGCAGGTTCGAAGCCGCCGCAGGCGGCAGACCCGCACGAAGGCGGGCCAGCCAGGCATCGACATAGGCCACTTCCCCGTCATACGCACCGCGCGGCCCCGGCCGCAGGAAGCTTTGCGGCGGTTCGTACGGGTCGTGCGCGTCGTAGTAGTGCACCCAGACGAACCAGGGCGACCGCGCCTTGGCGATCCAACCGAGCGCCGCGGTCGTGGTGTCGAAAGCCCGCCGCTCGGAGGCTCCCGCGGCCCCCTCCGGCAGACGGTCGTCGTAGAGGGCGAAACCCCGATCGAGCCCATAGATCGCTTCGAGCGGCGAACCCGAAACGAACGCGGCGGTCGCGTAACCGCTTTTTTCGAGCCTCTCCGCGAGCGTGAGCACCCCTTCGGGCAAGGGCTGGCCGTCGTCACGGACGCCGCTCCGCCGCGGTAAACGCCCGGAAAGGATCGAGGCATGCGCCGGCAGGGTGAGCGGCACGGGCGAAACAGCGGATGCAAATCGAACCCCTTCGGCCGCATAGGCATCGAAAGCCGGGGTCTCGTTTTTGCCCGCAACCCAACCCAAGGCGTCGGGGCGCAGGGTGTCGACGGTGATCAGTAGAAGATTGGGGCGAAGGTCCGGTTGCGCCGGAGCCGCCGCCGCGCCGACCCGCTTGGCGCCCTGGGAAGCCTTCGGCCGGCCCGGAGCCGTGGCGAGAGAAGCGCGAAGAAGTGGGGCCACCAGGCAGAAACCGGACGCGAGCACGGCCAGCAGCAGCCCACCGCGGGAGCGGCGGGGCTTCGACTCGGTTCGGCGGGTAAGAAATCCAGGCATCGGTACATCCGCGGGGAACCTGGCGCGGACGACACCGTCTTCGGCAGAACCCCGGAAAAGCGGCGAATTAGATGCCGCTCGTGATCACGAGGTCGAGATAGTAACCGCAACCGGAGCCCAGCGCCACGCCGAAGTGCTGAAATGCAAAGGATTTTCTGGAGGCTGGTAGGCGGCGAAGCATCGCGCATCGCCGGGGGCTGTGTTCGCCATCGGAGCTGGATAGCCGCTATCGGAGCCGGATAGCCGCTATCGGGAAGCTAGGAGCGTGTTCGTCCGCCTACTCCTCGGCGTACCTGCGGCCCTGCGGCTGCGATCTCGCGAGATTCTACCCTGAACTCTATTCACAGATAGCAAGGAAGCGCCGGAGATTTCGGCCCTCGGACCAGATTGCCGACTCAAACGCCCGGCTTGGGCGCGGCCGGGCGGTACTTCGCGGCCTGGTCCGGCCTGCCCATGGCGTCGTAAAGGCGGGTGAGGCGGTCTAGGATGCGCTTGCGCATCAGAGACGAGGAAGGGACCTCCTTCGTGGCTTCGAACGCCTGAAGCAAAAGCGGCTCGGCGCCGACGAAATCTCTCCGCTCTGAGCGACATCCCCCAACGACGCTCTGGGCTTCGGAGATCGCATCCTTGTCGCCACTCTTCGCCTCAAGCAGAGCGAGCGCCTGAACCCCCAGAGGCTCCGCTTCGCCGCATCTGCCCTGCTCGGCAAGGAAAGACGCCAGGTGAGAGATGAAGACGCCACAGTTGCGGTCCTCGTTGCCGCTCTTGGCGCAGATTGAAACCGCTTCGCGATAGGGCGCCTCGACCTTCTCCAATCGTCCCCTCTCTTCATAGAAGCGCGACAAGTTGCTGAGCGGTGGTCCGAGGCGAGGGTGAGAAGGCCCTAATACTGTCTTGCGCATCGTGATCGAACGAAGATAGAGGTCCTCGGCCTCCCGATCCTTGCCAACTTTCTCCAGCAAGGTGGCGAGGCTATTCATCGTCTTGGCGACTTCGACCGAAGGCTCTCCGAACACCAGACGTCTGAGAGCAAGAGACCGCCGATAAAAGTCCTCAGCCTCAGGAAAACGACCCTGCTTGGACCTAAGGTCACCGAGGCCGGCAAGAGCGATTGCGACGGCATGGCTCTGGAGTCGGCCCCGCTGTTTTTCGATGGCTAGAGCCCGAATGAAGTATTTTTCCGCCTCGTTGCGCCGCTTAGTACCGAGAAGCAGGCCTCCGTAGTTGTTGAGCGCTAAGGTGTTCACGGTGTTCTCGTCAATCTTCGAATCGCCCAAGAGCCTGAGCCCTTGTTTCATAAGCTCCTCGGCTCGCGAGTCATTTCCCAGGTCGCCCTCAGCCTGAGCAAGCTCCACCGTTGCTTCTAGAACTTGTGGCCCTTCTTTCATCCCAACCTGGGAATAGAGGTCTATTGCTTCGGAAAAGAGATTCTTGGAGGTTTCAAACTGGCCGAGCGAGCTATAAACCCTTCCTAGCGTGACGTGGAGCTGCCCGCTCTGAATAGGTTGATAGTCACTGTTCTCCAACTGCTTGCGAGCCTTCTCCAGGAGATCAATTGCCTTAACTTCACGTCCATGCGATTCACTGGGATTGTTGATCTCGAAGACTCCATTAATGAAATTCGAAGCCCATTCAGCCCGCTTTCTTTCGTCTTCCGCTCGATTTTTTTCCCGGATCGCTTCCGATCGCTGCACCAACGCCACTGCCGCCGTTCCGATGATCGCGAGCAATGCGGCCGTTGCGAAGACAACTCCGATTTTATGCCGCCCGACGAACTTGCTCGTCCGATAGCCAACCCCTGACGGCCGGGCAAGGACGGGCAAACCTTCCAAATGGCGGCGGATGTCGGAGGCGAGCTGTTCCGCCGATTCGTAGCGTCGGCCCGGATTCTTGCTCAACGCCTTTTGGGCGATCGTGTCCAAGTCGCCGCGCAGGCGTTTGGCGAGATGGCGATCCCTCTCCGCACTCGACGCTTCCGCTACCGTTTTCGCCCTAGCTCCGACCACCGTGCTGGGTCGCAGCGGCTCTTGGTTGCAGACCGCTTCGGCGAGCGCCGCGCGCCCTTCAGCCGCGGGTCGGTACGGAGAGCGACCTGCGAGCAGGCGATAGAGCAAGACCCCAAGCGAATAGATATCGGTCGCCGTGGTCACCGGCTCGCCGCGGATCTGTTCCGGGCTCGCGTATTCGGGCGTCATCGGCAGAAAGGCCGCCACCGTGGCGAAAGGCTCGGGATCCCCTCCGAGGAGCTTCGCGATACCGAAATCGAGAAGCCGGGGCTCCCCGTCGGCGACCACCAGGATGTTGCCCGGCTTCAAGTCGCGATGGACCACCAGGTTGCGGTGCGCGAAATGAACGGCCCGGCAGACCTTTTCGAACAGCGCCAGCCGATCCTCGACCGAGAGAGACTGCTCGATGCACCAGGCGTCGATCGGCCGCCCCTCGACGTACTCCATGACCAGGTAAGGACGACCGTCCGGAGTCGAACCACCATCCAGCAAACGGGCAATGTGCGGATGTTCCAGCAGGGCGAGAATCCGCCGCTCGCTACGGAAACGGCGCACCAGCTCGTCGGTGTCCATCCCCCGCTTGAGCAGCTTGACCGCGACCTTCTTCTCGTACGTCGCGTCAGCCCGCTCGGCGAGATAGACCGCCCCCATGCCGCCTCGACCAATCTCGCGGACGATCCGCCAGGGACCGAGTTGATCACCGGCAGCGAGGCTGCCTTGATCGCCATGCATGTCGAACAGAGGTTTCTCGATGAAATCGCCGAGGTTCGTGTCGATGACGAGCAGGGCCTCGATCTCTTCGCGGAGCGGCTGATCGCCGTCGCACGACCGAACCAGGAAATCCGTACGCTCCTGCCCGGTCAGCAGAAGAGCCTTTTCGAGCAGATCCTGGGTCAGTTGCCAACGTTCGGGCGTCACGGTTCGAGTCTCGCGATCATGAAGAGTTTCCGGATCGGGCATTGCCTCAGGGCGTTATTCCAATCCGGTTGTTCAAAGACGCGAAATGCAGCGGCGAAAAAGCTCGCCATTCGTCCCAAAGTAATATCTTACTCAAGATCCAGGTCGCGGGTGATCTCACGCTTCAGAAATCGCCGCGCCATCTGCCAATCGCGCTTGACCGTGGTCACCGAGACTTCCAAGATCTCGGCAACCTCATCGAAGGTGAGTCCCATATAGAAGTGGAGGTCGACGATCTGCGCCTGGCGGGGATCTAACTTCCGAAGCTTCCCGAGCGCCTCGTCGAGCGCCACGACGTCAGTTCCGTGAGCTTCAGCGATCAGCTTGGCCCCATCCACGTCGTCGAGCGGAACTTTGAGCATATTGCCGCCCCGCTTCTCCGCTTTCTTGCCCTTCGCGTAGTCGGTCAGAATCCTGCGCATCAACGTCGCGGCGATCGCGAAGAACTGCTGGCGATTGTGCCACTGCATCCGAGTCTGCCCGACCAGCCGAAGGTACAACTCGTTCACCAGGGCGGTCGGTTGCAACGTATGGTCGCTCGGCTCCCGCGCCAAGTGCCGCCGCGCCATCGCCCGCAGATCTTCGAACACCAAAGGAATGATCTGCCCCAGAACCGAGGCATCGCCTCGACTCCAGAGCAGGAGAAGTTCCGTGACGTCTGTGGTGTCGCTCATAGAGGATACGTACGGATCGTATCAGGGAAAGATCCGGCCTGCGCAAAAGAGAGGACCCCACGAGCACGAAGAGTCGGGAGAACGGGAGTCAGTCGAAGTTAAGGCGGACGGCCGGGTCTCCCAGGACCACGAAACTGCCGGCATCGACAGTCTGGCGCCATAGGTCAGCGTAGATCGCAAAATCTTCAGGCCGGAAGAACTGAATGTCATCGCGGAGACTCTGAAGGCTCGCTGCCTGGGAAGCGAAATAGGAATTCATCGCCTCCATCGCCCAGCCGATCGGCTCGCCGTTAGTCAGTTGCTTGAGCAACTCGGAATAGACTTGCACATGACCACCTTGATCATTCCAAGAGAAAGAGGAAGTCCAGGTGCGGTCCACATGTCCGATCACCGCAAGCGCCCCTTTCTCCAAAAGCTTCTGGGGCAGCCGAGCTACAAACGGTCGAGGAGCGATTTGCCCTTGGACCCCTGAGATTCGCCCGAACTCATCGAGCTCAGGAGTTCCGGCGCTGTAGCAGGCAAAGTGAAACGCGATCATGCCGCTCAGTTTCGCGTCGTCGGGAACATCGGCGGCCGTGAAGTAACGGCCAGAGCGACCGTCCACCCCTTCAGCGCAGACTAGGGCACCTTGTGCCTCGAGCTGTCGCTCACTACCGTTCGGAAAACTGACACCGTGGCTGGCGGTGAACAAAATCGAAGGCCGATCACTCTCGAGGACTTGTTGCAGTCGGGTGCGAGTGGCTTCGCCGCCGCCGATCAGAGTAGGCCGCCATTCCGGGCGACTACGGCGCAAGACTTCTGCGAGCGGTTCGACAAGCTCACCAGAGGTCCGACGGGTCGCCTCATCTCCGGGACTTTCAACGGCAAAGAAAAGGACTTCCTGGCGTCGATTTCTCCATGTTCCATCTTCAACCGCAACGACAGCTTCCGCATAGGAAGCATATGCGGTCGCCGATTTTTCCGGAGTTTCGGCGTCGAAATGGAGTCGCCCCACCGCATATTGGACGTCTAGCTCGTTTTGAAACCGGAAGGGCATCTTTACCGGATCTCCGACCAATAGCAGGTAATAAGGCAGCCTCTCCGGTACCGCACGTGCTCCAGGGATAGCGCCCACCTCCGACATGAACTGCTGATGGGTCTGGCCGGATCTGAAAACTAGATCTTTGAAAAGGTCTCCTGCCTGGTCGCGTCGATGGGCCAGTAGCGGCTTAAGCGCCCGGCGGATTACGGCCGGCGTATCCTCGGCAAAAATGACACCCCACCCGGCCTGGCTAAGATCCTTGGGGTCTTTGACATCGCTTATGGGCGCGCGAAAAGGATCGCTGACCTCCCTTCCTTCTCTCCAATCTGCCAATAGTTGGTGCAATGCACCACCAACCGGGAGCTGGACTGCCAACCGGCCGAGTTGTTCACCTGTTAGAGGTGATTGGAGAAAGTTGCCAGTCGCCCCATCTATGCCATTGAAGGCGATCAACCGATGGATGTCGTCTCTACTTGCGGTCATCACCAATTCCCTCCGGGCGGCCCCATCGGGCTCCCTTCCTCATCGAAATTAGAGTCCGACGATGGCCACGGCAGATCGATCGGTGGGCGCCCGGTTGGGTTCGGGCCTCCCACGTCCTTTGTTTCGATCGGCCCATGCCAACGCTGCGGGTCGGTGCGCCAATCGCCGACGAAAACGAAGCCGGCCCAGTAGTACGGGTCGCTCCGCGCGGGATCGTTCCGCAGCTCCCTTTGCGCCTCGCGTAAGGCGTCGGCAGGAGCGCGGTTCTCACGCAGGAGCCTTCGATAGAAAAGCTTCATCAAATCGGCCGTGCTCGCATCGTCCACCGGCCATAGGCTCACGACCAGTCGCGGCGCACCGGCATAGAAGAAGCCGCGAGCAAGGCTCGCAAGGCCCTCTCCAGCGACATCCGGGCCAACCCCGGTGTTGCAGGCGGAGAGCACCACCAGCTCGGCGTCGAGGTCGAGACCAAAGATATCCTGCAGGGTGAGCGTCCCTTGGATCGGCCGTCCTTCGGCATCAACCTGAGAAAGCTCCAGACCGGACAGCTCCGGGTGAACCGGATGGGCACCGCCGTGGGTCGCGAAGTGAAGAATCTTGTAAGGTTTCAGCCGCGCGCCAAGGACCGCCTCCCGGTTCGCGTCTAGGCCCAGCGCGGAGAGGATTTCCCTGGGCTTAGCCAGATCGATGATCGCTTCGGCCTCCTTCCGAGTGTTCGGCAGCGGGGCCAGCGTGCCGGGTGAGCGGCCGTCTCCGGAGAACACCGGGTCGGCAAACACCGCTAGGCTGTCCAGCGAGTAGGACCGGCGCACACCAGCGCGAAGGGCTGCGAGGACCGTGGCCGAAGGGAGATAGACCACCTCCAACCGTTCGAGCACGGGGTTCCCTTCCTTCGATGCGGGATTGGGCAGCGCTGCGAACGGCACTCGCTGGAGCGCTCCATCGGCGACCACGATCCAGCGCGTACCCGAAAGCGCTGATCGTGCCGGAACGAGGATCTCTTGGGCGAGCCTCTGGCCGACCTCTCGACCAACCTCCACATCGTTCGGATTGGAGGAGGCCAACAAGTCCGCAAACCGCTTGGCGAGCGGTTCAATCTTGCTGCGGGGCGCCAGCACGAAGGGCTCCACCCGATCTCTCATCACCACCCAAAGAAAGCTGCGCGGCTCAGCGAGCCAATAGACGAGCATCGCATCTCCCGCCTGGAGCTGCTTTCGCATCGCCTCAGCATCCAGGATCTCCGGCGGTGCAAGCTGTGCGTACCGAGGGTTCGCCTTGCGCGCCTCCGCCTGCAACTCCTCTGTGCGCGCCAAAAGGCGCCCCTGTTCCGCCTCCAGCCGATCGATGACGGCCGGATCGGTCTCCTGGTTGGCAAGCGCTTTCCGACGGCGTTCGAGCGCTTCGAGCTCGTCGCGCAATCGACCTTGCTCCGTGGCGATCGCTTCGGGAATGGCACTGCGAAGCCCGGATCGCGCCTCTCCCAGAAGGTCAACCAACTGACGAACCCGTGCCTTCTCGGTGGCTCCGAGCGCCCGGTCGGCGTACGCCTTGTCCGGGAGTTTCTCGTCCAAACTCATTAAGACCTCGACCTGTAGCTCGGCATACTCCCGCTTGGTCGCAAGATGGCTGGTGCGAAGATCGAAGTTGGCGGTTGTGGCGCGCAAATGTTCGATCCCTTCAAGCGAGCTGTCGATCTGAGCCAGTGCCTCTTCGAGTTTGCCATTCCGGCAGAGCGACCGGGCGGCACCAAAACGATTCGCGGCAGTCGCAGCTCCATTGCCGAGCCGCTCGAACAAGGCGATCGCCCTTTCGTGATCGCGAACCGCCAACGCATCCTCGCCGCGCGCATGGTGGTAACGCCCAAGATTCATCGCCGCAGCCGCCTCGTCGTCGACCGCGTGGATTTTTTCCGCGATGCCCTGGGCCTTTTCGAATTCCGCCCGCGCCGCTTCGAGATCTCCGATTCGCAGCAATGAGGCGCCGAGCCCCAGGCGGGCCGCGACTGAGTTGCGCGCTTCGCCCCGCGCGCGAAAGACTTCAAGAGCGCGCGAGTACCGGGCTTTCGCATCGCCAAAGCGCCCTTCCCGCAGATCGATCTCGCCAAGAGGCAAGAGAGCGAGCGCCGCCCAGTCCTCACGGCCGATCGCGGTCGCCTTAGCTACCGCGGCTTCCAGCTCGTTCCGCGCTTGAACGAACTTGCCGCGTGAAGCTTGAAGCTCTCCCAGCGTGGAGCGGGCGAGCACCTCGTTGTCGCGGACATTGAACCGGTCACCGAGGACGATCGCCTCGTTAAGCGTCGCCGTCGCCTCGTCGAGGTCTCCTTTCCAAAATTGGTCGATGCCAAAACTGACCAACGAGGCGACCGTTCCATCCGCGTCCTTGATGCCTCGGAAGAGCCCAAGGGCTCGCTGGTGCAGCGCCAGGGCCTCTTCGACGCGAAGCTGAGCACGGTAAGAATCAGCGCACCGGTTGAGCGCGGTCGCTTCCATAAACTTGTCGGCAAGGCCGCCGAACAGCCCAATCGACGTCTCGAACGGCTCGATTGCGCGATCCCAGTTCCCCAGAGTCGCCTCCATCCAACCGACTCGGTAGTAGAGGGTCGCCTCGCAGGACCGGTCTTCCACCTCTCGTGCAAGCGGCAGAAGCCCACGATAGGTGGTAAGGGCCTCTTCGGTTCTCCCGCCGCGGCGAGCCTCTTCTCCCGCCGCGAACTGTGCACCGAGATCTGCAGCGCGCCGATCCCGATCAGTTGCCAGGCGCCGTTCTTCGAGCGTCACCACATAGTGGCCCGAAGGCTTCGCGTCCTTGGAGGCCTGAACCTCCAACCGATGAACGCCAGCGACCGCGGCAACGACCGCCAGGCTCTCGGTCCGCTTATCGCCATTGGGGCTATCGATCACCAACGAGGGCTTTTCCTCTCCTGGCGGAAACCAACGGAGCGCCACGTCGAGGCCGTCCTGCAAGGCCGTGATACGGACCAACTCGCCGGCCGAGAGCTCTAGGGTAGTGCTCTCCATCGCACCCGGGGCCAGCTCGCGTCGGTCCGCAATGCCGAGCTTCAGGGTCAAAGGGGTAGGCTCCATCTTCCTCGCCTCCGTCCCCGTAGGCGGTTCGCGCTTGCAGCTGCCACCTGCCATCGCAAGAAGACAGAGCAGCACAAGGCCCGCTCGGGGCGATCCGATATTCAATCGTTCATTGCGATGCACGAGTTCGCTTTTCGAGACGGACGCGGCATACCGTTTCCGATCGAGGTCCGCCCCCTCCGAGAGATCACTCCACGAAGGAAACGCGAGAAAAACGGACGCCGAGGGTCAGGAAGGAATCATCTTCGCAGAAGACCGGCCGGAACGCACTCCAGCTTAAGAGGTGCTTGACCTAAGAGACACCTCGCCACTCGAAAGGTGAGTCAGGACGCGTCCGCGGACTCGACGACCCGGATGTCCCAGACGGCGAGAGGCTTGCCGTCAAGAGACCGAAGCGCGACGCGGTAACGCCCCGGTGACACCTTCAATCGCGGGATGGCCATCGACCAGTCATCGGAAGGCCCCCGGTCTCGCACCGGACTACGGACCACTTCGTGATCGAACTTGTCGAGCAGCACCAGGACCGTCGGCGTCGGTCCCACCAAATCCGACGGGGTGAATCCCGAAATGTGTACCCGCTCTCCCGGCGACCCGGAGTCCGGGGGCAAGGGAAAAGATGTCTCACCCCGGACGGTACCTCCCGGGAGCGCCAGACTCGGCTCATCGAACTGAGGCTCCGCAGCAGCCACCTGTATCTCGCGTAACTCATGGTTCGACCAACCCAGGGCAATGGCCAGACCCGCCGCAACCAACCAGGGTAGCGCCGGTCGCCATCCCGGAGCTTGGACGCGCGTCGGTTGCTCGACCCGCTTCAGGCGGCGATCTTCGAAGGGAACGACCTTCGATTCGACCTCCGACGATCGGTTATCTCCTTCCCCCAAACCCCTCAACACCGCCCGCGCCGGATCCAGCACTTCCGTCACCCAATCCCGATACTCCGGATCTCGATCGACCTCTTCGCCCACCGGATCTGCCGCGGAAGTCCCGGCGGCGAGGGCTTTTTGGAGCGATCGGGCGGCGGCGAGGGAGTGGGGATCGAGCAGTCCGGTGCGCAGCTCGGGGCGAAGGCGCGAGGCGGCGATCTCCGCGGCGTGGCCGCAGCGGAGGACCAGAGGGCCGGAAAGGACGTTTGCGCCCAGGGCGAAGTCGCGGCTTCCGGCGAGCGGCTGGGTGTCGGCGGGGATCGCGAGAAAGGAGTTTGGCCCAGCTTCGAGCAGCGCCCATTCGACCGGCAGCTCGGCGGTCTCAGACAGGACGAAGATCTCCCCCGGCTCGGGGGCTCGGCCCCGACGCTCCTCCAGCTCGCGTTCCAGGAGGGCGCGGAGGTCTTCTCCTTTCGAGGGAATTCGTGGGTTCGACATGGCGTCTCTCTCGTCTCTTCCGGGCGGTCAGTGTGAATCGGGCCGAGGGGTCTCGGGCCGGTTGACATCGCGGCCGAGCGATCCCGCTTTCGACGTCCGACAACCTTCGATCAGACTTCGGATCGTCTCCATGGCATCGGGGATTCGCTCGCGGGGAAGGCCGAGGCGTAAAGCGAGTTCCCGGTTCGAAGGGAGGCGATCTCCCATCAGCCCCCCTTCCGCGGACCAGACGCGAAGGAATCCCCAGAGCTTTTCGATCGTGCGCCGGCTCCGCTCGTCGCCGGGCAGTTGGGCGAGCGCGCGGACCACGCAGGCGACCAGGGCGCGGAAGCGGTCGCGTTGCTCGAAGGCTAGATCCGGCAGCGGCTCCGGATCGGCCGCCGCAAAACGCTCTCCCAGGTCGCCGCTTTCGCCCCCGTCGGAGCGGCCGGCGGGCGGCGAACCGGAAGGGCCGGCGATTCCCAGTCGTTCGCGGGCGTTGCCGAGGATCGCCGCCCACCGGCCCCGAACCTCCGCTTTCAGAGGATCGATCAGCTCATGGAACGGAAGAACGTTGAAGCCGTCGTCCCACAACTCCGGCAAGCGCGCCCGGAGGCGCTCGACCAAGGGGTCCTCGCGGCGGCCTGTGGCGGTGACCAGATCGGGAAGCAGGTCATCGCACCAACGCCCGACCCGCCGGGCCAGGCGTTCGGCACGCTGGTCGGCCGGAACGTCTTCGGTTCCGGCGTCGAAGGTCAAGAGGGTGTCGTTGCGAATCCGCGAATCGCCCGCGAGGATTTCCAGCTCTCCCGCGTCGACCGCCGCCTGCACCGCCCGGTGCAGAACCTGGTAGACGCGCGTCCCGAGCGGATCGCAATCCCGCTGCCGCTCGTGGACGAAATGCCGGACGTTTAGGTAGACCAGTCCCTCAACGTCGTCCTTCACCTTGAGCTGCGCCGATAGCGAACGCAGGCGATCGACGAAGATGTAGCTGAAGCAGTCGGCGAGCAGCTCATCGAGCGGTCCGCCGCCGAGGCCGGGGGCGAAGTCGGCCACGGTTCCCCCGTGCCACCTCTCGGCGCCGTAGATGCCGAGATAGCTCGGAGAAGTCTCCCACAGCCCTCGGCGCTTGATTTCGGCGCGGAGCGCCCGGCGCAGCTCGGCCAGAACCGGCACCACGTCGCGATCCTGGGGATCGGAGGCGCGCACGTAGGCCGTGAATACTCGGGACGATTCGACCGCGCCGCGACCTACGCTTTCGCCCTTCAAAGTCTGTCCATTCAATCACGAAGGAGAGGCGTTTGCGCCGCCCGGATGTCGCGATCCGGCCAATTCTCGAAAACAGCGCGTTAGAAGCGTGTGGAGGCGGACGCGGACCGCCACCAAAATCAGGGGATCCCCCAAACCGCAAAACCAACTGACGTTTTGCCGCGGCGCCGAAATCGGCCCGCCAAAGGGGAGAACTCCATGTCTTCGAACGCCACCCACCTGTCCGAAACCCGCCGTAACCGCTTCTCGCTCCGTCTCTTCGCGGCTCTGCTCGCACTCGCCCTCTGCGCTTTCGTCCTGCCTCGCTCGGCTTCGGCGGCGACCTGCGCCGACGCTTTTGCGAATTGGTCTTCCAGCAGCTACCTGGTCCACAGCATTACCTCCTCATCGACCTACGCCAATGAGATCGACGAGTGGGACAGCGATGTGGTGAAGATCCGACACAGCATCGCCGGCCTGCTGGTCCTCGGCGCGAAGGGAGTGGCCATCACGGGTACCCTCTATGTCTGGAACACGGGCAACGAAGAGGCGGACGTCGTCGGAACCACGACGCTCGCCGGAGGCAGCGGCGACATTTTCACCACCGAAGTGGACGCCGGCGACTATTGCTTCGAAATCTCCGACTACGACAGCTCCGAAGGGGAGTACGTGCTCAACGTCAATTTCCTTGACGGCTGTACTTTGGGGACCCTCGCACCTAACGCCTGCAACTAGGCACCCTGTCGAGTCTCTTCCATCCGTTCAAAAACGCCGGGGCGCCCGTTTCGGGCCTCGGCGTTTTGGCGTTTCTACTTCTTGAGCCCGATCTCGATCAGGCGCTGCTCCAGGAACTGGCCGGCGGTGATCGGCGGATATTTTGCCGGGCGGTCCTCGGTCACGAAGCGCGGGTGGATGGTGAGGTCGGCGCCCGAGTAAGGATGGACGAAGAACGGCATCGAGTAGCGCTCGCGGCTCGTGTCGCCGGGATTCACCACCCGGTGGGTCGTGGCGGGGACGACTTCGTTCAGGTGACGCGACAGCATGTCGCCCGCATCGACCACGATCTCGCCCGGACCGGTCTCGACCGCCATCCATTCGCCCTCGCGGGTGAAGATCTCTAACCCTGAGTCCGTCGCTTCGCAGAGCAGAGTGATCAGATTGATGTCCTCATGGGCCGCAGCGCGTACGGCACCTGCCGGAATGCCCTGCGGCACGGCGGGGTAGTGCAGGATGCGCAGGAGGCTGTTGCCGTTCACCGCCATGTCGGCGAACTGGCGGCGCGGCAGGCCGAAATACTCGGCGAGGGCCTCAAGAAGCGTCGCGGCGGTTTCCTCCAGGCGGCGGAACAGGTGGACCGTCGGCTCGTGAATCTCGGGGATGGCCTCAGGCCAGACGTTCGCCGGATAGACCTCTTTGGCCGGATGTCCGTCGGGCAACGCCGCTGCGGAATCCGGCTCCTGGCCCACGTGGTAGAACTCCTTGAGATCCGGCGTCGGGTTGTTTTTCGCATGCTCGACGCCGAACGGCGTATAGCCGCGGGCTCCGCCGGTACCCCCGACGTAACGCTTCTTGACCTCGTCGGGCAGCTCGAAGAACTCCTTCCAGAGGTCGTAGGTCCGGCGGATCAGCGTCGGCTCGATGCCGTGCGCCTCGACGTTTAGAAAGCCGAACTCGACCAGCCCCCCGCCGAGCGTCTCGATCATCCGCGCCCGTTGTTCGCTCGTGCCCGAGCGGTAGTCGTCCAGGTTGACACTGGGAATCTTGCGACGAGTTGCGGTCATGGCGAAGCTCTCCTTCGGCAGGGGCGATACGGCACGGAACGACGGAAGTCTAACAGGCCCGGAGCTGCCGAGTGTCTAGTCCAAGCGCACCACGGCGTCTCCCGCGCCGATGTCGACTTCGATCTTCGCCCTGCCGGTACCCGTCCAGTTGATCGAGCGGAGCAAACCGCTCCCTTCGATTTTGCCGCCGCTCACCCAAAGCTCCGCTTTGCCCGCACCGACGTCGACGTGGAGCGGTCCGACCGAGGCTTTGCTTTGAGTGATCGTGATGTCGCCGCTACCGGAATCGGCTTCCACGTCGTTCAGCATGCCGGAGACCTGGACCTCGCCATTGACCGACTCGACCTCTAGCGGAACATGCGCCGGCACCTTGAAACGGGCCTCGATCCACAGCTTGCGCGCGCGCCAACCGGTCGCACCTTTCACCCGCACCAGCACTTGGGCGTTGGTCCGCGACCAGGCGAGGCTCACTCCGTCGGTCGCCTTCTTGCACACATCGCTGGGGGTTCCCTCCAGGCAACCCAGGTTGATCACCGCCTGAACGTCCGGGCCGTCCCATCCTTCGACGATCAAGTCGCCGGACTTGAGCTTGGTCTGAACCTTCGGCGCCGATCCGACTTGAAAGTTCTCGGTGATCTTGCGAACGGGATCGAGAGCGAAGGAAGGTTGCGAGAGGCAAGCGAAGGCGGAAAGGGCGGCGAGAGTGGCGAGCGTACCGAGCGAGAGGCTTTGGGCTTTCTTCATCGGTGGTCCTCCTGGCCGCCGATTGTGGCAGACGTTGGCTCCCGGATGTTGAAGAGGGATCTCGAACCCCGACGGAGAACCGACGACCAGGTGAGCCTCCCCGCCTTCTCGGCCCCTCTATTTCACCATCCCGGGCTGGACGATCTCCTGTTTCGCCTCGTCTTTCGCCTTGCGGACCATGCCTCGCACGTCGGCGAGCAGCTGCTTGGCGTCGTAGACGATGCCATCCTTGATCGTGTAGCGGACTCCCCCCTCGCGAACCACTTCGTTCCGATCGTTCAGGTGGATCGCCCCGGTGCCGTAGAGCACCTGAAGGTTCTCGATCGGATTTGCGCCGACGACCACCAGGTCCGCGAGCTTACCGGGCTCGACGCTGCCGATCTGGTCGGCAACACCGAGCGCCTGGGCGCCGAGAAGGGTCGCGGAGCGGATCACTTCGAGCGGATGGAACCCCGCCTCGCGCAGCAGCTCCAGCTCGCGGATGTAGTCGAAGCCGTAGAGCTTGTAGATGAAGCCGCTGTCCGAACCGGTGGTCACCCGGCCGCCCGCATTCTTGAAGTCGAGCAGGAAGGACATCCAGATCCGGTAGTTCTCCTTCCAGGCCACCTCCTGCTCGGTGCCCCAGGCGAACCAGTAGGAACCGTGAGATTTGCGGCTCGGCGCGTAGAAATCCCAGAGCGAAGGGAGCGTGTATTCCTCGTGCCACTCGGCGCGCCGGGCGCGCATCAGATCGCGGTTCGCTTCGTAGATCGTAAGGGTAGGGTCGATGGTGAAATCGAGCTTCACCAGCTCGTCGATCACCGCCTTCCACCGATCCGAGCCGCGCGGCGCCGCCTGCTGCCAGAGGCGTCCGGCCTCGCTGAACCGATCGGACTCGTCGGCGTAGTTGTAATCGACCGGATAGTTCTGGATCGTCCGATCGACGAACAGGGCTTCGGGCAGACCGTACCAGTGCTCCATCGAGGTGAGTCCCCAGCGGGCGGAATCGAGCACGTTGACGCGGGAGACGAAAAGCTGGGCGTGGTGGCAGGCGGAGCGCAGGCCCAGTTTCTTCGCCTCTTCTACGCCCGCGCGCATGAGATCCGGTCGGGCGCCGAAGAACTTGAGGCCTTCGGCTCCCTTCTTCGCCGCCGAGCGGACCCAGGCTCGCGCTTCCTCGGGAGTGGTGAATGGCTCGTCGCGCCCCTGGCCGAAGGTCACATAAGGGTGAATGCGCGGCGCCACGATCTCGTTCTTGGCGCTCCGCGCCTGCTCGGAGAGGACCCAGTCGAGCCCGTTGCCGCTCCCCGGATCGCGGATCGTGGTGATCCCGTGCCCCATCCAAAGCTTGTAGACGTACTCGGCCGGCGTACCCTGTTCCGTGCCCCCGATGTGACCATGCATGTCGACGAAACCGGGCAGAATATACATGCCGGAAAGGTCCATCTCCTGATCGGCCGGCTTGGCCTTCGGCCGTTTCTCCGGATCGATCGCGACACCCGGACTGCCGACGATCTCGACATCCGCGATCCGATTCTTCTCGATCACGATGTCCACCGGACCGACCGGTGGAGCGCCCGTGCCATCAATCAGGATGGCGCCGCGGAGGATCAGACGATCGTAGGGCCCCATACCCTCGTCCGCCCGCCGCGCGGGCGCGGGCTGGATCGATTCGTCTTTCTTTTTCTCGGTCTTCGTCTCTGGTGCCTTGGGTGCTTTGGCGGCAGGGGGTGCTGCGAACGCCGCCGACGCGGCGCAGCCGAAGGCGATCAGAACGGCGGGCAGCGCCGCGAAGGCGCGGCGCGAAAAGCTCGGCATGAGGTGCTCCCCTGGGTAAGGAGCGGGAATCCTGGCAGAGCCGCGCGGGTAGGGCAACTGCGGGTTCAGTTCCCGAGCGCCGACAAATCCGAACCCGACTCCTTCACCGCATCTTTCGCCTTTTTTAGCTCCTCGGCGTGGCCGGTCTTTTGGGCCGCAATCGCGAGGAGGACGTAGGCTTCCGTAGCGTCACTGTCTTCTCTCTTGAGCAGCGCTTTGTTCAGTCGCTTGAAAGCGCGGTCGAAGTCGCCGCGGCGGAGGTCCAGCCGGGATTCGATGACTCGAATGTCCTCGTCGGCCCAGCTGCCGGTGACCGAATTGAGCGTCTTCCTCGCCTTGTCGAGCGCGGCTTGCGCCTCGGCGTCCTGGCCGCGGTCGAGGGCGATGCGGGCGAGCCCGAGCTGAATCCGGCTGTCGAATTCCCGCGATTCGGTTCTCAGATCGCTGTTGCTCGGTTTGTCGTCCGGATCGCCACTCCAGACCTCGGCCGACTGCGCTTGGGAAAAGAGCTGGGCTGCTTCGTCCAACCTGCCGGCCGCGGCCTGATCTTCGCCGCGGTAGCACAGGGTGCGCTTCGGCCGGAGGCTCTCGTCGAAGAACCGACCGTAGACCCGCTGGTCTTTGTCGAGCCAGAATCGGCGAGGTTCGAAATCGAGCGGAATGTCGATCGGCACCCGCTCGCCGCGCAACACCATGCGTCCCTTGAGCAATGCGTTCGGATCCGAGCTCTTCTTCCACTTCGCCTCATCGCGGGCCGGGTCGTAGAACGAGACCTGCACCGGAACGATGAACGCGAGGCCGGAAAGATCGCGGATCGTATCCAGCCGCTCGCGAGTGACATCGAAACCCGAACCCGCAGGAACCGCCCGGTAACGGAAGCGGTAGGGCGTCTCGATCCGCGCCTCGCCCTGGACCCGCCATTTGCCTTCCCCTTCCTTCTGGAACTTGTAGGTGTAGTAGACCTCGGGCAAGCCCGTCCCTTCGACGAATCGCGAGACGAAGGCATCCAAATGGGTGCCCGTGATCTTCTCGATCAGCTCGAAGAATTCACGGGTCGAGATCGTTCTCCCGTTGACCGCGCGCACCACCTCGTGGAGGACCTTGGGGAAGTTGTCCTCGCCTAAGGAACGCGCCAGCATGTCCAAGATCACCGCGCCTTTCTTGTAGACGATCGGCTCGTAGGCGCTATTGGTTCGGCTGGAGAAGAGACGGCTCCCCAGGACCACCGGTCCGACCGAATCGATCGCGCGCTGGTCTGGTAGCGTATCCGTGAGCGCCGCCTGCCAACCGGCGGTCGGGCCGACCAGCACGTCCTCGCGCCGGTTCTTCCGATCGACTTTCTTCCCCGTGGCGGGCTCGATCTTTTCGTCCTGGTAGAGCAGCGCGGAATAATTCGCCATCGCCTCCGAAAGCCAGACGTCCCGGTCGCTCGCCCAGCTGACCCGATGACCCCACCATTGGTGCGCCATTTCGTGGGCGATCACCGTGCGGCGATCCTCAAAGCCGAGGATCAGGGTCCAGAACGACGTGTCGAGCATCATCAGGTCGGAGAGGGTGATGAATCCGAGCATGGACTGCGAAAACGAGCGCGGAATCGTCGAGACGGTCAATTCGTCGAGTGGATAAGGGCCGAACGTCGTTTCGAAATATCCGAGCGCTTCGGCGACCGTGTCGCCGATCAACTTGCGGCTGGCGTACCCCTGGCTCTTCCCGGAAGGATCGAACGCCAGTGTCACCTTGACGTGACCGACCTGGCGCTGTTCGACCGAAAATTTGCCCAACTCGAAGGTGTAGCCCCAGGTCGCCAAGTCGAGTCGATGACGCTCCCATTTGAGGCCTCCGGTCTCGCCGCCTTCCAACCGGTGGCCCGGGGCGAGCAGATCGAACCTCTGCGGCCAGTGGAAAGTCGCCTCGTAGGTCGCGCGATCGACCACGCCGACGTGCGGATACCAGTTCTGGGTGTCGCGGAGAGCGTATGACCTGGCATCTCCTCCGATCGCGATCCCGCTGTAGTCGACGGCGATCGTCACCGTGCCATCGGGCGAAGGAACCTCCGGCAGCACGGCGGTCAGGTTCGTGCCCGATCGCTCGAACGGGAGGTTTGCGTCTCCGAGTTTGATCGTGCGGACCTCGAAATCGCGCGGTAGGCGGATCTCGACCGTGCGCACACCAGGGAGGACCGGCTTGAGATCGATCTTCGCCACTCCATGAAGCTTCTCGATTGGATCTTCGACCGTGACGTCGAGCGTGTAGCGCACCGGCTCGAAGGCCGCCGCGCCCGGCACGGCCAAACCCTCTTTGGTGCGCAGGGAAGAGGAAAGCCAGGTATCCCACTGGCCCAGGTCGTCCAACTCGACGCCAATCAGCCTTCCCCGGCGCTGCTCGCGGGCCAGCTGGCGGATGATCTTCCGCTTCTCTTTCTCGGTAGCCTCGATCGGCACGAACTGGCCAAGCGTCACCTGCTCGTCGGACTGCGGATCGACGAGATAGAGAAAATCGCCCCGCTCGAGCCCGTGGAAGCGACCGGCAAACAGATTCTGGTACGGAGCGTCACCCAATGCGTCGGACCAGATCGCACCGCGAATGTCCAAAAGCTCGCGCTCCGGTCCCTTCTTCCACTTCTCATAGGCATCTCGCGCCTTCTTGGCTTCAGCGTCGTCGAGGACGGCCGCGGGGCGCTTGAGCAACGCTTCGACCGCCCGGTCGAGTCCGAACACCAGCACCGCCTGATCGAACGACTCGTCGATCGCGGGTGCGCCGGTGAACAGCTCCAGTTGCCCCGCCTCGATCTCGTCGGGTGCCGGCAGCTCGATGCGCCCCTGGCCGAAGAAGACCAGTTCGCGCACCTGGCCCCCTGCCGGCGATACGGGGATCAGCTTCCCTTCGAGCGTGAGAGTCGCGAGACCCGCCGCGAGCTTCACCTTCTTTAGCATCACCGCCTTTTCCGGCTGGAGGGCCGCGGCGTCGATTTCTGCGAGCAGTGCCTTCGGATCGATAGAGGCGGCGGTTGCCTGCGCCGAGAGCACGGAGGAAACGGCCACCCAGGCGAGAAGGCAGGCGAGTGGAGCGATTCTGCGCATGAAAGTCCTCGAAGTGATCAGCATGAGCGTCATGACCGTAGGGTGCAGGGTACTCCGCGATAGACCCGGACTCTCGGCTCTCCGTTGAGCGACACGGTCTTTTGAGGCAGCGTATCAAACGCAAAAAGGGCCAGCGGTAAAACCGCTGACCCCAAGAACAACCCTCAGATGCGGAGGCGACTTTACGAGCCCATCTTTCGTGGCGACGACTTAGAGCCACTTCCGGCCGGCTTCGAGCGCCCGGTCGGTTGGGCTTTCGGCTCCTTTTTGCCCCGCTCCTTCGGCGCTTCGTCGGAGGCCTTCTTCTTCGGGGCCGCCGGCTTCTTCGCTTTCGCGGGCTTCGGGGGGGCCGGGGCCGGAGCGTCCGCCGCCTTGTCGACCATTTCGATCAACGCCATCTCGGCACCGTCGCCGGGGCGCGGTCCGAGCTTGACGATCCGGAGATAGCCGCCCGGACGCTCGGCGAACCGCGGGGCGATGTCGTCGAACACCTTCTTCACCAGGTCGCGGCTGCCCAGCCAACGCAACGCCCAGCGGCGCGCGTGGATGGTGCCCTGCTTGCCTCGGGTGATCACCCGTTCGGCGAGCGGCCGGATTTCCTTGGCTTTCGGCAGCGTGGTGATGATCCGCTCCGCCAGCATCAAGGACTGGATCTGGTTCTTGAACAAGGCCTGCCGGTGCGCCGTGCTCCGCCCGAGCCGCGAACCTCTGTACGCGTGACGCATGACTGCTCCTAGGCGGACGCGCCGCTGGACGACACGTTCATCCCAAGCGAGAGGCCCAACTTGTCCAAGACTTCCTGGACCTCTTCAAGGGATTTACGGCCGAAGTTCTTGGTCTCCAACATCTCTTTTTCCGTGCGCCGGACCAGATCGCGCAGATTGTGGATGTTGGCGTTCTTGAGCGAATTGGCCGAGCGCACCGACAGATCGAGCTCGTCGATCGTCTTGGCGAGGATCTGGTCGAGACCGGCCAGATCTTCCCGGCCGCCCTCGCCGCCGATCTCGCGCAGGCTCTCTTCCGTCTGGATGTAGACGCCGAGATGCT